>WGMP01000031.1 GCA_016124975.1 Phycisphaera sp. | reverse complement strand
AGACCAAAGAAGCGCGCGGCGCCCGGCTGGCAAGGAGGCGAGACGAAGCTGTATCCGCAGCGATACAGCGAGTTGAAGCCGACGCCGCCAGCCGGGATGCCGCGCGATTCGACGTCCGGGGATCCGTCAGACAGAACCTAGCGACCGCCCTCGAGGAGCGCGACGACCGCCTCCGCGACGCCTGTCGCCGAAGCGGGGTTCTGACCCGTGACCAGGCGCTCCGATACGGCGACCTTCTTCTCGAAGTTGGGCGCCTCGACGAAGCGGGCACCGCGCGCCCGGAGCTTCGACTCGAGCGCGAACGGCACCACCGTCTCGAGGTCGACGGCGATCTCCTCCTCGTCGGTGAAGGCGGAGACCTCCTTGCCTGCGACGAGGTACATGCCGCTCGACAGACGGGCGTTCACGAGCGCCGCAGGACCGTGACACACGGCCGCGACCACGCCGCCGCGCTCGTAGACCGTGCGGATCAGGTCCTGCACGCCCGCATCGTTCGGAAAGTCCCACATCGTGCCGTGGCCGCCGGCGAAGAAGACCGCGTCGTAGGGAACCGACATCGCCTTTGCGATCGGAGTCGTCGACTTCGTGCGCGCGAGCAGCGCTTCGTCGTCGAGGAACGCGGCGTTGATCGGGTCGTTGCGATCGACCCCGTCCATCGGCGCCTCGCCGCCCTTCGGCGACAGGAAGTCGATCTCGTAGCCCGCCTTGTGGAACACCTCGTAGGGGTGCGTGGCCTCCGAGAGGTAGAAGCCCGTCGGCTTTCCCGTGTCGCCGAGCTGCGCGTGATTCGTGAGCACGATCGCCACGCGCTTCGCGCCGGGCGCGGGCGCCGCGTCTGAGGTCGGGTCGGGGCTCGTCGCACAGCCAATCGAGGCGAGGAGCGCGAGGCAGGGAAGGAGAAGCGCGCGGAGTCGCTGCGTGGTGGTCGTGTGCATGGCGGAGGCGATTGTAGAAGGGTGATCGCCGCGCGCTCGCGGCGGCTTCCGCGGATCGTGCGCCTCGGAGATTCCTGCGTTCGCGGCCTCCAAGGAAGAGGGGCCGCTATCGCCGCTTGCGGCCGCGGCCGGCGCGGGTCCCGGGCATGCCCGCCTTCGAGGGCTGCCGCTCCGACGCCCCCGGCTTCTTGCCGCGACCGCCGCCGGGCCGCGCATCGGCGGGCAGCGACTTCAGCTTGTTGATCTCGTCGCGGAGTCGCGCGGCCTTCTCGAACTCGAGGCGCTCGGCGGCCTCCATCATCTCCGCCTGCAGCTGGCCGAGGAGCTCCTCACGGTCGAGCGCGTTCTCGTCGTCGGCGTCGTCGGTCGCACCCGCGGCGCGGCGCGCGGTGCGGTGCGCGGCGAGCTCGAGCTCGATGCCGCGGCGGATCGCCTTCTGAATCGTCTTCGGCACGATGCCGTGCTCGGCGTTGTAGGCAAGCTGCTTGCGCCGCCGCCGCTCGACCTCGTCGATCGCCTTCTGCATCTCCTCGGTGACCTCGTCGGCATAGAGGAGCGCGAGCGAGTTCGCGTTGCGCGCGGCGCGGCCCATCGTCTGGATCAGGCTCGACTGGCTGCGCAGGAAGCCCTGCTTGTCGGCGTCGAGGATGCAGACGAGGCTGACCTCGGGCAGGTCGAGGCCCTCGCGCAGGAGGTTCACGCCCACGAGGACATCGAACGCGCCCTCGCGCAGGTCGCGCAGCAACTCGAGTCGCTCGAGCGTCTCGATCTCGCTGTGGAGGTAGCGGACGCGCATCCCTTCCTTGTGGAGGTACGCGGTGAGGTCCTCGCAGAGGCGCTTCGTGAGCGCGGTGACGAGCGTGCGCTCGCCCTTCTCGGCGCGGAGGCGCGCCTCCTTCAGGAGGTCGGGCACCTGCGTGCGCGCAGGGCGCACTTCGATCGGCGGGTCGACGAGTCCCGTCGGGCGGATCACCTGCTCGGCGACGACTCCCTGCGCCTGCTCGAGCTCCCACGGGCCAGGCGTCGCGCTCACGTGCACGACCTGCGGCACGAGCTCGACGAACTCCTCGAACTTGAGCGGGCGGTTGTCGAGCGCGCTCGGCAGCCGGAACCCGTGGTCGACGAGCGTCTGCTTGCGCGCGCGGTCGCCGAAGTACATGCCGCGGATCTGCGGGATCGTGACGTGGCACTCGTCGATGATGACGAGCCAGTCGTCCTCGCCCGCGCCGCCGGGGGCCTGGCGGAAGTAGTCGAGGAGCGTCCATGCGCGCGCTCCCGACGGGCGCCCGTCGAAGTGCCGCGAGTAGTTCTCGATCCCGTTGCAGAAGCCCGTCTCCTCGAGCATCTCGAGGTCGTGCTTTGTGCGCGCAAGCAGGCGCTGCGCCTCGAGCAGCTTCCCTTCGCCGCGCAGCTCGGCGACGCGCGCGTCGAGCTCTGCGCGGATCGACTGGATCGCCACCTGCTTCTGCTCGTCGGGCATCACGTAGTGGACGGCGGGGAAGATGAAGGTCTTCTCCTCGTCGGCGAGGAGCTCGCCGCTCGTCGGGTCGAAGAGCTGGATCGCGTCGACCTCGTCGCCGAAGAGGTCGATGCGGATCGCGTACTGCTCGTAGGCGGGATACACCTCGATGCAGTCGCCGCGCACGCGGAAGTTGCCGCGCGCGGGCGCCGTCTCGTTGCGCGAGTACTGCATCGCCGAGAGCCCGAGCAGGAACGCGCGGCGGTCGAGCTTCATGCCGCGCTCGATGAAGATCGTCTTGTTGCGGTACTCGCTCGGGCTGCCGAGGCCGTAGAGGCACGAGACGCTCGCGACCACGATCGTGTCGCGGCGCGAGAGGAGCTGGCTCGTCGCCGCGAGGCGCAGGCGGTCGAGGTCCGCGTTGCGCGAGGCGTCCTTCTCGATGTAGATGTCGCGCTGCGGGATGTAGGCCTCGGGCTGGTAGTAGTCGTAGTAGCTGACGAAGTAGCTCACCGCGTTCTTCGGGAAGAGCTCCTTCATCTCCTCGTAGAGCTGCGCGGCGAGCGTCTTGTTGTGCGAGACGAGGAGCGTGGGGCGGTTCGTCCGCGCGATCACGTTCGCCATCGTGAAGGTCTTGCCCGTGCCCGTCGCGCCGAGGAGCACCTGGTGGCGGCGGCCGCGCCGGATCGAGTCGCAGAGCTCGTCGATCGCCTGGGGCTGGTCGCCCATGGGCTGGAACGGGCTCTGGAGGATGAACGCGTCGTCGTGCATCGCGAGGGGGGAGCGTATGCGGTCAGCTCGAGGCGAGGAGCGCGCGCGCGGGCTTGCGCGCGAGGCGCATGACCGCGGGCGTGGCCGCGAGGAGCGCGACCGCGACGACGATTGTCGCGCCGACCGCAAGCGCCGCGTACGGAACGACCCATGCGAGCCGCAGTCCCGCGAAGTCGCGGTAGAGCGCCACGCCCATCCACGCAAGCTGGAGCCCAAGCCCCGTGCCCGAGACGAGCGACGCGAGCGCGAGGACCACGGTCTCGCCGAGGACGAGCGCGACGAGGACGCGCGTCGAGCCGCCGATCGAGCGCAGCACGCCGAACTCGCGCGTGCGCGCGGCGATTCCCGCTGCGACGACGCTGCCCACGCCGATCGCGGCAAGGGCGAGCGCGGCGAGCGCCACCGTTCCCGTGACCGCGAGGATGGTGCCGCCGATCTCGTCGACGAAGCCGCGGATCGCGCGGCCGCTCGAGAAGACGGCGCCGGGGACCGCATCGGCCACCGCGCGGCCGAGCGCCTCCTCGCCGTCCTCGTCGAGGCCCGCGGCGAGCTTCAGCTGCATGATGTAGGCCTCGCGCGTGTCGAAGTGGTCGGCGACCGCGTCGAAGCTCATGAAGACGCAGCTCACGGCCTGCTCCATGTAGATCTGGCGCATTCCGAAGGTCTGCGTGGCGATGTCGAGGCCCGCCGCGGTGACCACTCCGACGATCTCGAAGTCGGCCTCGTGCTTTCCCGAGCCGAGCCGCAGCGTCGACCCGACGCCGAGGCCCCGCGCGACGAGGAACTCGGGCGCGACGAGGATCGCGTCGCCCTGCTCGAGCCGAGGGATCGCGGTCTCGGGCGAGCCCTCGATCCAGTCGAGGCGGTTCATCTCGAGGAAAGGCCTCGGCTCGAAGCCGACGCAGACCACGTTGCTCGGCCCGAGGCCCTCGACCCCGAAGATCTGCTCTCCCGCGATCTTGAGCGGCAGGTAGCCGATCGGCAGCGCGCGGTCGACGCCCTCGAGGCGGCCGATGCGCGACTGTTCGTCGGGCGAGAGCCCCGAGGTCGAGAAGACGAAGCCGTCCGCGAAGCGCACGCGCTCGCGGAGGTCGCGGATGATGGCGTCGCCGTTCGATCGCGTGCTGACGAGGATCGAGACCGCGACCATGAGCGCGCCCGCGGTGCAGCCGAGCCTCCAGGGCATGCGCGCCACGCTTCCCGCGAGGAGCCCGCGCGGGAGCCCGAGCGCGCGCTCGAGGACGGGGCTTGCGAGCCGTCCGACGACGACGGTGATGGGGACGCTCAGGAGGAACCATGCGACATGCAGGACGGGCAGCGTTCCGAGCACATAGATCCAGAACCGCGTGTCGCGCGACTCGGGGAGCAGGCCGAGGGCCCAGATGCCGATTCCTGCGAAGCCTGCGGCAAGCGCAAGCCACACGAGCGCCGCGCGCGGGGGGCGCGCGCGGATCGCGATCGCCTCGAGCGGCGAGATGCGCGCCGCGCGGATCGCCGGGAAGAGCCCGCCGAGGATGCCGCTCAGGACGGCGCCCGCGAGCGCCAGGAGCGCGCCGCGCGGCTCGAACGCGGGGCCCGCGGGGATGTACTCGGCGTAGATCGCCGCGAGCGCCGAGACGAGCGCGATGCCGAGCGGGATCCCGATGAGCCCGCCGATCGAGCCAATCGCGCCGCCGATGACGAGCTGCGCGCCGAAGAGCTGGCGCCGCGACGCGCCGATCGCGCGGGCGATGCCCATCTCGCGGAGTTCGTCGAGCACCGCCGTCGTCATGCCCGTGGCGACGATCGCCGCGCAGGAGAGGAACGCGATCACGGTGGCGATGAGCACCGAGAGTTCGCCGCCCGCGACCTGCCTGTCGAGGCCCGTGCGCACGCGCTCGGCGGGTTCGCACAGCATCGGGTCGACGAGCGTCTCGGCGCGTGCGGCTGCGAAGGTCTCCGGGTCGACGCCCTCGTCGAGCGCGATCGCGATCGCCGTGAGCTTGCCCTCGCGGCGCGTGGCGTCGGCGAGGGTGGGGAGGTCGATCTCGACGAGCGGCCGCTGCAGCGCGCCGAGCACGGGGCGCTTATAGATCCCGACGACGGCGATCTCGAGCGGCTTTCCGAAGCGCTCGATGCGGAGCGTGCCGCCGACATCGGCCTTCAGTGCGCGCGCGCTCGCGGGATCGAGCACGATCTCGCGCGGGCCCGCGATGCGCCGTCCCGCCTCGATCTCGACCTCGCGGAAGAACGCATCCTCGTTCGGGTCGACGCCGCGCGCCTGCACGGTCGCGCGGCGGGGGCGTCCCGCGTCGTCGGTCGCGAGGTCGTTGGCAAGCGTGATGGATCCGCCGAGGCGGCCCGCGACGCGCGCAACGCCCGACCAACCCCGCACCTCCTCGAGGAGCGAGGCGTCGAACGGCTGCGCGTAGCGGTGCACGATGCGCACGTCGGTCGCGCCCATGGCGCGGGCGATCGCAGCCTCGAGGTTCGACTGCGCCGTGCGCATGCCGCTCGTCACGGCGACGACGAGGCTCGACGCGAGCGCGACCGCGGCGATGAGGAGCGCGGTCCTACCGCGCCGCCCGAGCAAGCTCCTGCGCGCGAAGGGCCAGAGACCCCGCATCGAGCGCTCCTTCTCCGTGGGTGGCGGCGTCGGTGGTGCGTGTGTCGAAGCTCCCCGCGACGAGACCGTCGCGCAGCACGATGACGCGCTGGCAGTTCGCGGCGGCCGCGGGTTCGTGCGTCACCATGAGGAGCAGCGTGTTGTGCGCCTCCGCGATCGAGCGGAGGAGCGCGAAGAGCCTGGCGCCCGCGGCGCTGTCGAGGTTTCCCGTCGGCTCGTCGGCGAGGATCACGCCTGGCGAGAAAAAGAGCGCGCGCGCGATGGCCACGCGCTGCTGCTCGCCGCCCGAGAGGGCGTCGGGGCGATGGTCGGCGCGTGCGCCGACGCCGAGCTCCTCGAGAAGCTCCCGGGCGCGTCGCTCGGCCGCACGGCGGTCCATCGAGTCGAGGAGCGCGGGCAGCATCACGTTGTCGAGCGCGGTCATCGAGGGCAGCAGGTTGAAGTGCTGGAAGACGATGCCGATGCGGCGACGGCGGTAGAGCGTGAGCTCCCGCTCGCCAAGCGAGTCGATGCGCGTCCCCGCCACCTCGATCGAGCCCGCGGTCGGGCGGTCGAGGCCCGCGATCAGGTGCATCAGCGTGCTCTTCCCGCTTCCCGACGAGCCCATGATGGCGTAGAACCCTGCGCCTTCGATGGCGAGGTCGACGCCGCGGAGGGCGTCGACGGTGCGCGCGCCGAGGTCGTAGGACTTCGTCACGCCGCGGCAGAGGATGCTCGGCGTCTGGGCCTGCATGGTTCGCTGGGTCTCGAGCGTAGGCGCACGGCCCGCGCGCGGTCGGCGCGGGCTCAGTGGCCGTGCTTCTTGTCGTACTCGGCGCCGTTCGGCAGCGCGAGGATCGCGGATGCGTCCGCCACCTCGAGCTTCACGAGCCAGCCCTTGCCGCATGGGTCGCTGTTGAGGAGCGATGGATCCTTCACGGCGTCGGCGTTGACCTCGATGATCTTGCCCGCGGCCGTCGAGTAGATCTCGCTCGTCGTCTTCACGCTCTCGACCTCTCCGACGGAGCCGCCCGCGCCGACGGTGGTTCCGACGGGCTTCATCTCGACGTAGGTGATGTCGGTGAGCGCGTCGGCGGCGTGCTGGGTGATGCCCATCGTGACGGTGGTGCCGTTCACGCGGAACCACTCGTGGGTGTCGGAAACGCGGCAGTCGGAGGGGGTGGCCATGCTGAGCTCTCTTGCGGGGGGAAGGTTCCAGTCGCTTCGGTTGGGTGCGGGCGTTCCGCGGCCGAGCCGAGGCGACGATCATAACGGCGGCGGCGGGCCGCTTCGGCGGCTTCGCCGTTCAGTGCCGAACTCTCCGCGCCCGCAACCTGATAGACTCAACGGAACGCGGGCGCAGGAGGTCGCGCGCGTCCGATGGCCGGTCGTCCCCCGTGCCAGGAACCTCAACCCTCCGCCGCCTGCGACCGTCCGTGCAACCAGAGATCCTCCTCACGCTTTCAGCGGGGTCCGTGCGGCCGCTTCTCGCGGCACGCGATCCCCGTTGCCCGGACATCCTTGCCGTGCCGCAGTTCGTGGCGACGGACCTGCAGCTGCGCGGGCTCAACCTGCCCACGGACCTCCTCGCGGGCTTCGGTCTGATGGACCTCGATCGCCTGCGCGACGCGGCGGATCGCGCGCATTGCCCTGTGCTTCTCCTCAGCGAAGAGGCTCCCATCGACTTCGCCGAGCGTGGCCCCGCGTGGGCCAAGTCGCTCGACCGCATCAAGCGCGTCGCCGTCGCCGCGAACCGCCTCGGCTGCCCCGCGATCGCAGTGCGCGCGCGCGGAGAGGACAGCGAGGAGCGCTTCGAGGCCACCGCCGCGGGCGTCAAGGCCGCCGTGAAGGAGATCGAGCGCTACGACCTCAATCTGCTCCTCGCGCCCGCCCCCGGCATCACCTTCGTGGCGCAGCGCCTGACGGAGCTCATCAAGAAGGTCGGCGGCTTCCGCATCGGAAGCTATCCGAGCTTCGAGCATGCGTTCGAGTCGGGCGACCTCGAGAACACGCTGCGCAAGCTCGCGCCGTACGCGCCCGCGATCGCCGCCAGCGTCCGCGGGTTCGCCAAGGACGGCACGCACATCGACTACAGCCTCGAGGCGTGCGTCGACAGCGTGCGCAGCGTGGGCTACGGCAACACGCTTGCGCTCGACCTTGTCGCGGCGGCCGCGCCCGCTCCCGCCACGGGTGGCCGCAAGACCGCGCGCAAGATCACGGCCGACGACATCGTGGCCGACATCGATCGCGCGAGGACGCTTCTCGAACTTGCGACCGTCGAGGCCGAGATGGCCCTCGAGGACGAGGAGGAATGAGTGCTCGCCGTGCCCGTCTCGCTGCGATTCATCGTCACGATCGATGGCCCGGCGGGGACGGGCAAGTCAACCGTGGCCCACTGGCTCGCCAAGCGGCTCGGGCTTGAGTTCCTCGACACCGGCGCCATGTATCGCGCCGCCGCACTGTCCGCGCTCGAGCGGGGCATCGACCCCGCCGACGGCGAGTGCGTGGCGCAGCTCGTGCGCGAGCTCGACCTCGCCTTCGACTGGACGAGCGACCCGCCCGAGCTGTTTGCCGACGGCCGCCCCGTGGGCGAGCGGATCCGCACGCCCGAGGTGACGCGCGCCGTCTCGCTCGTGGCGTCGAACCCGACCGTGCGCGCCGAGATGGTGCGCGCGCAGCGGGGGATCGCGTCGCGCCATCCGCGCCTCGTGACGGAGGGCCGCGACCAAGGCTCCGTGGTCTTCCCCGACGCCGACGTGCGCATCTATCTCGACGCACGCCCCGAGGTGCGCGCGCGGCGCCGCGTCGAGCAGCTCTCCCTCAAGGGAATCGTCACGAACGAGGCCGAGGTCCTGGCGCAGATCCTCGAGCGGGACCGCATCGACTCGACTCGACGCGACGGGCCGCTCGTCTGCCCGCGCGGCGCCGATGTCGTCGACACCAGCGACCTCGAGGTCGGCGCCGTGATCGACAGGCTCGCGGAGCTCGTGCGCGCGCGCGCAGGCGATGCGCTCGCCGCGTCGGCGTCGTCGCGCGGCGTGCGTGGCGCCGACGGCGGGGCCGCCGCGCCGTGAGCCCGTTCCCGAATCCCTTCGCCTTCCGCCGCCGCGTTCCAGGCCGCGGGTTCGTGCGCACCGCATGGTGGGACTTCTGCGCCTTCCTCTGCTGGAGCGCGCTCAAGATCTGCTACGGCCTGCGCCGCATCCACCGTGAGCGCATCCCGCGCACGGGCGCGATCCTCGTCATCTCGAACCACCAGTCGTTCCTCGACCCGATGATCAACGGCGTCACGGTGTGGGAGCGGCAGTTCACGGCGCTCGCGCGCGACACGCTCTTCGTGGGAGCGTGGGGCTGGGTGCTCCGCTCCGTCAGCGCGCGCCCGATCAAGCGCTCGGGCGGCGACCTTGAGGCGATGAAGGCGGCGATCGCCGAGCTCGAGGCGGGCCGCGTGGTCATTCTCTACCCCGAGGGCACGCGCTCGGAGACGGGGGACATGCTCGAGTTCAAGCGCGGCGTGCTTCTCCTCGTGAAGAAGGTGAAGCCGACGGTGCTTCCGATGGGAGTCGAGGGCGCGTTCGATGCCTGGCCGCGCGGGCGCAAGCTGCCACGCTTCTCGGGGAGGGTGGTCTGCGCGTGCGGCGAGCCGCTCGACGGGGCGGCGCTCGCGGCGATGGGCGGCGACGAGGCGCTCGCGGCCATGTGGGACGGCGTGTCCCGCGCGCACCACGAGGCGCGCGTCGAACTGGCGCGCTGGCGCGGAACGGAGCCGCCCGCGGCCCCGGCGGCGCGCCCCACGGCGGAGGAAGTGGCGTGAACGACCACGCGCCGCGCGACGGGTCGGGCGAGGCGGCCGGCGACGCCCTGCGCGCAGAGCCACGCGAGCGGCTTCCCCTCGCCGACGCTGCGCGCGCCGTGGCGGGCCGCATCCTCGACGCAGGCTTCGAGACCTACTTCGCGGGCGGCTGCGTGCGCGACAGGCTGCTCGGCGCGGAGCCGAAGGACTACGACATCGCGACCGCGGCGCTCCCCGACGAGATCCGCGGCATCTTCCCCAAGGCGCGCGGCGTCGGCGAGGCGTTTGGCGTCGTCCTCGTGCGCCACGGCGGGCACTCCTTCGAGGTCGCGACTTTCCGCGAGGACGGTCCCTATCACGATGGGCGCAGGCCGTCGGAGGTTCGCTATTCGACGGCCCGCGAGGACGCGCTGCGGCGAGACTTCACGGCGAACGGACTGTTCGAGAATCCGCGCACGGGCGAGGTGGTCGACTTCGTCGAGGGTCGCGCGGACATCGCCGCGCGCCTCCTGCGCGCGATCGGCGATCCGCACGAGCGGATCCGCGAAGACAGGCTTCGCATGCTGCGTGCGCCGCGCTTCGCCGCGCGCCTCGCCTTCGAGCTCGAGCCGCGCACCGCCGAGGCGATCCGAGCCCACGCGGATGAACTCGCGTCGGTCAGCCCCGAGCGCGTCGGCGACGAGTTGCGGCGCATGCTCGCGCACCACGCCAGGGGCCGTGCGGTGGCGCTGATCGAGGCGCTCGGGCTCGACGGCGCCGTGTTCGGGTCGCGCGCGCCGATGGCGTCACGGCGGCGCGTGGATGCGCTTTCCGCGCACGGTGCCGCGGTTCCCGCAGGCGGATGGACAACCGTCCTTGCGGCGTGGTGGCTCGATCGAGCCGCGGGCGAGGGGGCAGAGGCCCTGCCCGTCGCCGCCACACGCGCCGAGATGGAGCGGGGCCTGCGCAGGCGGCTCGTCCTTTCGAACCACGAGTCCGACGCGTTCGCGTCTGCGCTCGACTGCCGCGAGGCGCTGCTCGGGCCGTTCAGGACGGGGTCGATCCCGTTCCGCGCCCGCCTGATCGCCCGTGCGGGCTTCGACGCCGCGCTCGCGCTCGTGGCGGCCGAGGACCCAGGCCTCGGCGCCGCACTCGCCGCGGAGGCCGACCGTGAACTCCCCGCAAGGGCGCTTCCTCCGCCGCTCGTCGACGGCGACACGCTGGTCAGGGCAGGCTATCGGCCCGGGCCGCGGTTCAAGCGGTGGCTCGACCTCGCGATGGACGCCCAGCTCGAGGGGCGCGTGCGCTCCACGGAGGAGGCGCTGCAGCTCGTGGCAACCGCCGCGGCGGAAGGCGACGGTCGCGGCGGGGGAGCCTGAGCGCGACATGCTCGGACGGGCGCTCGGTTTCTTGGTCCCTTTCTCACGAAGAGGTGCCGCCGGAGGCGCAACCGGCGGCGTGTGGCGCGTAAGATGCAATCCTCGCGCGCCCGCGGGGCGTACACCCCTCGCCGCGCGGATCTTCGTAGCCATGACGACGCCCGATCCGCCGTGATCGTGGCTCGATTTCCAGGACACGCAGTCTCGCCAGACTGAAACAGAGGTGCTTCCCATGCGTCACGCTCGCCACTCGATCAATGTCGGTCTCACGCGCGCGGTCCAGGTCGGGGTTCTCACGGGCTTCACGGCGCTCGTCGCCGGGGTCATGGCCGCGCCAAGCGCCATCGCGGCGCCTGCGCCCGCCGCGCCTCAGAACGCGAAGTTGCCCTCGACCAACGCGTCGCCCAAGGTCTATGTCTTCCCGATGTCGGGCCAGATGGGCACCGATGTCTCGAAGCAGCTCGTCGAGATCATGGTCGAGGACATCAGGAAGCAGAAGCCAGACATCATCGTCTATCACCTCAAGAGCGCCGACATCGACCGCAACAACTACCTCCGCAACGACGACCGCGAGGAGTTCGGCATGCCCGCGATCGAGGAGTACCGCGACATGGTGAAGCGGCTCCACGAGGATCTCCGCGACATCCCGCAGATCATGTGGGTCGAGGATTCGGTCGGATTCGCCTCGCTGGTCGCCCTCGGCTGGCCCGATCTCTACATGAAGAGCGACGCGCGCCTCTGGGGCCTCTCGCGGGTGGCGAGCATGGCGCAGGGCTGGGAAGACCCCGATGTGAAGAGCAAGATGGAGACGGCCTGGACGGGCATCGGCAAGGGCATCCTGCAGCAGGGCGGCTACAACCTCGTCCTCGGCGACGCGATGATGTTCCCCGACAAGCAGCTCTCCGTGCGATTCAAGGGCCGTGAGGTCGAGTGGCTCGAGAACACGACGGGCGTGTGGATCGTCGACGGCAGCGGCGACGCGACCGCGAACTTCGACGCCACGCTCGCGGAGGATGTCCTCCTCTCCGACGGAACCGCCGACACGCTCGACGACCTGATGTTCCTCCTCGGCTACCGCGAGTTCTCGCAGGTCGAGTCGGGCCCGAAGCTCGCCGAGCAGTACGTCAACGACTGGCGCAAGGCCTTCGAGCGCGTGCAGGAGTGGCTGACCGACCTCGAGCAGATCGACGACCCGGGCACGGTCGGGCTCGGCAAGCGCCGCGCCGTGCTCGAGAAAATGCTCGCTGCGCTGAAGCAGTACCCCGCGATCGAGGCGCGCCTCGGTCGCCGCGGCATCAACCAGACCGCGATCGAGATCGAGATCGACAACATCAAGAAGGACATCCAGCGCATCCGCGAGGCAGAGCGCGGCAACCGCAACAACGGCGGCGGCGGCGGCGGCTCGGGTCGGCCGGGCCTCGGCGGCGGCGGCATGGGCGGACGACGCGGCACCTGAGAGGCCCGCGCGAGCTGAGGGAAGCCGCACCGCACGGGCGGCGTCCGAAGCCCACCAGGATTGGAAGCCCACCAGGATTGGAAGCCCACCAGGATTGGAAGCCCACCAGGATTGAAAGCCCACCAGGATTGCGTGCACGACATGTGGTCGAGGCTTCGCGAGGCGATGGCCAAGACCTGACTGACCGAGACGGAGTTCGAACCATGAACAAGACACGATCGCTCGTCCGAACCGCGGCCAGCGCGACCCTTGCGCTCGCGCTTGCCTTCGGTGCTTCACTTCCCGCCTTCGCAGCCGATGTGAAGCTGCCGAACGGCGCCGTGTGGCGCGGCGAGGTAGGCGCGCAGGTCCGCGCGACCTACACGCAGGGCAACCGCGAGGTGACCATCGAAGGCACGGTGGTGCGCATCGACAAGTCGCTCATCGTGATCGAGATCGATGAGGGTGGACGCGCCGTCCGCCGCACGATCGTGAACTTCGACCTGAAGAAGCTCGAGACGATCGACGCCAAGACGGCCGCCGCCGGTGCGACGGCGCCTGGTGCGGGCGCCGCCACGGGTTCCACGGCTGCGGGTGGCGCGAGCGCCGCCACGGCCGAGGACAAGAAGGTTCCGAACATCATCGTCCTCCCGTGGGAGGGCACCGTCGGCATCGGCGCCCGCCACGACGAGATCGAGGAGATCGGCAAGTACGCAGACAAGTACGGCCCCGGCCAGATCATTGTCCTCCTCATCGACTCGCCCGGCGGCCTCGTGATCGAGGGCGACAAGATCCACGAGACGATCAAGGATCTGAAAAAGCGCCACCGCGTGGTCGCGTGGATCAAGAAGGCGATCTCCGCGGGCGCGTTCACCGCGCTCCACTGCGACGAGATCTACTTCATGCGCGTCGGTGCGCTCGGTGCCATCACCATGTTTGCCGGCACCCAGTCGATCCAAGGCGCAGAGCTCGCCGCATGGCTCGAGAAGGTCGGCGAAGTGTGCCGCATGGGCGGACGCCCCGCGGTCGTCGGTCAGGCGATGGTGACGAATCCGATCGAGTGCAGCTACGACCGCGATGAGAACGGCAACATCACCTGGTACTCGACCATGGAGGGCAAGTACGACCTGTCCGACGCGACTGAGAACCTGACGCTCAACGCGGAGAACGCGGAGCACTCCAAGTTCTCTGACGGCACGGCCGACACGGTCGAGGAACTTGCCAAGCTGCTCCAGCTGAAGGAGTGGCGCGAAGCGAGCGACGAGGGGCGCCGACTGCACGCGCGGTGGCAGCGCACGATCAAGGAGGCGATGGCCGCCAAGCCGCTCCTCATGAACGACTACCAGAACCCCGCGGGTTCCGATCCGATCGTGCGGGCCGGCAACCAGATCCGCGCCATCACCGAGATCCTCAAGTGGTATGACCGCTGCTACCCCGTGATGGTGTACGAGGCGCCGAACCTGCCGCCCGACAAGAAGATCCTTGAGGAGGAGCTCGAGCGCCTCAAGCGCGAGGTGGCGCGGATGCGCAAGGCGACGCGCTGAGCGACCGCACCCGACGACCGCACCAAGATGCATCCAGGCCGCCCCCGACACCGGGGGCGGCTTTCTTTTTCGACGCGCCGTGGCCATGATGCGGCGATGAACGACGAGGCACCCGCTTCCGGACAGATGCAGTCCGCCCCAGCCGACCCCTATGCGGCCTATCCCGACGACCGCGCAGCGCGGCAGTCGCGCTGGCCCGTGATCTTCGGAGTGCTTTCCGCGGTGTACGGGCTGTTCGGGATGTGCCTGCAGGGCTTCGGCGCGATCGGATCGCTCTTCTCCGAGCAGCTCGTGAGCATGAGCGGCTTCGAGATGCCGCCGATGCCCGCCGCGATGAAGTGGGCGGGCTTCGCGCAGGCCTCCGTGCTCTTCGTCCTCGGGGTACTGCTCATCATCGGGTCGCTGATGCTCACGCAGCGGAAGGCGCTCGGCGCAAGGCTCGTGGGCGCTTGGGCTGTGGCTCGGCTCGTGATGGTCGTCGTCGGGCTCGGGCTTGGGCTCGCCACGCTCCGTCCGAACGTCGACTATCAGATCGAGAGCGCCGTCCTGATGCGCGAGCAGATGCAGGCGCGTCCCGACATTCCCGCGAACGCGATCCCACCCATCCCTGACCGCGAGGACGCGGAGGCGAGCGCGATCCGCATGCTGGTCGTCTTCACGCTCGTCTTCTCGGTCTGGCCGATCGCCATGCTCTTCGTCCTGACGCGCGGCCATGTGCGCGCCGACGTGGAGTCGTGGAAGTCGAGCGCGCCCGTTGCGTGACGGCGTGGCGTGCGGTCCTCAGCCCACTTCGCGGCGCTGGAACAAGATCGTCGCGAGCGCCAGCAGCGCCGCGACCAGCGCGAGCGAGTAGGGCACCGCGTAGGCGATGTACTCGAACGGGATCGACTTCTTCTGCGTGAGCGCATCGGACAGCCAGAAGACCTGGAAGTTGGGGAGCGCGGCACGGCAGACGGAGAAGAACGCGTGGGCGATGGGGCCGTCGGCCGCGAGGAGCGACTCGTTCATCACGGCGCCTTCCTTGGCGGCCTCCGCGAGGCGCGAGCCCAGCATCCAGTCGGAGAGGAGCCCGAGGAAGAAGACGCCGACGACCACCGTGAGCGTGAGCACCTGCCCGAGGCGGGTGCTGGCCGCGATGGCGACCGCGTTCAGGACGAGCGTCGCGAGCCCCATCAGGAGGAGCGCCTTCCACATCTCGCCCTCGAACTGCCTCGAGAGCGGCACGGAGTTCCACTCTGCGTCGAAGAAGAGCGCGAGGAGGTAGGCGAGCCCGAGGAAGGGCACCGCGAGCGACATCGTCCACGACGCGAAGCTGCGGCCGTAGAAGTAGTTCATCCAGACGCCCGCGAGGACGGCCGCGATCAGCGCGCCGCCGCCGAAGAGGATCACGGGCATGTGCAGCGGGTCGCGCGCGGTCTGCAGGGTGCCGTGCATCTCGACGAGCATGTAGACGAGCCCGAGCGCCGCGAGCGCGAGGAGCATGGCGAGCGAGACGCCCGCGTACTTTCCGACGATGAACACCGGCCGCGACACGGGCTTCGACACCACGGTCAGCACCGTGCGGTTCTCGATCTCGCGCGCAAGGACATTCGTCGAGATGAACGCGGCCAGGATGGCCGTCGCCAGGAAGACCGTCGCGAGCCCGAGGTCGATGAACATGCGCTGGTCGTCGCGCATGGTCCACGCGCTGAATGGATTGCACATCACGATCATCAGCGTCGCGGCCGCGGCGACGACCAGGACGATCGGCTGGCGGATCGACTCGAGGAAGGTGTTGCGGGTGATGGCGAAGAGCTGCTCGAGGAACGGCATGGTTGGCTCCGCCCGATGGGCGTGCAGGCTGAGGTCTGGCGCTTTGGCCGCCGCCCGAGGGCGCGGGCGGGCCGGACCCGCGGCCCGACGAGCCCGATGCGCGCGGGCGGCCTCGTCTGGGGGCGAAGGGCGCGTCCTGCGGTGCGCACGCGGAAATGAGATGAACGGCCGATCCAACGCGTTCTGTTCGAAAGATGTTCGAACTTCGGCACGGATCGCGTCGGTACCTTACAGTACCGCGCCCGTCCAGGGCTGTGAGGGTTCTCTTGGACGGGTCATTTCTTACGCCCGGTGTCGATGGCCGTCCAGCGTGCCGTCGGCGAGCAGCCGGGTTTGATCGAGTCCGTTTGCAAACGCTTCACCGATGCGCATCGATCACCATGCCTACCAGAGGGCCACGGGCGTCGCCGCCGCAGGGCTCTTCGTCCAGATCGCGATCGCGTTGCTCTTGCTCGTCTTCGGCAAGACGACGGGGCCTGCGGGCGCCGACGGCGCGTCGCTGAGCGACTCCGCCACGGTCATCGCCTCGAGCTGGGCCTTCGCGGGCACCATCGTCTGGCTCGGACTCGTGCTGCTGTTCCACCAGCACAGGCTCGAGCGCCTCGAGGCGCTTGAGTTCGAGGCGGGGCCGCGCGTCGACGATGAGGGCAGGCTCTTCGCCACCGACGAGGCGCGCGTGGCGCGGCGTCGGCTCGAGCTCATGCATTCCGTGCTGATGCCCGTGATGAGCCTCGCCTATGCGGCGCTGCTCGTCGGGTTCGCGTGGGGCGTGATCTGGTGGTTCGGCGTGATCCAGCGCTCGGGAACCGACTACGGCGACTTCACCGTCACGGCGCATCCTGGCTGGCAGCTCGCGGTCGCGTTCGGCGCGGCGCTCGTGTGCTTCATCTTCTCGCGCTTCGTCGCGGGCATGGCGCTTCAGAAGGCGTGGGCGAACCTGCGCGGCGGTGCTGCGGTCATGGTCGGCAACGCGCTCGTGGCGGCTGCGATCGGCGTCGGCACGGTCTTCCGCATGCTCGAGGAAGACCCCGCCAAGACCGACACGGTGCTGCGCGGCGTCGCGTGGGGCCTCGCGGTCTTCATGATCGCGGTCGCGGCCGAGACCGTCCTCAACTTCCTGCTCAACCTCTACCGCCCGCGCCGCCCGGGCGAGGTGCCTCGTCCTGCGTTCGATTCGCGCATCCTCAGCCTGCTCGCCGCGCCCGACTCGATCGTGCGCTCGATCAACGAGGCCGTGAACTACCAGTTCGGCTTCGACATCACGAGCTCCTGGGGCTATCAGCTCCTGCTGCGGAACTTCGTGCGCCTCCTCAGCGTCGGTGCCGTGGTCGTCCTCGCGCTCACGACGCTTGTGGTCGTGCAGCCGCAGGAGCAGGCGCTGCGCCTGCGCTTCGGCAAGGTCGTCGGCGATGTCTACCAGGGCGGCCCGATGGCCAAGATGCCGTGGCCGATCGACGAGGCCATCGTCGAGGATGTGAACAGGGTGCGCGACCTGCCGCTCGGCGTCGTCACGCCCGTGACCAAGGACGATGTCGTGGTCTGGGGCGGCGAGAACATCGAGGTCAGCACGAACACGAACCTGTTCCTCGTCGGAGCCAGCGCGCGTTCGGCGGTGGGTTCCTCCTCCTCCTCTTCCTCGAGTCTCCTGTCGGAGGCGCCGCGTGCGCTCGGCTCGATGCTCGGTGCGAGTGCCGCGGAGCAGCAGGCGACCGACCAGTTCGCCCTCGTCGAGGCCGACATCGTGCTCCAGTACCGCGTGCGCGACGGTGCGCTTCCGCGCTATCTCGGCTTCTCGAACGACGCTCGTTCGCGCCGCGATCAGAGCGACATGCGCGAGCGCGCGCTGAAGGCGATCGCCATGCGCGAGGTCACCCGCGTGATGAGCACGCGTTCGCTCGACGAGGTGCTGTCGCCGCCCGTCGACGCGCCCTTCGTCGACGTGCTCGCGCGCCGCATCCAGGCCGCCTTCGACGCAGCCGAGTGCGGCGTCGAGGTCGTCGGCGTCAGCGTGCCGAGGCTCCGCCCGCCCGGGACGGAGGGCGGCAAGTTCGAGGAACTCTCGATCGCACGCCAGAACAGCCGTCGCCAGCTCGAGGCCGAGCAGAGCACGGTGTCGACCGCGCTCAGCATGCTCGTGGGCGACCCCGTGCGCGCCGAGGAGATCGTGCGCGGCATCGGCGAGCTGTCCGCGCTCGAGCGCGAGCTCTCCGCTAAGGGCGGCGCCGAGTCCGATGCCGAGCTCGCCGGCCGCGTCGCTGCGCTGCAGGCCCGTCTCGAGCAGATGGTCATCGAGTCGCGCGCGCAGGTCGCGAGCGTGATCTCGGGCGCCCGCGCCAACCGCTGGAACACGCTCATGGACGCGCAGACGATCGCGCAGGAGGTGCTTGGGCAGAGCGCCGCGTGGAACGTCGACCCCGAGCTCTACAGGACCCGAAAGACCATGCAGGCGCTCGGCGAGGCCCTTTCGCTCGTGCGCGTCAAGTACATCCTGCTTCCCGACAACGAGCGCATCAGCGTCGACATCGAGATGCAGGAGCCGACGACGGGCCTCAACATCGGCGACTACCTCGAGACCAAGGAAGAGTGAACGCGGGGGCGTTCGCGAGGATCGATCGGGAACACCGAACCAACGACACGAACCGGCAACGCGCCGACAGACGGAAGATAGCCATGAACAAGCGTACATCAGCCTTTGCCCTCGGAATCGCGATCGTCCTCGTGCTTGTCCTCTACAGCACGACCTACACGGTCAACTTCCACGAGTTTGCGATCCGCACGCGCTTCGGCGTCCCCGCGGGCGTCGAGCGCGAGGCGGGACTTCACTTCAAGTTCCCGTTCTTCATCGACTCGGTCACGAAGATCGACCGCCGCCTTCAGTTCGCTGAGAGTCCGCTGCAGACCGTCCAGACAAGCGACGGCCTGCAGGTCGTCGTGCGCGCCTACCTCTTCTGGAAGGTGAAGGACTCGGACAAGGAGGCGCAGGACTTCTTCGTGAGCTACGGAGGTTCGCTCGAGAGCGCGAACTCCGATCTCGAGCAGACGCTCGCAGGCGCCGTGAAGGCGGTCGGCGGATTCCGCTTCGAGGATCTCGTCGGCCCGAAGGCCAAGCTCGAGGACGCGGAGAAGGCGATCCTCGCGGGCGTCGCGGGTGCCCAGAAGGTGGGCGTCGAGCCCGTCGCGGTCGGTCTCTCGCAGATCGTGCTCCCGCAGAAGACGACCGTCAGTGTCCTCTCGCGCATGAGCGAGGTCCAGAACACGCTCGCCAAGCTCGAGAACGCCAAGGCCAACTCGGCCGCGGAGGCGCTCCGCAGCCAGGCCAAGAGCCAGTCGGACACCATCGTCGCCTTCGCGAACCAGTGGGCATCGCGCATCGAGGGCCGCGGCAGCGAGGAGGCGACCGCCTACTACGAGCGCATGAAGCAGTACTCGGAGCTCGCGACCTTCCTCGCATGGCTCGACGCGATGCGGGCGGGCCTGCGCGGATCGACCACCTTCATCGGCGACACCACGCGCGCGCCGTTCCATCTCCTTGACTTCGGCGCCGCGGTCGACGCGCGCGGCGTTCCGCAGCCCGCCGAGGAGGCCGCCGCCAAGTCGACGGTTTCCGCGGGCGCGGCCGAGGGCGCCACGGAGGAGGGCGGCCGATGAGCGCCGATCCAAACGCTCCGTCGCCTCGCGACGAACAGGCTGGATTCCCGCAGGAGGCGCCGCGCCGCGCCGCCAGCGCCCGCTTCGACGTGGGCTCAGGCGGCGAGGAGTCGCTGCGCGAGGCGCTCGACCCCGCGACGAGCTCGCTCGGCGACGCGCTCAAGCTCTCGTACCGCATTCTCCAGCTCGGCATCGTCGCGCTCGTGGCGGTGTTCCTCGTCTCGGGCTTCCGCTCTGTGAAGGAAGGCGATACGGGCGTGAAGACCCTCTTCGGTGCCATCGCAGGAGCCGAGGGAGAGGAACAGTTGACGCCGGGCCTGCAGCCGTTCTGGCCGTACCCGATCGGCGACCTCGTCGTGTTCGAGCAGAGCCGGAAGACCGTGGTCATGTCCGACGACTTCTGGCCGCGCCGGCGCAACCAGGGCGATCAGCGCGAGAAGACGCTTGAGGAGCAGATCGATACGGCTGCGGCCGACTTCGGCCTCAAGCCCGGGCCCGTCGGCATCGGAGACGGGTCGCTCTTGACCGTCGAGGGCGACATCGCCCACGCCGAACTCGAGTTCAGCTACGACGTGGTCGACGCCGTGCGGCTTCTCCGCGCCACCGATCCGCGCAACGCCGAGGTGATCGTGCGCGCCGCCGTGCGCCAGGCCGCGGTCGAGGCCGCGAGCACGCTGACGCTTGCCGAGATCATCGACACGACGCGCGACCTGCTCGGGCCTGCGATCGCAGAGCGCGCGCAGCGGACGCTCGACAGGCTCGATGTCGGCATCGAGCTCGCGGGCGTGTCCGCCCGTCGTCGCATGGCGCCGCTTGCGATCCAGAACCGCTACCGCGATGTCCAGACGGCGCGCGAGAACGGGAAGGCGATCGTCGAGAAGGCGAGCGGCGAGGCGAGGACCTCGCTGACGCAGGTCGCGGGCGGGGATGTCCATGAGGAGCTGCTCGCCCTGATCCGCCGCTATGAGGAGGAGCTCGGCGCCAACCGCACCGAGGACGCGGAGAGCACGCTCATCGAACTCGGCAAGCGCATGGAGGCGGACGATGTCGGCGGCGAGGTGGCCGCGATCGTCGCGCGTGCGAAGGCTTCGGAGGCCGCGCTGCGCGCGGAACTCGAGCGCGAACTTCGCCGCCTCGAAGGCCTCTGGCCGAGCTTCCGCGAGCCGGGCTCGCAGGTCGTCCGCCAGCTCTGGCTTGACGCCGTGCGCGAGGTGCTCGAGAACCCGCAATCCGAGATCTACGCGGGCCCGAATTCGCTTGGCATGATCTCGCTGCGGCTCACAAGCTCGGGCGAGATCATGCAGTCGCGCCGCAACGCCGAGATCAACCGCAAGCGCGCGCAGCAGGCGGCCGAAGGGTCTGGCTCGTTCTTCGCGCCGAACAGCGAGCAGATCGCCATCGACCGCGCGGGGCGCCAGCTGAAGCGCGACGCGAGCGGGGCGCTCGGGAAGGACTGATGGAGGCGGGGCGCGTGAAGAGGACCCGATCCGCGGGTCCGCGCGCGACCGCAGCCGCGAACCGAGACGCCCCGCGGTCAGTACCGCACGAACCATCCCACGCATCGCGCCCCGAAGGCGCAGCCTGAACGAAAGAGAGTCCTCCATGTCCGTCCGAGAGACTGGTTCCACGCGACACGACTCCCGCGAGCGCATCGTGGACGCCGTCGGTCTCACGAAGACCTTCACGGACTTCTGGCTGCGTTCGACCGCGAAGGCCGTCGACGGGATCGACTTCCACATCGATCGCCACGAGATCTTCGGCCTGCTTGGGCCGAACGGCTCGGGCAAGTCGACCTCGATCAAGATGATCCTCGGCCTGCTGCACAAGACGCGCGGGCGCCTCGTCGTCTTCGGTCGAGACCCGAGCGATGTGGCCGTGAAGCGCAAGATCGGCTACCTGCCCGAGGAGACCTATCTCTACCGCTACCTCAACCCGACCGAGACGCTCGACTACTACGGCAAGCTCTTCGGCCTCGACCGCCGCACGCGCGCGCGCCGCACGGGCGAGCTTCTCGAGATGGTCGGCCTCGACCAGGTCGCGCACCGTCCCGCGGGCGAGTTCTCGAAGGGCATGGCGCGGCGCCTTGGTCTCGCGCAGGCGCTCGTGAACGACCCAGAGCTCCTGATCCTCGACGAGCCGACCTCGGGCCTTGACCCGCTCGGCACGCGGCAGGTGAAGGACCTCATCCTCGAGCTCGGACGGCGTGGAAAGACCATCCTGCTGACCTCGCACCTTCTCGCGGATGTCGAGGATGTCTGCGACCGCATGGTGATCCTCTACGGCGGGCGCATCCGCGCGGAAGGAACGAGCGAGCAGCTCCTCGCGGACAGCCATCACACGCTCATCCGGACGCCGCGACTCACCGACGCGGCCGTGTCCGCCGTCGAGAAGGCGCTGCACGCCTCCCAGGGCGTCGGCATCGAGCGCGTCGAGACTCCGCGGCAGTCGCTCGAGGCGCTCTTCCTCGACATCGTCGAGAAGGCGCGCGCCGAGCAGCTGGCGACGAGCGGCGCCCAGGCGGGCGGCAAGATCGCGTCGTTCCTCCAGTCCGAGGCTGCAGACGCGGGAGAGGGCGGCGCAGCGGTCGTCGACGAGCTCGTGCGCGCCGCAGAGCGGCCCGTGGCGCCTTCCATGTCGCGTGCGTCGTCGCCGCAGCCCGCCCCCGCGGGACCGTCGGGCGCGGATCGCAGCGTGCTCGACGCGCTGGTCGACCCATCCAAGGCGGAGGCCGCCGGAGCGCCCGCAGCACCCCGAGCGGTGGCGCCAGCCGTCCGCAAGGACGCAGCTGCGGACAAGCCGCGCGGCGACATCGACTCTGGCCTGATCGACTCGCTCCTGTCCGATTCCGACAAGCCCGCGGACGGGCGCGGCGGAGGTGAGAAGCGTTGAGCCTTCTCGACGCCATCCGCGAGCACCTCGCGCGCCTCGAGCGGAAGCCGGCCTTCCGCATCGCGGTGGCCGTCCTCTTTTCTGTCGCGCTGATCGCGACGGTCTCGTTCTACTACGCGACGGCGTCTGACCTGCAGCGCCTGACGACGCGCGTGCCCGAGATCCTCTCGCAACTTGACCTCTCGAAGCGCGATCCCGCCGCCGTGCAGCTCTCCGAGAAGGGCACGCTTCTCGTCGATGGCCGCGAGATCGGCGACGAGAGCCTCGCCACGGCCATGCAGCGGACCTTCGGCGAGAACGGCCGCATCGAGCGCATCGCGGAGGCGTCGAACCGCCTCATCGGCGTCGAGCGCCCCGTGTGGATGCCGATCGCATTCGCAAACGATCCGTCGCTCCTCCTGCTCCTCGGGGCGGCGGCGCTCGCGGTCGTGAACTTCGCGGCTTTCACGGGCCTTGCGGTCCCGCTCGTCGGGGTGACGGTGTTTGCCTCGACCGTCGCGGCCGTCCTCTTCTGGAGGGGGCAGCCCGACCTCGCGGCGAGCCTCGCAGCGGTGCCGTCGTTCCTCTTCCTCTTCGCGCTGCTCATCCGCCTCATCCTCATCGGGCTCGACCGCGCGTCGCCGATGCTCGCTGTCGCGGGCGGCGTGGTGCGCGAGGCGATGCGACTGCGGATCGCTGTCGTCTTCGCCGCCGTGGCCATCGCGGCGATCCCGCTCCTTCCCGTGTGGATCGACCCGACCACGCCGCTGCGCTACCAGATCCAGACCTTCCTCTCGCGCTCGCTCGACATCATGTACGTGGTGTGCGCGTTCCTCACCGTCTTCTTCGGCTGCGCCACCGTCGCGTTCGAGATCCGCGACCGCCAGGCGTGGATCACGCTGACGAAGCCCGTCTCGCGGCTCTCGTGGCTCGCGGGCAAGTGGCTCGGCGTCGTGTGCCTGAACGCCGCGATCCTCGGCGTCTGCACCTTCGCCATGGTGGCGTTCCTCGCGCAGATGCGCACCCGGCCCGCGCTCGACCCGCTCGACGCATCGGCCGTGCGCAACGAGATTCTCGTGGCGCGCGTGGGCGGCTTTCCGCGCTTCGAACCGCTTCCACCGAACGAGCTGCGCAATGCGGTCGAGGAGGCGATCCGCGCCGATCCGAACGCGCAGGCTGACATGCGCGAGGGCCGACGCACCGAGCTCGACATCCAGAAGACGCTCGCCCGGGCGATCGGTGACGAGTACCTGAAGCAGCAGCGCGCGATCGGCCCCGGGCAGGAGCGGACCTACCGCTTCGAGGGCCTGGCGGCGGCGCGCGAGGCGGGGGCGCCGATGTCGCTGCGCTACAAGTTCTACGCGGGCGAAAGCGACCCGCACTCCGTCTACCCCGTCATCTTCATCTTCGGCGAGGACGCGGGCGCGACCTGGGTCGACCGCCAGTTCATCGCGGCGCAGTCGAACGTGGTGCCCGTTCCTGCAAGCGCGATCAGGCCCGACGGCACGCTCGTCCTGCGCATCGCGAACGTCCGGTTCAATCCCGACGCGCCCGCCGAGATGCAGTTCAGCCCGGGAGACGCCAGCATCGCGTTCGACCCCGACGGACTCGAGCTCCTCTACAGGACGGGAGAGTTCGGCGGGAACCTTCTGCGTGCGCAG
Organism: Phycisphaera sp.; assembly: GCA_016124975.1. GTDB lineage: Bacteria > Planctomycetota > Phycisphaerae > Phycisphaerales > SM1A02 > QWPT01. Next base: position 40,484 of record WGMP01000031.1, on the reverse strand, counting down.
CTGGTGAACCTTCTCAAGCTCTCGTTCGTCTCCATGCTCGCCGTGACGCTTTCCTCGTTCCTCAGCTTCCCCGTGGCGTGCCTCGTGGTGTTCACGATCTTCATCGCGGGCTCGGCGGCGCCGTACCTCGCGACGAGCATCGACGAGTACCGCATCCGCACCGACTCGAGCGTGCTCAAGGGCTTCGAGGCCGTCGTGCGCGGCATCGCGAGCGGCACCGAGTTCGCGGTGCGCAGCTTCGGCGAGGCGCGCGCAAGCGGCCCGCTCGTCGAGGGAAGGCTCGTGCCATGGGGCGCCGTGTTCCAGACCTTCGCCGTGATCGGCGTGGCCTGGAGCGGTGTCCTCCTCCTCGTCTCGTTCTTCGTGTTCCGCCGCAAGGAACTCGCCATCTACAGCGGGCAGGGAGGCTGACATGCGCGACCGCTTCATCCAGATCGGCGCGATGGCTGTGCTCGCACTCGGAGTGACGGGCGCGGGCTTCCTGCAGCCGAGAATGCTCGAGATCTCCGACCGCGAGCAGCTGCGCTACACAGACGAGTCGGTGAAGGGTGCGCCGCCGATCGTTGCGATCGGAACGGCCATCGGCGCGCTGCGCGGGCTGATCGTCGACTACCTGTGGCTCAAGGTCACGATCCAGAAGGAGAAGGGGCTTCTCTACGAGGTGATGGCCGACGCCGACCTCATCACGAAGCTGCAGCCGCGCTTCCCCGAGGTGTGGTCGTTCCACGGCCACAACCTCGCCTACAACATCTCGGTGATGACCAACACGCCCGAGGAGCGATGGGCGTGGGTGAACGCTGGCATCTCGCTCGTGCGCGAGCGGGGCATCCGCTACAACCCGAACGACCTCGAGCTCTGCAAGGAGCTCGCGTTCTGGTTCTCGCACAAGATCGACGGCCTCGCCGACGACGCGCACCTCTACTACAAGCGCCAGTTCGCGCGCGAGTGGCATCTCGTGCTCGGCGTGCCGCCCGTCGACCACGAGGTGCGCATCGCGTGGATCAAGGCCATCGCCGACGCGCCCGACACGCTGCCGCAGCTCTACGCGCAGGTCCCCGCCACCAAGGGGCTCGTCGAGGACCTCGAGAAGCGCCTCGCGCCGCTCGGCGGCCGCTATGCCTTCGCCGCAGACAAGCGGTTCCTCCTTCTCTATGGCGAGTGGGCGGCGCGCCAGGCGTCGCCGTACGCGCAGATGCTCGGGATCCGCGCCATGGACGAGGACGCAGCGACCCTCGTGGGCGTCTTTGAGTCTGTCTTCGGCGTCGACCCGAAGGACGAGAGTCCCGCCGCGAAGGAGCGCCGCGCCGCCGCAGACGCGCTGCTCGCCTTCATGCGCAAGCGCGTCCTCCTCGACGAATACAACATGGACCCGCAGCTCATGTACGAGTTCACGCGCGACACGGGTCCGCTCGACTGGCGTCACCCCGCGGCGCACGCGCTCTACTGGGCGCGCCGCGGCTCACAGCTCGGCGAGCACCGCGTGACCGACGAGCTTGACGTCGCGAAGATCGTGAACAACGACCGCACCGAGATCCAGGCCATGCAGGCCCTCGCGCGCTCGGGCTACGTGTCGTTCGACCCGTTCAGCGGCGACAACGTGACGCGCCTCAACGACCCGCGCTGGATCAAGGTCATCGACCGCTACTTCAACACGCTCTACACGAAGCACTACGACACGCGCGGCGCGGGCGGCGAGACCTTCATGAACTTCCACCAGAACTTCATGAAGCAGGCGGTGCGCGAGCTCTACCGCACGGGCGACGTGGCGGGCGCGCAGGAGATCCTCGACAGGCTCGACAGCCTGTACGGGAGCGGCGCGATCATCCCGAACACCGACTACGCACTGCCGCTCGACGACTTCGTCCAGCGCGTGACCTTCGGCGAGTACGAGATGCAGCCCGAGGTGGCGCGCAGCGACGTGTACTCGGTGCTCGAGCGCGGATTCCGCGAGGGGCTGCTCCTCGACAACGAGAAGGTGCTCGAGGAGGCGCTGACCTTCGCCCGCGACCTCACGCGCTTCTTCCGCGAGGTCCGCTACAACGACTTCGTGAACAAGTTCGGCGAGGGCCGCATGAAGGACCTCATCGGACAGCTCGACGAGTCGATTCCCGCGGTGCTCACCAAGGTGCTCCTCGACAACTCGCAGCCGCTCCTCGACCGCCTCGTGATTTACCGCAAGGCGCCCGAGGATGTGCGCGCGCTCGTCTACGACCGCGTGCGCCCCGTGCTCGAGGCCGAGTTCGCGGCGAGCAGGCTGGCGGCGACGGGCCTCGCGTTCCAGCAGGCGCTTCCCGAGCCGCCCGGCATCGAGGAGGCTCGCCGCAGGCTCGCGGAGATGGCTGCGCGGCGCGCGCGCGAGGCCGAGGAGTCGACGCGGTCCGAGGCGCAGCGGAGGTAGTCGCTGCGCGATGGCCGCTCCGCGGCGGTGGGCGGCGCTTCGCTACAGTGCCGCGATGCGCGTACCTCCAGCGATCATCGCCATCGGCCGAAACTACGCAGACCACGCCGCCGAGATGGGCGGCAAGACCGACGAGCTTCCGATGGTGTTCATGAAGAACCCCGCGTCGGTGTGCGGCGACGGCGATGAGATCGTGATTCCGCCGATCTGCAGGCACGGCGGACCGCAGGTCGACTTCGAGGGAGAGCTTGCCTTCGAGATCGCGCGCGATTGCCGCGATATCGCCGAGGCCGACGCCCTCTCCGCGATCGCGGGCTACCGCGTCGCCAACGATGTGAGCGCGCGCTGGTGGCAAAAGACAGGCTCGGGCGGGCAGTTCTGCCGCGGCAAGAGCTTCGACACCTTCTGCCCGCTCGGGCCGCTCGTCTCCGCCGCGGCGGTTCCCGATCCGCAGGATCTCGAGATCGAGACCCTCGTGAACGGCGAGCGCATGCAGCACGCGCGCACCTCGCTCATGGTGTTCGGTGTGCGGTACCTCGTCGCGGAGCTCTCGAAGGGGACGACGCTGCTGGCCGGGACCATCGTCCTCACGGGAACGCCCGCGGGCGTCGGCGCGGGACGAAAGCCGCCCGTCTATCTGAAGGACGGCGACCTCGTCGAGGTGCGCATCGAGCGCGTCGGAGCGATCAGGAATCGCGTTCGCGAGGCGTAGCGGACTCTTCGGGCGGCACGGGGTCGTGCCCTTCGCCGCCCCAGGGGTGGCATCGCCCGAGGCGCGACAGCGTGAGCCGAAGGCCTCGGCGCGCGCCGTGCAGCCGGAAGGCGTCGATCGAGTAGTGCGAGCACGAGGGCGAGAAGCGGCAGTGCCCGCCGAGCAGCGGGCCGAGCAGCATCTGGTAGCCGCGGACAAGCGCGATGCACGCGCGTGCGGCGGCGGACGGGCGCGGCGCGTTCATGCGGCGCCGTCCTCGGGCGGGCGCTGTGGCTCGGTCGCGCGGCGCGCGGCGCGACGCGACCACACGGCGTGCAGTTCCTCCATCGCCGCGACGAGCGGCGCGCGATACGCCTCGAGGGCGCGCGCCTCGTGGGGCCGCACCACGATCACGATGTCGTAGGGTGCGGGCGCGCCGTGCGGATGGACCGCCTGCGAGAGCCTGAACGCCTCGCGAAGCAGCCGTCGGACGCGGTTTCGCCGGGCGGCGCAGCCGAAGCGCCTGCCGATCGAGATCCCGAGCCTCGTCTCGCGCCCGTCGTTCGGGCGCATGTGCAGCGCGAAGTCAGGCGTCTCGACGCGCGCGCGGCCGTCGAGGACGCGCTTGAACGCGCCTTGGCCGCGGAGGCTCCTGTCCCGCCCGAGGCGAAGGCGCGGCGGTGCGCTCATCGGTCGCCTTCCATGTGGCGCCGCCAGACGCGCATCAGCCTCGCGCGTGTGAGGACGCCGATGATCGTGCCCTTCTCGTCGCGCACGGGAAGCGCGCCGCGCTCGATTCTGTCGAGTGCGTGGTCGAGCGGAACATCGAGGTCGAGCACGCGGGTGCGCGTGCGCGCGAGGTCGCGCACCTGGAGCAGCGGCAGCGCCTCCCTGTTCATGAGCGCGATGCGCATGTCGCGCGGGCCGACGATTCCCTCGAGGCGACCGTCGTCGTCGAGCACCACGAACGACTCGCCGCCGCCCGCGAGCTCGACGAGCGAGGCCGCCGACGCAGAACCGCGCACGAGCACGGCGGGCTTGAGCGGAACATCGCGCACGCGAAGCCTGCGCAGGGCGGAGAGGTCGGTGCCCGATCCGAGCCGCACGCCGAGCGCGGCCAGCTCCGCCGTGTAGAGGCTGTGCCGCTCGAGGAGGCGCGCCACGATCGTCGCCAGCGCGGCCACGAGGATCACGGGAAGCAGGATCGACGGCTCGCGCGAGAGTTCGTAGACGAGGAGCGCGCCCGCGAGGGGCGCGTGGGTCGTTCCCGCGACGACGCCCGCCATGCCCGCGAGCGCGAGGCTCGCGGGGCCGACCTCCGCGACGAACGGAACCAGCTCGCCGAGGCTCCCGTAGGCGCCACCGACGAGCGCGCCGACGAGGAGCGCGGGCGCGAAGAGGCCGCCGATGCCTCCCGAGCCGAGCGTGAGGCTTGTGGCCACGCACTTGACGACCGCGAGGCCGATCAGCAGCGCCGCGACGAGGAGCGCCGTCTCCTTCGCGTAGAACTCGGGCCTGAGGATCTCGCGCGCGAGCGGATAGCCGTTGCCGTAGAAGGGCGGGATGGCGCCGCTTCCGAGGTTGAGGACATCCTTGGCGAAGACGGCGTGGAGCACGCCGAGAAGGGCGAGGATCGCGGCACCCGTCGCGGGAAGCATCCAACGCGACACGGGGATCTTGGAGAAGGCGAGCTCCGAGGCCTGCAGCGTGCGGACGAAGAACACGCTCGCGATGCCGCACACGATGCCGAGGAGCGCGAACGCGGGCGCCGTCGCGATCGTCAGGCTTCCGCCCGCGCCCGCGAAGATCTCCGCGCCGACGCCGAAGAGCGGCTCCTGCGTGCCGAGCACCGTCTGCACCGTGGCCGCCGCGAACACGGACGCGATCACGATCGGCGTGAAGGTGCGCAGCGAGAAGTCGCGCAGCAGGACCTCGAGAACGAAGAAGATGCCCGTGATCGGGGCGTTGAAGACCGCTGCGATTCCCGCCGCTGCGCCGCAGCCGACGAGCGTCGTCGCCGTCTTCGGGTCGACGCGGAGGAAGCGCGCGATCACGGACCCGAGCGTGGCGCCGATCGTGACGATCGGCCCTTCGGGTCCTGCGGAACCGCCCGTCGAGATGATGGCCGTCGAGCCAAGCCAGGTCCTGATCGCGAGGGTGGGCGGCAGCTGCGCGCGCTTGCGGTGGATCGCGTAGAGCACGCTCGAGACACCGTGTGCCCGAAGCCTCACGGGGAAGAGCGACTGGATGACGCCGCACAGGATCGCGCCGAGGACGGGAACGATCGCGACGGCGATGACGACCTTGTCCGGGTTCGACAGGGCCCACTCGCCCGCGCGATGCTCGATCCAGAGAATGGGGCGGATAAACGCGAGGGCGATCACGGCCAGCGTCATCCCCGTCACAGCGGCCCAGAGGAGCAGCCTTCGGTCGCGGGTGAGCCCGATGCGGCTGAGCCATCGGTCGGCCTGCCGCCGTACCGCGCTCAAAAGCCCCGCGGCGCGGCCCGTCGTAGGCTCCTGCGCCTCCGCAGCCGCCGCCACGCGCCCGAGCGGGTCGCGCGGGCGCTTGGAACGGCCTCGCGTTGCGGGGTCGGGGGGTGGGGGGGGCGCATCAGCCATCGGAAAGGGCGGCGTGGAGCCGCGGACGAGGTGCTATACTAATCCCCTTCCTCCGAGCGGCTTGAGCCGCGCGGATCCGTCGATTCGGCCCCTCCGAGCCCGAAGCGCCCGTCGGTCGAAAGGCCGAGCGTCGTTGGGTTCGGACGGTGGGGTTCGGACGGTGGGGTTCGGGAGGTTGGGTTCAGACGGTTGGGTTCAGGAACGAAGGGCCAGAGGCAGCATCCATGATCGAAGCACTGAAGAGCGACCATATCGTCGAGAAGCTTGGCGGCCGATTCAAGTTGACCGCGCTGATCCAGCGCCGTCTCGCCGAGATCATCGACGGCGCGCGACCGCTTGTCGACCGCAACGGCCGTTCCGACCTCGAGGTGGTGATCGAGGAGATCATGCAGGAGAAGATCACCCTTGAGATCGATCCCGAGCACATCGAGAAGATGCGCGGGACCCCGTCGCGCAAGCGCTGAGCGTGGATCCAGCCGGATCCGCTGGAAATCAAGCCATGTCTGACCTCCGCGAGCCTGGCTTCGGCGATCCGTCGCCCTTCGCGCAGACCGATGTCGCGCGCGCGCAGCGTCTCGCGGCGCTTCGTCCCGTTGTCGACGGCCGCTCGATCGCCATCGGGGTCTGCGCGGGGATCGCGTCCTACAAGGTCTGCTCGGTCGTCAGCGCGCTCGCCCAGTGCGGAGCGGAGGTCACCGTGGCCATGACCTCGGATGCGCAGCGGTTCGTCACGCCGCTCGTCTTCCAGTCGCTGTCGGGGCGCCCGGTGATTGCCTCGCCGTGGGAGAGCGCGTCGCCTGCGGATCCGCAGCACATCAAGATCGCATCCGCCCTCGATCTCTGCCTCATCGCGCCCTGCACGATGGACATGCTGGCGCGCCTGGCAAGCGGCCGCTGCGACGACGCCGTGTCGCTCCTCGCGGCTTCGATTGACCGTGCGCGCACACCCGTCCTCCTGGCGCCGAGCATGAACGAGGCGATGTGGCGGCAGCCTGCGACGCAGCGCAACCTCGCCATCCTCCGCGGCGACGGCTTCGCCATCCTCGACCCAGCCAGCGGCTGGCAGGCGTGCCGCGCGGTCGGACCAGGGCGTCTGCCCGAACCGGACGACCTGCTCGACGCGGTCGCCCATGCACTTCGCGGACGCGCGGCTCGCTGAATCCGAGCGTCCGCCGGCGAGATCCGCGACCGACCACGCATCCAAGTGTCCGAACGGCCCCACGGGGAGGGATTCCGCTTTGCACGCGCCAAACACGGGGTAGGCTACGAATCGGGCCCCCGCGGCGACGGATCGCCGCTTCATCTCTTGCGCCCGATGCGCGCTCTCGCGCGCCCCGATCTTGGGAGACTTCCATGCCTTCGCGTCCTCAGCCGTTCCGCGCCCGATTCCTCGGATCGATGGGTCTTGTTGCCCTCGCGCTTGCCGCGCCCTCGCTCGCCGCTTCTGTGCCTGCGTCGGCGCCCCAGTCGCGCGGAAAGGAGCCGAGTACCCGCGTGGTCGCGCCGAAGGGTGCCGTACAGGCCGCGAAGGTCGCGGCGAAGGAGACGATTGACGCTGGCTTCGCGGGGACGCGCAGCTCGGGGCTTGGGCGCAGCGACTTCGAGGAACTCGTGGGCGTCCGCGACAACGAGTTCATGTCCGCGATGCCGCGCGTCGACGGCGCAGGCGGCGGTGACGGATCGGGCGACGGCGAGGGCGGCGTCGCGGGCGGCGGTGGCCAGTGCCCGCCCGTCGTGTCGACCCACACGAACGCGAACTTCGAGGGCGGCCAGTTCATCGTGCAGGCGGGCTTCGCCGAGCAGGAGATTGCGGCCGCGTCCTACACCGTGAGCGCCGCGGACTTCCCGCTGCGCATCGATCTCTGCGAGATGATCTTCGCGACGAGCAACACGACCGTCACCACCACGACGAAGTGGTCGGTGCTCGTCTGGGAGGGGACGCCCGCGACTGGCACGCTGAAGTATGTCTTCTCGTCGAACGGCATCGATCTTCCGCACCTCGTGATGCAGCCCGGGACGAACGGCACGAACATCCAGTTCGGCATCGATCCGTCCGACCCCGATCAGATGATCATCCAGGACAACGGCACCCAGACCTTCAGCATCGGCTACCGCATCGACGACCACAACCTGCAGACCTCGAACCCGTGCCTCGTCGCGCCCCCGAGCGGCGCGAATGCGTTCCCGACGACCGATGTGGGCGGGCTGCAGGCGCCGACGCGCAACTGGCTCTTCGCGATCAACTGCGGCGCGTTCGGCTGCCCCGCGGGATGGTCGAGCTTCCAGCAGCTGCCTGCGCTCTGCCGCCCGTCGGGCGACTGGGTCATGCGCGTCACATGGACGCCGACCAACTGCCAGGTCGCGGGCGCGTGCTGCCTGCCGAGCGGTTCCTGCGAGAGCCTGACCGAGGCGAACTGCGCCGTTCTGGGAGGGAACTTCATCGGTGAAGGCACCACCTGCGGGGCCAACACCTGCTCGAACGCGCTTGTTCCGTGCTGCTTCCAGGCGACGGGCGGCTGCCTCACTCTTTCGGCGGCGAGCTGCGCGGCCGCGGGAGGCGTCGCTGGCCCTGCCGGCCAGACGTGCGCGACCTATGTCTGCTTCCCGATCGGCGCCTGCTGCCTTCCCGACGGGTCGTGCCTGCCGGGCGTGAGCCCTGCGGCGTGTGCGGCGCAGAACGGCATCTTCCAGGGAAACGGCACGCAGTGCTCGGCAGGACTTTGCCCCGAGCCGACGGGAGCCTCGTGCTTCCCGACGGGCTTCTGCCTCATCCTCACGGAAGAGCAGGCGCTCGAGGCGGGGGCGACCTGGTTTGGGCCAGGCACCACATGCGGCGATCTGAACGGAAACGGCACCGCCGACATCTGCGAGCAGGGACGGCCTGAGGATCTCAACGACGACGGCGCCGTGAACGCGCAGGATCTGGCGATTCTCCTCGGCGCCTGGGGCGCAACGGGAGGCCCAGCGGACCTGAACGGCGACGGCGTCGTCGGCGCCGCGGATCTCGCGCAGCTTCTCAGCGCGTGGGGCTGAGTTGCGTCGTGGGCTGATCCCCGTCGCGGGCTGATCGCCGTCGCCGCGTGATCCGCGTTGCGTCTCCAGGCCCCGCAAGGGCATCGGGCGCATGGCACAATCCGCGTCATGAAGCCGATTCTCTTCGCGATCGTTGCGGGCCTGTGCTGGGGTGTGGGCGAAGTGTGCACGCGCAGCGCGCTGCATGCTGGGAAGGTCGGGCCGATCGGTGCGATCACCGTGCGCTCGCTTGTCGCGATTCCGCTGCTTGTTCTCGTCTTCGTGCTCATGACCCGCGGCGTGGGCGGACTGCGCGTGGAACCCGCGCTCCTCGACGCGGATCGCGCGACCTGGGCCAAACTCGTGCTCGGGTCGGGCCTTGTCGCGGGGGCGCTGGCGATGATCTCGTTCTACATCGCGCTCTCGCTCGGCGAAGTCTCCGTGGTGAAGCCCATCGCCTTCTCGATCGCGCCCGCGGTGGGCGTGCTGCTCGGGTGGCTGGTCCTTGGCGAGTCGATGGACCTGCGCAAGGCGGCTGCGGTCGGCCTCATCGTGGCCGGCGTGGTTCTGCTGACGACAGGCGGCTCCCGCAGCGCCCCGGGGGAGGCGCATGCGCCTGCGGCACCCAGTTCCGGGCAGGGCTGACGCGCGGTCGCGGCAGGTCGGGGATAACCGAACGCGCCGCCATCTTTCCGTGCCGATCCTGCGGGAATCGGGTGGACACGGAGCGACGATTTGGCGATACTTCCGACCCCGCTCAGCCCGAAAGGGCGGTGCCCCATGGAGAGGTGTCCGAGCGGTTGAAGGAGCTAGTCTCGAAAACTAGTAGTGGGTTCATCCTACTCGTGGGTTCGAATCCCACCCTCTCCGCTTCATGAAAAACCCGTGGTCGCCTTCGGCGAGCACGGGCTTTTTCATTCGCGGAGATGGTTGCGGCGCAGCGCGGCGGGTCGTGCATGGCGCGGACCACGCCGCTGCGAGTGCCGTCAAGGGCGTGCGGTGGCGGCCTCGAGGATCCAGCCTGTGGTGCCGTCTCCGAGGGTGACGGCAAGCCAGCCGGGGCGGGCTTCGGTGCGGAGCGCCTCTGTTCCCGCGGGCAGCGGCTCGAGCAGCGCCGGCTCGAAGCCTTCGCCGTTGCCCTTTCGCAGCGTCGTCGGCTCCGCGAGCACCACGATGCGCGCCGTTTCGGCGCGGCGCCATTGGTCGAGGAGCACCGTGGAGGCGAGAAGCGATGCGGTCGCGAGCGCGACGATCGCGGCCGCTGCGGGCGCGGCGTGGCGCGGTCGTTCGGTCACGATGAGAAGAACCGCGCCGACTCCGAGGAGAAGAACCGCTCCGATCCAGCGGGACGACTCGTCGAGGACTCCCCAGACCGAGGATGCACGCTCGAGCAAGGACGGAGGCGGGGGAGGGATCCTGCGCGCGATGCTCGCGCGTGTCTCCGCGAGATTCGCGGCGATCCGCCCGTCCGCGGGGGAAAGCGCCGCCGCGGCACGGTAGGCGGCGATCGCAGGTCCGACCTCGCCTGCGCGGGCGAGGGCGTTCGCCCTGTTGTAGAGAAGCGCCGCGGTAGGTTCTCCCCGACTCGCCTCCGAGAGGATCGCCGCGCTCTCGAGGAAGCGGGCCCTCGCAGCGGCGGGGTCGTCCTTCGCGAGCGCGAGCCCGTCGGCATAGGCCGCCTCCGCCGGCTCCACGGCGAGCGCGTCGATGCCGGCGGCGCGTCCACGCCCGATGACCACGGCGACGACCATCGTCGCGAGCAGAACCACTGCCGCGACCGTGATCCGCACGGCGCGCGTCATGGTGTCCTCCGTTCCGCGCGGACCACGGCGTCCTCGAGCGCGCGGACCAAGTCCCGAGCCTCGCGGCTGTCGACTGCGTCGCCGGTGTAGCGCGCGCGCTCGCACCGCCTGAGATGCTCGTCGAGGCGCGCGATCAGGTCGTCGGGAACACCCGCGCCGGCGAGGACCGCGCCCGCGTCCTTTCGCGAAAGCGCCGCCGCGTCGGCGTCGCAGAGCGCGGCCACAAAGCGAAGAAGCGCCTCCTCGACCGCGTCGCCCGATGCGGCGGCCGCGATGGCGCGCTCCGCTTCTCCGCGTGCGCGGCGGCGGCGCGTCTCGCTCGACTCTCCGCGCGACCGTGCGAGTCGACCGACGAACGGCGCTGCAAGCGCCAGCGCGAGCGGAACCGCGCCGAGGGCAAGTTGCGCGGGCTTGAGCGAGCCTCGCGTGGTGCATTCTTCAATCGAGGCGTTCGCGAGGAGACCGCCCTCAACGCGAGTGAACTCGGCGCGCGCCGTTGGCGCGGGGGAACTCGAAGCCTCGACGGCCGCTGGCTCGATCGCGCGGACCATGGCGCTCGGGCGGACCACGATCGGGATCGGCGCGCTCCGCACCACGCGGAACGCACCCGTCGCCGGGTCGTAGGCGGCGAGCTCGATCGGAGGGATCTCTTCGACCGTGTCGCTGACCGCGCGGATTGTCTGCGTGAAGACCTTGCGCCTGCCTTCGACGACGCCCGCCGCCGCGTCGCGCGCGACGCGGAAGCGGTCGACGAGCGCCGGCGCGTCCGCGAGGGGCGGCGCCTGCAGGCCGCCGAGCGACGCGCCTCCCGAGCGGTCGGTCACCGTGATCGTGAGCGTGATCGGATCTCCGACCGAGACGCTCGTCGGCCTCGCCTCGACCGCGAGGTCGAACTCGCCGACTGCGCCGTTCCACGAAGGCGGCGCGCCTTCGGTCGGGACGGCGCGCACATCGACGGCGACCTCGCCGACGCGTCCGCTGATCGGCCGCGAGGCGCCGAGCGTGAGCCGGCTGTCGCCGAGGAACCCGCTTCCGCGGCGAAGACGCGTCGGATAGTCCATGCGCAGGCGGATCTCGCCAAGCTCAGGAGCGCCCGCGGTGATCGGATCGAACGGGCGGTCGATCGCGAACACGATGTACTCGGAGCCATCGATCTCGCGAACCTCGCCGCGCGGCCGGCGGCCTTCGCTGAGGAGGCGCATGAGCGCGTTGTTGAAGACGCCCCAGTCGGATCCTTCGCGGTCGATGAGCGACCAGATCGAACCCTCGTCGAGCGTGATGCCGAACTCCGCGTCGCGGTAGCGCTTCACGGCGAGTTCGAGCCGCAGCACGCCTTCCTGCCCGACGAAGATCGGGTCGGGCGAAGCGCGCACGGCGACGCGCATCAGGTCGCCCGTCTCCGATCGCGCCACCGAGACGGGAATCGCCGTCGTGCGGAGCTCCTTCCCGGCGACCGTGACCATGAACGGCGGGATCTCGGTTTCGCCGAGCCTGCGCGGAGTGACCTCGAAGGTGACCGCGACCGTCGAGCGCTCCGTGCGGCGCCCGTTGATGATCTGCACGCTTCGCGAGGTCTGTTCCCCGGGGAGCCGCACGACCTCGAGACCGGCCGCCTCGAGGATGGTCGCGGCCGGAAGGATCGGGCCGTCGAACTCCGCAGCATCGTCGACGCGCACGACCACGCGCGTGGGTTCGTCGAGAAAGAGCTCGCGGGAGCCGATCTCGGCCGTGACCCGCTGCGCGTGCGCCATGCTGCACAGGATCGCGGCCACGAGCGGAACAAGCAGCATCGCCAGCCTCTGCAGGCCGCGGGTCGCGTGGCGGAGATGGATGACGGTTGCGTGCATGGCGTCCATCTTCGGGCGTCGAAGACTACCAGTCGCGCGGAGCGGGGGAGGTCTGCCCTCGCGTGCGCGACGCCAGTTGCTCGAGCCTCGCGCGTTCGCGCTCGCGAACCCGTTGCAGAAGCCGCTCGATCTCGTTGCGGCTCATTTTCTGCGGCTCGCGCGGCTGTTGCTGATCTTGCGGTTGCGACTGTTGCTGCTGTTGGTCCTGTTGCTGGTCCTGGTTCTGCTGCTGGGCCTGTTGCGGTTGGTCCTGTTGCTGCTGCGGATCCTGTTGCTGCTGGTCCTGTTGCTGCTGGTCCTGTTGCTGCTGGTCCTGTTGCTGCTGCTGGTCCTGTTGCTGCTGCTGCTGCGGATCCTGCTGCTGCGGATCCTGCTGCTGCGGATCCTGTTGCTGCTGCTGGTCCTGCTGCTGCTGGTCCTGCTGCTGTTGTTGATCTTGCTGCTGCTCTTCCTCCTCGCGTAACTTCTTGAGGAGCCGATGGGCGAGTTCTGCGTTGACGCGCGCATCCCTGTTCCGTGGATCCGCGCGCATGGCGTCCTTCAGGGTCTTCAGCGCGTCCTCGAGCTGCGCGATCGCCTGCGGCCGCGCTGCGGCGCGCGCCTCCTCGGTCTGGTCTTCCGCTACGAGCGGCAGCACCTCCGCGTAGCGCGTCGTGCCGCCGTTGTAGAGGGCGCGCGCGGCCAGCTCTGCGCGTGCGCGCGCAGCGGCCTCGCTGAACCGCTCCCTGGCCTCATCGAGACGGCCCTGGCGGTAGAGCGCGACTCCCTCGTTGTAGCGGACCTCGGGCGGCGGGGCGCTCGTCTCGTCCGCAGGTTGCGTGGCCGCCTGGCCAAGCACAAGGGCCATGGCGAGCGGGGCGGGCGCGAGGTCGCGCAGCCGCGTACGCGTGTCGTTGCGCATCATGTCGATCCTCCCTGCGCGGTTGCGCGCCGCTCCCGCCGTCGCTCGCGTGGCTCTGGCACGAGCGCAGCCGTCGTCGCGCGCGTGGCGCCGCGTGGCCGCAGCGTCGCCTCGGCGAGGAGCGCAAGTAGCGCCGCGCACGCGAACCACTGGAAGAGCGGCTCGCGCGCCGCGACGGTTCCGCGCTCGCGCGTGCTCGCCTCGAGCATGGCCGTGAGCGCGCGCGCGACATCGCCCATGTCGGCCTGCGATGTTCCAGCCTCGACGAAGAAGCCTCCGCCTTGCTCGGCGACGGCGGCAAGCAGCGTCGGGTCCATGCGGGTCCAGACCTCCTCGCCTTCGTGGACGAGGAAGCGTCTCGCGCCACCCTCGACGACGGGGATGCGCGCGCCCTCGGCGGCGTCGCCGAGACCGATCGTGACGGTGCGGACGCCGCGGTCGCGGTAGGCGGTGGCAGCGGCCTCGACGGGGTCGCTCTCCATGTCCTCGCCGTCCGAGAGGACGATGATCGCGCGCCCCGCGCCCTCTCCGTCGAGGGACTCCGCTGCGAGGCGGATCGCGTCGCCGAGCATCGAGCCGCCCCGCACCGTCGACTTCGGCGAGAGCAGCGCGAGCTGCGAGAGGAAGGTGCGGTGGTTGAAGGTGAGCGGGCAGCGGACGGCGGGAACTCCCGCGAACTCGACGAGCCCGACGCGGTCGCTGCCGAGTTCCTCGACGAGGTCGGCCGCGAACTGCCGCGCGCGTGCAAGCCTGTTCGGCGCGGCATCCTCGGCGAGCATGCTGCGCGAGACATCGACGACGACCATGAGGTCGACGCCGCGCTGCTCGACCTCCTCGCGCGACTCCGCGCCGCGCGGGTCCGCGAGGGCGACGGCGAGGAGCGCCATCGCCGCGAGGACGAGCGTCGCGCGAAGCACCGTGCGCGCGCCGATCACGCTCGGCGCGATGCGGCCGAGGAGGTTCGCATCGGCGAGGCGGCGGAGCGCGGCGCGGCGCCATCGCGCGTCGAGGAGGACAAGCACGACCGCCGCCGCGACGGCGGCGAGCCAGAGGAAGCCCATCGGCTCGGTGAAGGCGACCTCCGCGAGCGCCATCGTCGGTGGAATCGGCATCACGCGACCCTCCGGAGCAGCGTCGTCGAGAGAAGCGTCTCCGCGGCGAGGAGAAGCAGCGCGATCGCGAGGACGGGTGGCAGCGCCGTGCCGTCGCCGAGCGGCGGCTCGACGGCGAGGTCGCGGTAGCGCACGAGCTTCGTCTCCTCGATCGAGCTCTTCTCGAGTCCGTCGATCGTCTCGTAGATGCGCTCGAGGCTGTCGCTGTCTGTGGCGCGGAAGTAGCGGCCTCCCGTCGCCTCGGAGATCTCCGTGAGCGTCTCCTCGTCGATCGAGACGGGGACGTTCTGCAGCTGCACGCCGAAGGGCGTGCGCACGGGAACGGGCGCGAATCCCTCGCGTCCGAGGCCGACCGCGTAGATGCGCACGCCCGTCGAGACGGCGAGCTGCGCGGCCTCCTGCGGGGTGAGTTCGCCCACGTTCGACTCGCCGTCGGTGAGGAGGATGACGACCTTCGAGGCGATGCGCACGGTTCCGTCGCGGTTGGCGCGGTCCGCCGCGTCGACGAGCTTCTCGACGGCGAGCGCCACGGCGTCGCCGATCGCGGTTCCCTGCTCGAGGGCGCCCTCTGGGAAGCGCACCTGCCTGAGCGCGTCGGCGACGACCTCGTGGTCGAGCGTGAGCGGCACCACGCTGTCGGCGTATCCCGCGAAGGCGACCACGCCGACGAGGTCGTTCGGGCGTCCACGGAAGCCGGAACCGCCGAGCACGAAGCGCGAGGCGATGTCCTTGAGCGCATCGAGGCGGTTCGTCTCCTTGCCTTCGAGCGTGAAATCGAGCGCGCGCATCGAGTCGCTGCGGTCGACGACGAGGTTGATGGCGACGCCCTCGACGAGCGTGCGCGTGCGCTCATTCGGGACGACGGGGCGTGCGATCGAGACGATGACGAGCGCGATGGCGAGCGCCCTGAGGACGGGAAGAAGCGGGAGAAGCCGCACGGCGCGGCCGCGGGGAGCGCCCGACACAGCGTCGAGCGCGCTGAAGGAGACCGTGGCGCGGCGCGAGCGGCGACGAAGCCGGAGGAGGGGCAGCGCCGCGAGCGGCAGCAGGAGAAGCACCCACACGCTGTCAGGATGGAAGGTCATCGTCCGACCTCCGTGCGGGCGGCCGGGGGCGCAGCGACGGAGCCATCGCCTGTCTCCGGCCGCGGCCTGGTCGCCTCGACGAGGCGCTGGGCCTCTGCAAGCTGCGCGTCGCACTCGGAGGAGTCGGGCTCGGCATGTGCGAAGCGCACGAGGTCGGCGAGCGTCAGGAGTGAGCGGAGACGCACGGTCTCGTCGGGGGGGAACTCGGCATGCGACTCCGCCGCGCGCACGAACTCGCGCGTGGTCAGCTTCTCCGCGGGAATCGCGAAGCGAAGCGCCGCATATCGCCGCACGATTCCGCTCAGCGCGTCCGCGAAGCGGCCGTACTCGCGCCGCGCGGGCAGGCCTTCCGCGGAGAGACGCGCAAGTTCGGCGAGCGCCCACGCATCGGGTTCAGGTGGCGCGGCGGGCCCGCGGCGAAGCACTCCCCACAGGATCGCGCCCACGGCGGCGAGAAGGAAGAGCGCGATGACCGCAAGGGCGACCCATGGAGGCCCCGTGCCCGGCGGAGGCAGCTCGCCCGCGATGTCGCGAAAGCCCGCGGGGTCGAACTCATCGCCGACGAGGCTCGCGATCGCGAGCGCGGGAAGCGCGGCCTCGCCTCGCCTCAGCGAGCCATCGACGAGCCAGCGCAGCGGCAGCGCCGGCGGCGTGCGCTCTCCCGATTCGAGCGTCGACACGACGATCGTCGCCTCGAACACCCCGTCCGCCACGCGCACGGGCTGCGTCGCCGACAGGACATCGAAGTCGCCGAGCGTGCGCGGCGTCTCGATCGTGGCCCTCGCGGCGGCTGCGCCCTCGAGGCGCACGCGGATCTCGATGGATTGCCCCACCTCGAGCTCGCGCGCGTCGCCGCCTTCGCCGCGCGCGAGGGATGTGACGGCCACAAGCCCGTCGAGTTCCGTGCGCACGGCGTCGGGCGGCGATTGCGCAGCCGACGCGCGTGCGGCGGCGAAGAGCGCAACCGCCACGACGGCAAGCAGCGCGAGCGTGCGCGGAACGCAGCGTGTGGCGGTCGTCGCGCTCATCGCGCCGTCCTCGCTTCGCGCCGCGCGAAGTAGCTGCGTAGCGGCGCTATGAAGTCGGCGCCCGTCTCGAGCGACAGCGGCTCGAGGCGCGCGCGTCGGAACAGGCGATCGCGCGACGCGGTGCGATCGTCGGCGATCTCGCGCCAGGCCTCGCGCACCCAGCGCGAGGAGGTGTCGAACACGCGGCGCGCGCCTGTCTCGAGGTCCTCGAGCTCGACGATGCCGACATTGGGAATCAAGCGCTCGAACGGATCGGTCACGACGATCGGAATCAGGTCGTGCCGCCTGCGGAAGCGCGCGAGCGCCGTCTCCCACGACGCGCCGCCCGCAGGCTGCATGAAGTCGCTGGCGACGCACACGACCGAGCGGCGCGAGAGATTGCGCGCGAGTTCATCGAGCGCGCGGCCGATGTCGGTTCCACGGCCCTCGGGCTCGAACGCGAGCAGGTCGCGCACGATCCGCAGCACATGCCTCGCGCCCTTCTTCGGCGGGACGAAGCTCTCGACGCGGTCCGTGAAGAGCAGCATTCCGACGCGGTCGTTCGAGCGGATGGCGCTGAAGGCGATCGTGGCCGCGACGGCCGCGACGAGCTCGCGCTTCTCCTCGACGCGCGTGCCGAAGCCGAGCGAGCCCGACAGATCGACGGCGAGGATCACGGTCAGCTCGCGCTCCTCGCGGAAGACCTTCACATGCGGGTCGCCCATGCGCGCGCTGACGTTCCAGTCGATCGCGCGGACATCGTCGCCGAAGAGATACGGCCGCACCTCCTCGAACTCCATGCCGCGGCCCTTGAATGCGGAGCGATACTGGCCCGCGAGCACATCGTTGACGAGGTGGCTCGCGCGGATCTCGATGTCCCTGATCTTGCGTCGGATCTCGGGCGTCAGCATCGTTTCATTCGCTTGGGTGCTCTCGGGTGACGGGCGCTCGCTCGGCGGCGCCTGAAGTCCGCCGCTCACGGAACGGCGACATGCGCGAGAAGAATGCGGACGAGGTCGTCGCCCGTCTTGTCCTCGGCCTCGGCCTCGAAGCTCGGGACCAGGCGGTGACGCAGGACGAGCGGCGCGACATCCTTCACGTCCTGCGGCGTCACGAAGCCGCGGCCGTCGAGGAACGCGTTGGCGCGGGCGGCGCGCGAGAGGGCGATGGTCGCGCGCGGCGATGCGCCGAACGCGACGAGGCCGTCGAGGGGGACACGCGCCGACTTCGGGTCGCGCGAGGCGACGACGAGCGACACGATGTAGTCCTTCAGGCGATCGTCCATCACGATCTCGTCGACGACGCCGCGCGCGGCCGCGATGTCCTCGGGCCTCATCACGGGCGCCACGGAGTGGCTCGCGGTCGAGCGCGACATGCGGTCGAGGATCTGACGCTCCTCGCGTGCGGTCGGATAGCGCACGAGGATCTTGAGCATGAAGCGGTCGACCTGCGCCTCGGGCAGGGGATAGGTTCCCTCCTGTTCGACGGGATTCTGCGTGGCAAGCACGAGGAACGGCTCGGGCAGCGGGTAGGTCTCGCTTCCGATCGTGACCTGCCGCTCCTGCATGGCCTCGAGGAGCGCGGACTGCACCTTGGCGGGCGCGCGGTTGATCTCGTCGGCGAGGGCGATGTTCGTGAAGATCGGGCCCTTCTTGACGGCGAAGTCGCCCGAGTTCGGACGATAGACCATCGTGCCGACGAGGTCCGCGGGAAGGAGGTCGGGAGTGAACTGGATGCGCTGGAACTGGACGCGCAGCCCGCTCGCGAGGCAGCTGACGGCGGTGGTCTTCGCGAGGCCAGGCACGCCCTCGATGAGGATGTGGCCGTTCGCGAGGAGCCCGAGCAGCATGCCGTGCACGAGCTCGTCCTGCCCGACGATGACGCGGTGGATCTCCTGCTCGAGCAGTCGGAACGGACGGCACTTCTCGGCCACATCCTGCTCGATGGCCGTAATGTCACGCGACGCGGTAGCCATGATGCGAAGGTCCTCTTCGGTCTGGTGTCTCGGGTGCTCTCTCGGTCGGGCGGATGCAACCGAGAGGCGGTGGGCAGGATGCGCGGAGCGCGCGTTTCCGTCCGACCGCGGCGGTTGCGGCCGCGTGCGGCGCAGTGTCCGCGAAACGGTGTCCCGCGTGTGCGGCCCTGGATACGCGTGCATGAAATCGGCTGCAGCGCGCTTTCGCGGGGCGGGCGTGACGAATCGGCGCGGATCGGGCATGATCCAGTCTTTCGCGGACGCGTCCACGAGAAGGAGCGCTTGAACATGACCGATCCACGGCAAGGCGAAGCGGCGCGCGAGGCATCGAAGCAGGCGCCGAAGCAGGCATCGAATCAGTCGTCGATTCAGTCATCGACCCAGGCCGCGAGCGGCCGAACGGCCGATGGCCCGAAGGCGCGCGTCGGCTGGATCGGCGCGGGCATCATGGGCTCGTCGATGGTGCGCCATCTCCTTCGCGCCGGTCACGCCGTCACCGTGCACTCGCGCACGAAGGCGCGCTGCGCGGCCCTTCTCGACGAGGGGGCTGCGTGGGCGGACTCGCCCGCGCTCGCGGCGTGCGGCGCGGACTTCGTCTGTACGAACGTGGGTCTTCCTGCGGAGCTCGAGGAGGTCATGTTCGGGAATCGCGGGGTGGCGGGCGCCCTTTCCAGCGGGCAGATCGTCATCGACTTCGGCACCTCTCCGCCGAGCCTCGCGCGGCGCATCGCGGAGGCCGCCGGCGCGGTCGGCGCCGAGAGCCTCGATGCGCCTGTCTCGGGCGGCGACATCGGCGCCCGCAATGGCACGCTGTCCATCATGGTCGGGGGCGCCGAGACCGCGTTCGAGCACGCGCGGCCGCTCTTCGAGGCCTTCGGAAAGACCGTTGTCCATCAGGGCGGCGCTGGCGCGGGGCAGCGCACGAAGATCGTGAACCAGGTGCTCGTCGCGGCCAGCACCCTCGGGATGTGCGAGGCGCTCCACCTCGCGGTCCGCGCGGGACTCGACCCCCAGCAGGTGCTTGCGTCGGTCGGCGGCGGGGCGGCGGCGTCCTGGTCGATCTCCGTGCTTGCCCCGCGCGTCCTCTCGGGAGATTTCGCCCCCGGCTTCCTCGTCGAGCACCTCGTCAAGGATCTCCGAATCGCGGAGGAAGAGGCCGCCGAGCTCGGCCTCGATCTCCCGGCCGTCCGCCTCGCGCGCGGCCGCTACGAGGCGCTGCTCGCCGCAGGCGGCGGGCGACTCGGGACGCAGGGGCTCTATCTCCTCTACGCGAACCCGTCCGCTGTCTCGGGGAAGTAGGGGTGCGCGAGCAAAGTCCGAGAAGCGACGGCAGGGTTTGAGACAAGCGCCTTGCGGCCTGCCGTGAGTTTGGGTACATTGCTTGGCTCTTCAAAGCGAGCCGCGCATGAGCACGATCCCCACCACTGGCACTGTGACCTTCACGCTCAAGTCTGTCCCCCTGACCGACGGTGGGTTCCGCACGATCGAGCGGCTCATGCGCCTCGAGCGCGGCGCCCAGCGCACGCTCAAGAAGCTGCAGAAGACCCGCGTCAACGAGCTCAACGAGCGTCGTCCGCGCGCGGGCCGCATGTGGCTCGTCCGCGCGCGATGCACGCGCCTCGTGCGCGTGGCGCCTGGGCAGAGCTTCACGATTCAGGTGACCCCGCAGCTTGCGAAGGACATCGCAAGCGTGGCCGAGCACCTCGACTTCAAGAAGGTCGGCTGACCTCACCCTGCGCTTGGTTCGCACCACGCCGGACCCTCGGCGGCGGTTGTGTCGTCTGCCGGCGATTCGGGGTCGCCCGCCTCGATGTCACGGCCTCGCGGCGGGTTGCCCAGCGCTTTCCGCCTTCTCCTCCTCGCAGAGCACCTCGACGAGAAGCGATCGGTTTCCTGCGGAGACGATGCCCGCGCCGCGGACCCGCTCGACGGCGCGGAGCGTGACCGCGAGGTTGCCCGCGTTCGTGCGGCGGCGGACCTCGACGAGCGACGCATCGCGCGCTTCGGTCGGAGAGATGCGCACATCGACCGCTTCGTCATCGCTTCCGACCGCGATCGAGGCCTCCTTCCCGCGCAGCGCGACGAGTTTCGGCGCGGCGACCAGCGATGCGCCGTTCGCCGCCAGGAGCGCGTCGAGACCCGCAGCCGAGCCGAGCGCGGCCTCAATCGCCTCCGGGTTCGCCTCGGCCGCGATCTCCGCCACGCGGATGCGCCAGACCTGGGTCGGCGATGGCAGCGCCCGCTCGAGTTCCTCGAGAAGGCGCTTGATCGCGTGATGTCGCGACGGCGTCGTCCACACGATGAGCGTGCGGCCGATCACCCTGAAGCGCGAGATGTTGCCGCCGAGATCGACCCATCCCTCGGGATCGACGCCCTCCGTCAGGAGGTCGGTGATCGTCACGGCGCGCTCGTCGTCGGTGGTGTCCTCGGAGCGATCCGCGGCCATGCGCGAGAGGATCGCCTGCAGGTCGTAGCGCTTGAGCGCGACGAGCCGCGTTGCGCGCGAGTACTCGCTGAAGACGGGAATTCCAGCAACGACTTCGAGCTCCATCCGCCTGTAGCTCGTCGAGATCGCCCGCGCGACCGCGTCGAGCGCCTGGCGCGGCGTGCGGGCATCGCAGCTGAGCTGGATGAGTTCCCAACCGCCCGAGTCGCCCACGATCTGGCCGTCGATCTCGACCGCGTGTCCCGCCGCCTTGGCGGCCGCGTCGATCACCTCGCGGGCGGTCGCCTCACGAAAGGACTTCGTTTCGGGAAAGGGAACATCGAAGCGCGCAAGGATCGCGAGGTCGGCGGCAAGCGCCGGGTCCTCGCGCATGGGCTCGACGGGCGTCGCGGTGGGCGTCGCGACGGGTGGCTCGACAGGGGGCTCCAAGAGAGCGGCGCGGGCCGCGGGCGCGACCTCGGTGGCGGCGACGCAGCAGATCGCGAGAAGAGCGCTGCGGAGCGATGGGGGCTTCATGCAGCGATCGACGGACAAAGGGAAACCGAGCATCCGCGCATGGTATGCGGCCTTGCGGCGCACTCCGCGCTGTCGGCGATCATCCTCGCGAGGAAAGCACCTCGTGGATCGGCACCACGAGATGCGGGACCACGCGGGTCTCCGCCAGTTGCTCCGCATATCCGACCACGGCGCCGAACGCGCCCTTCAGGTCGTCGAGCGAGCCAAGCGGGCCGAACTTGCGCACGGTGAGAAACACCGAGATCGGGTCGCCGCCGCGTTCGCCCGCGACGGGGACGCGCGGGCGGGTGCGGACCTCGAAGCTCGCCTGCAGGTCGCCGCGCTCGCCGAGCGAGATCCCGAGCGACGGCTGGGCGTCGATCACGCGCTCGGAGGCGTCGCCGAGGAGGTGCGCAAGCGGCGTCGACTCGAGCAGCGCCTCGAACACGACGGCGTCGCGGTCGAGCTCGGTCTCGAAGTCGAAGCCGAAGACGACCTCGAGCATGTCGATGTCGAGCGGCGAGATCGAGAGGAAGTAGGGCGCGACCTCGAGGAGCGCCTTGTGGAAGTTGTAGGTGTCGGCGAGTGTGGCGGGGTTCACATGGCCAGAGCGGATCGTGGTCTGCCTGAGCGCGACCCACTGCCACTCGCGCTCGGTGCTGTCGGACTCGAGCGCGACCTCGCCGTCGTAGCGCTGGAAGGTGGAGAGCCGCGGGAAGGCGCGACGCACGCGGTCGAAGAGATCGAGCACGGTCTCGCGCCGCTCGGGAAGATCGAGCTTGAGCGCGAGCTTCTGGTTGACGTAGAAGTCGCTGCAGAATGCGCCGAGGGCCGTCATTGCGCCTGCATTGTGGCGGATCGGCCGCGCGGTTGCAGCGCGGCCCTGCAATCGACGGGTTGTCCACCGAGCCGCGCTACGCGGCGCCGAGCATGAAATCGAGGATCTGCGCCGTCTCGGAGAGGTCGGCGACGGCGAGGTCCGCCCCGACCTGGCGGAGGCGCTCGGGGGCGTACGGCCCTGTTCCGACGCCGATCGCGCGGCAGCCGTGGGCCTTGGCGCAGTCGATGTCGTGCGGGGTGTCGCCGATGATCGTCACGCGCGCGGGGTCGAACGGGCGCCCGAGGTGGGCGGATGCGCGGTCGATCGCGACGGGCGTGAGGTGCCGCCGCGATGGGCCGTCCGCACCGAAGGCACCGAACGGGAAGTGGGCGCTTTCGAAGCCTGCGACCCCGATCTTGAGGTGCGCGGTGTGCTCGTAGTTTCCTGTCAGAAGCCCGACCGCCGCGCCCGCCTCGCGCAGCGCCGCGACGAGCTCGAGGGTTCCCGCCATGCGCCGCGTCACCGACGGGGTGAGCGCGCGCGAGAGCTCGTCGCCGTAGACGCGCTGGAACTCGGCGTGCGCGGCGTCGTCTGCCGGCAGCCCGTGCTGCGCCATCATGCGCGCGAAGAGGAGTCCGTCGAGCGCGCCCGCGATCTCGACCCCCTCGAAGCTGAAGCCGCGCTCGCCGTGGAGCCTCGTGAACGCCCGAAGCATCGCGGCCACGCCCACGCCCTCGGTGCGCAGCAGCGTGCCGTCGATGTCGAAGAGGACGAGGTTGCGCGCGTGCGGGCTCACGCGGGGTCAGCCGGCCTTGCGCACGGCTTCCACGATGCGGGTCGCCGCGTCGGTGAGGTCGGTCGCAGGCTGCATCGCGGGGATTTCCTTCTGCGCATCCGCGAGGATCTGCCGCGCGGCCGCCACGTTGGTGCCCTCGAGGCGCACGACGAGCGGAACCTTGAAGCCCACATTCTTGGCGCTCGTCACGATGGCGCGCGCGATCTTGTCGCACTGCATGATGCCGCCGAAGATGTTGACGAGGATGCCCTTCACGCTCGGGTCGCTGAGGATGATGCGGAACGCCTCGGTGACAGCCTCTTCGCTGGCGCTGCCGCCCACATCGAGGAAGTTCGCAGGCTCGCCGCCGTGCAGCTTGACGATGTCCATCGTCGCCATCGCGAGGCCCGCGCCGTTCACGAGGCAGCCGATGTTGCCGTCGAGCGCGACATAGGAGAGGCCGAACTCGTGGGCGCGGATCTCGGCGGGGTTCTCCTCGGTCGGGTCGAACATCTTCTCGAGGTCGGGGTGGCGGAAGAGCGCGTTGTCGTCGAACTGGAACTTGGCGTCGAGCGCGAGCACGCGGCCGTCTGGGTTCTTCTCGTCGGCGGGAGTGACGACGAGCGGGTTGATCTCGACGAGGCTTGCGTCGGTGTCGCGGAAGACCTTCGCCACCTTCATCATGATGTCGACGGCCTGGCCGACCTGCTTCCCCTTGAAGCCGAGGCGGAACGCGAGCTCGCGCGCCTGGAAGGCCTGCAGTCCGAGCAGCGGATGGAGCGGCACCTTGACGATGGCCGCGGGGTTCTTCTCGGCGACGACCTCGATCTCGACGCCGCCCTCGGCGCTTGCGATCAGGGTGGCTGTGCGGCGCGCGCGGTCGATGGTGATCGCGAGGTAGTACTCCTTCGCGATCTGCTCGGCGGCGGCGATGAGGAGCTTGCGCACCACGAGGCCCTCGGGGCCCGTCTGGTACGAGACCATCTTGTTCGTGAGCATGAAGGTCGCGGCGGCCTCTGCGTCCTTGAGGCTCGACACGAGCTTCACAAAGCCCGCCTTGCCGCGGCCGCCCGCGTGGACCTGCGCCTTGATGACGATCTCCTTGTGGCCTGCGTCGAAGAGCTTCTTCGCCTCAGCGACGGCGGTGGCGACATCCTCGGCGACCGCGAAGGCTGGGACTGCGACGCCCGCCTGCGCGAGCAACTGACGGGCCTGGAACTCGTGGATCTTCATAGGGGCGGACAGGATAACAGCCCGCGCGGATTCCGCGCGATGCGCGGAATCGACGGGATTTCCCGAGTTGCCGCAAGTCTCGGACGGTCGTGGCCCGTCGGGCGCGAGCCAGGTGATCGCGGCGTCAGTCGATGCAGGGACATCCGAGGAACAACCGCGCGCGGCGCGCGCCTGCGTGACAGCCGCACGCCGGATCTTTCGCATGCTCTGACGAAGACGCGTGCATCGGAGAACGCCCCGCGCCGTGTGGGACGGGTCCGAGCGACGGGTGCTTCACGAAAGGACTGAAGGCATGAACTCTCTCTCGAACTGCGTCGGATCGCTCGCGCTTGTCGCCGTCATTGCCCCGCTTGGAGCGGGCGGATCGGCGGGCGCTGCGATGGTCTACAACGGCAACATCAAGGCGGCGATTCCCTCGACGGGCGGCGGGCTGTATGTCGACATCGACAATGGCTTCACGACAAGCACCACCGCCATGGCGGGCTGGGACCTGAACATCGTGGGCTTGACGGGCGACCTCTCGCTCACTGGGCCAGAGGGCGCCCTGAACCTGCTTCGCTTCCCGGCCTCTTCGGGACCATCGGCAGGGCGGTTCGCGGGAGGAGCAGGCTCTGTCGTCGACGCGTCGGGCTCCTACGGCGCGGGCAGCGTGGTCTTTGGAACAGGCGCAGGCGAGTGGCGCGTCTCGGGCACGAACTACTTCGGATTCCGCTTCACGATCGACGGCGCGACGCACTACGGCTGGGGCATGATCAACATCCACCCGACGGGCTGGGCGCGGCTCGACGCGCTCGCGTACGAGACCGACGCGGGCGTGGCGACCTATGTCAGCAATCTGCCCGCGCCAGGGGCCATCGCGCTCCTCGGCCTCGCGGGCCTCGCAGGCCGACGCCGTCGCGACTGAGCTTCGGGTGCATCGACGACCGGCGCGGGTGCCTCCGATGGGCATCCGCGCCGTTTCATCTCGCCCATCGAAACCGAAGCCAGAAACCCCGCCGCGCATCACGCGAACCGCAACAGCGGCAGGCCAGCACCAAAGGGCGCCCCCGCAGCGGCGCCCGCTCAAGATACGCGGCGCCCGCTCAAATCACGCAGCGCCCCAGCACCAAAGGGCGCCGCCGCAGCGGCGCCCGCTCAAGATACGCGGCGATCGCTCAAGTCACGCAGCGCCCCAGCACCAAAGGGCGCCGCCGCAGCGGCGCACGCTCAAGATACGCGGCGCCCGCTCAAGATACGCGCCGAGCGCTCAAACAACGGACAGGGAGGGATTCGAACCCTCGGTACAGGGAATTCCCCGTACAACGGTTTAGCAAACCGTCCCCTTCGGCCTCTCGGGCACCTGTCCAATGGGGGACGGCACTATACACGCGAAGGGCCTGTTGCGGCGCACGCCGCGCGAAAGCGGTCGAGCAGGCCGTCGGCGGCGGACTCCGCGCTACCCTCTCGGACCGTGTCGTTGCACCCCGCCTTCTTTCTCGGGCCGGAAAGCCCGCTCGCGCGTCGGATCGCGGGCTTCGAGTCGCGGCCCGAGCAGCTTCGCATGGCCGAGGCGGTCGAGGCCAACCTCGAGTCGAAGGGGCGGCTCCTCGTCGAGGCAGGCACGGGGGTCGGCAAGAGCTTCGGCTATCTGGTGCCTGCGATCCGCCGCATCCTGGAGCGACGCGAACGCGTGGTGGTGTGCACGCACACCATCTCGCTCCAGGAGCAGATCTTCGACAAGGATGTTCCGCTCCTCAAGGCCGTGATTCCCGATGAGTTTACGACGGTGCTCTGCAAGGGGCGCGCGAACTACCTGTCGCTGCGGCGCATGCGCATCGCGAGCGAGAAGAAGTCCAAGATCTGCCACAACGAGGAAGAGGAGCACTCGCTCGAGCTGATCGAGGACTGGGCGTACGCCACCACCGACGGCTCGCTCGCGACGCTGCCGCAGCTGCCGCGCCGCGGCGTCTGGGAGCATGTCGAGAGCGACGCGGGCAACTGCATGGGACGACGCTGCCCGACCTACGACAAGTGCTTCTATCAGTCGGCGCGGCGCCGCATGGAGAACGCAGATCTCCTGATCTGCAACCACGCGCTCTTCTTCAGCGACCTCGCGCTGCGCGTGCGCGGCGCGGCCTTCCTGCCGTCCTACGACCATGTCATCTTCGACGAGGCTCATCACCTCGAGGACGTGGCGAGCGGGCACTTCGGGCTCCGCATCTCGGAGTACCGCGTGCGCCACCTGCTGCGGACCCTCTACAACCCGTCGACGAGCCGAGGCACGCTCTCGGGGATCGAGGCGTCGGGCCTTCCCGCCGATGAGGTCGACGGGGTGATCAACCTCGTGATCGAGGCGCAGGGGGCCGCAGAGGACTTCTTCGACGAGGTGCATCGGGCCGTTGCCGCGGGCAAGGGCGCATCGCCCTCGAGCGGTCGGGTCTCCGCGCCCGACGCCTTCTCGAACACTCTCTCGCCCGCGCTCGGCGACCTCTCCTCCGCGCTCAAGCTGCTGCGCGAGCGCGCCACCGACGAGTCGGTGCAGTTCGACCTCGGGAGCGCGTCCGAACGCGTGGTCGCGCTCGGCGCAGAGATCGACCTCTTCATCGGGCAAGGCGTCCCCGGCTGCGTCTACTGGGTCGAGCGAGGAAAGCCGCTCCATGGAAGCCGTCGTCCCTCGATCACGCTGTCGGGCGCCACGATCGACGTCGGTCCCGTGCTGCAGGAGCATCTCTTCTCGATGGATGTGTCGATCACGATGACGAGCGCGACGCTCGCCGCATCGGGCGACGACTTCTCGCATGTGGTCGGCCGCCTCGGCTGCGACGGCGCGAAGACGCTCGCGCTCGGAAGCCCGTTCGACTACGCGAGCCAGATGCGCGTGATCATCGACCGCGGCATGCCGCCGCCCGAGTCGCCCGAAGCCGTGCGCGAGCTCGTGCCGCGCATCCTCCGCCAGATCGACGAGACGGGCGGCGGCGCGTTCGTCCTCTTCACAAGCTTCCGCACGCTGCGCGAGGTCGCGGAGCGCTGCGCGCCCGTCCTGCGTGCGGCGGGGCACCCCGTCTTCATCCAGGGCGAGGACGGCGAGCGCGGGCAGATCCTCAAGCGCTTCCGCGAGCACGAGCACTCCGTCCTCTTCGGCACCGCGAGCTTCTGGGAGGGCGTCGATGTGCGGGGTCGCGCGCTCCGCAATGTGATCATCACCAAGCTGCCCTTCGATGTGCCCGACCATCCGCTGATCCAGGCGCGCCACGAGCGCATCGAGTCGCTCGGCGGAAACAGCTTCCGCGACGACCAGCTGCCGCGCGCCGTGCTGCGGTTCAAGCAGGGCGTGGGGCGCCTGATCCGCAGCGCGAGCGACGCGGGCCGCGTGGTGGTGCTCGACCCGCGGATCGTCACGAAGTCGTATGGAAAGCGCTTCCTCGACGCACTGCCCGAGGGCGTGGCGTTGGATCGGGTCTGAACGCTCGGCGCGCGCGACGGTGGGTCCGAGAGCGACTTCGCGCCGCACGCCGCGTGTTTGTTTCCCGCTGAACTCGGCTCTCCACGCTTGCAGCGCACCCGTTCAGGGCTACCTTCGCGCTCGGGAGAAGAGAACCATCATGCACGAGATCTTCCGCAGGGGCCGCCTCGGCGCGGCTGTCGTGACCACTCTTGCCGCCGCCGTCCTCGGCGCGTCGGACGCCGCATGGGCCGCGGACTCCGTGGCGCGGGGCTGGAACGAGGCCGTCCTCGCCGCGATCCGCAAGGACACGCCGCGTCCGCCCGTCCACGCGCGCAACCTCTTCCACCTCTCCGTCGCGATGTACGACGCGTGGGCGGTCTACGAGCCGACCGCACGGCACTACCTCTTCGCGGAGAAGCATGCGGCCGTCGACCGCGCCGCCGCGCAGCACGAGACGATCTCCTACGCGGCGTACCGCCTTCTGCGGCATCGCTTCGCCTCGAGCCCGAATGCGGCGCTCACGCTCGCTGCGCTTGACGCGCGCATGGCGGCGCTCGGCTATCCGATCTCTGTGACGACGACCGAAGGAAACGCGCCCGCGGCCGTGGGCAACCGTCTCGCTGCGCAGCTGATCGCGGCCTCCCTCGACGACGGGTCGCGCGAGGCCCAGGGCTACCAGGCCGAGTCGGGCTCCTATCCGCCCGTCAACCCGCCGCTCATCGTCGGGCTCCCGTTCAACCCGACGCTCGTCGATGCCTCGCATTGGCAGCCGCTGGCGCTGAGCTACACATTCGATCCAAAGGGAAACGCGGTGCCGGGGACCGTGCAGAAGCGCCTTGCGCCGCACTGGGCCTTCGTGCAGCCGTTCGGACTTCTTGCGGGGGACATGGACCCGTCGCGCCCCGGCGTCTACTTCGATCCGCCCGAAGTGCCCCTTCTGAACGGCGACGGCGATGCCGAGTTCCGCGCAGGGCACGAGGATGTCCTGCGCCGCACCGCATGGCTCACGCCCGACGACGGCGTGACGATGGACATCTCGCCCTCCGCGATCGGCAACAACCCGCTCGGCGCTGACACGGGGACGGGCCACCCCGTCAACCCCGCGACGGGCGCGCCATATCCCTCGAACATCGTCCTGCGGGGCGACTGGGCCCGCTGCATCGCCGAGTTCTGGGCCGACGGCCCGCAGTCGTCGACGCCGCCAGGGCACTGGAACGAGATCGCGAACGCGGTCGTCGACCACCCTGGATTCGTGCGCAGGATCGGCGGCGATGGCCCCGAGCTCGACGCGCTCGAGTGGGATGTGAAGATGTATGTCATGCTCAACGGAGCGCTGCATGACGCGGCGATCACCGCGTGGGGCGTGAAGACGCACTACGACGGAAGCCGGCCGATCACGGCGATCCGACACCTCGCGGGCAACGGCCAGTGCAGCGATCCGTCGCTGCCGTCGTTCGACCTCGACGGCGTGAACCTGCTCCCGGGCGTGGTCGAGCTCGTCACGGAGGCGACCGCGGCGCCGGGCCAGCGCCACGCGCATCTCGCAGACCATGTCGGCGCGATCGCGGTCGTCGGCTGGCCGGGCGTCCCCGCGAATCCAGCGACCGAGCACTCCGGCGTCGAGTGGATCCTCGCGGGAGAGTGGGTGCCGTACCAGCGCGCCAACTTCGTCACGCCTCCGTTCGCGGGCTATGTGTCGGGCCACTCGACCTTCAGCCGCACGGCGGCGGAGGTGCTCGCGCGCATCACAGGCAGCGCGTTCTTCCCTGGTGGCCTCGCGACCTACACCTGCGAAGCCAACGACTTCCTGGTGTTCGAGGCGGGTCCGAGCCAGGACCTCGAGTTCCAGTGGGCCACCTACTACGACGCGGCGGACGCAGCAGGGCAGTCACGCATCTACGGCGGCATCCATCCGGTCTTCGATGACTTCCCGGGCCGCGTGCTGGGGCATCAGGTCGCGACGCGCAGCCACGAGCGCTCGCTCGCGCTCTTCGATCCGATCGATCCCGCGCCGCCGTGCGCGGGCGACCTCGACGGCGATGGGCTTGTCGACGGGCACGATCTCGGCCAGCTCCTCGTCCTGTGGGGAACCACGACGGTCTCGGCGGATCTCGACGGCGATGGACTCGTCGGCGGCGGCGACCTCGCCGTGCTGCTCGCGCAGTGGGGCGCATGCAAGTGACGCCATCCTGAACCCTCACGCGCCGATGCGCGCGCGCAGGAAGAGCGGCAGGACGACGCACGCGGCATACATGCACGCGAGGCTTCCGACCGCCATCGCCAGGCCAAGCGACTGCATGCCGCGATGCTCCGCCAACACGAGCGCTCCGAAGCCGATCGCCGTCGTGAGCGCCGTGAACGCGACCGCGCGCAGCGTGGGGCCCGTGTTCGCTGGGTCGCTGCGGAAGCGGTGGATGATGTGGATCGCGCTGTCGATCCCGAGCCCGATGAGCATGGGGACCGCGAAGAAGTTCGCGAGGTTGAGGTGCGACCCGAAGAGGGGCAGGAGCGCGAGCGTCATCGCGACGCCCGCCACCACGGTCGCCGTCGCGAGAAGCGCTGGCCAGACTGCGCGGAACGAGATCGCAGCGATCACGGTGACCGCGACCAGCGCCCAGATGCTCGAGTCGATGAACGCCTGACGCATGTCGCGGATCGACTCGAGCTGCGTGATCGGGACGCCCGTCACGCGCGGATCGACCGCCCGCACGGCCCCGACAAAGCGCGCGAGCGCCTCTTCCTCCCACGCGTCGTCGCGCGGAATGAAGCGCACGAGAAACGCTCCGTTCGGCGAGACGAGCCGCGGGGCGATCGCCTCGGGAAGCGCCGCGCGCAGCGGAAGCGCGGCGCCCGCCGCGATCTCCCACGCCGCGCGCATGGCGGGCGGCGCGCCGATCGGGGGCTGCTCGATGCCCGCGCCCGCCGCAGCGACCTTGGCTCGAAGCGCCGCGCGCTCGGGCGTCTCGCGCGGAACCGCATCGAGCACGCTCTCGGAGCGAAGGATCTCGGGATGCTGTGCCGCCCGCTCGCGGAGCGCTGCGATCTCGTCGAAGTCGCGCGCCGTCGACGCCGCGAACCACGAGGCGCTGGCGCTGTCGGCGAAGATGCGTTTCTCCCACTGCACGCTTGCGAGCGACGGCGACTGAAGCTCGAGCAGGTTCGATTCGAAGCGGAGTCCTGCGGGAATCAGCGGCAGGCAGGCGACGATCGGAACCAGGGCGGCTGCGAGCGCGAGCCAGCGCGGTCTTGGCGTGGTCGTGGGGTCGACGCTCGGAGCGACGGCCGTCGGCGCGCCCTTCGCGTCGAGCAGCACGAGAAGCGCGGGCAGCACCGTGACCATCGCGAGCGCGCAGAGGAGGAGCCCGGCGCCCGCGATGACGCCGAGTTCGCGCAAGCCTCCGAAGTCGGTGAAGATCGCGCCGAAGAAGACGGCGGCCGAGCCCGCGGCGCCCGCGAGCGTTCCGGGGCCGATGTGCCGCACGGCGAGCGCGACCGCCTCGGCGGCGGGGCGCGCGCGGCGATACTCGCCGTAACGGCTCACGACATGGACGCCATAGTCGAGCCCCGCGCCGACGAGGACGAGCATGAAGACGGTCGACAGGAGGTTGAGATGCCCGACGAGGAGCGTCGCCGCGCCGAAGGTCCAGCCCGTCGCGACCGCGAACGCGACGAGCGCCAGCAGCGGCCGCCGCACGCCGCGGAACACGACGATGAAGAGGACGGTGATGATGGTCACGGAGACGAGGCTCGCGCGCGCCATGTCGGCGTTCGCGGTGCGCATCTCGTCGTCCATCAGTACGGGCTTGCCCGTGAGGCCGATCTCGACCGTCGGGTGATCCTCCGCGACCTCCCTGACGGCGACGCGCACGAAGTCGAGCGATGGCCGGAACGGGTCGAGCGCCGTGAAGTCCTTGAGCGGGCTCACCTCGACGAAGAAGAGCCTTCCGCCGGGCGCCTGCAGGTACTCGGCGGAGCGTTCGGCTGACAGCGCCGCCGCGACCACGGGATGGCCCCGCGTGTCGCCGCGCGCGACCGCTGCGATCGCGTCCGCTTCCATCGCCATGGCGCGCAGTTCCGCGTCGCTCGCGGCCCATGAGGCGAGGCGCCATTGCTCCCCGGGCGAGATCGTCGCGGCCCAGCGTCCGACGAGCGGCTTCTCGTCGCCGAGATCAAGCGCCGCAGCGAGCGCGTCGACCGCGGACCGAGCCGCCGCGTCGTCGCCCTTCGGGTCGACCACGATGACCGCGCCCTCGAGGTCGCCGAACTCCGCGAGGAACGCGCGGTAGTCGGCCATGAACGGCCTGTCGGGCGCGATGAGCGAGTCTGTGTCGCTGTCGATCCTGAGATGAAACACGCCCAGCCACGCGCCGAGTGCGGCGAGCACGACCGACGCAGCGACGACCGCGCGCGGCCAGCCCGTCACGAGCGCAGCGAGCCGTCGCATCACGGCTGCGCGGCCTCTGTCGGCTCACCGCTCTCGCGGCGCTGGCCGAAGAGCGCGTTCTTGCCGAGGCGCGCGAGCAGCCCGACCGTCGCGGTCGGCTTGTGCAGGCTCGTCATCACGCTCTCGAACGCACGCAGGAACCAATCGACATCCGCGTCGTCGATCACGAGCGGGGGGATCAGCTTCACGACATCCTGGTTGTGCCCCGCGACCTGGCAGAGGATGCGGTGGTCCTCCATGAGCGGCACCACCACGGCCTGCGCGAAGAGGTTCTTGTCCATCGCGTGGGTCGCGGCCCAGTTCGCCTTGAGAAGCAGCGACTTCGGCGGGCCGAACTCGATCCCGATCATCAGCCCGCGCTGGCGCACCTCGCGAATCATCTCGAAGCGCGGCTTCATCGCCTCGACGCCCGCCTTGATGCGCGCGCCCATCCTTCGCGCGTTCTCCGCCGCGCTCGTCTCGTCGTAGGCGGCAAGGCTCGCGAGCCCCGCGGTCATCGCGAGCGCGCCCTGGTGGAAGGTCGACGAATGCACGATCGCGCGGTCAAGCGTGGTGAAGACCTTGCGCCAGACCTCGCCCTTCACGAGCACCGCGCCGACGGGCACGTAGCCGCCCGAGAGCGCCTTCGAGAGGATCACCATGTCGGGTTCCACCGGGCCCTTGGCGTCATCCTCCTGATCGATCGCGAGGAACGACCCCGTGCGGCCAAGGCCCGTCTGCACCTCGTCCGCCACGAACAGCGCGCCGTACCGATGGCAGAGCCGCGACGCCTCCGCGAGGTACCCTGGCGAGTGGATGTTGACGCCCTTGCCTTGGATCGGCTCGATCACGAAGGCGGCGACATCGCCCTTGGCGAGCTCGCGCTCGAGCGCCGCGAGGTCGTTGAACGCAACCTGCCTGCACCCAGGCAGGAACGGCGCGAAGCCCTGGCGGAAGCTGTCGCAGCCGTTCAGCGACACAGAGCCTGACGAAAGCCCGTGGAACGCCTTCGGTGCATGGAGAAGGGCAGGGCGGCCTGTCGCGCACTTCGCGAACTTGATCGCAGCCTCGACGCCCTCGGTGCCCGAGTTCGTGAAGAAGACATGGTCGAGGCCGCGTCCGATGCGGCGCTTGAGCTCTGCGGCGAGGAGCCCCGAGAGGAGCGGCGCCTCGAACTGCACCATGCTCGCGAGGTCGAGCGACAGCGCGTCCTCGAGCGCGCGGCGGATCGTCGGATGGTTGCGTCCGAAGTTGCACACGGCGTAACCGCCGAGGAAGTCGAGATAGCGGTGGCCCGCGCGGTCGAAGAGGTGCGCACCCTCGGCGCGGACATAGTCGCGGTCGTAGCCGATCGTGCGGAGCACCGTCGCGAAGCGCGGGTTCACATGCGCGGCGTGGAGCTCATGGCCAAGGCCGGCATTGCTTTCAAGAAGTGCTTTGAGATTGAAGCGAGAGTGGGTGGTCACGGCGGGAACTTGGTGGGAGCGCTGGCGGTGTCCGCCCTATCTCGCGGTCCGCCGCGCCGACCCCGTTTTCAGCGCGGGAGGGCCGATTCGGCCCCAGCGCGGCCCCAAGTGTACGGTGGCCGGGCGGCCGGTGGCGCCGTCTGCATGCCCTGTGCGAGCGGGGGGCGTCGCGGATTTCTCGCGGCCCTGTTGCGAACGAACCATTCGGGGTTACCTTTCTGACTGCCCGTCGTGAGGGCCCGGCCTCGTCTGGCCGCGCCGTAGCTGACACCCGAGCGGAGTGTGCACGATGAAGATGCGTTCTGGGAGCGTTGCCGTGCTTGCGGCCGTCGTTGGACTCGCTGTCGCGGGCGGCCCGGACTTCGCCCTCGCAGACGGGGGGCAGTCGGTCGCGCGTCAATGGAACGACACGATGCTGAACTCGATCAAGAAGGATCGCGTGCGGCCTCCTGTTCAGGCGCGGAACCTCTTCCATGCCTCCGTCGCCATGTACGACGCCTGGGCAGCCTACGAGCCGACCGCCAAAGGCTACCTCTTCACGGAGAAGATCGCCGCAAACGACATCGAAGCCGCGCGGCGCGAGTCCGTCTCCTACGCCGCGTACCGCGTCATGCGGCATCGCTTCGCCACGAGCCCGAACGTGGCCATCATCAACCCGATCCTCGATGCGCGCATGGCTGCCCTCGGATATCCGACGACCGTCACCACCACGGTCGGCGACACGCCGGCTGCTGTCGGAAACCGAATCGCAGCGCAGCTGATCGCCTGGGCGCTCACCGACAATTCGCGCGAGCAGTTCGACCATGCAACCGCGGCCGGCACCTATCCCGATGTCAACGAGCCGCTCGTGGTGGCGCTGCCTTTCAATCCCACCGTGTCGGATCCGAGCCGCTACCAGCCGCTCGTCCTCGACTTCTTCATCGACCAGAACGGGAATGTGATTCCAGGCGGATTCCCACCGAAGCTCGCCCCTTTCTGGGGTTTCGTGCGCCCGTACGGGCTCCTCTCGGGCGACATGGATCCGAGCCGCGGTGGCGTGTACTTCAATCCGCCGCCGTGTCCGATCCTCAACGGGTTCGACGACGCGACCTATCGCGACGGGCACCAGCAGGTCCTCCTCCTGAGCTCGTGGCTGACCCCCGACGATGGCGTGATGATCGACATTTCGCCCCTCTCGATGGGAAACAATCCGCTCGGAGCGGACACGAACCCCGGCCGCACCATCAACCCCGCCACGGGCGAGCCCTACGAGCCGAACATCGTGAAGCGCGGCGACTGGGCGCGCTGCCTCGCGGAGTTCTGGGCGGACGGGCCCAGCTCGACGACCCCCCCGGGCCACTGGAACGAGATCGCCAACCATGTGGTCGAGCACCCTGCGTTCGAACGCCGCATGGGCGGGACGGGCCCCGAGCTCGACCCGCTTGAGTGGGATGTGAAGATGTATGTCGCCCTGAACGGCTCACTGCACGACGCAGCCATCTGCGCGTGGGGTGTCAAGGGCTTCTACGACGCCAGCCGCCCGATCACGGCGATCCGCCACCTCGTTCAGAACGGACAGTGCTCGGACCCGAGCCTTCCGTCGTACCACCCGAACGGCATTCAGCTGGTGCCGGGACTGGTTGAGGTCATCACGCAGGCCACCACCGCGATTGGCGAGCGTCACGAGGACCTCGCAGGCTACGAGGGTCTGATCGCGATCAGGAGCTGGCCAGGTGCACCCGCCGACCCGCCGAGCCAGTACTCGGGCGTGGAGTGGATGCTCGGCGGAAACTGGGTGCCGTATCAGCGGCCGAGCTTCGTCTCGCCGCCGTTCGCGGGCTATGTATCGGGCCACTCGACCTACAGCAGGGCGGGTGCTGAGACCCTGAAGCGCCTGACGGGCACGGAGTACTTCCCGGGTGGCATGGGTGTCTACACCTGCGTGCAGAACCAGTTCCTCGTCTTCGAGGACGGACCGAGCGAGACCTTCGATTTCCAGTGGGCCACCTACTACGACGCGGCCGACAATTCAGGGCAGTCCCGCATCCTCGGGGGCATCCATCCCTACTTCGACGACTACCCGGGGCGCGTCCTTGGCTCAAAGGCCGCAGAGCGCGCCCATGCGCGTTCGATGGACCTCTTCGAGCCCGTCGCGCCGCCCGCGTGCGCGGCGGACTTTGACTCCGACGGCACAGTGGGCGCCGCAGACCTCGCCGCGATCCTGAGTGCGTGGGGCGGCCCGGATGCGGCCTTCGACCTCGATGGCGATGGAACTGTGGGTGCGTCCGACCTCGCTGCGCTCCTCAGCGCGTGGGGAACATGCCCGCAGTAAGCGGTCGACCGTGAGGTGGGCTGAGCACGGCCTTCCGCGCGCTCAGCGCTGCGCGCAGAGTTCAGCATGTCGGTCGAGGTGTACCCGCCCCGCGATCACGGTCATGACCGCGCGGCCCCGCACGCTCCAGCCGTCGAACGGGCAGTTGCGGCTCTTCGAGGCGAACTGCGACGCCTGAATCGTCCACTCGAGGTTCGGGTCGATCACGGTCACATCGGCGGGCGAACCCTCTGCGAGCGAGCCGAGCCCGTGCGCGTCGAGGCCGCACAGCTTCGCGGGCGTCCGCGTCATCAGCTCGATCATGCGCGGCCAGCCGATCACGCCGTCGTCGACCAGCGCCTTCGCGTAGAGCGGCAGCGCGCAATCGAGCCCGATGATGCCGAAGGGCGCGCTCGCGAAGTCGCGCGCCTTCTCGGCCGCGGTGTGCGGTGCGTGGTCGGTGGCGAGGACATCGATCGTGCCGTCGGCGATCGCCGCCTTCAGTTCGGCGATGTCGCGACGCGTGCGCAGCGGGGGATTCATCTTCGCCTGCGTGTCGTAGCCTTCGCATGCCTCGTCGGTGAGCAGGAGGTGGTGCGGGCTCGCCTCGCCCGAGCAGCGGATTCCCTCGGCGCGCGCGCGCCGCAAGATCGCAGCGCTGCCGCCCGAGGAGAGGTGCTGCGCGTGGTAGTGCGCGCCGATTCCGCGGTTCAGCCGCACATCGCGCTCGACGATGATCTCCTCCGCCTCGCGCGGCCACGGGAGAAGCCCAAGGCGCGTGGCGACGGCGCCCTCGTTCATCACGCCGCCCTCGCTCAGGACATGGTCCTGGCAGTGCTGCATGAAGGTCTTGCCGAGCGACGCGCACACCTCGAGCACGCGCCGCATCATCGCGGGGTTCATGATGCACTCGCCGTCGTCGGAGAACGCCACGGCGCCCGCGTCGCGCATCGCGTGCATCGGGGCGAGCTGCTCGCCCTTGCGGCCGACCGTCGCGGCCGCCACCACGAATACCCGCGCGCTCGCGGCCTCGCGCGCCGCCTGCAGCACATAGCGCACGGTGGTGACCGTGTCGATGGCGGGATTCGTGTTCGGCATGCAGCAGACGGTGGTGAACCCGCCCGCGACCGCCGACGCGGTGCCCGTCTTCACCGTCTCCTTGGCCTCGCCGCCTGGTTCGCGCAGGTGGACATGCGGATCGATGAGGCCCGGGGCGACGAACATGCCGCCGCAGTCGACGACGCGCGCGCCTTCTGGTGCGTCGATCCGCCTGCCCGGCGCGATCTTCGCCACGCGCCCGTCGACGACGAGAAGGTCGCCTTCCGCGTCGATGGACTGCGCCGCATCGAGGATGCGACCCTGCCTGAAGAGGATCGATCCGCGGCTCACTTCGCCGGCTCCGCGGCGGGCGTCATGGCCGTGTCGACCGCGGGGAGCTCTTCTTCGGCGGGAAGAAGCTCGACGGGCTTCTCGAGGCCGCCAGGAGGCAGGATGACCGACTCCGCGATGAAGATGAAGCGCTTCGCGGGCTCCGAGATCGCGTCGATCTCCGCCTGCGACTTGCCTGCGTCCATCGCGAGATGCTTCAGCATGTCGACCGAGTGCTCTTCCTCGACCACCCAGCCGATGGCGTGGACATTGCGTCCGCGTGCGTTGCGAGGAATGAAGAACGCGTGGTTCAGATTCATCACCATCGCGCGGGTGCCGGTTTCGTCCTCGATCTCGAGCCAGCAGCCCATGGTGCGGCAGACATCGGCCACCGTGCCGCTCAGGACGATCCGCTTCGGGATGCCGGCCCACTCGGGAACATCGGACGCGACGATCTCGGGGTGGACCCCGCGGGCGGTCTCGACGAGGTTGCCGTAGACCGTCCAGCCGTGCGTGGCGTCGTACTGGGCGCGCGTGGGCTTCTGGCACGCCGACAGCAGGAGGGCCATCGACGAGGCCGCGGCGAGAAGCGCGGTGGAGCGCAGGGTTCGTGCAAGCATGGCCGCGATGATAGGAAATCGCGCGGTGCGCGGCGGGGTCATGAAACACAGCGCCCGGCCGATTGGCCGGGCGCTGCGAGTACTTGGTTGGGTTCCTCTGCGCCGAGGCGCGGAGGTCTCATCCGAGTTCCAGATGCCTGGCTCATCGCCGAGGCGTCTGGCAGGAGGGTGTGGACCCTCTCGGGGTCAGACCAGGGAAATCAGCCCTTGGACATCAACCCTTGGACATCAACCCTTGGACATCAACCCTTGGACATCAACCCTTGGACATCAACCCTTGGACATCAACCCTTGGACATCAACCCTTGGTCGCGGGGCACTTCGAAGCGCAGCTCGACTTGGCCGAGCAGTCCGACTTGCCGCTGACGGCGCCAGGGGCAGCCTTCGTGGCGGAGCAGTCGGTCTTCGTCGAGCAGTCCGACTTGCCGCTGACAGCGCCAGGGGCAGCCTTGGCCGAGCAGTCAGCCTTGGTGCCGCAGCTCTTCTCGCCGACGGCGCCGGGGGCAGCAGCCGACGAGCACTTCGAGGCGCAGTCCGACTTTCCGCCAACCGCGCCAGGGGCGGCCGAGTTGTCGGCCTTCGCGGCGCAGCAGCCCGACTTGGTCGTGCCGACGGCGCCGGGGGCGGCGGTTTCCTGCGTGCTGGCGCACGCGCCGAGGAAGGCGATGGCCGAGAGGGCAGCGAGGGTAGCGATCTTCTTCATTGAGGAGTCTCCTTCTTCTGTGTGCCGCGTGTCGGGTCCAGTGTCTGGCCAGACAGGGTTCGTACTCCCGCAACACGCGGGTCTTGCGAGTGCCGCCTTCAGACCATCCGAGGGCGGCTGTGGACGCGTGACTTCGACAGAGCCGAGCCAAGGGTTCACGAGTCGCGAGTGTACCTGAACAACGGGCTTCGGATGAGGTCCGATCATGAGGATTTGAGGAACGATTCCGCCTACATTTGCCCTTCATGGTTCTTCCAGCGGACTTTCCGCCCCCCAACGGCCCCGGTTCGGAGGGCTCCGATCGTGAGGCGCTTCGTGGTGCGGGCGCACCTCGCGTTGGCGGGAGCGGCGGCTCCGAGGACCCGGCGGGGGCTCAGGGCGCCGACGAGACGCGCGCGGAGCGCCTTGCGCGGCTCCTCCGGAAGGCCCGCATGCTGCCCGACGTGCCGGGCGTCTATCTCATGAAGGACCGCGCGGGCGCGGTGCTCTACGTGGGGAAGGCGTCGGTGCTCCCGAACCGCGTCTCGAGCTACTTCATTCCCTCCGCCGACCTCGGGCCCCGCAAGCATCCCATGCTCGACGCGGTCGAGGACTTCGACTTCATCCCATGCGAAGGCGAGTGGGAGGCGCTCCTCATGGAGGCGCGCCTCGTCAAGGACATCCATCCGCCCTTCAACGACCGCCTGCAGGACGACAAGACCTTCCCGTACCTCGCCGTCACGATGCGCGACGACTTCCCGGGCGTCTACATCACGCGCGACCCCGCGAACGAGCGCTTCAAGGGCGCGCGCATCTACGGGCCGTTCGTGTCGGTCGGGGCGCTGCGCCACGCGATGCAGCTCCTGCAGCGGGTCTTCAAGTACCGCACCTGCGAGCTTGAAATCATCGACGGCGATCCGAAGAACAGGCTCTTCCGCCCGTGCCTATTGGCCGCGATCAACCAGTGCACGGCGCCGTGCGCGGCGCGCATCACGAAGGACGAGTACCGCGCCGACATCGACCGCTTCGTCCGCTTCCTCGGCTCGAAGCGGAGCGCGATGCTGCGCGAGATGCGCGAGGAGATGGAGTCCGCGAGCGCGCGGCTCGAGTTCGAGCGCGCCGCCGTGCTGCGCGACCAGATCAAGGCGATCGAGAAGCTCGACGAGCGCGAGACGCGCGGCAGCGCCCGTGGCGACGACGCCGAGTTCGACTGGCAGCCCGAGGCCACGGGATTCGTGCAGGACCCCGCCGCGGGCGCGCGGAGCCTTGCGCGCGCGCTCGGCGCGGACCAACCGATCCGCTGCATGGAGGCGATCGACATCGCGCACCTCCGCGGCGGCGAGACGGTGGCGTCGAAGGTGTGCTTCATCGACGGGAAGCCGTTCAAGGAGGGCTACCGCCGCTACAGGATCACGAGCGTCACGAACGACGACTACAGCGCCATGCGCGAGGTCGTCAGCCGACGCTACCGCGAGGCGGGCGACGGGCAGGAGCTCTATCCCGACCTCATCCTGATCGACGGCGGCATCGGGCAGCTCAACGCGGCGCTCGAGGCGTTCGCGCAGCTGCGCGTGCAGCCGCCGCGGGTGATTTCGCTCGCGAAGAAGGAAGAACTGATCTACACGACGGCGAGCCCCGATCCCATCCGCCTCGGGCGCGAGCATCTCGGCCTGCGCCTCTGCCAGGCGATCCGCGACGAGGCGCACCGCTTCGCGCAGCACTACCACCACCTCCTGCGCGAGAAGAGCCTGCTCGGCGAGACGGCGTCGAAGGTCCGCAAAAAGCGCGCGATCAGGAAGCTCGAGGATGAGCGCGGCGCGCCCGATCAGGCCTGAGTCCGCTCGGCACGCCTAGGTTCTGTCTGACGGATCCCCGGACGTCGAATCGCGCGGCATCCCGGCTGGCGGCGTCGGCTTCAACTCGCTGTATCGCTGCGGATACAGCTTCGTTTCGCCTCCTTGCCATCCGGGCGCCGCGCGCTTCTTTGGTCT
>WGMP01000002.1 GCA_016124975.1 Phycisphaera sp. | reverse complement strand
TTCGCATCTCGGCGAGTCCCGTTCTCTGT
This sequence comes from Phycisphaera sp., assembly GCA_016124975.1. Taxonomy (GTDB): domain Bacteria; phylum Planctomycetota; class Phycisphaerae; order Phycisphaerales; family SM1A02; genus QWPT01. The sequence goes on along the minus strand of WGMP01000002.1, from coordinate 104,982 downwards.
TCTCTGTGCCTCCGCGCCTCCGTGAGAGACCACGAGACCGCCAGCCGCACGCGGCACGGCGCGCGGCGGGAGCGGACGGTGTCGAAACCCACACGAAAGCCTGAAGCCCCATCTTTTGCAGACCGGCGACAAACTCCATGGCCGTTGGACGGAGTCACATGGCCGATGGACGCGATGGAGTTCGAGTCCAGAGCTGTCCGTACCATCCGAGGGCGAGCGCCGTGTCATCTACGCTTGGAACAGCGGTGGATGGCGGATACAGCATGCGTACGGTTTCAAGCAGTGCGGCGATGGATGGTTTTGCCACGAGTACATCAGTGAACGGTCCGCAGGCGGCCGTTCGGGCAAGCGGTCCGTCTATCGCATGTCGGATCCCGTCGCGGTTGGTGTTGGGTTCTGTGCGCGACGGTTGCACTCGCAGGGCTGGGTTGCCTCTAAGCAAGACCCCAACGTTCTTGAGGCCGCCAGCGGATTTGTCGGGGAGTTGTTGAATGCGGAACCGCTTACGGCGGCTGAGTTTGACGAGCGGTTTATGCGATACGCCACGATCACCGCAGGCGACCACGTCCTCGACCGCACGCGTCCCGCCGTGCTGGCATTCGTGGCGGGGCAGCGGGCGGCGGATTTCGATGGTGTTGGCTACGAGTTTGCGATGGATCTAGCCTCGCCGCCAAGCGATTCGCAACTGATGGAACTGCTTCGAAGCGCGAAGCGCGTCATCGCGCGCGATCAGATGTCGGTGCCGGTCGGCGGCGTCCAGCCACTCGGAGACGTTGGCGCTGGGGTCGAGGCATCCGGCGCCGTGACATCTGCTGGGGTGGTCCTTGAGCCCGGCCGGAATCTCGACCTCGGGATGGTTCGGTTTGGCGAAAGTCCCACGAAGACCGTCGCGAAGTTCCACCTTCGGAATGCGGGCGACAAGGCCCGCACCATCAAGTCGGTGAAGGCAAGCTGCGGCTGCACGGAGACGGCGGTTGACCAGAAGATCCTGGCGCCCGGCGCGACTGCGACGATCACAACGACGCTCACCGTCGAACGCGCGAAGACCTACCACTCGTCGATCTGGGTTGCGTTCGAGAGCGATGGGTCAGGCCCGGGCCAGGTCGAGGAACTGCAGATCGTCGCCGTCGGTGTTCCGGAGAAGGCGATCCGCGCGACGGCGCTCAAGAAGGATGCGGCAGGCGATGTCCTGACGATCGTGCTCTACTCGACGGACGGCAAGCCGGAAGGCGATGTCGGCGTCCCCAAGGGCGCGGAGTCGACGATCGCGAGCGATTCGGGCTGGCTTCCGGTCGGAGGCGACGCTAAGACGGCGAAGCACTGGATCCGCGACATCGTGAAGAAGCCGTGAACTGAGCGGTCGCGGCCGCGCACGCACACCGGACGCCCAGCCTGCAGTTGTGGGGCGCAGCGCGCGTTCGGTTCCGCCATCACTCAAAGTGATGCCACACGATACGACGGCCGCCCTCCCGCGCAACCTTCTCGCGCTTCGCTTCGCTCCGCGCTCGTCATCGATTCACGTCGTGTAGTCGGCGTTCAGCCGCACATACTCGGTCGTCAGGCCGCAGCTCAGGAACTCGTCGGAGTTCGTCTCCGCCTCGGCGCCTTCGGTGGCGCCGAGCGAGATCACGACCTCGACATGTGCGCCGTTGAACGCCGCTCGCACGGCGTCCTTCATGCTTCCTTCGTAGGCGGGGCAGGGCTCGCCGTCGCGGAAGATCAGGATGCCGCCGACGCGGAGCTCAAGGTCGCCCGGGCGGAACGCAACGCCCGCGCGGCCGGCGGCCGCGACGATGCGGCCCCAGTTCGGGTCGCCGCCCGTGATGGCGGTGCGGACGAGGAGGCTCGACGCGACCGTCTCCGCGACCTTCAGCGCATCGGCCTTGGTCGCAGCTCCCGTCACGCGCACCGAGAGCGAGCGCTCGAAGCCCTCGCCATCGCAGACGATCATCTTCGCAAGCTCGCATGCCACCCCGCGGAACGCGCGCGCAAGCAGGATCTCGTCGCACGCGCCAGCGACTCCTGACGCGAACGCGAACACCGAGTCGTTCGTGCTCGTGTCGCCGTCGACCGAGATGCGGTGGTAGCTCGCATCGGCCGCGTGGCGCAGGATGCGGTCGAGCGCCTTCGGTTCGACCGCCGCGTCGGTCGCGAGCACCGAGATCATCGTCGCCATGTCGGGGCGGATCATGCCGGCGCCCTTCGCGACGCCGGCGACATGCACGGTGCGTCCGCCGTCGAGTTCGATGCGCCGCGCGCTCATCTTCGGCTTGGTGTCGGTCGTCATGATCGCGCGGGCAAACGGCTCGAGCGGCCCTGCGTCGAGCGCCTCGGCGATGCCCGCCGCCATCTTCGGGATGACAGGCGCGATCCGCTCCATCGGCAGCTGGACGCCGATGACGCCCGTTGAGTTGACGAACACCGACTCCGTGGCGCAACCAAGCGCGAGCGACACCGCGTCGACCATCTCCTGGGCGTTCGCGAGCCCACGCGGGCCCGTCGCAGCGTTCGCGCAGCCCGAGTTCAGGATGAGCGCCGACGCGTGGCCGCGCGAATCCTTGAGGTGACGCCGCGAAAGCTCGATCGGCGCAGCCGCGAAGAGGTTCCGCGTGAAGATCGCCGCCGCCGTCGCGCCCTCGGGCATGGCGAGGAGCGCAAGGTCGTCGCGGCCATGCTTCTTGATCGCCGCCGCGCCGACCGCCGCGCGGAACCCGCGGGGCCAGTGGTGCGTGGCTGCGACAATGCGCGCAGCGGAAGGGGAGTCGGCGTGCGGGTGTGTCATCGGATTCCCGTCACCTTCCGTCGCCGTTGGCCTCTGGCAACACGGTGTCGTGGACGAGCGCGACCTCGTCGCAGTTCGTGTTCTTCGGGCAGGTCGCGCAGTCCTTCAGCACCTTCTCAGGCAGCGAGTTGATCGACACGCGGCGGAAACCGCACTTCTCGAAGAAGTCGGGCGCGCGCGTCAGCACGAACAGGCGGTCGATGTGGAGCTGCCCCGCGACCTGCTGGAAGTGCCGCACGAGGCCTTGGCCGATGCCGCGGCCCTGGAACTCGGTGTGGACGCCGAGCGAGCGGATCTCCGCGAGATCGGGGTTGTAGATCCACAGCGCCGCGCAGCCGACGACGCGGCCGTCGATGACGGCGACGCCGAAGTCGAGGATCGCCTTCATGATGTCCTCGCGCGAGCGCGGCAGGTTCTCGCCGTGCTGCGCCCAGTAGTCGACGAGATAGACGATCGCGTCGAGGTCGTCCATGCGCGCCTGGCGGAACTCGACCTCGCCCGAACCCGCCGGCACAGCGCGTTCGCGCAGCATGCGGCGCACGCGCTCGATCGCGCTCTCGACCGCCTTCGGTCCCGTGCCGCCGGTCGAGCCGCGCTTCTCGAGCGTGGCGCTGACGGTGAGCTGCGTGTAGATGTCGCTGTTCGCGCGCGGCGCCTGCTCGCGGATCACCTCGATTGGCAGTTCCTCGAGCGCGGAATGCGCCTCGATCGCCTTGCGCACGAGGCGGCCCGCCTGGTGATGCGCCTCGCGGAAAGGGACTCCAAGCCGCACGAGGTAGTCGGCGAGGTCGGTCGCGTTCGAGTAGCCCTCGGCCGCCGCGATGAGCGCGTTCTCGCGGTTGACCTTGATGCCCGCCACCATCGGCGGCAGGACGCGCAGGCACATCGAGAGGTGCCGCATCGAGTCGAAGAGCGGCTCCTTGTCCTCCTGCAGGTCCTTGTTGTAGGCCATCGGCAGGCCCTTCACCGTGACGAGGAGCGTCACGAGGTTGCCGATCTGGCGGCCCGTCTTCCCGCGGAAGAGCTCGAGCGCGTCGGGGTTCTTCTTCTGCGGCATCAACGAGCTGCCCGAGGTGAAGGCGTCCGGCAGTTCGATGAGCGAAGCCTCGCTCGTCGAGTAGAAGATGAGGTCCTCTGCGAAGCGCGAGAGATGCACCGCGCAGAGCGCGCACGCCGACAGCGTCTCGATCACGAAGTCACGGTCGCTGACGGCGTCGAGCGAGTTCGCGGTCGGCGCGCGGAAGCCGAGGTCCTTCGCAAGCTGCTCGCGGTCGATCGGATACGCCGTGCCCGCGAGCGCCCCCGAGCCGAGCGGCGACGAGCGCACGCGCTTGAGCGCGTCGGAGAGCCGCTCGAGGTCGCGGCGGAACATCTCGACATACGCGAGGCACCAGTGCGCGAACAGGATCGGCTGCGCGCGCTGGAGATGCGTGTAGCCCGGGAACGGCGTCGTCTTCTCGCGCTCTGCGAGGTCGACGAGCGCGTTCATCGCGGCCTTGAGCTCGCTCTGGCGGAGCTTCAGCTGCCGCGCGGTCCAGAGGCGCAGGTCGGTGGCGACCTGGTCGTTGCGGCTTCGGCCCGTGTGGAGCTTCTTGCCGAGGTCGCCGACGCGGGCGATGAGCTGGCGCTCGACCCACGAATGGACATCCTCGTCGGCCGCGTCGACGATCGACGACGGGTCCTCGTGCGCCAGCGTCAGGATCTCCGCGAGGGCGGCCGCGATCTCGCGCTGCTCGCCCTCCGTGATCACGCCTGCGCGCATGATCGCCTTCGACCACGCGACGGAGCCCTCGATGTCCTCGCGGACGAGCGTGCGGTCGAACGCGAGCGAGTCGTTGAACTCGCGGAAGAGCGAGTCGGCCTGGCCTTCGAGGCGTCCTGCCCAGATGGCGGTCGTCATGTCAGTGGACCTTCTGCTTCGGGGTCGAAGCGGCTGCGGCGTTCGAAGCCGAGCCCGAGGCGTTGCTGGCGGCGATGTTCTTCGCGTCGGGGTTCAGTCCGAGCAGCGCGCGGATCCTGAGCGGCAGGCTGAAGAGGCGGATGAAGCCCTCGCTGTGCTTGTGGTCGTAGACCTCGTCCTCGCCGAAGGTGGCGAAGCCGTGGTGGAAGAGCGAGTTCGGCGAGCGACGGCGCACCGCCTCGGCACGGCCCTTGTAGCAGCGCACGACGACATCGCCGTCGAGCGACTGCGCGATGGCCTCGAACGATGCCCACATTGCCTCGCGCGTGGGGCTGTACCAGGTGCCGTTGTAGATGATCTTCGCGAAGTCGAGCGCGAGCTTCTCGCGAAAGTGGAGCGTCTCGCGGTCGAGGACGAGCTGCTCGAGGCCGCGCACGGCCTCCATCAGGATCGTGCCGCCCGGGGTCTCGTAGACGCCGCGGCTCTTCATGCCGACGAGGCGGTTCTCGCAGATGTCGACGCGGCCGACGCCGTTGCGGCCGCCGATCTTGTTCAGCTCGCCGAGAAGCGCGACGGGGTCCATCGCCTTGCCGTTGAGCGCGGTGGGGCGGCCCTTCGCGAACGAGAGCATGACATCCTCGTACTGGTCGGGCGCGTCCTTCGGGCTGACCGAGATCATCCACACGTCTTCCGGCGGCGCGTTCCACGGATCCTCGAGCTCGCCGCCCTCGTGCGAGATGTGCCACATGTTGGCGTCGCGCGAGTAGATCTTCTCTGCGCTCGCGGCGCAGGGGATGTTGCGCTCCTTGAGGTACGCGAGCATCGCCTCGCGGCTCTTGAGGTCCCAGATGCGCCACGGCGCGATCACGGGAAGCTGCGGCGCGAGCGACGCGTAGGTCGACTCGAAGCGCACCTGGTCGTTGCCCTTGCCCGTGCAGCCGTGGCAGAGCGCGTCGCAGCCGGTCTTGAGCGCGACCTCGACCTGCGCGCGCGCGATGATCGGGCGCGCGATCGATGTGCCCATCAGGTAGCGGCCTTCGTAGACCGAGCCCGAGATGCACATCGGGAAGACGAAGTCCTCCATGAACTGCTTCTTGAGGTCGACGACATGGCACTCCTTGGCGCCCGTGCGGATCGCCTTCTCCTCGATGCCCTCGAGCTCGCGCGCACCCTGGCCGACATCGGCCACGCAGGCGATGACCTCGCAGCCGTAGGTCTCGACGAGCCAGGGGATAATGCAGGAGGTGTCGAGGCCGCCGGAGTAGGCGACGCAGACGCGAGAGGGCTTCTTCTGGTTCGACATGGTGGGTGGATCTTTCTCGAAAGCGGGAAATCAGCGGGTTTGCGACAGGAGTTGTGCGGCATCGGCGCGGACGCCGTGCGACGCGGGAACGGCGCCGAGGAGCGCAAGCAAGAGCGCGTTCTGCGCGTGCATGCGGTTCTCGGCTTGGTCGAAGACGACCGACTGCGGGCCGTCGATGACGGGGTCGACGACCTCTTCGCCGCGGTGGGCGGGAAGGCAGTGCATGAACTTCGCCTGCGGGCCCGCGATCTTCATGATCTCGGGCGTGACCGAAAGCGCGCGCAGCGACGCAATCTTCTCTGCGGAGTCCTGCTGGCCCATCGAGATCCACGCGTCGGTGTAGACCGCGTGCGCGCCCTTGATGGCGGCGGGATCGGAGGTGAGCACGATGGTCGCACCGGTCTTCGCGGCGACTGCCGCGATTTCGGCGCTCAGCGTCGGGCAGGGCTTGTGCGCCGCGGGCGTGACGACCGTCATGCGGCCGCCCATGATCGCGGTGAGCTCCATGAGCGAGAGGCACACATTGTTGCCGTCGCCCATCCACGCGAGGTGGCACGACTCGAGCGCGATGCCGTGCTCGACGAGCGTCTGCGCGTCGGCGAGCGCCTGGCAGGGGTGCGCGATCTCGCTGAGCGCGTTCACGATCGGTGCAGAGCACGACTTGCGCAACGAGACGAGCGTGTCATGCGCGAAGACGCGCGCGACGATCACATCGGCCACGCGCTCGAGGTTGCGGCCATAGTCGGCGGTCGACTCGCGCGCGCCGATCCGCTCGTTGCGGTGGTCGAGGAACGACACGCAGCCGCCGAGCTTCTGGAACCCGAGCTCGAAGGAGAGCCGTGTCCGCAGCGACGGCTTCTCGAAGAGCATCACGAGCGCGCGCTGGGAGAGCGCGCCGCGGAAGGCGCCGTAGTCGGCCTTGACCATGCGCGCGAGCGAGAGGATGGCGCGGATTTCGTCCGCCGAGAGATCGACGAGCCTGAGGATCGAGCGGCCTCGGAGGCCTTCGAGTGCGGAGATGTCTGGGGTTCTTGCCATCGGTCTTGCCATCGGTCTTGCAATCAGGCTCGCGATCGAGCATGCACGGAGCGTCCGCCTCGGTTCAGCGCCGCGAGGGCTCCGCGAGCGGGGCGAGGATGCGTGTGCCGCCCATGCCCTTCGCGATCGCCGCAGGATCACGCCACGAGGCGATGGTGGCGGGGCAGCCGGCCTGCGCGGCGGCCTCGAGCGCGCCGCGGACCTTGGGGATCATGCCGCCTGAGATCGTGCCGTCGGCGATGAGCACCTCGATGCGCGCTGCGTCGAGCTCGCGGATCAGCTGCTTGTGCGCGTCGAGCACGCCCGCGACATCGGTAAGGAGCACGATGCCCGATGCGCCGACGATGCGCGCGATCGCGCACGCGGCCTCGTCCGCGTTCACATTGAGCGGGTCGCCGTTGGCGGAGAGGCCGATCGAGTTCACGACGGGCATGAAGCCGCCCGCGAGAAGCGTGTGCGCCACCGCGCCATCGCCGCCCGTGATCTCCCCGACCTCGCCTGCGTCGAACGCATACCGCGTCGTGTGGCGGCACGCACAGAGCCCGCCGTCCGAAAGCGTGAGGCCGACGACGCGCGCGCCGCGGGCCGCGAGGATGCCGAGGAGGCGCACATGCGCGCTGCCCGCGAGGACACCGACGACCTGGTCGATCGCCTCGCGGCTCGTGACGCGGATTCCCTCGATGCGCGGCGTCTCGATGCCGACGAGCTTCAGCTGGCGGTCGACCTGAGCGCCGCCGCCGTGGACGAGGACGATGCCGCCGCCACCCTGGGCCCGATGCGCCGCATGCAGCGACACGAGCCCGTCGAACGCCTCGCCATGGGCTTCGGCCGATTCGAGCAGCGCGCCGCCGATCTTGACCACAAGCGGTCCGCGTGAAGCCGCGAACTCGACCGTGGAGGATGGGGTTGGAATCGTGTTCAAGCCTCGTCTCCTGTCGCAACGACGCTCGGTGCGGGAAGGAACCCGACCGTCTCGTCGAGGCCGAAGCGGATGTTCATGCACTGGACGGCCTGCCCCGCGGCGCCCTTCACGAGGTTGTCGATCGCGCTCTCGATGATGATGTGCGAGCCCTCGACCGCGATGCCGATGTCGCAGTGGTTCGTGCGCTCGACCGCCGCGATGCTCGGCCAGCGGCCAGGCTTCAGGATGCGCACGAACGCGCGCTCCGCGTAGCAGGACTCGAAGGCGATGCGCGCGGCGGACTCGCTGACGCCGGGCTTCAGCTCGAGGTGGACCGTGGCAAGGATGCCGCGGTCGTAGGCGCCGAGGTGCGGCGTGAAGATCGTGGGAAGGCCCGCGTGCTCCACGATCTCGGGGCGGTGGCGGTGGCGGAAGACGCCGTAGGCCTGCATCGAGACTTCGCAGAAGAGGCTGCGAACCTCCGCCTTGCGGCCCGCGCCCGACACACCGCTGACGGCGTCGACGATGGCAGGGCGCGCGGCGTCGACGAGGCGCGACTCGACGAGCGGTCGGATCGCGAGGATCGCGGCGGTCGGATAGCACCCCGGCACAGCGATCAGCCGCGCGGAGCGAATGCGTTGCGCGTTGAACTCGGCGAGGCCGTAGACGGCCTCTGAGAGCAGCTCAGGGTGCGCGTGCTCAAAGCCGTAGTTCTTCGCGAAGGTCTCGCGGTCGGAGAGCCTGAAGGCGGCGGAGAGGTCGAGCACGACGATGCCTGCGTCGACGAGCGTGCGGGCGACCTCGTGCGAGAGCTCATGCGGCGTGGCGAGGAAGATCGCGTCGAGCCCCGCCGCGATGGCGGCGGCCGCGTCGAACGGCTCGATTCGGAGTTCCCCTACGCCGAGGCCCTCGAGGCGCGGGAACAGATCCGCGACGGTCGGCGCGCCCTCCTCGGCCTTGCGGGAGCTTCCATAGAGCGCGACCACCTCGACCCACGGGTGCGCGGCCAGGATCGCCACGAGTTCGGCGCCTGCGTAGCCGCTGGCACCGACGATGGCGACTCGGATCTTGGAGGGGCGGAGGTCGAGCATGGGGCGGGGTGCGGCGGGGAAGGCGGGATCGAGGGCGCGGCCGAGGAGGCCGGAAGCCGTGTGGGAATCGGGTTGTGAGCAGGGAGGGCGGCGGCGCTCAGGCCAGTTCCGCGAGTGTGCGGAGTTCCTTCGCGATTCGGCGCGCGGAGAGCTCGCTGCGCGCCGCGAGGAAGACCGTGTCGTCGCCCGCGATCGTGCCGAGTGCGCCGTTGAGCCGTGCGCGGTCGATCTCGATGGCGAGGGCGTTGCCGTGGCCGATCGGCGTCTTGAGGACCACCAGCGTCCCGCCGACATCGACGGAGATCAGTTCCCGCTTGAGGGCGCGCCCGAGGGCGGCCTCGGGCGGGAGCACCGCGGGGAGGTCGCCCGGGAGCCGGTAGCCATCGGGGCCCTTCAGCACCCCAAGCTCGGCGAGGTCGCGCGAAAGCGTCGCCTGCGTGGCCTCGATGCCCTCCCGTGCGAGAAGCCCAGCCAGCTCGTGCTGGCTGCGGATCTCGCTTGCGGCGATGAGGGTGCGGATGGCGGCGAGGCGGCGGGACTTCATGGGTGGAGGAGGGAAGGCGGGATCAGGAAGGCCAGATCAGAAAGGCCAGATCAGGAGCGATGGAGCAGAAGGGTGACGCCTGTCAGACGGGGTCGGCTGCGATGCATGGAGATGCAGCGAAGTGAATGAGTATACATGGATGGCGACGCCTGTCAAGCCTGTTGGCGGAAGATTCCCCGCCGACCGATGGTGCGTCCCCGCCCGCTTTGCGGGATCTCGGCCGACGCTCAGCGCCTTGGCGCCTCGCCCGCCTCCTCGAACCAGACGCGGAGCGTGCTGTGCCCCGTGTTCTGGAAGTACTCGACCTCGAAGGCGAGCTCCCGCATCTCCGCGACCTCGAACTCGTGGCGGTCGATGGTCGGCGCGTGGATGTCCCACCGCTCGATCACCGTCTCGCCGTCGATCCGCACGCGGATGCCGTCGTCGCTCTCGACGAGGACGCGGTAGCGGCCGGGCGGGAAGCGGAAGGGGCTCCGCGAGACCAGGCCGAAGCGCGAGCCTTCCGCGGCGAGGAGCGCCGCGTCCTGGTGGTCGATCACCTCGCGCGGCGCGCGGCCGCGGAAGTCGAAGGAGAGCTCGCGGAGCTCGAGCTCGCGCTGCTCTTCCGCCGCGCGAGCGAGGAACGCCTCGCGATCGGGAACGGCCGCCAGCGGCGCCGCGCCCCCGTCGAGCGGGAACACCTTCGTCGTCCACTGGCCCGGCGCGAGCAACCCGCGCGCCTTCGCGAGTTTCCGCAGCGGGTCGCGCGCCTGCACCGTGAACGGCGCGACGAATCCCGACTGATTCGACGCGACCTCGATCGTCTGCGCATCGGCGCCCACGCCCGCGAAGAGCGGCCCGCGGCCGATGACATCGGCCGACTCGACGCTGATGAGGCCATATGCCTTGAACTGCACCCGCGCGAGACCGGGCGTCGTCTGGACGACGATCGGCGCGTCCCACGCGTAGGGGCCGTGCTCGAGCATGACGATGTGCTCGCGGCCGCGGAGCGCGTCACGCAGGCCGATCGCCTGCCGCTCGCCCGGCAGCCGCGCGAGGAGCTCGTCGAGTTCGGCGGTACTCGGCGGCGCGGCCGCGGACTCGGGCGCGGAACCCGACACCGTCGTGCCCGTCGCAGGTTCGTCGCGCACCTCGGTGCCGCAGGAGACGAAGATGTTCTCCGAGAGCCTCGTGCCGCGGGCGTCCGCGAGTTCGATCGCCGTCGCCACGCCCTCGAACGCGTTCCCGACCACGATGTTGTCCTCGGCGCCGCGCCCGTTCGCGCGCGTCCATGGCAGGCGCGCGAGCGCCTCGTCCGCATCGGTCCAGAACCGAACGCCGACGGAATCGTCCTTGAACGAGTTTCCCACGATCAGGTTCCGCTTCCCGTGCTCGATGTTGATGCCGCCGCGCTCGACGCCCGTCATGGTGCGGCCGTTGCCGATGAATTGGTTCTCCGTCACGACCGTGCCGCGCGAGTAGCCGCCCCAGATGCCGCAGATGGCGTTCGACTCGAAGCGGTTGCGCGCCACGAGGTTGTCGAAGCTGAAGGTCGTCTCGAGCCCGTGCGCGGCCGCGAACGAGAGGTCGTTGCCGACGAAGCTGTTGCCGTTGCAGCCCTTGCCGAGGTGCGCCGCCGGGTCCGCGTCGGCGGCGAGGCCCTCGCCGAGCGCCTCGCGGCCCGCGAAGCCGAAGATCCCGTCGCCGCCGTGCGTGGCGCTGTTGAGGGCGACGATGTTGTCCGAGCACTGCTCGAACATCAGGAGCCCCGCAGAGTCCTGGCCGCGGTTGTAGACGCCGTGCGAGTAGCCGCGGATGCAGAAGTCGAGGCTGTTGCGACAGATGGTGTTCCCCGAGGACCGCCACATGGCGATGCCCCAGCCCGAGAGGAACGAGCAGTCGTTGTCGTAGATCTGCGAGCCGTCGACGCGGTCGAGGAGGATGCCGTTCTGCGTGCGGTGGCTCGTGATGCGGCGGATGACGGCGCCGTGCGCGTTGCGCACCGAGATGCCCGCGCCATGCTCCTTCGCCCATTCGTCGTCGTCGTTCCGATGCGGGAAGAGCCAGTCGGAGGAGTCTTCCGCCCAGGGCTTCGAGAGGAGGCGCTGCGCGTAGTTGTCGCTGACGACGAGGTCCTCGAGAATGAGGCCGTCGCATTCGACCGCGCGCACTGCGACCTTGAAACCGCGGATCGTGCCGTTCCGCAGCGTCACATTGCGGCCGCGGATCAGGATGCCCGTGCCTGCGTGCTCGTGCGGCCGTCCAGTGCCGCCGATCAGCACGCCGCCCCCGAGGTCGATCTCGACGCGCGTGCCGTCGTCGCGGCCCTCGATGAGGAGGACGGGCGTGTCGCCATCAGCAGGAAGCGGCGCGCGGGGGAGCGTGATGCGCGCACTTTCCCGCACCATCGTTCCGGCGCGCGTCAGCTCGACGGTTGGAGGCTCGGCCGTCGGAGGCGGGAGGGGGGAGGGCTTGAGCGTCGAGGGCTTGGGCGTCGAGGGCTCATCGGCCGAAGCGAGCGACCCCGCCGACGCCGTGGCCAGCCCCAGCAGCGCGACGGCGCACGCGAGGAGTGCCGCGAAACGAGCGGAGCACGGGGGGACTCTGCGAAAGAGTGCGGAGAGCATGGATGTGTCCTTCGAGTCGTTCCGCGCGGCCACGAACGCGCGGCGCGGAGAGGGTAGCGGATCGAAAACGCCCCCCTCGACGGTGGTCGAGGGGGGCGCGAAGCGTTGCGTTCGAGCCGCACGCGCGGCTCGCGAAGGAACCCTTACGGGCAGGCGCCCCAGCCGTTGAGGAGCGTCGACAGGTCGGACGCGCCGACCGTACCGTCGCCGTCAAGGTCGGGCGATGCCGTGCCCCAGCCGTTCAGGAGCGTGGAAAGGTCCGACGCGCCCGTCGTGCCGTCGCCGTCGATGTCCGTCGGGCACGCGGGGCCCTTCGCCTCGATCGGCGTTCCGAAGACGCGGAACGCGTTCGCGAGGCTCTGACCAGCGGGCTGGCCTGCACACTCGGTGAAGGCGCCGCCGTAGCCGTAGACGAGGAACCCGCCGCCAGTGCCACCTTCGCAGGGGTTCTGGGTGCCCGCGATGACGACCTCATTGGCGGGGCCGGAGCCTGGCATGGTGACCGAGCGGAGGCCGAAGAAGCCCGTTCCCGTGTTCGGAACGAGGCCGTTCGGTGCACCGACGAACCACGCGAAGTTGGAGAGGACGGGCTGGCCGTCGCTCGGGCGGCAGGGGTTGCCCACCGCCGAGGCGAAGACGGTCAGGTAGTAGTCGCCCGCGGGGAGATCGAGATCCATCGGGATGTCGGCCTCCCCGTTCGGGCCGAGGGCCGCGGGGTAGGCGACCTGGCCGCTCGCGACCTGGTCGGTCGCGTAGTTCGGGGCGACGAACCCGTTGCGCGACCAGATGATCCAGTTCAGGCGCTCGTTCACCGTTCCCGCGGGCTGGAAGCCCTCGGGCTGCATGAGCGTGAGGTTCCACGAGGTCTGCGGGCCGGCGCCATCCGGGTCATCCACCGTGAAGGGGACGGCCAGCCAGCGCTGCGTGCTGGTGGCGCTGATCGCACCGCTCGAGAGGCCGAGGTTCACGGCACCGCCCGCAGCGTCGCAGATCGCGACATGGACGCCCGTGTCCCAGACCACGCGCTCGAAGCTGAACTCGACGGTTCCAGCGCCGCCCGTGCCAGTGACCTGGCCGACGCGCCAGAGGTACCACTCGCCTTCCACCGTGCCCGTGAGGACGACGGCCTCGCCGCCCGCACCGACCGCGTTCACGCAGCCGATGTAGTTGTTGGCAAGCTGCGCGCCGTTCACCGTCGAGCTGTCGCCGTTCGCGTAGACGCTCACCACGATGTCCTGGCCAGGCGTGTCGGCGACGATCGTCATGTTGCCGTCGGACGGAGCCTGCACGAGGAACCACACATCCTTCGTCGTGTTGGTCGCGCACTGGCCGTTGTTCGGGCCGTCGGTCGAGGCGTTGGCATTGTTGAAGGCGGTCGGCGTGTCGAAGCCGACGGTCGCGGCCGCCGTCGCGCAGTCATTCGCGGGAGCGTTCGCGGGCGGGTTGCACTCGTAGACGAAGATGCCGCAGCCGTTCGGCGGGGCGAGCTGCGCCGTGGTGGCGCAGGTTGCGTCCCACTGGATCGCGCAGCAGAGCGGATCGATCGCGCAGATGAAGTCGCAGCAGGAGACATCCTGGCAGCCGCCCGTCCCAGGCGTCGCGACGCCGCAGTTGCCCGCCGCGGGCGAACCGCACTCGGGGAACTGCGAGAAGCGCGCGGACACCGTGATGGTGTAGGGCGAGTTGCAGGTGTCGGGCGTCGTCGCGGTGGCGAAGGCGCGCGTCACGACGACGCCGTAGGTGCCGGGCTCGACGAACTGCTCCTCGAACGCAGCGGGGCAGGCTCCGTACTGGAAGCCGAAGAAGCTGTCGCAGTCGTCGACGCGGCCGAAGAACATCTGCGAATCGCCCGCGGGGGTGCCGTTCGTGTTCGTCATCACGAGCGACAGGTTGATGAAGCACGCCTCGGTGACGGTGAAGGAGTACCAGTCGAGGTCGCGGTTGTTCGACGCGAGCGACGCGCCGCAGGTTCCGCCGATCGTGAACGAGGTGTTCGCGCTCGAGATCGTGCCTGTCGTCTGGAACGCAGCGGGGACCTGGTTACAGCCGCCGTTCGAATCGGACTGCCCGGCAACCGGGCAGCCGCCATCGTTCTGCGTGAAGTTGGGGTTGGGGTTCACCGTGCACTGCGCGGACGCAGTCGCGGTGATGAAGAGCGAGCCTGCGAGCACCGTGGTGCCTGCCAGCACGCTCGCCAATCGCGAACGATCATTCATGTGGGACTCCTGGCTGAATGGGTTGAGCAGGGGCGTAGAGCGTGGCGGGAAGCGAGCGCCAGCCGGCCGCGCCCCGCGGCAAGTGACGACTCCGGCCCGACTGCGGGGCCGACGCGCGGCCGCACAACATCTCTACGGATACGGCGAAGATAGAGCCGAATTCGCGAGAGGCAAACCCGTTCTTCAACGAATCAGAGAGTTGGGGGAAAGCTCCACGGCCCGCCGCGACACGGCGAATCCACGGTCCGTTTCCGCCAATCCTCCATCGAGTCCCACTCCATCGAGCAAGCAACATCCCCCGCGCCATGCGGCGCGGGGGATGAGAATCGGAATCGTAAATGCCGCGTTGAAATATGGTTACGAGCGCGGGGTCTCGGTCTCGCCCCCGAGGTCGGTCTCGAGATCGTCGTCGTCGTCGTCGTCGTGATCGTGGAACTCCTCGAGCTGCTCGGGAATCGTCGGCAGAACGGGCTTCCCTTCCGCGATCATCTTGCGCTTGTAGACCTCGACCTTCTGCTTCTCGGGGACGAGGATCATGCCCATGCGGCGGCCGTTCAGGCGCGGGGGAACCTCGACCTTCGCAAGATCCGCGAGTCGCTGGATGATGTCCTCCATGCGATCGTCGCCCCTCGAGCGGAACGCCATCTCGCGGCCACGGAAGTTCTGGATGATCTGGACGCGGTGACCCTCGATGAGGAACCGACGCGCCTGCGCGACGCGGATGTCGACATCGTGGGGGTCGATCTTCATCGAGCGACCGAGGCGGACTTCCTTCATTTCGGAAGCCTTGCTCTTCGCCTTGTTCGCCTTTTCCTTCTTCGACTGCTCGTACTTGAACTTGCCGAAGTCCATGATCTTGCACACGGGCGGGCGCGCCTCGGGCGAGATCTCCACGAGATCAAGGCCCGCGTCGTAGGCGCGGCGCTTGGCCTCATCGAGCTCAACAACGCCGACCATCTCGCCGTCTGGGTCGAGAAGTCGCACGGGCGAGATTCGGATCCTGTCATTGATGCGGGGCCCGAAGTCTCGGTTGTCGCGGGGGCCACCAAACGGTCTGCGCGGCGGGTATATGGTTCGATTCCTTTCTCGAGGTCGTGGCGAAGTCAGGCAGCGGAAGGAGCGACCTCGTCGAGCCACGATCGACGGGGGCGCAGAGACACAAGGAGGAGAGTCGACGAGGCGTGCTTCCCCGAGGCGGGGAGGCCGGCGGAACGCACAACCCATGCTTCGGACCGACCGAACGCACCGACGCGGACAGGCCGTGGACGGCCCGACATCATGCGGAGCGGTGGTTCAGAAGGTCGGTCATGGACCTGAACAATACCACCTCCGACAGCCGAGGGAAGCGGAAGCCGCACTTCTGCAGGGCGAAAATCGCGGGAACCTGCGGGCGTCTCATCAGCTACGAAGGCCCGCCTGCACGGTTCCGGGGGCGCCAGAGAGCAATCGGCCCTCGATTTCGCGGGCGATTCCCTCGACGAAGGCGTCGAACGGCATCTCACCGAGGTTGGCCTCGACGCCGCGCGCGCGGACGCTGACCACGCGGTTCTCCGCGTCGCGCGGGCCGACGACCGCCATGTACGGGATCTTCTCCTCGGCCGCGACCTTGATCTTCGCCTGCACGCGGTCGTTCGAGTGGTCGGCCGTCGCGCGCACGCCGCGGGCCTTGAGCGCCGCGAGGAGTTCGTCCGCATAGGCCGCGCTCTTCTCGCTGATCGGGAGGACGCGCACCTGCTCGGGGTTCAGCCAGCAGGGGAACGCACCCGCGAAGTGCTCGATGAGGACGCCGCAGAAGCGCTCCATCGACCCAAACGGCGCGCGGTGGATCATCACGGGGCGATGAGGCTTGTTGTCTTGCCCGACATACGAGAGGTCGAAGCGGATCGGCAGGTTGTAGTCGACCTGCACGGTGCCGAGCTGCCACGAGCGGCCGATGACATCCTTCACGACGAAGTCGATCTTCGGGCCGTAGAACGCGGCTTCGCCGGGCTCCTCGCTGAAGGGGACGCCGAGCGTCTTCGCTGCGTCGCGGCAGGCGGCCTCGGCCTTGTCCCAGTTTGCGGGGTCGCCCACATACTTCGTGCCGTCCGGGTCGCGCAGGCCGACGCGCACGCGGTACTCGTTCATGCCAAGCGTCGCGAAGATGATCTTGACAAGCGACAGGCAGCCGAGCACTTCCTCTGCGACCTGGTCCTCGCGCACGAAGAGGTGCGCGTCGTCCTGGGTGAAGCCGCGCACGCGGGTCATGCCGTTCAGTTCGCCCGACTGCTCCCAGCGGTAGACCGTGCCGAACTCGGCGAGGCGCACGGGCATGTCGCGGTAGCTGTGCGGCTCGCTTGCGAAGATCTTCGCGTGGTGCGGGCAGTTCATCGGCTTCAGGAGGAAACCGTCGATCAGCCTGTCAGCCGCCATCACGCGGTCGGGCGCGATGACCTCGCGGCCGGTGCGCTCGTTCAGTTCGCGCGCGAACTGCGCGCTCACGCCGTCGAGGCGCGCGACGAGTTCGCCGCACGAGCAGCCCGAGTCGCAGAGCTTCGCGAGGTCGTCGCCCTCGGGAATCGCGGGGAACTGCGACTCCTTGTAGTAGGGGAAGTGTCCGCTCGTCTTGTAGAGGTCGAGCTTGCCGATATGTGGCGTGTAGACCTGGTGATAGCCCTGCTTGCGCAGCTCCTGGCCGATGAAGTTCTGAAGCTCGTTGCGGATGATCGAGCCCTTCGGCGTCCAGAGGATGAGTCCCTGGCCGACCATCTCGTCGATGTGGAAGAGACGCAGCTGCTTGCCGAGCGTGCGGTGGTCGCGCTTCTTCGCCTCTTCCTGGAGGCGCACATGCTGCTCGAGCTCTTCCTTCGTGGCGAAGGCGGTGCCGTAGACGCGGGTCAGGCGGTCGAGCTTCTCGTCGCCCTTCCAGTAGCTCGAGGCGAGCGACAGCACCTTGAAGGCGCCGATCTTCCCGGTCGACGGGACATGGGGGCCGCGGCAGAGGTCTTCCCAGTTCTTGCCGGGTTCGCCGGTCGCGTACCACGAGAGCGTGGCCGAGCCCGCCTCGACGGCGCGCTGCGCGTTGTCGAGCTTGAACTTCGAGCCTTCGCCCTCGAGTTTCCGCATGCCTTCCGCGATCGCGAGCTCGTAGCGGGTGAACGGGCGGTTTTCCGCGACGATTTTGGCCATCTCCGCCTCGACCTTCTCGAAGTCGTCGGCCGACATGACCTTGCCGTCGGGGAACAGCATGTCGTAGTAGAAGCTCGTCTCGAGCGGCGGGCCGTAGACAAGCTGGACGCCCGGATAGAGCCGCTGGATCGCCTCGGCCATGATGTGCGCGCACGAGTGGCGCAGCAGGTAGAGGGCGTCGGGGCTCACCGTGCCGTCGCGGTTCTTCGCGGTCACGATCGCGACCGACGCGTCCTTCTCGATCCTGTGCGCGAGGTCGACGAGCTCGCCGTCGACTTTCGCGCCGAGCGCGCTCTTCGCAAGGCCTGCGCCGATCGACGCTGCGACCTCGCCCGCGGTCGGGGCGTTGGCGAACTCCTTGACGGAACCATCTGGCAGGGTAATGCGGACCATGGGAACGCGAGTGTAACCCGCGGGCGGCGGGGGCGGTGCGCGGCTAGGATGCGGTCCGAAGCCGATGATTTGCCCCTTCTGCAAGGCCGACGATGACAGCGTGATCGACTCCCGCGAGGCCGATGGCGGGGCCGCGGTCAGGCGGCGGCGTGAATGCAACAAGTGCGGTCGGCGGTTCACGACCTACGAGCGCGTCGAGCGCACCGAGCGGCTGGCGGTCGTCAAGCGCGACGGCTCGCGCGTGCCGTTCAACGCCGACAACATCATGCGCGGCATCCTCGCCGCCTGTGGCAAGCGCCCGATCTCCGCCGAGGCGAAGGAGGAGATGGTGCGCCAGATCGAGGACGGGTGCTACCGCGACTTCGAGAAGGAAGTGCCGTCGGTCGAGATCGGCCGCCGCGTGGCGGGCAGGCTGCGCGCCCTCGACGACATCGCCTACATCCGCTTCGCGAGCGAGCACGAGGACTTCCGCACCATCGAGGACATCGCCGCCGAGGTGAAGGCCGTGCAGGAGAGTCCGAAGGACCTGCCCGACCAGCGGCGGCTGTTCGAGGGGTAGCTTGAGCGCTTGCCGCTGCTGCGGACGCGACGAAACGCCGCTTAGATCTCCTCGATCTCCGCGCACTTCTTGGTCGCCAGCGCGTCGAGGCCGTCGCAGAACTTCTTGGTGAGTTCGTCGATCTCCTCCTTGGCGCTCTTGGCGGCGTCCTCGGGGATCGCGTTCTTCTTGTCGGCGACGGCGGCGTCGATCGCCTTGTTGGCGTCGCGGCGCTCGTTGCGGACGGCGACCTTCGACTCCTCCGCGAGCTTCTTGACCTGCGTCATGAGCTGCTTGCGGCGGTCCGCGCTCGGCGCGGGGACATTGATGCGGATGGCGTTGCCCTCCGACATCGGGTTCAGGCCGAGGCCCGAGGTCTCGATGGCGCGGACGATGTCGCCCTTGGCGCCCGGGTCGAACGGCTTGACGAGGAGCTGCGTGGCCTCGGCGACCGAGATCGCGGCGAGTTCGCGCAGGTCGGTGTGCGAGCCGTAGTAGTCGACCTTGATGTACTCGAGGAGCGCGGTGCTGGCGCGGCCCGTGCGGATGCCCCGCAGCTCGCGCTGGAGGTAGTCGGTGGAACGCTGCATGCGCTCCTCTGTCTCGAGGAGGATCGTGTCGAGGTCCATGGGGCGGCGAGTGTAGCAGGGATGCGTGGCGCATCGCTTCGAGCGTGGCGCTTGACCGCGGCGCGGGGAACGGATGCAATGCGCGCATGTCCTCGAGCAAGGTTCCTCAGCGGCTCGTTCTCAAGATCAGTGGAGAGAGCCTCGCGCCCGCGGGGCAGCTCGGCATCGACACGCAGGAACTGAAGGTGATCGCGGGCGAGATCGCGGAGGCCTGCGACCTCGGCGGCCAGATCGCCGTGGTCGTCGGCGGCGGCAACATCATCCGCGGCGCGCGCATGGCGAAGGACGGCGTCGTCCACCAGTCGACGGCCGACTACATGGGCATGCTCGGGACGGTCATCAACGGCCTCGCGCTCAAGGAGGCGCTCGAGGGAATCGGGCGCCCCGCACGGGTGATGAGCGCCATCAACGTCCCCGCCGTGGCGGAGCCCTTCATCCGCGGGCGCGCGCTCAGGCACCTCGAGAAGGGGCGCGTCATCATCCTCGTCGCGGGCACGGGCAACCCGTTCTTCACGACCGACACCTGCGCGAGCCTCCGCGCCATCGAGCTGAACGCGGGTCTTCTCCTCAAGGCGACCAAGGTCGACGGGATCTACACCGCCGACCCGAAGAAGGACCCGACCGCGACGCGCTTCGAGCGACTGACCTTCGCCGAGGCGATCGAGCGGCAGCTCGGCGTGATGGACCTCACGGCGCTCACGATGTGCATGGAGCACGACTTGCCTGTCTGCGTCTTCGACTACAAGACGCCTGGCAACATCCGCCGCGTCGTGGCGGGGGAGCGGATCGGGACGGTCGTGACGCGCGACGAGGCGGTTGCGACGCTCTGATCTGGCGACCCCATCGGTGGCCCTCATCCGTGGCCCTCATCCGTGGGGTTCATCCGTGGGGTTCATCCGTGGCCCTCATCCTTCGTACTGATTCTGAGACTCTCGGGGCGTGTTGTCCGTACAATCCCGACCCACGGGCGTTGTGATGCTGGCATCCGTCGATTCCCGTGCATGCGGGCCGCCGCGCTGCGTATCGCCGTGAGCCGGACCGCAGCCCTCGGCGTCCGAGGGGCGGGCGCCGACCGATCGCGTGGCTTTGAACCGCTTTCCCTTCCGCCACATGCCCTCCGCCCCGCCCTCTTCCGAACTCGAGCGACGCGCGTCTGGCGCCGCCGCGCCGAGCGAGGGGCTCTCCCCCGACGGGCTGATCCGCGAGGAGCGCCGCCGCATGGTGCGCGAGCGGTGGATGCACCTGCTCCTCCTCGGATTCGCGCTGTCGGTGGTAGCGCATGTGGTCGTGATGCTGCGGCTCTGGGCGAGCGAGGTGCCCGACCGCGTGGTCGATGGCCCGCCTGCGGTCGAGCTGAGCCTCCAGGAACTCCCGCCCGCGGTCGAGATCGTGTCGGAGGACATCGAGCTCCCCGACCCGTCGCCGCAGGTGGTCGGGCCCATCACGACCGAGACGGACCCGATTCCGAACCTCTCCACGGAACTCGCCTCGGACAACCCCACGGAGGAGACTTTCGGCGCGATCGAGGCCCCCGGGATCGGGGCGATCGTCGGTCCTGGCGGCAGCGGCTCTGGGATCGGGATCGGCAGCGGCCGTGGCGGAGGCGGTACCAGCTTCTTCGGCGTCGGCGGGCGCGGCACGCGGTTCGCCTACATCGTCGATGTCTCGGGCTCGATGGAGCAGGAGGACAGGCTCGTCACCGCGATCTCGGAGCTCAAGCGCTCGATCGGCGCGCTGCCCGACTACGCGGAGTTCTACGTGGCGCTCTTTTCGAACGGCGCCATCATCGCCGACTTCCAGCGCGACAAC
Organism: Phycisphaera sp.; assembly: GCA_016124975.1. Classification (GTDB taxonomy): domain Bacteria; phylum Planctomycetota; class Phycisphaerae; order Phycisphaerales; family SM1A02; genus QWPT01. The sequence goes on along the minus strand of WGMP01000002.1, from coordinate 84,064 downwards.
GGCTGGCTGCGCGCGACCCGCACGAACATCGCGCGCACGCGCCAGTGGCTCGACACGCAGCAACCGCGTGGCGGCACCTATCCGCTCGAGGCGATCGACATCATCTTCAAGCTGCCGCAGCCGCCCGATGTGATCTTCTTCCTCACCGACGGCGAGATTCCGCCCGAGACGCCGCAGCACATCGAGGAGTATGTGGCGAAGCGCGGGCGCGAGGTCATCGTCAACACCATCGGCTTCTCGAGCGACGCTGGGCGGACGGTGCTCTCGGACATCGCGCGCGCAAACCGCGGCGTGTTCCGCTTCGTGCCGTCGCGTGAGCGCGGGGGGCGGCCATGAGGGCGCGCGTGGCGTCGAGTGTCGCGTGGGCCGTCGGCTTCATGCTTGCGGCGGCAGGTTCGCCCTTTGCGGCGGGCCAGTACGCGGTGTCGCTGCGCGGAGGCGAGCCCGATCTCGCCGCTTCGGTCGTGACGGCGCTTCCGCAGGGACTCGAGATTCGCAGCCCCGACGCGCGCACGGGCGAACGACGCGAGCTGGTCGCGTGGGACCTCGTCCGCGGCATCTCGGCGGGCGATGCGTCCGTGCGCGCGCCTGGCAGCGAGATGATGCCGATGGCGGTCGAGCTGTGGCGCGCGCGCATCCGCATCGAGCGCGGCGACGCAGAGCTCGCGCGCCCGCTCCTCGAGCGGCATCGCGCGCGGTATCTCGGGCTCGACGGGCCGACCGCGCAACTCGTGTGGGAGGGGCTCCTCCGTTCCGCGGTCGAGGCGGGTGATCGGCGCGAGTCGGTCGTGCCTTGGCTCGAGTGCCTGCGACTTGGGTCGGATGGCGAGGCATCGCGCTTTCCGTCGCTCGGCGCCGTGCTCGACGACTCGACGGGGCTTCTTCCGTCGCTTCCGCCGTTCATTCCCGAGGATGGGCGCGAGGCGTTGGTGCAGCTCTGCGAGCAAGGCGCGGGCGTGGCGGTCGGCGACAACCCTGCCGTGTCGCGCTCAGCCTCGGTCGAGCTCGCCGCGCGGGTGGGCATGCGGCTTGCGCGCGTCATGAGGCTCGCTGGAGGCGCCGTCACGGTGGCCGGTGCGGCCTCGCCGCAGGCTGGTGGCGCGGCGCCCGCCGAACAAGCGCTCGCCCTCATCGAGGCGATCGTCGTCGCGGCCGATCCGCGTGCGCGCGCGGCCGCCGTCGCGGCGTTTGACCGTGCGTTCCCCGAGCCGCCGTCTTTCCTCGCGTCGTGGCGGCTCGCCGCGATCGGCGCTGGAGCCGCGCGCGACGCGCGGGGCGTGGCCGACGGCGAGCCGCGCGTTGCGGCGCTTGAGTCCGCGGCGATCGAGCTTCTCGCGGTTCCTGCCTCGGGCCTCGACAGGACGGGCCTCGTCGATGCGTATGCACTCGAGGAGGCGGCGAGACTCGTCCGCGAGGCGGGCAACGAGGCGCTGGCTGCGCGGCTCGAGTCGCTGCGCGACGAGCGGCTCTCACGAAATGTCGGCGCACAGGCGCGTCCGACGACCTCGACGACGACCGCGCCATGAACGAAACGACGAACTGAACGACGACACAGACTGACGACACCGACCCACGGACCACCCATGCAGACCCTTCTCTCGTCCGACATCATCGCCTCCACATTCGCGTCGGGACGCGGCGGCGGCCTCGTGGCGCTTCTCCTCCAGGAGGAGCCTGGCGGCGGCGGCACGCTCCTCAAGTTCGTCACGGACGGCGGGCCGATCGGCTACATCATCGTGCTTCTGTCCGTCGTGGCGCTCGCGTTCGTCGTGATCCACTTCACGCAGATCCGCCGCAGCGTGCTCTTGCCCGCGGACAAGATCCGCGCGACGCAGGAGATGGTCGAGCGCGGCGACCTCGAGGGCGCGCTCGAGTATGCGACGCTCCCCGCCAACGACTGCTACTACCTCCGCGTGGTCGGGTCGGGCCTGAAGCGGTTCCTTCGCTCGCCGTTCGGCGCCTTCGAGATCAAGGCCGCGATGGAGGAGGCGGGCGCCGAGGAGACCGCGAAGCTCTACCGCACGATGGATGTGATCGCGACGATCGGCGCGGTGGCGCCGCTCCTCGGGCTGCTCGGCACGGTGCAGGGGATGATCGGTGCCTTCGACACGGTGGCCGCGGGCGCCGCGAACAGCGCGAACTACTACGAGGCGCTGGCCGCGAACATCTCCGTCGCCCTCATCACCACCTTCCAGGGCCTCGTCGTCGCGATTCCGTGCGTGTCGATCTACGGCTACCTGCGCAACCGCGTCGACGCGCTCGCGGGCGAATGCGCGGCGGGCGCCGAGGAGATCGTGACCCTCGTCGAGCGAAGCGCGCGCAAGGGTGGTGCCGCGGGCTGACGCGCCGCCGCCCCGAACCCGTTCATCGCGCCCAGACCAAGCACCGACAAGGCAGGAACCGTGCAGTTCACCCCGTCACGCAGCAAGAAGCGGCCGCTCGGCGTCGACATGACGCCGATGATCGACATCGTCTTCCAGCTGCTCATCTTCTTCCTCGTGACGGCGCAGATGGCCGAGCAGACGCGCGCGAAGCTCGATCTCCCCAAGGAGCCCGGCGAGACGACGCCCGACCGCGAGTTCGCGGGGCTCACGATCAACGTGCTCGCCGACGGGTCGCTCGTGGTGAACGACGCGGAGGTGTCGCTCGAGGGGCTCGACGCGCTCGTCGACGAGGCGATCCGCGTGGCGGGCGGGGCCGACAGGCTCAAGCCGCTCGTGCGCGCCGACCGCGCCTGCGACGCGGCGCGGCTCAACGAGGTCTTCCGCCGGCTCAGCGGACGCGGGCTTGCGGGCGTTCGCCTCGCCACCGAAAGGGGGCGCTGAGATGCGCTTCCAGCGAAAGACCGACGACCGCAAGCCCGAGATCAGTCTCGCGTCGATGATCGACGTGACCTTCCTCCTGCTTGCTTATTTCGTCATCACAACAGGCTCAGGCGTGAACGAAGCGAAGCTCTCCCCGAACCTCCGCGTCCAGCAGGGGACCGATGTCCAGGATGACCTCGAGCCGCAGGTTCTCGAGGTCCTCCGCGTCGATGGCGTCCCCGTCTTCAGGCTTGGTTCCGTCGATCTGGAGACCCGCGCCGAACTTGTCGCGGCGCTCGATCCGCTGCCGCGCGAGAAGGGTCTCTTCGTGCGTGTCCACGCAGGCGTCGAGGTCGCAGCGGCGGCCGCGGCCATCCAGTGCGCCCGCGACGCGGGATTTGAGGCAGTCACCTATGTGCCCGCGAACTGACAGGCCCATCCTCGCCCTCGCCGCCGCGCTCGCGCTTGCCGCGGGCGTCGTGGCGCCTGCGGGCGTCGTGGCGCCTGCGGGCGTCGTGGCGCCTGCGGGCGTCGTGGCGCCTGCGGGCCTCGCGACGCCTGCGCGCGCGGACGACACGCTCGAGTACCTCGAGTCGCGCGGCCTCGACGAGCTCTCGGTGCGCAGGCTCGAGGAACTCGCGCGCGCGTCCGAGGGCGAGGTGCGCGCGGCGCATCTCGAGCGCCTCGCCACGCTCGTCGCGCGCATGCTCGACGACTCTGCGGAAGGGCCCGCGCAGGAGCGGCTCCTCGCTCGTGCCGACGCGCTCGTCGCCTCGATCGACACGACGCGCGGCGACCAGCTGCGCCTTGCCGCGGCGCGCACGCGCTACCGCGCCGCCGCGCGCACGGCGGAGTCGATCCGTGCCGGAATCGCCGCGGACGGCGCGCGCGCCGCGTCGACGCTCGAGGCGCAGGCAGCGGAACTCCAGCGCATCGCGCTCCGCGCCGACGAGCGCGTGAAGGCGATCGACCGTCGCCTCGACCGGAGCGACGGCCTCGGCCGCGACATCCTCGAGGAGCAGCTCTCGGAGGAGCGCTCGCTCGCTGGGCAGGCCCGCTTCCTCGCTGCGTGGAGCCTGCTCTACAAGGGATGGCTCGCGCGCACGAAGCCCGATCTCGAGCAGGCGAGGGTTCTCTTCGGCGACATGCTCGGTGCGCGCGACGGGCAGCTCGCGCCCGCCGACGTGTCGGAAGACCTTCGCCGCGAGGAGGCCTTCGCGAGCGCGATCCTCGGCCTGGCGCTCGTGAAGGCGCGGCTCGACGGGCACGCAGAGGCCGTGCGCTGGCTCGCGCTCCTCGAGTCGCGCGAGGCCGTCGCTTCGATCCGCGACTCGATTGACGGATGGAAGATGGTCGCCGCGCTCGACGGCGGCGGATTCGAGTCGGCTCGCAAGTCGTTCGCGCGGCTCTCGGGCCGCGAGGACATCGGCAACTGGGCGCGCATCGCGGTGGCGCGGAGCGTCGAGGACGGCGGCACGAGCCCCGAGGCGGCGCTCCTTCGCCGCGAGGCGCTGGCGCAACTCGCCGCGGCGCGCGACCTCGCCGCGATTCGCGCGCTGGTCACGCGATACGGCGACCCCATCCTCGGCGAAGACACCGACTCCTTCGTGCCGCTCTATGTGCGCGCGCTGCGGCTCTACGAGGATTCGCGGGCCGCGATCGCGGAGGCGGGGTCCGACGCGGAGCGCCTCGCGGCGCCCGATGTGCGCGCCGCGGCGCAGGCCTCGGCGGACGCGCTCGGCGCCGCGCTCGCCGCAGGCGACGCGGCCTCGTTCCCCGATGCCGCGACAGCCTGCCGCGAGATGCGCGCGTGGAGCCTGCGCGGAGCGGGCGAGTATGCGGAGGCCGCACGCGCCTTCGACGCCGTGGCGGACGAGCGCGTGGGCGCGCGCGCCGAGACCGCGTCGCGCGTCGCCATCGCCTGCATCGATGACGCCCGCGGCCAGGCGACGGATCCCGCCGAGCGCGCGAAGATCGAAGCCGACCTCGTGGCGCGCATCGACGCGTTTCTTTCGCGCTTCCCGGGCAGCGACCATGTGCCCGAGCTCCTCGTGCGCAAGGTGGCGCTCTCCGCGTCGCCTGATGCGACCGACATCGAGGAACTGCTGCGCGTGAAGCCCGACAGCCCCGAGTGGCTCTCGTCGCGGAGGCAGGCCGTCTTCGCGCTCTACCGCGTGTTCCGAGGCGGAAATGCGCCGCGCGTCGAGACGGCGCGGCGATACATCGAGGTGCTCGCCGAGCTTCCCGTCGACGAGGAGACGGGCCTTCCCGCGGGAAGCCCCGCGATCGCGCGGCAGGCGCTCGAGGTGACGCTTGCGACCGAGATCCGCGACACGCGCCTCGCCGCGAGCCTGCTCGAGAGCCTCGCAAGGGCGGGTGCGTCGGGCGCGTTCGACCTGCGCGAGGCCGACGAGGAGCTTGCGTACAGGCGCCTGCAGCTCGCGATGTATTCGAACCGATGGGCGGATGTCGAGGCCGCGCTTGCGCCCTTCGAGAAGCCCGAGGCGACGGCGCTGTGGGCCGAGGCCGCGCTGCGGCTTGCAATCCGCGGAGCGGAGGCGCGCCGGCGCGCGGCGGCTGAGGACGCACCCGAACGCGGCGGCTTCGTGGCCACGATCGTGCGTGCGGGCGACGCAATCTTCGAGCGCGCGGGCGGCGTGGCGGCTGCGCTCGGCGCGAAGGACGCGGACCGTGCGCTCCTCGATCTTGCGCGCGTCGCGCTCGATGCGCGCGTCGAGCTTCTGCGCGGGTCGTCCGACCCCGAGGAGGGGCGACGCGGCATCGCGATCGCCGACGCGCTCCTGGAGCGCTCTCCGCGCGACGCGACGCTCCTGCGTGCGGCCGCGCTCTGCAGCGAGCGCGCAGGGGACCTCGAGCGCGCGGCGGAGCGCCTGCGCGCGCTCGTCGGTGGGCTGCCGCCTCGCAGCGAGCCGTGGTTCACGGCGAAGGTCGACCAGATTCGCGTGCTCGCGGCGCTCGACCCCGCGCGGGCGCGCGCTGTGATCGCGCAGTTCCGCGCGCTCTATCCTGAGCTCGGGCCGCCTGCGGTGCGGGACAGCATCCTCGAGATCGAGCGCGGGCTGCCGCCCGAGCAGACTCCCGCTGGAGGAGCGCCATGAGCCGCCCGAACGATGCGCGATCGGCCGAGCGTCGGTTCCTCGGGCTCGAGGGAGCGCCCGACGATCGCGCGCTCCTCGGTCTTCCCGACGAGGGGCCATTGAAGAGCGGGCAGATCGAGGCCGCACTCGAGCGACGGGGCGACGAGGTCGCGCGGCATCCGCTTTCGGGGAGCCCCGAGGCGCGGCGACTTCTCGCGCACCTCGAGGGCGCCGCGGACCGCCTGCAGGCCGCGGTCGCGCTCGAGGGGCGCGGACCGCTCCACCCGAACGCCGCGCGCCGCGCCGCACGCAACCTGTCGGCGCAGGGCGGGGTGAGGCCCGGCGCGGAGAACACGGGCGCCGTCGGCTCCGCCGCTCCGAAGGCCGTCGTTGTCGCGCCCAAGGCGATCCGTCGAGGTGGCTCGGGCCTCTCCGCCGAGGATCTCACGGAGTTCGACCGTCTCGCGCTCGCGGTGCTCGTCGTGAGCGGCGGATGGAACGCGACGAGCGCGAAGCGTCTTGCGATCGTCGCGGAGGACCACGGCGTCTCTGTCGCGGACCTGAACCGCGTCGTGCTCGGGCTCACGCGCTTCCTAGCCGAGGGCGACGGCCTGCGCGGCGCGATGGGCGCGGTCGGGTCGACGGCGCGCGCCACCTATCTCGCGCCATCGCGCATCGGGCGCGTCGATGCGGCGGAAGGCGCGGTCGAGCGCGTCTTCGAGCGGATCGACCGCGTGCTCCGCGAGGAGGTCGGAAGCGGAAGCCGCGCCTCGCAGCAGCGCCTCGCGATCGTCTTCGTGGTGTTCGCGCTGTCGTGGGTCGGCGTGCTTGCGATGATCTTCTTCGGCGGTGGCGGCGACGATGCGGCGGACGAGGCGCTCGTCGCTGGGACGGCGACCACGGTCCCCGAGTCCGCCGCGGTCGCGCCCGCGGAGGTGGACCGCGACGCCAACGGCGCGGCCACGGGACCAATCGCGGCGCTCGCGGCCCCCGCGAAGTACCCGCGCCCGCCCGGCTTCATTCCGTCATCGACGCCGCGGGCGGTCGTCGAGGCCGCAAGCCGTGGCGCCAGCTGGCTCGAGGGCGCGGAGAGCCTCTTCGAGGCCGCGCGCGGCACGGAAGGGAAGCCTGCGGCCGCGGATGTGCTCGGTTTCGCGGGCTCGCTCTCGGCGGCGGCCGACGCATGGCCCGCGGGCGGTGCGTACCGGGATGAGCTCATCGGGCTCGTCGAGCGCGCCGCGCGCGAACTCCGCGATGGCGACGCGATCAGGAACGCGATGCAGGGTGTTCCGGGCGACATCCGCGACGCCGCGGCCGCGGGGCGCACCCCGTGGCAGCGCACCTGGCGCGCCGCGTTCGGAGCGGGACTCCTCGCCACGATCGCGCTCGATCCGCTGCAGCCTCCCGAGGTCGCGGCGGCGGCGCGAGAGGAACTGCGGCTCCGTTCGCTGCCGATTCCGCGCGGCGAGATCACCGATCCGTTCGCCGCGGGCGCTGCGAGCGTCCTCATGCGCGATGTCCCCGCACTTGCGGAGGGGCTCGCGGTGGGCACGCTCGACCTCGAGGCCGCGTCGCGATGGGCCGAGGCGGTGGACGCGCTCGGGCCGACCGTCGAGATGCGCAACCAGCTCGCCCGCGCAGCGATCGACGCCGCGTTGCGCGCGCCTGGCGCGATCGACACGCCCGGCGTCCTCGTCGACTTCCTCGGCTACGCCATCCAGATCCTCGACTTCACGGGCCGCGGCCGCGACCCCGAGTCGGTGCGCGACGCGCTCGCGGCGTGGATCGTCGACGCGTCGATCCCGCCCGCGCGGATCTGGGCCTTCACGAGCCTTCTCGACCAGGATCTCGGGATCGCGTGGTTCGGCCCCGATCTCGTGATGGCGACGAACGCAGCGCCTCCTGCGCGCACGGCCCTCGCCGAGCGCGTCATCGCGGCGTTCCCGCGGCTCGCGGCGACCACGGCGGGCGAGGCGGTCCTCGTCGAGAAGACACGGCTCGCGGAGTGGCAGCAGTTCGTCGATGGCGTTGCCGCGCAGCGCACCGAGCGCGCAGACCTCAACCTTCGACGGGCGGCCATCTCGCTCGCGCTTCTTCGCACGGCGCGCGTCTTCGAATCAGGCGACGACAAGGCGGCGCAGTCGGCGATCCTCGCGGTCGAGAGCCTCGTCAAGCGCAACGACGACGAGTGGAACATCTCTCCAGGCGGCGCGCGCGTCGGGCTGCCCGCCGCTGGAATCGGTGACGGCGAGTTCGCGGCGGAGATGCAGGCGGCGGGGCGCGATGTCGCCCGCAGGCTGCAGGCACTGCGAGGCCTTCAGTCGCGGCCCGCTGCGGGCGATCTCGGCCCGCTCGATGCACGCGCGCTCGTCTTCGAGGCGATGCGCGGCGCACAAGCCGAGCCCCGGGAGCTGGCAGCGACCGTCCTTTCCGATCGATTCTCCTCCGGCCCGACCGTGCTGCTCGCGGCGCTCGACCAGCTCGTCGACACCGGAGGGCCCTCGGCGGCGGAGGCGATGTCGCGGCTGCTCGGCGAGGTTTACTCAGGCCCGAACTGGCAGCCCCTCGCGCGCGAGCGGATCCTCGCGCGGTTCTTCGAGCTCGAGGACGGGCCGCGCCACGGAGTCGATGCCGCCGCGGCGGAGATCGCCGCGATCGCGAGCGACCTCGCGCCGCGCTTCGACCGCACGGCCGCAGCGCTTGTCTCGGCCCGCGCGGAGGTGGCCCTCGCCACGCTCGTCGACGCGATGCGCGAGGAGGCGCGCGGCAAGTTCCTCGCGGAGCCGTTCCCCGCGGGGCTTGGCGAGATCGAACGACAGCGCACGGCGCGGCGCTCCATCGCCCGCTCTGCCGCGCAGCGCATGACGGCCGAGTCGGCGGCGGTCGTGGACTACGCGGCGCTGCTCACGGTGGCGCGGCAGCCCGTGCTCCGCTCCGAGGTCGAGGCGATCCTGCTCGAGGCGCGGCGCGCGCGCGCGAACGCCGCTTCGGCAAGCGCGCAGGTCGCGGGCGATCTCCACGCCGCGGTCCGCATCATGGGCAAGGGCCTCGCGCCACGCCCGACGGAAAGGAGCACAGGATGAAGTCCGCTTGGCCGAGAGACCGCGCTTCGATCACGCGGCGTCGCGTCTCCTGCGTGGTATGCCTCGCGGGCCTGGCGCTCGGACTCGCAGCGGGTGCGTCACCCGCGCATCCGGCCGAGCCCTCTCGCGTCGCGCAATCTGCGGCGCAGCTCGCTGCGGCTGCGTGGGAATCGCGTCTGGCGCGCCTCGACCCCGTTCGTCCGCTCGACTATCTCGAACTTGCCGAGGAGGTCGCCGACGCCGCGCGCGACGAGGAAGACCGCGCGCTCGCGCGGCAGCTCTTCGGTCTCGCGGGCGCGCTCGACCCGACGCGCCTCGGGCGGAGCGCCATGCTCGCGCTCGCCACGCTTGCCCGCGACGAACCCGAGAGACAGCGCGCGCTCGCCGCGGCGGAACTCGTCGGAGGCCGCGGGCTTCTGCGCGAGGAGGCGCGCGTCGATCCCGCGCAGATCGAGTCGCTCGCGCGGAGCTTCAGCTACTACCGGCGCGGCGATGGCCGCCGCGCGCTCGCCGCGCTTCGGCAGGGCGGAGGCGAGGAGCTTCTCGACGCGGTCGGCGCGGCGCTGCCCGCGGGTGCGGACGGCTATCGCGAGGAGTGCAAGGCGATGCGCGGGGCGTCGCCGGCGCCGCCCGACGCAAGCACGGTCTTACGACAGCATGAGATCGAGCTCGCGCTGCGCATGGGCCGCTCCCGCGCCGTGTCGCTCGACCTCGCGCTTCTCGGCGACGACCCTCTCGTCGAGGTCGACCTCGCGGATCCGGGCGCGCTCTGGGGCGTCGATCCGACGCGACCGTGGTGGCGCGAAGGCGCATGGCGCGGCAACGGCTGACGCGCGGAATTGCCTTCGTTTCCTGCGATCGGCGTATGCGGTGCGCTTCGCTACACTCAGCGCATGTCGTCTGCCAGAACCACAGCGCCCGTCTACCGCAACATCCTCGAGATGATCGGGAACACCCCGATGCTCGAGATCACCCGCATCGACACGGGGCCCTGCAGGCTGTTCGTCAAGATGGAGTCGATGAACCCCGGGAACTCGATCAAGGACCGCATCGCGGTGACGATGGTCGAGGAGGCGGAGAAGTCGGGTGCGCTCAAGAAGGGTGGCCGCATCGTCGAGGCGACCGCGGGCAACACGGGCCTCGCGCTCGCGCTCGTCGCGGGGCAGAAGGGCTACCGCCTCACGGTGGTCGTGCCCGACAAGATGAGCGACGAGAAGATCTCGCACCTGCGGGCGATGGGCGCCGAGGTCGTGCTCACGCGCTCCGACGTGGCGAAGGGGCACCCCGAGTACTACCAGGATGTCGCCGAGAAGATCGCGAAGGACGACCCCGACGCCTTCTACGCGAGCCAGTTCACGAACGAGGCGAACCCGCGCGCCCACTACGAGACGACGGGACCCGAGATCTGGGAGCAGATGGAAGGCAAGATCGACGCGTTCGTCGCGGGCATCGGCTCGGGCGGCACGGTCAGCGGCGTGGGCAAGTACCTCAAGGAGCGCAACCCGAAGTGCGAGATGATCCTCGCCGACCCCGTCGGCTCGATCCTCGCGCCGCTCGTCAACGAGGGAAAGAAGGTCGAGCCCGGCTCGTGGCTCGTCGAGGGGATCGGCGAGGACTTCATCCCGTCGATCTGCCATCTCGAGCTCGTCTCGAAGGCCTACGCGATTCCCGATGGCGAGGCGTTCCATACGGCCCGCGAGCTCCTTCGGAAGGAAGGCGTGCTGGCGGGTTCGTCGGTCGGCACGCTGTTCGCGGCGGCGCTGCGCTATTGCCGCGAGCAGACCGAGCCGAAGCGCGTCGTCACCCTCATCTGCGACAACGGCGCGAAGTACCTCTCCAAGATGTTCAACGACTTCTGGATGGTCGACAACGGCTTCATCGAGCGGCCGACCTACGGCGACCTGCGCGACCTGATCGCGCGGCGGCACCTCGAGCGCGAGGATTTCTGCCTCACGCCCGAGCTTCCCGTGGTGCAGGCGATCAAGCGCATGCGCATGTACTCGATCTCGCAGATGGCGGTGCTCGACGAGAAGGACAGGGTCGTCGGCATCCTCGACGAGAGCGATGTGCTCATGGCGCTCGTGCGCGACCGCGACTACGCGAAGCGGCCCGTGAAGGACTACATGACGAGCCGCATCGAGACGGTGCGGCCGACCGCGAGCGTGAACGACCTCGTGCCCATCTTCCGCGCCGACCGCGTGGCGATCGTGGCGGACGAGAGGCATTTCTACGGACTGATCACGAAGATCGACCTCATCAACTACCTGCGCAAGCAGCTCTGAGCCAGCACCCGCGGCTCCATCAGCAAGGCCCCACCATGGCGAACACTCCCGCGCATCTCGCGACCGAATGCATCCACGGCGGACAGCACGCAGACCCGACCACGGGCGCGGTGATGCCGCCGATCTACACGAGCTCGACCTTCATCCAGGAGTCGCCGGGCGTCCACAAGGGCTACGAGTACTCGCGCAGCCACAACGCCACGCGCTTCGCGTTCGAGCGCTGCATCGCCACGCTCGAGCGCTCGGGGCTCTCCGAGGCCGACGAGCGCACCTGCGGCGGCTTCGCGTTCGCGTCGGGGCTTGCCGCGATCGCGACCGCGCTCGAGCTGATGGACGCGGGCGACACGATTCTGTGCATGGACGATGTCTACGGCGGCACGAACCGCCTCTTGAACCGCGTGCGCAAGCGGAGCGCGGGATACAAGGTCGTGCATGTCGACCTCTCCGACCTCGCGAAGGCCGAGGCCGCGATCCGCGAGCACAAGCCGAAGATGGTGTGGCTCGAGACACCGACGAACCCGACGCTGAAGCTCGTCGACATCGCGGCGGTGTGCGCGATGGCTCGGAAGGCGGGGGCGATCTCGGTCGTCGACAACACCTTCGCGACGCCGATGCTGACGCGGCCGATCGAGCTCGGCGCCGACATCGTGATGCACTCGACGACGAAGTACGTGGGCGGGCACTCCGACACCGTCGGCGGCGCGCTTGTCACGGGTTCGAAGGAGATCGCCGAGAAGCTGCGCTTCATGCAGAACGCGATCGGAAGCGTGATGGGCCCGTTCGACGCGTATCTCGGCCTGCGCGGGCTGAAGACGATGCATGTGCGCATGGAGCGCCACTGCGCGAGCGGCATGGAGATTGCGACGCGGCTCGAGAAGCACGCCAAGGTCGCGAAGGTCGTGTATCCCGGCCTCGCGAGCCATCCGCAGCACGCGCTCGCCGCCAAGCAGATGCGGTTCGACGGTCATCCCGCGTTCGGCGGCATGATCACGATCTTCCTGAAGGGCGGCCTCGCAGAGAGCCGCCGCTTCCTCGAGAACGTGCATCTCTTCGCGCTCGCCGAGAGCCTCGGCGGCGTCGAGAGCCTGATCGAGCATCCCGCGATCATGACCCACGCGAGCGTGCCCGAGGCGATGCGCGCGGAGCTTGGGATCAGCGATTCGCTCGTGCGGCTTTCGGTCGGCGTCGAGCATGTCGAGGACCTGTGGAAGGACCTCGAGCACGGGCTTTCGAAGGCGTGAGCGCGTGAGCGACGCAGCGGACGCGCCGCGGTTCGTGGTCGCGCGCGTGGGCGCGGCAGGCGATCCGTCGTCGTTCGTCGAGCTGCGGCGCGAGGGCGAGCGCGAGGGACGCGGCGTCCGCTGCGATCTTTCCGCGATCTCGCTGCGCGGTGGCCGCGCCGAGGCGCGTGCGATGCCGATCGTGAAGGCGGTCGGGGACGCGCGGACGGTCGTCGATGCGACGGCGGGGCTCCTCGGCGACGCGTTTCTGCTTGCGGTCGCGGGCTACAAGGTGACGGCGATCGAGCGCTCGGCGCTCGTCTACCTTCTCGCGAAGGACGGCCTCGAGCGCGCCGAGCGCGACCCGCGCCTCGCGGAGCTCCTCGGTGGGCGGCTGAAGGTGGTGCACGCCGACGCGCGCGAATGGCTTGCGGCGCGCGCAGGCACGGCGGAGGCGCCCGACGCCGTCGTGATCGACCCGATGTTCCCGCCGAAGAAGAAGAAGAGCGCGCTGCCGCGCAAGGAGATGGCGGCGCTGCGCGAGGCGGTCGGCGCGGATGTCGACGCGGCCGAGCTCCTCGGCGCGGCGCGCGGCTGCGCGCGAAGCCGCGTGATCCTCAAGCGCGGCGACGACGCGCCTGAACTCGCGAAGCCCGACTGGTCGATCGAAGGCACGACGGTGCGCTTCGACGTGTGGCGCGCTTGAGGGGTCGCGGCTTCGGCGGGCTCCGCGGGCACGGCCGCAGCCTCCCGGAAACGGTGCCAAGCACGTGCCGCGAGGTGCCGTGCACTGCCTGGCACGTGCTTGGCACCGAAATCCTCCTGCAGAACATACGGAAAGTCGAGATCACCCCTCGTCGCGCTCTATGTTGCGGCGGTCCAAGGTCGCGGTCCAGCGAGAAGCAGGTGCTCTCGTCCGCGCGTTGGAATCGGATCGAGCAAGGGAAGGAAGGGATCGAGATGGGTAGAGCACGAAGGCATGTCGAGATTGGAGTCCCGCACCATGTGGCTCATCGGGGAAATCACAAGCAGAGGCTGTTTCGCGACGACACGGATCGACGCTACTACCTCGCGCTCCTGCACCGGTTCAGTCGACTGACGGCGACGCGCATCGCGGGATTCTGCCTGATGTCCAACCATGTCCATGTCATCGCGGTGCCAGACGCCAAGGACTCGATCGCAGAGTGCTTTGGCCGCGCGCACCGCAAGTTCTCCGAGCACATGAACCGTCGTCGCGGGACACGGGGAGCCAACTGGGAGGGTCGGTACTTTGCGCAGACGATGGGTTCCACGCACGCGCTGAACGCGCTGCGTTACATCGAGCGTAACCCGGTCGACGCGGGGCTCGTCGACGAGGCGACGTCCTGGGAGTGGTCGAGCGCGGCCGCGCACGCGGGGCTCGGCAAGCGATGGCCACTGCTCAACTTCGACGTTCGCGGCGAGCTTGCGAATCCAACGGAGTGGCGCGCACGGCTCGGGGTTGCCCTCGAGGAGGAGGAACTGCAGGTCCTGCACTGGCCTGCGGTCGCAATGGTGGCGGACGAGGTCTGTTTCGGCGCCTATCGGTGAGAGCGGAGGCGCTGGTGCCAGGCACGTGCCAGGAGGTGCCATGCACCAGCCGGCACGTGCTTGGCACCGTTTCTTTTCTGGCGCCGCGTTTGTCAGGGGCAGAGCCGCGTCACCGCGTACGCCCCGTTCGCCTCCCGCGTGTAGACGATCCGGTCGTGCAGCCTGTACTTGTCGCCTTGCCAGAACTCGATCCTGTCGAGGCTGACGCGGTAGCCGCCCCAGTGCGGGGGGCGGGGCACATCGCCGCTTGCAAAGCGCGCGGTCAGCTCCGCGGCGCGGCGCTCGAGTTCCGCGCGGCTCGCGACGGGCTCGCTCTGGTCGCTCGCCCACGCGTTCACGCGGCTGTCGACTGGGCGCTGTGCGAAGTACTCGTCGCTCTCCGCGTCTCCCGCGAGCGTCACGCGACCCTCGATGCGCACCTGGCGGTCGAGGAGATCCCAATGGAAGAGCAGCGCCGCCCGCGCGTTTGCCGCGAGCGCGCGGCCCTTGCGGCTCTGGCGGTTGGTGAAGAACCGGGCGCCTTCGGCGGAGAATCCGCGCAGCAGCACGATGCGCGCGCTCGGGGAGCCGTCGGCGTCGACCGTCGCGAGGGTCATGGCGTTCGGATTCGGCGTGGGAAGGCGCTGCGCCTCGGCGAACCACTGCTCGAAGACGGGCACGGGATCCGCGGGCGGATGGTCGAAGTCGATCGCTGGCGTCGGGCCGTGTCCTGTGCTCATGGCGTGCCTCTCTTGCCGCGCGCATCGCGGCGCGCGTCCTTCGTTCGCTTGCGTCCGCCGATGCGCGCGCCGTCCTTCAGGACGGGCGGCTCGTGCCGCTCCATCAGCCGTTCCAGCGCGTCGTCGTCGATCGCGCCGAGCGCCTCGAGAAGCTGCACGCCTCCCTTGCCGTCGAGGACCGCGAGCGGATCCGCGAGGTCCTTCGTGGCCTCAAGGTAGCGTTCGAGCGCTGCGTCGTCGGTGCGCGGGCTGCGTGGGGCCGATCCGGCGCGTGGCTCCCGCTGCGGCCGCGCGGGGGCTCTGGCGGCGCCCTCGACCGCGGCCTGCTCCGAGGTGATCTCGAACAGCTTCATCCAGCCCGCGACCTCGCGGGCGTCGAGCGGCACGCTGCGGCGCGGGCTCGGCGGGGCAGGGCGCCCGCGCGAGGGTCGCGCGCGCCGCGCGTCCTCCGCCAGGATCGCGAGGAACTCCTCGCTCTTCATCCAGTCCGCGCCGCGCGACTTGGCCTTGCGCTGGATCGCGCGGTCGCTCGTCACGACCGTGAGCCGCCGCGGCGCGCTCGAACGGTCGAGAAACGCGGCGATGTGGTCGTCGGCGCTCCTGCCCGGCCCCGCGCCCTCGATCACGATGCGCCCCGCTCGGGACGCGGCGCGCGGCACTCCGTCGCAGACGAGCCACACGGCATCGCCCCCGAAACGGCTCGATGCGATCAGGGACGCAAGAGCCTCGGGGTCGCCCACCGCGAGCTCGGGGGGCAGGACCCCCGTCACATGGAGCGCGTTGTAGGTGTCGATAATGAGGGGCACGGCGGCAGCATACGCGGCGCACGCGCGCCACCGCGGCGTTCGCCCGATCACGAGCCGATGCGCTTGACCGCGGCGAGGGATTCGTGTCCAATAGGCGACTCGGCTCTTTCTTCCCCAAAGGACACGATTTTTCATGGCGATTCGAATCAAGGCCCGTAGCGGCGAATCCGTCGAGCAGATGCTCCGTCGTTTCAAGAAGCTCTGCGAGAAGGAAGGCCTCACCAAGGACGTGAAGCGCAAGGCGCACTACGAGAAGCCCTCGGAGCGCAAGCGCCGCGATGCCCGTCGCTTCGAGCCGCGCCCCGTGCGCGTCGGATCCGACCGCCAGGGCGGCTCCGCCTCGAAGCGCCCCGCGAAGGGCCCGCGTGGTCCCCGCAGCGGTGGTGGCGGCTTCTAAGCCCATCCGATGCGTTCACGAAGCACTTCAGACCCCGAGTCGACGCGAGAATTCGCGATCGAGATCGCACGCACCCTCTCGGACTCGAAGTGCACCGAGGTGGTGCTGCTCGATGTCCGCGGACGCAGCCAGGTGTGCGATTTCGTCGTGATCGCGTCGGGAACGAGCCAGCGGCAGATGCGCGCGGCCGCGCAGGATGTCGAGGATCTCGGCAAGTCGCGCGGCCAGCACCCGTTCCGAACCAGCGCGGACGACTCCTCCACCTGGATCGTCGTCGACTTCGTCGAGATCGTGGCGCACCTCTTCGAGCCCGATCAGCGCCTCTACTACGACCTCGAGCTCCTGCACGCGGACGGCCGCCGCGTCGACTGGCGCCGCCCCGAGGGCGAGGCGCCGCCGGCGCTCCGTCGCCCGCGCAGCGCCGCCACGGGCGGCGAGGAGTGACGCCATGCTCCGCGAGGCGCTCTTCGCGAAGATCCACCGCGCGACGGTGACGCTCTGCAACCCCGACTACATGGGGTCCATCACCATCGACCAGGATCTCCTCGACGCGACGGGGATGCGCGTCAACGAGAAGGTGCTCGTGGCCGACATCGACAGCATGAACCGCTTCGAGACCTATGTCTTCCGAGGCGCGCGCGGAAGCGGCGTGATCGGGGTGAACGGCGCGGCCGCGCGCCTGACGGGCGTCGGCCACCGCGTCATCATCATGAGCTTCTGCCACCTCACGCTCGAGGAGATGCGCGCGCACCGTCCCGCGGTTGCGATCTGCACGCCCGACAACAGGGTCGGCGAGCTCCTCGCGTACGATCCCGATTGACCGCTCCGTGCGGCTCGATGAAGGGATCGTCTCCATGCCCCACGCCATGATGAAGTCCGCCCCGTTCGTGCGGCGCCATGCGCGCCATCTGCGCCTCGCGCTGCTCGCGATCGCCGCGCTTGCACCCACGCACACCCTGACGCTTGCCGCGGAGCCGCCTGCCGCCGCGGCCGAGACCGAGAGCCCCGCGGCGCCAACCCCGCCCGCTGCGCCGCTCGACGCGCGTTGGAACGGTGCGTGGATGGGCGAGGTCCGCAGCGTGCCCGCGCCAGGCGCGCCGACGCTCGAGATGGCCGTCACCGTCGTCGTGCGCGCGGTGGAGGGCGCGTCGACTCCAGCCGTTCTCGTCACCGCGTTGCGCGCAGGCGCGGTGAACACCCCCGCGGTCGAGGTCGAGGCGAACGGCCGCGCGCTCGCGTTCACACTCGATTCCTCGGGGGAGCGTGCCCGCTTCGAGGGCACCGTCGCGGAGGACGGGCGTTCTGTCACCGGAACCTTCCGCACGCTGAGCGCGCGCCTCGCGCGCGATCTTCCTGTGTTCGACTGGACACCGCGCCGCGTCGACCTCGTCTCGGAGCTCGACGCGGCAAAGGTCTATGCGGCCACGCTCGAGATCGCGGGGCAGTCGCTGCCGATGAAGCTGTCGATCGGCGAAGGTCCGAACGGATGGTGCTCGTCGGTCGACATCGCGCAGCAGGGCATCCTCGACCTTCCGACGCCGATCGAGCGCACGGAGTCGCGCGTCGTCGTTCGCATTCCCGCCGGAAGCGTGGCGACTCTCGACCTCGCGCCCTCTGAAGACGGGCGCGTCCTCGAGGGCACCTTCGCGCAAGGCATGCTGCGCGCGCCGATCCGCTTCGAGCTCGTCGAGGGCGCACGCCCATCGACCGGGCGTCGGCCGCAGGACCCCGTTCCTCCGTTTCCCTACGAGGAGCGCGAGGTGCGCATTGCGCATCCCGTCGGCCATGTCCTCGCGGGCACGCTGACCATCCCCGAGGAGAGAAGCCTCGCCGTCGACGGGCTCGTGCCCGCGGTGGTGCTCGTCTCTGGCTCGGGGCCACAGGACCGCGACGAAGCCATCATGGGGCACCGCCCGTTCCGCGTCATCGCGGACGCGCTGGCCCGAGCGGGCTTCGCGGTGCTCCGCTACGACGACCGCGGCGTCGCGAAGTCGACGGGTGTCTTCGCGGACGCGACGAGCATCGGCCTCGCGAGCGACGCCGACATGGCATCCGAGTGGCTGAAGCGGCAGGAGGGGGTCGATCCGCGACGCGTGGGCATGATCGGCCACAGCGAAGGCGGGCTCATCGCGCCGCTCGTCGCCGCGTGGCAGAACGCAGGCGATGCGCCTGCGAATCCGCTGGCCTTCGTGGTCGCCCTCGCGGGACCGGGTGAGACTGGCGCCTCGGTCCTCACGCGGCAGACGCGCGCCATCTACGAGGCCGCGGGGATCGACCGCGAGCGGCTCGAGGCCGCTGTTGCGGCGCACGCGGCGCTGATGGCCGCGATCGTCGAGCGTCGGAGCCCCGAGGAACTCCGCCCGCTGGTCGCCGAGCTCGTCCGCCGCCAGGTCGCCCTCAAGGATGGCACGGTGCCTGAGGAGAGCGAACTGCGCCCGACGATCGATGCCGCGTTCCTGCAGATCCTCAATCCGTGGATGACGGAGTTCATCCGCTATGACCCGAGGCCCGCGCTCGAGGTGCTCGAGGTTCCGATGCTCGCGATGTGGGGCGACAAGGACCTCCAGGTCGACGCCGCCGCGAATGCGGCCATCTTCGAGGGCGCTGCGGCGCGCGCGGGCGCACCCATCACGGTGCGCCGATACGCGGGGCTCAACCACCTCTTCCAGCCCGCCGTGCGTGGCGTCCTCGAGGAGTATGGCGAGATCGACACGACCTTCGATCCTGCCGCGCTCGCGGACCTCGTCGCATGGCTGCGCGAGACGGCGGCCGCGGCTCCCGTCGCGCAGATTCCCGACGCCTCGCGTCCGACGGGATGGAGCGAGCCCTATGTCCCGCCGCGTCTCTTCGAGTATCGCGAGGCGCAGGGGGGCACGCCGTGAGTTTCGGACTCGGCCGTGGCCGTGAACTTGTGCCTGGCGCGGTCGGCATCGAGATGCACGACCTCCCGCCGCTGCCCGACGCCGCGAGCGTCGAGGAGGCGCGACGCATCCTCGCGTTCGATCCGCGTGCGTTCTTCGCGGAGCCCGCGCGGCGGTTCGAGATCGAGATCGGCTCGGGCAAGGGCACCTTCCTGCTCCAGCAGGCGGAGCTCGAGCCGGAGACGAACTTCCTCGGCATCGAGTGGGCGGGCGAGTTCTGGGCGTACGCAGCAGACCGCATCCGCAGGCGCGGCATGCCCAATGTCAGGCTGCTGCATGGCGACGCGACCGAGTTCATCCGCACGCGCGTTCCCGACGGCATCGTCTCGGTGATCCACCTCTACTTCAGCGATCCGTGGCCGAAGACGCGCCATCACAAGCGCCGCGTCGTGCAGGACCACACGCTTCGCGAGTTCCACCGCGTGCTGGCGCCCGAGGGCGAGCTGCGCATCGTGACCGATCACGACGAGCTGTGGGCGTGGGATGTCGAGCACGCGGAGCGCGCAGGCGACCTCTTCGTGCGCCGCGAGTTCGAGAAGCCCGCGAGCGCGGGCGAGGATGAGGTCGTGGGCACCAATTTCGAGCGGAAGTTCCGCCGCGAGGGGCGGCCGTTCCATGCGATGACGCTGGTGCGGCGTGTTTGAGCGGTCGCGGCGTATCTGAGCGGTCGCGGCGTATCTGAGCGGTCGCGGCTGCGGCCGCTTCCTTTGGTGCTTGTCGGGCGTTGTGGTGCTTGTCGGGCGTTGTGGTGCTTGTCGGGCGTTGTGGTGCTTGTCGGGCGTTGTGGTGCTTGTCGGGCGTTGTGGTGCTTGTCGGGCGTGTTGGTGCTTGTGGTGCTTGTCGGGCGTGTTGGTGCTTGTGGTGCTTGTCGGGCGTGGTGGTGCTTGTGGTGCGTCGTCGTGCTCGTCGCGCGTCGTCGCGCTGCGTTCGCCTGCCTTGACGCCGGGTGCTTCGCTCAGGTCTGGACCGGCCTTCGCCAGGTGTAGTCCTTGTCCTTCTCGAGCGCGGTCGCCGACTGCTTGATGCAGCGCCTGCACACGATCGACTCAGGGTGCTCGGGGCTGCGCCAGTGCTCGTCCTCGCGCGTCTCGAGGCACATGGTGCACGCCACGCCCTCCTGGCGGTCGTCGCGGCCTTCATGGACGACCGCGAGGTAGGCGAGCGACAGGCACTCGCCGCAGAGGTGGCTGCCATGGTGCCCCTCGATCAGCGGCCGCGCGGGGTCGTCTGGGTCCCATGCGCGGTGGCAGAAGTTGCAGAGCACATCCTCGTACTGGACATTGGTCTCGTCGGTGCCTGGTCGGAACACTGCGTTTCTCCGCGCGGTCGCCGCGCATCCTCGGTGGCCGTAGAATCGCGGCCATGGCGCAGGGTATCTCGCTCGCCAGCAAGTGCCAGATCCTCTTCGGGGTCGCGGTCTTCGCGCTCCTTGGCGCCGCGCTCACGGTGCCGTGGCAGCGCACCTCGACGCTCGTCACGGACAGCCAGCTCGAGGTCTCGCGTCAGCTCGCGGACACCTGGTTCGAGAACGGCTTCTCGATCGGCCGCAGCGAGGGCAGCGCCATCCCCATGCGTGTCATCCCGGTCGAGGACATCTTGTTCGCCTCGGCGGACGAGGGCGGGGACTTTCTCCAGGACAGCGTCGCGGCCTTCGAGGCGGACCACTCGGTGGTCGAGCGGTTCGAGCGAAGCCGCGAGGAGAAGGGGATCCGCTATCGCTATGTCCGCGCGATCCGCGAGCGCGAGTGGTCGCAGATCACGGACCGCAAGTACATCGACTGGACGCCCCGCGGACCGACCTTCCGCGGCCAGGACAGCCTTGCGGGCGTCCTGCTCATCGATCGCCGCAGCGCGTTCGCGGAGGAACAGATCCTGCAGAACCGCGTGTACATCGTGGTCTCGGGACTTGTCGCGGGAATCCTCGCCATCCTCGTCTTTCAGCTGATCCTCAAGCGCCTGATCTTCGGGCCCGTCCGCGCGCTCACCGCGGTCGCGGAGCGCGTCGAGCAGGGCAGCACGAACGCCCGCTCGCGGCTGTCGACGGGCGATGACTTCGAGCGGCTCTCGAAGGCCTTCGACGGCATGCTCGACAGGCTCGAGGAAGGCCAGACGCAGCTGCGCCGCGTGAACGAGAGCCTCGATCTCAAGATCGGCGAGCTGGCGGAGACGAATGTCGGGCTCTTCGAGTCGAACCGTCTCAAGAGCGAGTTCCTCGCCAATGTCTCGCACGAGCTGCGCACGCCGCTGAACTCGATCATCGGCTTTGCGGAGCTGCTCGACGAGATCGCGCGCAATGACCCGACGGCGGACCCGAAGCGCACGCGCTACATCGGCAACATCCTGCATTCGGGGCGCAACCTGCTCGAGATGATCAACGAGCTGCTGCAGATGGCGAAGATCGAGGCGGGAAGGCTCGAGGTGACGATCGGGCCGACGAGCGTGAAGGACATCTGCGAGGGCCTCGTCGGGATCATGCGCCCGCAGGCGCAGCAGAAGGGGATCGCGGTGCATGTGCAGCTCGAGCCTGGCGTCGACGCCGTCGAGAGCGACCCGGGCAAGCTGCAGCAGATCCTCTACAACTTCATGTCGAACGCGATCAAGTTCTCGCCCGAGGGGACGCGCGTGACGGTCGGGGCCCGACGCATCGTGAACGAGGCGGGGGTGGACTGCGTGCGCATCGAGGTCAGAGACCAGGGCCCCGGCATCCCGCTCGACATGCAAGACACCATCTTCGAGAAGTTCCGTCAGGTCGACGCCAGCCACACGCGCGCCCATTCGGGCACGGGCCTCGGCCTCGCGATCTGCCGCGAGCTCGCGGAACGGCTGGGCGCCCGCGTGTCTCTCGCATCGGTCCCTGGTTCGGGCGCGACCTTCGCGGTCGAGGTGCCCGTCGAGTTCAAGGGCAAGGAACTCGAGCCCTTGATGGCGTGAAGCGCGGCGACGACGCGCTCGAAGCGACAGTCACGGCTGCCCGTGGACCTCGGTTCACGGAACGGCTGACGCCAGCCGTCGACTCCGACGGTTGTCGTTCAGCAGACTGAAGTCTGCTGGCACACCTGACTTTCGACTCCGACGCGCGCCATCCCCACCAAAGGAAGCCGCCGCAGCGGCGACCGCTCGAAGACGCGGCGACCGCTCAAAGACGCGGCGACCGCTCAAACCCCGCGCGCCATCCCCACCAGAGGAAGCCGCCGCAGCGGCGACCGCTCAGATACGCGGCGACCGCTGAGGATTAGTCATGCCGCAGCGCCACGATCGGATCCTTGCGGCTCGCGACGATCGCGGGGTAGATGCCGAACACAAGGCCGACGCCCGCCGCCACGAAAAAGCTCACGGCGATCGACCACACGGTCACGCTCGGTTCGAGCGTGAGGCGCCCGTCGAACGCGCCCGCGAGGAACGGCAGCCGCACGATCACCTCGACGAGTGGCTTCAGGCCCCACGAGATGCCGACGCCGAGCAGGATGCCGAGCACGCCGCCAAGGGTGCTCAGCGCGCCCGTCTCGACGAGGAACTGCAGCACGATGTGCTTGCGCGTGGCGCCGAGGGCGCGGCGAATGCCGATCTCGCGCGTGCGTTCGGTCACGCTCGCGAGCATGATGTTCATGATGCCGATGCCGCCGACGAGGAGCGAGATCGCGGCCACCACGACCAGCATCACGTTCCACACCATCATCTGGCGCTTGGCGTTCTCAAGGAGCTCCCACGGCACGATCAGCTGCACGTCGGTGAGGCCGGGGTGGCCCGCCTCGACCACGCGGCGCACGCGCTCCGCCAGCGGCACCACCTCGTCGGTCTCCTGCGCGACGACATAGATCTCCGACACCTCGATCTGCTCGCCGCTGAACGAGCCCGACTGCCGGCGCATGACCATGTCGCCGAACTGGGTCTCCGCGGTCGTGATGGGGATGTGGATGTCCTTGTTGAGGTCGCGCCCGACGAGCGCTGAGCCGCGCCCGCCCGCGAGGCCGACGGGCTCGAGCACGCCGATCACGCGGAAGACCGTGTTGTCGACCTTGATGGTCGCGCCGATCGGGTCGCGGAAGCGGAAGAACTGCTTGGCGACCTCGCTGCCGATCACGCAGACGGGCGCGCGGGCGGCGATGTCCTCTGCGCTGAGATAGCGGCTGCGCGGCTCGAGCCGCAGCCTGGCCACATCGAGGAGGTCGGGCGTGGTGCCGAAGACCTGGCTCGTGATGCGCTGGTTCTCGTAGGAGACATCGGAGCCGACGGCCTTGAGCGGCACGATGGCTGTCGCGTCCGGAAGCGCGGTCGTCAGGCGCCGCAGGTCCTGCCGCAGCAGTCCGTAGGCGACGAAGAAGGTGCGGGCCTGGCCCGAGTTCGCAGCCTCAGGGGGCTTCGACGAACGCACGATGATGTTGGTGGCGCCAAGCGCTGAGACCTCGCGCAGCGCACCGATCTTGTTGCCTTCGCCGACCGCGACAACCACGATCACGGCGGCGACGCCGAGGATGATGCCGAGGCTTGTCAGCGTCGACCGCAGCTTGTGGAGCCGCAGGTTGCGCAGGCCGAGGCGGAGGATCTCGAGGAGGAATCCCGGGGTCATGGTTCGCACCCGCGGACGCGCGGGGAGGCGATGGTATCCTCTTCCGATGGACCCTGACGAATCCGAGCCGACGATCCGCCTCGGCGCGGAGCGCGAGGCCGACCAGGCGTGGATCTGGCACGCGTCGATCGACGCCCCCGAGGGCTCGACGCTGCATGAACTGCGGCTTTCATGGGCCGACTACAACATCTTCTGCCCTGAGGGAACTCGGACGCCTGCGGATGTCGGGCGCGCGGTTCTCGGCTTCTTCGCGGCCCATCGGCGCGATTTTCCGCTGCGCGAGCGGCTCGACGCCGCGATGGCGCGGATGCGTTTCGCGGATGCAGACAGGCAGATTTCTGCGCGCCTCGGCGCTTGAGGCAGATTTCTGCGCGCCTCGGCGCTTGAGGCAGATTGCTGCGCGCCTCGGCGCTTGAGGCAAACTGCCGCGCGCCTCGGCTCTTGGTGGCCTCAGCCCTCGCTGCGCCGCCAGACCTCGACGGCGC
This sequence comes from Phycisphaera sp., assembly GCA_016124975.1. Taxonomy (GTDB): domain Bacteria; phylum Planctomycetota; class Phycisphaerae; order Phycisphaerales; family SM1A02; genus QWPT01. Next base: position 60,113 of record WGMP01000002.1, on the reverse strand, counting down.
CTTCGCCCCAGTCGGCCCAGCCTGCGAGGCGATGGGTGCGGTCGAAGCTGTGGTCGAGCGACGCGAATGTCTCGTCCGTCAGGCGCTCGGGATAGAGGACCACGACGAACGCGGGGCGATCACGCGCAACCACGGCGTCGAGATCCTCGCCGAGGAAGCCCGTCGGAGTCGCGTCGAAGCCGGAGCGGAGCGCGTAGAAGCCGACCGCGTTGTCGGGAAGCCCGATGGCGGCGACGGCATCGCCAGGCGCACGCAGCGCTGCCACGACTGCGACCGCCTCGCGGATCGGCTGCTTGGTGCGGTAGAACGCAAGCGACGCGAACGCATCGACGAAGGGAAGGACGACGACGAACGCGCTCCACGCGCGCTTCGGGAGCGCATCGAGCGCGAGCGCGACGGCGACGAGCCCGATCGGAAGCGCGAAGAGCGTGAAGCGCGCGTAGGTCCACGATCCGAGGATTGCGGGCAGCGCGAGCGCAAGCGCGAAGGCGAGCGCGAACGGCGCGAGCGCGCGCCGCGCACGACGCGCGCCGTCGTCGCGGGCGCGCAGGACGATCGCCGCGCCCGCGATGAAGAGCGCGGTCAGGATCGGCGCGGGCGTCAGGAACCAACGGCTCCACGAGAGGGCGAGGCCTGTCAGCGTCTCGTAGCCCTCGCGCGAGAAGACGCTCGGCTGCGCGGCGTCCGTGCGCGCATAGTCGCCGCGCGTCGCCAGGACATCGCCGACGAGCGGGGAAAGCAGCACCGCGGTGAGCACACCCGACAGGAGCGCGGCGACGGCGAGGCGCCGATCGCGCGCGAGACCGACGAGTCCCGCCGCGAAGGGCAGCAGGATCGCCACCGGATGCGACCACGCCGCGAATGCGCAGGCGACCGCGAAGAGCGCGTGGTCGCCGCGCGCGCCCGTGCGCGCGGCGCGCGCGAGCGCAGCGGCCGCCACCGTGGCGCCGAGGATCACGAATGCGTAGCCGCGGGCCTCGGCGCTCTCGAGGACCGCGAGCGGCGCGACCGCCGCGACAAGCGCGAGCGCATTCCCGAGCCGCGCATCGCGGAGCGCGACGCCGAGCGCGTGCGCGGCGGGAATCGTCGCGACTCCCGCCACGATCGCGGGCAGCCGCACCGCGACTTCATGGACCGAGCCGAGCGCGGTCGTCGAGAGCCACACCGCGAGCGTCATGGGCACATGGTTCGTCGGGATGGCGTACGACCCGAACGCGACGGCGGGGCCCTCGAGCGCGAACGAGACGAGCGCGGAGATCTCGTCGTACCAGAGGCTCTGCGACGCCAGCACGAGGCGGAGCATCGCGCCGAGCACGATCCAGTTGAGGAGCTGCAGCGAACCCGTCATCGACATCGGCCACCACGGGAGAGCGGCCGCGGCGCCGAGATCGCGGGGGCCTCGCGTCTCTCCGCCGCGGCACGCGCGCCCAAGCCACCACACGAGCGCGGGAATCGCGACCGCGCCCGCCGCGAGCGCCGCGCGGAAGAACCCCGCGCCGCGCACGGTCGCCTCGGGAATCGCACCGCCGAGCCGCGCCACGCGCTGCGGATGCGCGAACGCCTCGGCGAAGGTGGCGGTCGGAACGAGCGCGAGCGCCGCGCAGACGACGCCGAGTGCGCACGCCGCGAGAAGCAGAGGGTCGCGCAGCGGCGGCGTTGGGGCGTCGGAATCCGTCACGGGGTCATTTCAATCGCGCTTCCCGCGCTCGTCAATCGAGTCGGGGATCGGCGTCTCGATCGAGCCCGCGTTGAGCCGCACGGCGAGGGTCGAGGAGATGATGGGAATCGCGCGCAGCACCTCGACATGCACGAACGGAAGCAGGCCGAGCGCGAGAAGCCGCACGCCCGTCGAGATGCCGAAGACGAGCGCATAGCTCGATGGATCGGGCGACGCGCCGAGGATGGCGGCGCCGACGAGCGAGCCCGCCGCCATCGCGAGCGAGCTCAGGAAGAAGTAGCCCGTCATCACGCTGGTGCGCTCCTCCGAGGGAATCGTCTCGAGGAAGAGGAGGAACGCGGCGAGTTCCCACGCGCCCTGGAAGACGCCGCTCGCGGCCTGGATCGCGAACATGCCCGGCACCCAGTCGACCCAGATCCAAGGCAGGATCATGAGCGCGGTGCCGACCGCGCCGATGGCGAGCAGGCTGCGCGCGCCGCGCGTCTTCGCGTGGTTTCCGAGGAAGGGGAGCGCCAGGCTCTTCGCCGCGAATCCCGCCGCGATCAGCCCGAGGTAGAGCGCGGGCGACACATCGAGCTGCTTGAGGAGATAGGGGTTGAGGAACGGCTGCCCCATCTGCACCGCGACCTGCATCGCGAGCAGGAGCGCGAGGAGCCGCGCATCCGCACGGTGCCAGAACGCCGAGAGGAAGTGCCAGAGCGGGACACCTTTGTGCGCCGGCCACTCCGCGGGGTCGCGCTGCCTGCGGAGGAAGGGAATGCTCGCCGCGCGCGCGGCCGCGGCAAGCGTGAAGAGCGCCGCGAAGCCCGCGAGCGCCCACTCCGTCCCGTGCGTCGCCTGCAGGATGACTCCCGCGATGACGAGCGCCGCAAGCAGCGTCGCCTGGCAGAGCCTGCTGCGGATGCCGAAGTACCTCGCGCGGATCGCGCGTGGGAAGCAGAGCCCGACCCAGGTGTTCCAGACGCCGCCCGCGCCGAGCGCGGCCGTCCAGTAGACGCCCGCCACGATGAAGAGCACCCACATCGGGAGCGCCCCGAGAAGCGCGCCGACGATCATCGGGACGAAGCTCAGCACCTGCAGCGTCGCGCAGGTCTGGATCCACCGCGACGGGCTACTCACACGCGCCGCGAGCACGGGCGCGAACAGCTGCAGCGTGGCCCCGACCAAGGGCGGCACGGCCGCGACGAGCCCCGCGGTGCGGTCGCTTGACCCAAGCGCCACCGCGAACGCCGCGAAGTAGGTCTCGCCCGTCCCCACCATGAAGGAGTAGGTCATCCCGTCGCCTGTGCAGGCGTGGAGGTCGGAGCGGAGTTCGGAATGCGGTCGAGCGCGGGCCATCCGTGGCGGCGGAGCGTATCACGCGTCACCCGTCGCGCGTGCGGGGCGCGTCATCCGCCTTCAGGCGAGGAGCTGGAGGCAGGATGGGGCGGCAACAGAAAGGCGCCCCTGTGTGCAGGGGCGCCTTCGTTCATGCGGGGTCGTGTGCGATCACCGCGCGTTCGCGTTGCCGACGGCGCCCGTGACGGGCACTGACTTGAAGCCGAGGTTGTTCACGATCGAAAGACCGCTCGTGAAGGTCACATAGCGCCGCGCGGCGTTCGAGCTGACGGCCTTTGCGGGGCGCTTCGGGGCGAACGGATAGCCGTCGATCTGGCGGTGGATGTAGTCGGGGGCCGTGATGATGAGCACGCCCTGGTAGTAGCGCATCGACGCGGCCTCGCCGCCGTTGTCGGTCCACGCCTCGGGCTCGCACTGCTCCATGATGATGTCCATGAGCTGCTCTGCGCGCTCGGTGTCGCTCGTGCGCTCGGGGTCCTCGTCGACATCGCCGATGATGCTGCCGCCGCCGCTTCCGCCACCGCCGCCACCACCGCCGAAGCCGCCGCCGCCACCACCAAAGCCTCCGCCGCCGCCGCCGAAGCCGCCGCCGCCACCGCCCTGACCGCCCTGGTTGCCCTGCTCGAGCGCGGAGCTGAGGCTGAAGTCAGGGGCGTTGTCAAAGGTGGTCGGCTCGAAGAGGAGGTCGCGGATCGGGTACATGCGGCGCTCGCGCGCAGCGGGCGCAGAGAGGCGGTCCTTGGTGCCGGCCTCGATGAAGCCCTCGCGGATCTGCCAGGTGCAGGCGGTGTCGACCGCGCAGATGTCGAGCAGGCGCTCAAGCACGGTCAGCGCAGGCGCGTTCTCCATGACGAGCGAGATCTCCATCTCGGGATCGATGCCGTCGGCGCCGCCTTCGCCCGCGTAGCGCACGACGAGCGGAACGCCCATCTCGCTCGCGACATACTCGAAGGCCTTGCGCGCCTCGACGCGGTCGAAGTTCACGCTGACATCCGCGTAGAGGAGCGCGCCGAGGAGGCGGCCGCGGCTCGTGTCGTTCGCGAGGTCGCGCTGGCGCTGCTCGCCGACGGCGCGGATCCGCTCCGCGAGGCCCTGCGCGTGCGCCGTGCCCGAGGCGAGGCCGGAGGCGACGGCTGCGACGACGGTCACGAGAGCGATGGAGGTGCTGATGGGCTTCATGGCGTGCTCCGAGAGTTCAGTGGAACGGTCCTAAGAGGTCGGCAAACCGTTCGGGTTGCTGAATATACGGTCGGCAACTCGCGCGAACGATGGCGAAGAAACGGAAAAACCATCATTTCGGACCCGCGGAGCCGTCGAACGGAGCCGCGGGAACGGCGGCAGGGGATGCCTGCGGGGCAGGCGCTCCGTCACGGAAGACCCCTGATTCCGCCGCGGACAGCAAAAAGAGCAACGCGGCGGAGGTCGCTCCAGGCGGGCAGTCGTCGCGGAGGAGCGACCCGCGGACCAGTCCCCGAAGGGTCCGCGGATTGCGGAAGCCACCGACCCAGGGATCTGTGGCGATGTGTTGCACGACGAATCGGGCGTAGGGGAGAAGGGTGGCGCGGGCCGTTGGATCGGCGGTCCAGTCCTCGGGGGAGTGCGCGGCCTCCGTCATGGCGATTCCCGTCATCAACAGGAGCGACTGCGTGTCCGCGACGCCGCTTGCGGAACCTGGGATCTCGATGCCGCCGACGAGATCCGCGGAGCGCGGATCGGCGGCATCGGCGGCGGCCCCAGGCGCGGGGGTTCCCACCTGCAGTTCGGACGCGAGGGTGGTGAAACGGTCGAAGAGCGCGCGGAGAGGCGCGCGGTGCCGCTCCGCGAGGCTGGAAGAGGCCGTGAGAAGCGCGATCGGCAGCGCCGCGTCGACGAGCCTCGCGGGTCGCTCCGAGGCATGCGCCTCAAGGCGGAGAATCAGTGCCTCGAGGTCGCTCTCGGTCACCGCGTCGCCGAGCGTGTGCGCAGCCGCCGCGAGAAGCGCGATGCGGGTGGAATCGGACGCGCCACCGGTGTCGCCGTCGGCGAGGAGCGATCGGACCGACACGCCGATTCGGTCGCGGAGCGACGCGCGCTGTGCGGCGGTGGCGGCGACATCGACGCCAACTCCTCCGCCTCCCTCGCGTACAAGCTCGGCCGACGCGATCGCGGCGAGGCAATCCGCCGAGACGGCCGACTCCCCGTCTGGAAGCGTCGCGATCCATCCGATGAGCGCACGCGCCCGTGCGGCCGCATGGACGCGGATCGGTTCGGGAAGGAGCGGCGAGCGCGCTGCGCGGGCGAGCGCGAGGCTCGCCAGCGCTGCGTCGCTCGGCGCCGCGAAGGGTGGGTCGTAGAGGTCCGCGGTCGGATTGAGCGTTCCGAGGAGGCGCTGAGGGCCGTCCGCGCGGCTTGGGTCGGCCGGAACGGCCTGCGCCGCCAGCCGCGCCGCGAGCTGCGCCGCGGAGGCGCGCGCGAAGCCCTCGGTGAGCTCGCGCTGCGAGACCACGCGCCCTGCGCGCGTCACCACGGCGGGCGCCGCGTCGGGCGCATCGGCGCGAAGGCGGATCGTCTGGAACCGCGCGAGCGAGACGCGTTCGTCCGCGGTGAACTCGGGGAGGTCCTTCGCGGGAAGACCCGCCTCGAGGAGAAGCCCCGTGATGATCCGGTCCGTGCGCGCCGCCGTGTCCGCCGCGAGAAGCCGCGAGGGGAAGGCGCGGTGCGCCCGCTCGCCGCGCAGCACGGCCACTCCTTCGTTGCCTGAGGCGATGCGCCGCGCGGCGTCCGCGATCGTGCGGCCGATGAGCGGCCGCAGCGGGCCGCCAAGCTCGACCTCGAGCGAGAGGCGTGCGGTGACCTTGTCGCCGAGTTCGGCGCGCACCGCGGAGATCGTGGTGTCCGCGAGCGCGCGGGCGACGGCCCGTCCGACGGCGCGGCGCAGGAGCAGTCCCGAGTCGTTCGAGGCAGCGGCGGCGGTCGATCGCGGCGCGTCGAGTTCATCGTGCCCCGCGCCGACAAGGCGACCATCGAGCCTGAGGAGCACGCACACAGAGGTCGTGGCCTCGAGCGACACGCGCGCGGCGGGGTCAGACTCTGCGGGAAGCGCGTCGGCATCAAGCCATGCGCGGGCCGCGAGGTAGGCGGTGAGCGCGGTCGCCTCGGAAGGCTCCGCAGACGCGACCGCGGTGGCCGCGACCCGCGCGGGCCCCGCCGAGGCGACGAGAGGGGGGTGGGAGAGCGCGGCGAGGAGCGTGAAAAGAAACACGAGGCATCTTGAGCGTCCGCGGCGATTTTTCTGGCGGTCGCTCGGAACAGGCGTCATAGTTCGTCCGTCACGCGCCTCTGGCGCAGGCCGCAAGAGGCTCGCGCTCCGCACGGACGGAGTGACCGAGAAACACGCGGACGAGCGCCTGCCGGACGCGTTGAGAAGGTCGTTGGAAACCAAGATGCTCATCTCGACCATCCTTGCTCCGATCAGCGCGCGGCGGAAGATCCTTCTGCTGACCGTGCTCGCCTTCATCGTGCTCCTCTGAGCGCACCTGCTCAACCCGACCTGCCGAGACCCGACCCGCGACTTCTCGGTCGTGGGTTTGTCGTCATCCTCCGGCCCGCGGCGGAGACGCGCATGCCTCCCACAAAGAGCGCGGCGGCCGGCATTGTGTGCCGGCCGCCGCGATGACGCTTCGATTCTGTCCGCTCGGCGTGGTTCAGAAGCTGAACTTGTCCGAGCCCATGGCGCCGTGGCTGTCGAGGCCGCCGCGGGAAGGCGCCGCACGCGGACCGCGCGGAGACGCGGGCCGGTCGAACTCTTCCGAGCTGCGCTGCTCGCCGCCGCCCGTCCACTGGGCGCGCTTGAGCGAGAGACCGATCTTGCGATCGTCTGTGTCGACGCGCAGGATCTTGACCTCGACCTCTTGGCCGACCTTGACGACATCCTGCGGGTTCTCCACCTTCGAGTCGCTGAGCTCGGAGATATGGAGGAGACCCTCGAGGCCTTCCTCGAGCTCGACGAACACGCCGAAGTTGGTGATCTTCGTGATCGTGCCCTTCACGATCATGCCCGGGCGGTATGCCGACGGGATCGCCTCGACCCACGGATCCTCGGTGAGCTGCTTCACGCCGAGACCGACGCGCTGCTTCTCTTGGTCGACATCGATCACCACGCACTTCACGACATCGCCCTTCTTGTAGAGCTCGTTCGGGTGCGCGACCTTCTTCGTCCAGCTGATGTCGCTGACATGGAGGAGGCCGTCGATGCCCGGCTCGATCTCGATGAACGCGCCGTAGTTGGCGAGGTTGCGAACCTTGCCCTCGATGATCGTGCCCTGCGGGTACTTCTCGGCAACGAGCTCCCACGGATTGACCTCGGTCTGCTTGACGCCGAGCGAGATCTCGAGCTTCTCCTTGTTGATGTCGAGGACGACGACATCGATCTCCTGACCGACCGAGACGAGCTCGCTCGGGTGGTTGACGCGGCGGGTCCACGACATCTCGCTGATGTGGACGAGGCCCTCGATGCCTTCCTCGAGCCGCACGAACGCGCCGTACGACATGAGGTTGACGACCGTGCCCTTCGCGCGGCAGCCGACGGGGTACTTCGCCTCGATCTGCTCCCAGGGCGAGGTTTCCTTCTGCTTGAGGCCGAGGGCGATCTTCTCGCGCTCGCGGTCGATGTTGAGGATCTTGACCTCGATCTCGTCGCCGATGCGGACGATCTCGCTCGGGTGGTTCACGCGGCCCCACGACATGTCGGTGATGTGGAGGAGGCCGTCGATGCCGCCGAGGTCGACGAACGCGCCGAAGTCGGCGACATTCGTGATGACGCCGCGGACGAGGTCACCCTCGCGCACGTTCTCGAGCAGGCGCTTCTTGGCGGCGTCGCGCTCATCCTCGATGAGCTTGCGGCGCGAGATGACGATGTTGCGGCGCTCCTCGTCGATCTTGAGGATCATCGCGCGCATCGGCTTGCCGACGAACTCGCCGATGTCGCCGGGACGGCGCACATCGACCTGCGACGCGGGGAGGAAGACGGGCACGCCGATGTCGACGAGCAAGCCGCCCTTGATCTTGCGCACGCACTTGCCTTCGATGACATCGCCTTCCTTGCGGGTGAGGAGGATGTTCTCCCAGCCGCGGATGCGGTCGGCCTTGCGCTTCGAGAGCCGCACGCCGCCGGTCTCGTCCTCGAGGCTCTCGAGGAGGACCTCGACCTGGTCGCCCACGGCGACATCGGTGTCCTCGAACTCGTTGCGGTCGATCAGGCCTTCGCTCTTGAGACCGACCTCGACGACGACATGGTCGCCGGAGAAGCCGACGACATGACCCTTGAGGATCGCGCCTGGCGCGTAGGCGCTCACTTCCTTCGAGATCAGGCTGTCCATGTCGCCCGTGGCGACGCCGGCCATGCCCGCCTCGCGGAGCATGCGCTCCACTTCACCATCCGCCAGCTTGAGATCCTCGATCAGGTTGTAGTCGACCATGTGTGCGTGTGCTTCCTTCGCGCGGGCTCCAAGCCCGCACGGGCCGCGGGTACCTCCGGGTCGGACGACGGTCCGAGCTCGATGCCGGGTGCCCCGGCGCGGCGACGGGGCGAATCGCAGACGATACCACGCCATCGCATGGGAAGCGACATCCACCCGCAGGCAACGCTCCCCTGCGGAGAAGGGTTATCTGCCAACGGTCGCGGGATCAGCCTCCGCGGAGCGGCGCCTGATGTCGGCCCGCATCGACATGAACCCGAGCACGCCCGCCATGTTCACGACCGTGCAGACCAGAAGCACCACGCTCGAGAGTCCCTTCGGCGCGAGCCACTGGTAGAGGTACCAGGAGGCGATCGGCGCGAGGATTCCCCGCAGCCCGTTGAGCGTGACATGCACGGCCATGTACTCGCTGTCGCGCGCGGCGGGAGCGAAGTCCTGGTGCCCGAGGTTCCACGCGAGGGTGCCGCCCGCAAAGCCGACGCCCATGAGCGCGGCGCCGAGGTACATGAGCCATTCGCTTGCGAAGAGGGCCGAGAGCGTGACGGCGGCGCTGGCCGCCACGAAGCTCCACCCGTGGATCGAGCGGAAGTGGACGATGTGCGTGCGGTCCATCAGCCGCGCCCACAGGGGGATCGCGATCGGCATGACCAGCAGCGGCAGCGTGGTCGACGCGAGGATGCCCGCTGAGTAGCTCATGCGCAGCTCGTCGGCGATCACATAGGTCATCGGCGCCATCAGCATGAGGTTCCCGAAGCCGAAGATGCTCATCCAGAGCATGAACCGCGCGTAAAGCGGGTCGTCGCGCAGCAGCGCGACCATCGCGAGCGGGTTGAAGCCCGTGTCGCGCTTGCGGCCGTCGAGCTCGGCCCGCTGCAGGGCGCGCGCACGCCGCAGGCGCACCTTGCGGTAGATGCTGTTTCCGAAGAGGCCTGCGACCGCGAGCGCGGGGAAGAGTGCGTGGTAGTTGTCGGGATTGCGGTCCATCGCCCACCCGACGCCCGCGCCCGCCGCGGCGAGGAAGAGGCTCTGCACGGTCGCGAGCTTGCCCGCGATCGTGGCGCGGCTCGCGGTCGGGTAGTTGTTGCGCCACACGGCGGCGCGGATGGTGATGACGCCCGTCCACGCCGTGCGCGCAAGCCCGAGCGCGATGCAGACCCCGAGGAGGCCGAGCCCGTCGCGCGGGAAGAGCGCGATCGCGGCAACCAGAAGGCAGGTCGCGATCTGGAGCCACGAGATGAAGGCGACCTTCGGACGCCCGCGCGCGGCCGCGGCCCAGATGAAGCTGGTCAGGTTCGCGATGTTCGGAGCGGCGCCCACCCACGCGGTCGCGAGGTCGAGCCAGAAGGGGTCGACCCCCGGCTGCCCCGTGAACGCCTTCTTGACGACGATCGCGATGGTGCCGCCCTCGATCGCCCCGAGCATGAGCGGCAGAAAGGCCCAGCTCACCAGCTCGCGGCCGTAGGTGCGCCGAAGCATCGGCGGCAGTTCGGCGGGGTGGAAGCTTCGGGCGAACGAGCCGACGAGACGGACGGGAAGGAGGAGCGGGGCGAGATCGCGCACAGGTGGCCGCGGGGGAATCGGACAGCGTAGCCGCGCCGTGCGGAGCGATCAGGAGGGACTATTCAGATGGAGCGAAGCCCTGAGCGCGGCGCGGACAACGGGCTCGATCAGCGGTTGCCGCCCGTCGACATGATCGGGTAGTTGCTCAGCGAGCGCGGACGGTTGGTGAGCCAGAAGCGACCAAGGTCGTTCCACGCGCCGCGGAGGTCCTGGTCGGCGTTCACGGCCCAGTTGACATCGATGTCGACGGGACGCTCTGCGGTGGCCTGGAGCTCGGGGGTCAGGTTGCTCGTGATCGACTTGAGGTCGGTCCGCTCGGGATCGGCCGCGCAGCCGCCGAGGGCGAGAAGAAGGGCGGCAACGGAAACGGACGCAAGACCTGTGGTACGGCGCATGGGAAATCCTCGAAAGTCGCGGCATGATGCGCGAATCGGGCTCCCTTGTCAATGTCGGTTGAATCGCGGGCTACACTCCACTTCGCACGCGCGGAGACCCCCGCGGGCAGACTGTCAGGCACATCGCCTCGAACCTTGCTTGAACCCTAGGGATCGGCGAGTTCCGCGACGAAGACCAGGCCTCCTTTGCGCAAGGCGCCGCGACCCGTCGGGGCGCCCCGAGGCATCGAGTGGAAGGTCGGGATCGATGGACGCCGAACCCACCTTGCAATAGGGTTCGAGCGCTCGTCCCTGACAGGCGTGCAGGTTGCGCTCGGCCTCGGCCCGGCGGCACCTGCCGCGCGCGCCCCTTTGGGCTGCGTTGCTTCCCGCCGGGGTCCCCGCGCGTGCCATTTTTCTCGTCCGCGGTCACGGTGCGCCCGGTGCAGGCGCCGCGGTTGGTTCGGGCAGCGGGGTCCACCGCCGCGCCGGCGACGGCTGCGCGATCCGATGGACCCGCAGGGGAACCTCGAACGAGCCGCTCCAGTGGCGGAAGGCGCGTGTGGGACGCTCCGCGAGGGGAGGGCGCGCGAGATCCGCGAGTGCGCCGTCTCCCGTGATCCGCAGCGTCCAACGCGTGTCCTGCGCGGGGTCCGCTGCGAAGAGCCGCTCGAGCGCCGCAGCGTCTTCGACGGGCGTGAACCAGCGCGGGCGCGACACGCGGGGGCCCGCGAGCCACCAGATCCTGCTCGTGCGCCGCGGCACGCCGTCCTCGCAGACCTCGATGCGGAGGCCGATCAGGATGTCCTCGAAGTCGGGCTCGGAGGTCGCGCGCTCGTTGAAGCGAAGCCCGCCGCGCGGCGTCCCTTGCGACCAGAGCACGAAGGCGTCATCGAAGTCGAAGACTGCGGCGATCGCGGCGCGGAGCGCGGGCGAGTCGACGGGCTCGGCGTTGGGTTCGTTGGCGTCGCGGCCGGCGAGGCGCGTGGCGCGCGCGTGAATCGTCTCGTACCGCCTCCAGCCGCCGTCGGGAGCGTCTTCGGCCGCGAGGCCCCGCGGGCGCACGCGCAGGTCGAACGAGAAGGCCGCCGAGGGCGCGACCCCCGTGGGAAGCGCGACGAGCCACGGAGCGTTGCGGCCCCACGGATCGAACACCGCCCGCGCCGAGGAGCCATCTGAGAGACGCACCTCGGCCTCTCCCTCGAGGCCGCTCGGCCACCACGCCGCGACATCGATCGCAAGCGCGTGGGTGCCGTCTTCGCCAGCCATCAGCCCGACGAGGTCGACCGCGGGCGGGATCTCGAGCAGGCGAAGGAGGCGCTCGTCGTCGCGCCACATGCCGAGGAGGAGCGTATCGCAGAGCAGGCCGTACTTCCGCTGCCATTCGCGCGTCGGCGGGCGTGCGCCCGAGTCACCCGCGACGACGAGCTCGAGCGCGTCCTCGATCTGCCCGTCGTCAAGGGTTGCGGAGCCGATGCGGCGGGCAAGCTCGCGGATCGGAGAGTCGAACTCCGTGGAGTCGACCCACGGGACGGCGGTCACCAGGATCGCAGTCGGCGCCATGCTCCAGAAGCCGGTGCTGATGAATCGCGCGCGGGCCGCGAGGACAAGCGCCACGACGCCGAGGATCGCGAGCGCCGCGCGCAGGGGTTGGCGCCGCGTGCGCGCCGTGTCGCTCTCGCGCTGCGCCGTGAACCCGCACTCGGCGCAGCGGCGCGAGGCAATCGCCGCGTCGTCGTCGGGGCGGCCGTCTCCGTCGCCCCGCGCTGGGCCGAGCTCATGCCAGCAGCGTGGGCAGCGCCTGCGTCCGCGCGGCGGGTCGCCCGCGACCGATCTCGCGGCGAGCGCCGTCAGGACCACCACGCCCAGGAAGAGGCCGATCGAGAGGATCCAGGCGGAGAGGTCGGACACGCGGTCGGATGGTACGGCGGCGGTCGCCGCGTGGATTCACGCGAGGGCCCGGCGGCGCGGTCAGCGCACGAATGCCCACTTCAGCAACTCTCGCGGAGTCGGCGGCTTGCCCTGCATGAGGACGCCGACGCGGAAGATGCGCGAGGCGAGCCAGAGAAGCCCCGCGGCGCAGGCCAGGCCCCACACTGTGGCGGCGATGACCTGCCACATCGGGACGGGCTCGGTGGCCGCGGTGAGACGGAGAATCATCACGAAGGGCGACGCGGGCGGGATGAAGCTCGTGATCGTGGCGAGCATGCCGTTCGGGTCCTGCGTGATGGGCATCCACAGGATGAGCGGCACGAGGAGCAGCGTCATCACGGGGCCGACGAGCGACTGCGCCTCGCGCAGGTCGCTGACGGCGCTTCCGACGGCGGACATCATTGCGGCGACCATCACATAGGCGATCACGAAGTAGATCGCGAGGTAGACGAGGTGCATCGCGGGCACGAGGTCGCCCATTGCGAGCGCCGTGAGCCCTGCGACGCCGAGCGCGCCGTACATCACGAGCATCACCGTGCTGACGAGCGCGTATCCGACGATTTTCCCGCCGAGGAGCTGCAGCGGGCTCGCGGCCGCGAGCAGCACCTCCATCACCTTGTTCGACTTCTCCTCGATGGTGGTCGTGAGCAGGTAGTTCGCGCTCGTGAAGACCGTGATCCAGAGAAGGAACATGAACGCGATCGGGACGAGGAAGCGCGCCTCCGTGTTCTCCTCTGCCTCGTCGCCCTCGGGCGAGATGCGCGTCGTGCGTGGCTCGGGGCGGTCCTTGAGCCGCGCGAGGAGCGCAGCGTCGAGCCCGCTCCGCTCGACGCGCTCCTCCTCGAGCGCGACGCCGAGCGCGCGGGTGATCTGCCGCACATGCTTCGGCGAGAGCGAGCTCGGGATGAAGAGCTCGAATCCGTCGGTCGCGTTCGCGGGGTCGAGCGCATCGGGCGGAATCGCGGCGCCCGCGAGGATCTTGCCCTCGCGCACATCGCGCTTGATCGCCTCGACCGCGTCGAGCGAGGGCTCCACGCGCCAGGTGACCTCGATGCGCTGGGGCGCCGCGGAAAGGCTCGACGCCGCATCGATCGCCTCGGCCGTGCCCGCGGGCGAGGCGGGAGTCGCCTCGGCGGATGCAAGCTCGTCGAGGACCTCCTTCACGCTCGGCGGCGTGACGAGCACCTGCTCGGCCCGCGCCGACACCGATCCCTCGGGGTCCGCGACGACGATGGTGCCGACGAGCGGCGGCGACTCGCGCGAGACGAGGAGCGGCATCAGCGTGATGACGCCGAACATGACGACGGGCACGGCGACCGCGCCGAAGATGAAGCCCTTCGTGAGCGCGGTGTGGCGGAACTCGCGCCAGGCGACGAGCACAACCTTGCCGAGATAGGACTGATTCGGTCGGTCAGGCATCGATCTTCGCTCCCTTGCGCGCGGAACCGCCGGATTCGGGACCCGAGACGAGCTCGACGAAGAGGTCGTCGAGATTCATGCGCCTGAGGCCGAGCGAGCGCATCGGCGCGAGCTCGAGCACCGCCCGCATGGCGTCGGCGGCCGCGACGCCCGCGGCGAGGTCGAGGTCGACCGCGCCGTTCTCGTGCGTGCGCGCGTGCATCGCGAGCCCAGAGCGCAGCGCGAGCGCCGCGAAATCGTCGGGGGCCGAGAGCGGCTCGCACACGAGGCCACGGTCGTCGTAGCGCGCGCGGAGCTCGGGCATCGTCGCGTCGAGCACCTTCTCGCCCTTGTTGATGAGCACGACCTTGTCGCAGAGCGCCTCGGCGGTGTGCATCTGGTGGGTTGAGAAGATGATCGTGGCGCCGCGCGCCTGCTCGCTGCGGATCAGCTCGAGCACGAGGCGGCCGTTCACGGGATCGAGCCCCGAGAAGGGCTCGTCGAGGATGAGGAGGTCGGGCGCGTGGATGATCGACGCAAGCAGCTGGATCTTCTGCTGCTGGCCCTTCGAGAGCTCCTCGCAGCGGCGCTTGATCACGCCCGGAAGCTCGAGCCGCTCGAGCCAGTCGTCGATGCGGCGCGAGAGCCCCTGCGGGTGCACGCCCTTGAGGCGCGCCATGTATCCGACGAACTCGCCGACCTTCATCTTGCGGTAGAGGCCGCGGTCTTCGGGGAGGTATCCGATGCGGTCCTTCATCGCGAGCGCCGACGACCCCATCACCTCGACGCGGCCCGCGTCGGGGGCGATGATCGACATGATCATGCGGATCGTGGTGCTCTTTCCCGCGCCGTTCGGCCCGAGGAAGCCGCACAGCGAGCGCTCGGGGATCGAAAGCGAGATGCCGCGCACGGCGTCGACCTTGCCGAAGCGCTTGCACACGCCCTCGAGGAGGACGGCGCCCGCGGCGGAGGCCGCGGGCGCGACGGCTGTCACGGAGGATGAGGATGAAGTCGTGTTCTGCATCAACATGCGTTCTTTCAGCGGGAAGCGCCGCGTGCGGCGTTCAGCGGCCCCGCGCTGCGCCGCCGCCGATCGAAGCTGGGGCGGCGATCGACCCTGGTGCGAGCGTATCGACCGCGACCCGCTCGTAGATCATGTCGATCTTCATGCCTGCGGTCGTGATGGTCGCTTCGCGGAATGAGACGAGCCGCGCGGGCGTGTCCTCGGAAGCGGGGGCGAGCGCGCGGTTGCCGCGCTCGACGGGCTCCCAGCGGCGGAAGCGCATCGACTGACCTCCTGCGACGGGGGCGTTCGCGGCCTCGGCGCGCGGCGGCGGGGGGATCTCGAGGCCGACGATCTCCGCGTCGGGCTCGCTGAGGAAGAGCGACCAGGGTGCGTGCTCGGGCGGCGCCCCGACGGGCCTCATGGCAAGCCGCCAGCACGGCCGGCCGTCGACAGTCTCGCGGCCGATGGTGCGGACATCGCTGAAGCGCGCGGAGAGCGAGCGGACGAGCGTGATGAGGTCGCCGCCGCCCGCGAGTTCGGCCGCCATCGCAGGCTCGACGGGCTGCGCGCGGCCCGGTTCACCCATCCAGGCGACGCCGTCTGCGACCCCGAGCTCGAGCGTGGTCTCCGCGCCCGACGCGGTGCCGTCGCCGCCAGGCATCGTCTGCACAAGCAGGTGCGCAGCGGGCAGCTTCGCGACCGGAGCGACGAAGCTGTAGGCGACGCGGCCCTTCCCCATTGGAGTCTCGACGCGTGCGACGGACTCGAAGGAACCGATCGCGTTCCACGCGTCGCCGCCGAGACGATCAAGGGCGCGGCGGAGAAGCTCTGTCCCATCGGGGAGGGCAGAGGGCGGCGCGGACGGCGCGTCGGACTGCGCTTGCGGGAACGCGGTCGCCGTGCGAAGGCCGCACGGTGCCGCAGGGGTTGCGGTCGCGAGGAGCGCGAGCGCGACAAGCGTCGATCGGGTGGAGAACGCGGTGGAGAACGCGGCGAAGTTCATCGTGTGCCTCGGGAGCGGTGCGAGCGCCGCGCGGCCGCGGCGTGCGCGGAGGACGCGGGGCGTCGCGTGCGTGTTCCACCCGATCGACGCGCGATTCTCAGGCCTTCGGCGCAGCGGGTGCGGCGGGTGCCGCCGGTGCCGCGGGCTTCGATGCGGGAGCCTCCGCAGGAGTCTCGCCGTCGAGTTCCTCGCCAAGTTCCTCGTCTTCCGTCGGCTCGGGCTTCAGGAGCTCCTGAACCTCCTTCGGAAGCGCGAAAGCGTCGGCGGGCACCGCGTTGAAGGTCACGCTGTCGATGGTGGCGATCATCTTCTGGCCCATCTGGCTCGACTCGGTGCGCGTCGCCAGCTTCACGGTGCCGAAATCGCCCTTGTACTCGGTGTAGGTCTGCAGCACGCTCTTGATGGGGATCTCGCCCATCTGCGTGGCGACCGTCGTCTCCGACCCGCGTGCGAGGCCGGTCGACTTCTCGAACCAGAGGATCGTCTTGTCCTTCCCGCGCGTGGCCTCGATCTTCCAGCAGTCGAAGCCGCCGAAGTCACCCTCGCCGATCGTCTTGACGGAATCCCACCGCGACATCGGATCGGGGTTGCCGAGGACATCCGCCTCGCGGGCGATCGTCTCGCGCTCCTCGCCCTCGAGGATGCGCGTGCCGCCCGTCGGGTCGCTCGTCCAGCCGACGGTGCCGTCGAAGGCGGTCGTGATCGCGCCGAAGCCAGCGAGCTCCATGCGGACGACCGTCTTGTTCGGCGCCGCCATGATCGAGTGCATCGGGCCCTTGATGTTCGCGGCGGGGATATCCATCGACCCCTTCGACTCCATCGAGGTGATCTTCGACCACGCTTCCTTGCCACCCGTCGCCTCGAGCGACTTGGCGAGGATGTCGGCTGCGCTCGGCAGGTTCGCGGCGGGAGCGGCGGGCTTCGCGGCCTCGGGCGCAGGGGCTGCGCCATCCTGGGCGAGGGCCGCTGCGGGCGCGTGCGCGAGGATGAGCGCCACGAGCGCGGTGCGCGCGGCGACTCGGATGCGGGAGGAGTTCAGGTTCATGTCGGAGAGCGGGTTCATGTGGATTGATCTCAAGAATCTGGCGGTTTCGTGCCTGTTGGTTCGTGCCTTGATTTCGAAGGGAGCGTTCGGATGGCGGGGACGCGCGGGGCGCGGCCTTAGGGATTGGATGCGCCTGATTCCGCGCGCTTCGCCCGCTCCGCGCGGGACTCGAGCGTGCGCGTACGGATCCAGGTGATGGCCTGTTCGAGCACTTCGTCGCGCCCCTCGCGGAGCGACGACAGGCGCTGCGGGACGACCTCGTCGGGCACCACGCCGCGGCCCTCGATGCGCACGCCCTTCGGCGTGGCGAAGTCCGCGATCGCGTGCAGGAGGACATCGCCGTTCGGGAGCCTGACCGCCTGCGCGGGAAGCGCCATGCCCGCGGTCGTCTCGCCGAAGACGCGCGCGCGGCCCGCCTCCTGCATTCCGCCCGCGAAGATCTCGCTGGTGCTCGCGCTGCGGCCGTCGATGAGGATCGCGAGTGGCCGCGTGTAGGGGCGGACGCGCGTGCCTTCGGCAGACAGGCGCCGAGGCGCTGCGCGGAACTCAAGCGAGTTGTCCCGTCCGATGAAGGTGCCGAGGCTGAACGGCTCCGCCGTGAAGAACCCCGCCACACCCATCGACATCGCGGCCACGCCGCCGGGGTTTCCGCGGAGATCGAGGACGATTCCGTCCGAGCGTCGAAGCTTGTCAACCCCTCGGTGGATCGCGTCGGAGGCGCCGGTCATCCAGATGTTGAATGCGAGATAGCCGACGCGGAGCGGCGCGCCGCCTTCGACGGGGCGCTCGAGGACCTGTGACTGCACATCGACGGGGAAGGGCGGGAGGTTTCCGAACGAGCTTGAGCCGAGCGGCGGCGCTTCGTAGGAGAGCGAGACGCTCTGCTCCGCACCCGACGCATCCTCGAAGACGACTTCCGCCGTCGAGCCGACGGGGCCGACGAGAAGCTGCTGTCCCGCGAACACGAGCGCCATGCGCAGTTGCGTGGCCTCGGGCGAGTGCGGGTCGCGGCCGCTCGACTCGAGCTCCGCGAGGCGCGCGCGCGTCTCCTCGACCATCGGGGCGATCTCGGCTCCGTTCACGGCGACGAGCCGCCATCCGAGGAGGACGCCAGCGCGTGCGGCGGGAAGTCCGGGCGTGACGCGGGTGACCGTGGGAAAGCCCTCGACGCTCGCGAGGTCGAGCCCGAGGACTCCGACCGCGCGGTCTGGCGGAAGGAGCTCTGGCTCCGCGGAGGTTGTGGAGGCCGTGCTCGCTGGTTCCTGTTCCGCCGCGCCGTCGGCGTCGTCGGCCTCAGCGGGAATCACGGAGAAGTGGCTCTGCCCGAGCGTCGCGAGCATCTCCTGCAGCACGCCCCGAAGCTCGGACTGGCTCTTGGCCGCTTCGGCGCGCGGGCGCAGCTCGTCGCGCACCGCGTTCCAGTCGACGCCGTTGAGGCTCGGGTCGAAATGCTGGTCGCGGACCGTGGTCCAGACGGCGTCGAAGGTCTCGCGCGGAAGGGCCGCGGGAGCCGACCGCGCCATGGCGGCCTCGGGCGCGCTCGCGCAGCCGCCGAGCGGGGCGATCACCGCAAGAGCGGACAGCGCGCAGGCCGCGAGGACGCGCACGGCTCGGAACGGCGCTCGGGAGGGGGAGGATTCGCGCGACCGCACGGTCGACATGGGGAACTTCCGCATGGCCCGAGTGTACCTCGCGGTCCGCGGCGCGTCGGAAGAGCCGTTGAGAAAAAAACCAAAAAAGACAACAGGAAGCGCTTCATCCGTTCATCCTCATAAACGGTTGAAAGGAACCGCGGCGGGGTCTATCCTTCCCGCCATGCCGCGCTCCCTCGTCAAGGCTCTCGAAACCCGCACCCTCGTCTTCGATGGCGGCATGGGCACGCAGATCCACGCGTGTGCAGACTGCGCACCCTCCGACTACCTCGGCCGCGACAACTGCACGGACATCCTCGTCAAGACGCGGCCCGACATCATCCAGCGGATCCACGAGAACTACTTCGCTGCGGGCGCAGATGTCGTCGAGACCGACAGCTTCGGCGCCAACATCCTCGTCGGCCGCGAGTTCGACGAGGAGCTCGCCTCGTGGACCTTCGAACTGAACAAGCGCGCCGCCGAGGTCGCGCGCGCGGCCGCCGCGAAGTTCGAGACGCCAGACCGCCCGCGCTTTGCGATCGGTTCGATGGGCCCGGGCACCAAGCTCGTGTCGCTCGGCCAGGTGTCGTGGGAGGAGATGCACGCGAGCTATCTCGAGCAGGCGCGCGGCCTGATCGCGGGCGGCATCGACGGCTTCATGATCGAGACCTCGCAGGATCTTCTCCAGCAGAAGATCGCGATCAACGCCGTCATCGACGCGTTGAAGGAAGCGGGCCTGACGCCCGATGACCGCGCCATCTTCTCGAGCGTGACGATCGAGACGACGGGCACGATGCTGCTCGGAAGCGACATCGCCGCGGTCGTGAACGCGCTCAAGCCGTTCCCGATCCACTCGCTGGGCCTGAACTGCGCGACGGGCCCGGTCGAGATGGCCGAGCATGTGGCCTACATCTCGAAGCACTGGGACCGCGCGATCAGCGTGCTGCCGAACGCGGGGCTTCCGATCCTCGTCGACGGGCGCACCGAGTACCCCTTGCAGGCGAAGCCCTTCCGCGAGGCGATGCAGCGATTCGTCGAGGAATACGGCGTGAATTCGGTCGGTGGGTGCTGTGGCACCACGCCGGAACATATCCGCGAGCTGCGTTCGCTGATCGATGGCCTCGGCCTCGACAAGAAGCCGCAGCGCCGCGCGATCGAACCGCAGGAGCCGGGCTGCTCGAGCCTCTACGGCTTCGTCGAGTTCAAGCAGGAGAACTCGTTCCTCATCGTCGCAGAGCGCACGAACGCCAACGGCTCGCGCAAGTTCAAGCGCCTGCTCGACGAGAGCGACTTCGACGGCCTTGTGTCGATGGCGCGCGAGGAGATCAAGGACGGCGGGCAGGTGCTCGACGTCTGCGTCGACTTCGTGGGCAGGAACGGCCCGAAGGACATGGCCGAGGTCGCTGCGCGCTATGTGCGCCAGGTGAACGCGCCGATCATGTTCGACTCGACCGACCCCGTCGTCATCGAGGAGGGACTCAAGCGCCACGGCGGCAAGGCGATCGTCAACTCGATCAACCTCGAGGATGGCGAAGAGCGGATGAACCGCATCTGCCCGCTCCTGAAGAAGTACGGCGCCGCGTGCGTCGCGCTCACGATCGACGAGGACCAGCAGGCGGGCATGGCGAAGACGGCCGACCGCAAGCTCGAGATCGCGTCGCGCATCCACGACCTCTACACGAAGAAGTGGGGACTTCCCGAGGAAGACATCCTCTTCGACCCGCTCACCTTCACGATCGCGACGGGCAACGACGACGACCGCCGCCTCGGCCTCGAGACGCTCGACGGAATCGCGGCGATTTCCGCGCGTTTCCCGAAGTGCGGCATCATCCTCGGCCTCTCGAACATCTCGTTCGGCCTGAAGCCATCGGCGCGCGCGGTCCTGAACAGCGCGTTCCTGCACCACGCGCGCGAGCGCGGCCTGACAGCGGCGATCGTGCACGCGTCGAAGATCACGCCGAAGAACCGCATCGCGCCCGAGCAGTGGGACGCCGCGGAGTGGCTCATCTTCGACCGCCGCGGCGCGTCGCGGCCCGAGGGGCAGCCTGAGAACTTCGATCCGCTTCTCCACTTCATCTCGCTCTTCCCCGATGGCGCGGAAGAGGCGACCGTGAAGAAGACGCTCGCCGACCTTCCGATCGAGGAGCGCCTCGCGCAGCACATCATCGACGGCGAGGACCGTGATCTTGACAAGAGCCTGACGGAGGCGATGCAGAAGTATCCGCCGCTTGCGATCATCAACGACCATCTCCTCGGCGGCATGAAGACGGTCGGCGAACTGTTCGGCTCGGGCCAGATGCAGCTTCCGTTCGTGCTCCAGTCTGCTGCGGTGATGAAGAAGGCGGTCGCGTTCCTCGAGCCCCACATGCCGAAGGCCGAGGCGGGCGCGGGCAAGAAGGCGAAGATCGTGCTTGCGACCGTCGCGGGCGATGTCCACGACATCGGCAAGAACCTCGTCGACATCATCCTCTCGAACAACGGCTTCGAGATCCACAACATCGGCATCAAGCAGCCGCTGCAGGCGATCCTCGACGCGTGGCGCAAGACCAACGCCGACGCGATCGGCCTGAGCGGGCTCCTCGTGAAGTCGGTCGCGGTCATGGAGGAGAACCTCCACGAGATGAACCGGCTCGGCATCACCGTGCCCGTGATCCTCGGCGGCGCAGCGCTCACGCGCCACTATGCCGAGAGCCACCTGCGCAAGATCTACAAGGGCCCGCTCTACTACGGCCGCGACGCGTTCGAGGGGCTGTCGGTGTGCGACGCGCTCGCGTCGGGCACGCTTGCCACGATCGACGCAGAGATCGACGCGCGCGTCGAGAAGCGCAGCGAGGTCGATGCGAAGATCGCCTCGGCCCGCGCGGCGGCGCCGAGCGTCGAGCTTCCCGCGCGCTCGTCGGTCGCGACCGACATCGCCGTGCCGAAGGCGCCGTTCCTCGGGCATCGCCTCGTCGAGGAGATTCCGCTCGAGCAGGTCTACCCGTACATCAACCTCGTCGCGCTCTTCCGCGGGCAGTGGGGCTTCAAGAAGGGCGACATGGACGAGGCGGCGTACGAGCGCTTCATCGAGGAGAAGGCGAGGCCCGTGCTCGAGCGGCTCTCGCGGCAGTGCCGCGAGGAGCGCATCCTTCGTCCGCAGGTCGTCTACGGCTACTACCCCGTCCAGTCGGAGGGCGACGATCTCGTCGTGTTCGACCCCGCGGACCAGGAGCGCGAGATCGAGCGCTTCCGCTTCCCTCGCCAGCTCGGGCGCGAGCGCCTCTCGATCAGCGACTTCTTCCGCTCGCGCGAGAGCGGCGAGAAGGACATCCTCGGCCTCCAGTGCGTGACGGTCGGGCTCGAGGCGAGCCACCGCGCGAAGCAGCTCTTCGAGCGGAACGAGTACACGGAATACCTCTATCTCCACGGGTTCGGCGTCGAGTGCGCCGAGGCGCTCGCGGAGATGTGGCACAAGCGGATGCGCGCAGAGCTCGGGATCGGCAACGACGACAGCCCCGAGATCCGCAAGCTGTTCACACAGCACTACCGCGGCTCACGCTACAGCTTCGGCTATCCCGCGTGCCCCGACATGAGCGACCAGGAGAAGCTCTTCCGGCTCCTCCAGCCTGAGAGAATCGGCTGCGTCCTCACCGAGAACTGGCAGATCGTGCCCGAGCAGTCGACGAGCGCGATCGTCGTGCACCACCCCGAGGCGAAGTACTTCGCGGTCGAGAGCGCTGCAAGGGTGCAGGGCTAAGTGGGCGCTGCGGGCGCGGTCACGGAGTCGGGCGATGCGTCAACCGGCGGCCCGAGTGCCACCCGCGTGGTCGCGGCGTTCGCCGCGGTCTATCTCATCTGGGGCTCGACCTATCTCGCGATCAAGCTTGTGTCGCAGCACGGCGCGTTCGTGATGGCGGGCGCGCGGTTCGTGGCGGCGGGGCTCGTCCTGCTCGGGATCGCGTGGTGGCAGGGCGCCTTGCGCCGCAGCGACTTCACGCTCACCTCGTGGACGCACGCGGGCATCGTCGGCGCGTGCCTCATGCTCCTTGGAAACGGCGGCGTCGCCATCGCAAGCGCGACGACCGACTCAGGCCTCGTCGCGCTCCTGACCGCGGTCACGCCGCTCTGGCTCGTGTGGCTCGACCGGTGGATGCACCGCACGCACCACACGCCGTCGCGGCTCGTGTGGCTCGGGATCGCGCTCGGAGTCGCGGGCGTCGTGGTGCTCAAGCTCGACGCGTTCGAGTCGACGGAGGCCGTGTCCACCTTCGGCGTCGTCGTGATGCTCGTCGCCACGCTCGGCTGGGCGATGGGAAGCGTCTGGTCGAAGCGCCCGGGCGGCGCCCACTCGCCGCTTGCCGCGAACGCCATGCAGATGCTTTCGGGCGGCGTGGTGCTGCTTCTTGCAAGCGTGCCGAAGGAACTCGTGTGGCACGACGAGTGGACGCTGGTGATGGCGAATCCACCGACGACCGCGACCTGGCTCCAGTGGGGCTATCTCGTCGTGTTCGGCTCGCTCGTCGGCTTCACCGCCTACATCTGGCTCCTGCGCAACCAGCCGGCGGCGCGCGTGGCGACCTACGCGTACGTGAACCCGCTCGTCGCGATCGTGCTTGGCTGGCTCCTCGTCGGCGAATCGATCGGGATGCGCACGGTCTACGCCGCGGCGCTGATGCTTGGCGGCGTCGCGGTCATCCAGCTTGCGAAGGCGCGCAGGACGATCTTCACGCGCATCTCGCAGGGCTGAGTGCGGGCACATCGAGCGCGTGGCAGGGTCTGCTCGGGTGATTGCGGCAAGAGAACTTGTGTGAACGCCGCCCGAGCGGTAGCGTGACCGCATGCTCACCCGACGCGACCTCATCCAGTCTGCGGCGGCCACCGTTGGTGGCCTCGCCGCGGCGACTTTGCTCGCACCTTCCGCGTTTGGTGCACTCGCGCCTGCGCCCGCGCCACGGCCGCGATTCCGCGGCAAGCTCGGCAAGCTGCAGCTGCTGCAGGTCGGTGTCGGCGGCTCGATCGCGCCCGCCGATCGGCACGAACTCAAGAACCACCCCGATGTCGTCTTCACGGGTTTCTGCGATGTCGACGCGGACGCGCTGTCGTCGGTCGCTGCCGAGCACCCCGATGCCTTCACCTGCCGCGACTTCCGCGAGGCCTTCGACAAGTACGGCGACAGGTTCGACGCGGTCGTCGTCTGCACGCCCGACCACAACCATGCGCTGATCACGCTGTGGGCGATGCGCGCGAACAAGCATGTCTACGCGCAGAAGCCGCTTGTCCAGCAGCTCTCCGAGGTCGTGGCGATCGAAACGGCGCTGCCTGCGCGGCCGCAGCTCGTCACCCAGACGGGCAACCAGCGCATGGGGCCTCTTGGCCGCCAGCACACGGTCGACATCCTGCGCCGCGGGCTCCTCGGCAAGGCGGTCGAGTCGCATGTCTGGGTCGGCGGACCTGGCGAAGG
Source organism: Phycisphaera sp. (assembly GCA_016124975.1). Taxonomy (GTDB): domain Bacteria; phylum Planctomycetota; class Phycisphaerae; order Phycisphaerales; family SM1A02; genus QWPT01. The sequence continues at coordinate 36,252 of WGMP01000002.1, read as the reverse complement.
GACCGATGGGTACTTCTGGTACGGCGGCCTCAGGGACCCGATCCAGCCGCCCGCGAACATCGACTGGCAGCTCTGGCTCGGTGCCGCGGTCGATGCGCCGTGCCGCCCTGGGCTGATCGGGCTCCAGTGGCGCTCGTCGTGGGACTACGGCACGGGCCAGCTCGGCGACTGGTGCACGCATCTCCTCGATCTTCCGTACTTCGCGTTCGACCTGCCGTCGCCCATCTCGGTCGTCGCGCACACGCTTGCGCCGAGCGACTTCTATCACGCGCGCGGCGTGATGTCGACGCTCACCTACGACGTCTCCAAGGCCGCGAACCGCGCGATGTTCGCGCGCGACCGCTTCGTCATCCACTACGGCGACCAGAGCCAGGCGCCGTCGCGCGCGTCGCTCGGCCTTCCTGCTGGAAGGTGGGCGGGAAGCGGCACGCTGATCGTCTGCGAGGGCGGCGCGATCTTCAACCAGCCCGATGGCGACCCCGAGGTGTGGATCGGCGGCAAGAAGGTCGCGCTTGCCGACATCAAGGGCCGCGGCGTCGACGGCGAGGGCACGCTGCGCGGCCGCAACCACTGGCATGCGTGGGTCGACAAGATCCTCGGCAAGCCCGACGCGTTCGTGCAGACGCCGTTCTCCTACGCGACGGGAATCGCCGAGGCGGGGCTTCTCTGCTCTCGCGCGGCGCGCTTCCCGCAGCAGGAGCTTCTCTGGGACAAGGCGAGGCTCGCCTTCGCGAACCCCGATGGCTCGCCGCACGACGAGGCCAACGAGACCTGCGTCCGCCGCGAGTACCGCCAGGGCTTCGAGCTGCCTACCGTGACCTGATGCGAATCGTTCTTCCAGGCGGCAGCGGTCAGATCGGCGCGGTGCTCGCGCGTGCGTTCCGCGCGCGCGGCGACGAAGTGACCGTGCTCTCGCGCGGCGGGCCGTGCCTCGCGCGCGATGTGCGCATCGTGCCGTGGGACGGGCGCACGCTCGGCGCGTGGGCTCGTGAAGTGGACGGCGCCGATGTGGTCGTGAACCTCGCCGGCCGCACCGTCAATTGCCGCTACAGCGAGAAGAACCTGCGCGAGATGATGGACTCGCGCGTCGACTCGACGCGGGTCGTCGGCGAGGCGATCGCCGCCGCCGCGCGTCCGCCGCGGGTGTGGCTCCAGTCGAGCACGGCCACGATCTACGCGCACCGCTTCGACGCCGCGAACGACGAGAGTACGGGCGTCATCGGCGGCCGCGAGGAGGGCGTGCCCCGGCACTGGGCGCGCAGCGTCGAGATCGCCGTGCGCTGGGAGGAGACGCTCTTCGCGGCGCCCACGCCCGCGACGCGCCGCGTGGCGCTGCGCTCGTCGCTCACGCTCAGCCCCGACAAGGGCGGCATCTTCGACACGCTGCTCGGGCTCGTGAAGAAGGGGCTCGGCGGGACCTGCGGCAACGGAAGGCAGTGGGTCTCGTGGATCCACGAGCGCGACTTCGTGCGTGCGGTGGAGTTCCTCGTCGGGCGCGACGATCTCTCGGGCGCGGTCAATGTCTGCGCGCCGAACCCCGTCACCAACGCCGACTTCATGCGCGAGCTCCGCCGCGCGTGGGGAATGCCCATCGGCCTTCCCGCGCCCGCGCCGCTCCTCGAGGTCGGCGCCGTCTTCCTGCGCACCGAGACAGAGCTCATCCTGAAGAGCCGCCGCGTGGTGCCCGTGCGGCTCGTCGACGCGGGCTTCGCCTTCGAATACCCCGAGTGGCCTGCCGCCGCGCGCGAACTCTGCGCCCGCGCCCGCGCGGGTCGGGTAGCCTGACGCGACGATGCTCGGCGAACGCCTCGACAACCGCATGCGCCATGTCGCCAAGTGGGCGCGCAAGCAGGGGATCTCCTGCTTTCGCCTCTACGAGAAGGACATCCCCGAGTTTCCGATGATCGTCGACTGGTACGGCGACGAGGGCTGGGGGGGTAAGGGCTGGGGCGAGGATGCGGCCGTTGCGCCAAACGCGGGCGACGCGGTCGCGTGGTTCTTCCACCGCACGAAGGACGACACCCTCGAGAAGGAGCGCGACTATCGCATCGACGCGGAGGCCGAGATTCTCGCGGGGCTCAACATCCCGCGTTCGCGCCTCCACATCAAGTACCGCGGCCGCCAGCGCGCCGACGACGGCGGGCGCGACCAGTACGAGCGCTTCGACTCGCGCGGCGCGGTGAAGGTCGTGGGCGAGCACGGACTCAGGTTCGAGGTGAACCTCTCCGACTATCTCGACGTGGGGCTCTTCCTCGACCATCGTCCGACCCGATTCTCGGTGCAGCAGCGCGCGCGGGGAAAGCGCGTCCTCAACCTCTTCAGCTACACGGGCGCGTTCAGCGTGCATGCGCGCGCGGGCGGCGCCCTGAAGACGACCACCGTCGACATGTCGCGCACCTACCTCGACTGGTATGTGCGCAACCTCGCGCTGAACGGCTTCGCGCCCGATGCGGACCACACGGTCGTGCACGCCGATTGCCTCCAGTGGCTCGAGGCTGGGCCGACCGCGGGCGAGCAGTACGACATCGTCATCTGCGACCCGCCGACATTCTCGAACTCGAAGCGGATGAAGGCGGACTCGTTCGCGATCGACCGCGACTACCCCGAGCTCCTGCGCTGGATCGCGCGCTTCGTGGCGCCGAAGGGCGAGGTGTTCTTCTCGACGAACTCCCGCAGCTTCGAGTTCGACCCGGCGGTCGTCCCGGGGGGCTTCGGCGTGCAGGAGATCAGCCACCGCTCCGTGCCCGAGGACTTCAGAAACCGCAGGATTCACCGCTGTTTCCGCCTCGCGGAGGGCTGGGAGGAGCGGGGCAGGCGGGCAAAGGGCGGCGCCTCTTGCAAGAACGAGGGTCCGCAAGCCGATACTCTCCCACCGTGAGCGACCCAGCCGCCCTTCAGCCATTCACCGTGCTCGTGGTGGACGACCAGCCGATCATCGGCGAGGGCGTCCGCCGCATCCTCGCGGCGCTTCCGCAGGCGCGCGTCGAGGTGTGCGCGGCGGCGGCGGAGGCGCTGGCCCGCGCCCGCGCGCTGAAGCCCGCCGTGATCCTCCAGGACATCCACATGCCCGACGGCGACGGGCTCGAGCTCGTGGCGCAGTACAGGGCTGCGGGCGAGCTCGCCTTCACCTCGGTCGTCGTCCTCTCCGCCGAGGAGGAGGCGCGCACGAAGGCGGATGCCTTCGCCCGCGGCGCGAACGACTACATCGTGAAGCTGCCGCCCGCCGCGGAGTTCATCGCCCGCGTGCGCTACCACGCCGCCGCGTCGCAGGCGCAGCGCGAGCGCGACGCCGCGTTCCGCGAGCTCGCCGCCGCCGAGCAGGAGCTCGCGCGACGCAACGCGCTCCTCGACCAGGTGAACGTGCGCCTCGCGCAGTCGAACCGCGAGCTTCGCGTCGATGTGGGCACGCAGCGCGAGCGGCTCGACCGCATCGCGCGCGTCTCGGCCGACCTCGCCCGCGTGCAGGACCTCGACATCATGCTCACGGCGATCCTGCGGGAGGCCGTGTCGCTCGCGGGTTGCAATTCGGGCGTGGTCTATCTCGTCGAGGGCGGATCGCTCCGCGCCGCCGAGGCGATCGGCGCGACGGGCGCGGCGCACGCGCGGCTTCCGCTCGACGACTCGACCTTCGTCGGCGGCGTCGCGCAGAGCGGCGAGCTCGCGCGGCTCGACCGCATCGAGTGCGCCCGCGCGGGCCGCGACCTCGCTGCGATCGGCACCGAGGAGATGTTCGGCCCGCGCACGAAGAGCGCGCTGATCGTGCCCGTGGTGCGCGCCGAGGGAAACGTGATGGGCTGCATCGCGCTTCTCGACGGCCACGCGATCCGCCGAGACGCGCACGGCTTCGAGGAGGCGGACGAGCAGATCGTCACGCACTTCGCGTCGCTCGCGGCCGTCGCGGTCGAGCGCGCGCAGCTCGTGCGCGCCATGATCCTGCGCATGATCGCCATGGCCGAGCTGCGCGACCCGACGGAGACCGCGGGCCATGTCGGCCGCGTGGCGGACCTCGCCATCATGCTCTACGACCGCTGGTGCGACGCGCATCCCGACCGCGCCGACCGCGGGCCTCGCACGCGCGACTCGCTGAGGATCGGCGCGCTGCTCCACGACATCGGCAAGGTCGGCATCCGCGACGCGATCCTCAAGAAGCCCGGCAGGCTCGACGAGGCCGAGTTCGCGGAGATGCGACGCCACACGCAGATCGGCGCCGATCTCTTCGCGGGAATCCGCACCGACTTCGACGAGAGCGCCGCGTCGGTCGCGCTCGCGCACCACGAGCGATGGGATGGCCGCGGCTATCCGCAGGGGCTGCGCGGCGAGGAGATTCCGCTCTTCGCGCGCATCGTCGCCGTCGCCGATGTCTTCGACGCCCTGAGCGCGCGCCGCAGCTACAAGGAGGCGTGGGCGCCCGCGAAGATCGCCGCCTACTTCGAGGCCGAGGCCGGGAAGCACTTCGACCCCGAGCTCGCCGAGATCCTCCTTGCGAACCAGAAGGTCGCCGAGGCGATCCGCGCCCGTCGGCCCGACTGATCCGCCCGCACGCCCGATCGAATGGAAAGGGCGCACGCATCTCTGCGTGCGCCCTTCGCATGATGCATGATGCCGCAGGCGTCGGGGCTTCAGCGACGGCGCCGTCCGAGCGCTCCGCCGAGCGCGAGAAGCGCGAGCGCGCCCGGGGCCGGGACGAGGTTCGCCGCGACCCACTCCTCGGCCGCCTCGTGCGCGGCCTCGTCGAGCCCGAGGTTGAACACGATCCAGAAGGTCTCGCTCGTGGCAAGGTTCGCCGAGGCGAAGGTGAACGCGGCGAGGTAGATCCCGTTCGCAGGGTCCGAGTCGCCGAGGCCGAGGATGGTGAAGTCGGCGTGGAGATCGAGGCCCTCGCTCACGAGGAAGCTGAACGACCCGCCCGTGCTGCTGAAGGCGTCCTGGCCGCCGTAGCTTGCGAGCAGATTGGCGTTGGCGGCGTCGAAGCCGTTGCCGTTCCACGCGCCGAGGCCTTGCAGGAGGTTCATGGTCAGGGTCGATCCGACGAGATCAGAGCCGATTCCCGGCTCGTCGATGCTGAACGGAAACTGAGGATCCTCGCCGAACTCCGCGCCGAAGACGCGCTCGGACAGGCTCGTGACCTCGCCCGTGTCGTGGTTCCATGAGCCGGTGCGGAGGGCGCCTTCGCTCGAGTAGACCCAGATGTCGGTGTGCGCCTCGCCTTCATCGGCGCGCGCGGAGGACGCGCAGGCGAGGAAGGCGGTGGCGAGCGAGAGGGATGCGGCGAACGCGATGGTGGAACGGTTGTCGAACTGCATGGTGTATTCGTCTTTCTCTTGATTGGATGGCCGCGCAGTGGCGCGCCATGATGTGGTTGGGGGAACTGAAGAAGGAAAGTGGAGGAACGAACGAAAGCGCTCAGGGGCACGCGCCCCACGACGCGAGGAGCGTCGCGAGGTCGCCTGCGTCCGTGAGTCCGTCGCCCGAGAGATCCGCGCCGTCCGTTCCCCACGCCGCGAGCAGCGTGGCGAGGTCGGACGCGCCGATCGCGCCGTCGCCGTCGAGATCGGCGGGGCAGGGCGCTCCGCCATCGACGAGGTTGGCGTCGATCCACGCGACCGCCGCCTCGAGCTCCTCCGTGCTGCGCCCGTCGTTGAGGACGAGCCAGAACGGTGCGCTCGGAAGCGTCACGCCGTCGTTCGAGTAGAGCTCGAGCTCGAAGGCGTAGATTCCCGACGGTGGAAGCGACCCCTTCGCCGCGAAGAGACGGAACCCGAGGTGCCTGTGCCATCCGCCGTTCGACTGGACGGCGAGGTCGAACCCTGGAACGGGTTCGGCGCCGAGCACCGAGACGAGCGTGAGGAACTTAACCTCGAGTCGTTCGTTCGCCACGGGCTCGACCGCCGAGCCCGTGAAGCGAAGGAGGCCCGTGCGCGGCGTGAAGCCGACGCGCGAACCCGTGGCGAAGGTGCCCGGCGCCGCCTCGAACCCTGGGTTCGAGGTGAAGCGCGCGACGCCCGTGTCGCCGAAGGTCGCGCCGAAGACGCGCTCGGCCTCGACTCCCGTCGCCGTGGTCGCGCCCGTGTGGATCGCGCCGTCGTCGACGGTGAGATTGATGTCGCCGATGTGCTGGGCGGCCAAGCTGGCTGCGCAGCACGCTGCAAGGACGGAGGCGGACAGCGTCCGCACAGCCGAAGCGTGGAATGGCATGGAGATTCTCCGTGTCCGCCGCGAAGGTTCAGTTCGCGGAGGGGAAGCGTGCGAAGAACGGACTCACGAATGGATCGAGCCGGTTGCGCGACTCGTCGATGTACACCTGCCCGAACGCAGCGCTCTCGACATGACCGTCGAGGAACGCCCAGTTGGAGACGGCGCCCGTCGTGGGGCCGTCGCGCGAGACGGCGGTGATCGCCACCTCGCCGTTGGCGACGAGCGGGGCGCCAGGTGCGGCTCCCCAGCCTTCGACATGCGGGTGGTCCGCGCCTGCGAACTCGCCTGTCGGGGTCATGAGGAGAAGCTGCACCGTGCTCGCATGGTCGGAGACCTTCGAGAGGCGATCCGTCGCCTTCGAGGGGTCGACCGCGGCCCACGGCGAGAACTCGCGCGCGAGATGGTTGTTGAGGCCATAGCTCGTGCGGCGGAAGAGCCCGCCTGAGTTTGGAACCGGCACGCCCTCGCCTCCGAGCGACGACGGCCAGTGCGGGCTGTCGTCGAGCGGCGAGCGGATGAGCGAGGCGTCCGCGTAGCCGCGCCGTGCGAGCACCTCGACGAAGCTCTCGTTTCCGCCCTGGTCGATGCCGCCGTGGGGAAGGCGGGCGTCGATCAGCCAACCGGCTTCGTCGGTCGAGTAGGCGATCGACGCGAGCTGGAGCGAGCGGATGTTCGAGAGGCAGGTCGCCGCGCGCGCGCGGTGCCGCATGGAGCTTGCCACGGGAAGGGCAAGCGACACGAGGGCCGCGATGATCGCGACGACCGAGAGGAGTTCGACGAGCGTGAAGCCGCGCGAACCGCGCCGATGGATCGTGCCATCGGCCGCGTTCAGATGAACTGGCATCATGCAGCCTGTTCTGCCGAGGTCGGCACCTGGGACTCTTGGCGCGGTGGAAGCCGACCTCGATGGGTCGGAGGCCGCGGGGAGAACCGTGGACGGGAGCCGCGACGGGCGACACCACGGGGGTGACGCGCGACGCGAGTGCAACGCAACCGGATCAGGCGCAGGCTGGAGGCGGCCGCGCCGCGCAGACCTCGGGGGCCGCGGGCGAGGGCGCGAGGGCGTGGACCGCGTCGTCGACGATCGCGGTGGGCTCTGAGAACGCGACGAACGGCGCGACGAGCGAGAGCGCGGGCGTCAGGAGCGCGAGCTCAAGGCAGATCGCGCAGTCGTGGGGCGAGTGGTGGTGGTTGCGATCGTGCTCGTGGTCCGCGCCCTGCTCGCGGGGGGCGTCGTGCGCGTGACCATGCAGCAGACGGTCGATCGCGCCGAGGCCACATGCCTCTGCGGCGGCGGATCGGTGGCAGGCGTCGCCTGCCGCCGCGGTCGCGACTTGGGTGCCGCAGACCGTTGCCCCGCATGCTCCACCCCCGTGGGCAATGGCGACATGCAGCGTCCGAGCCACGCCCGCACCCGAGAAGAGCGCCGCGAACAGCACGGCGAACGCCGCGAATCGCGCGAGTGGATGATGTCTGCGGACGAGGGAGTACATCTGTTCGGAGCGGCGCGGGGCTCAGGCGGTCGCGGCGTGGGACGGCGAGGGTAGGCCCTCGCGCTCCACTCGGCAAGACGCGGGTGCTGAATCGTTCGCGGCGTCAACTTCTCGGATGCACCCTGACGAGCGCTTCGGGCGAGATGCGGTCCCGCTCGGGCGCAGGCTCGATGGACACGGTCTCCCCGCGCTCGAGCTCGAGATACGGGCGGTTTCCGTCGCGCACCTCGCGGTCGAGGAGCCGCACGAGGTGCAGCGCGCCGTCCGACCCGCAGAGGACCCGCTCCGTCTTGCCGCGGCTCCCGAGGGGTTCGGTGAGGATCCTGAGGAGTGGCGGCGTGCCAGCACCCGCGGACGGCGCGTTCCCAGGGGCGGTGGCGAGGAACGCGAAGAGTGCCCGCCCGTCGCGGCGACCGACGATCCTGTCGATCGCGGCCACGCGCGGGGTGCCGTCGATGCGGCGCGCCTCGTGGCACCAGTCTGCGGGCTTGGCGCGCATCGGGCAGGGGCGCTGGTGCGGGCACGGGGCCACGACATGCACCCCGCCGCGCGCGAGGAGTTCGTCGTGCAGCGCCATCAGGGCGCGCGTCGTGCTGCGGAGCGCAGGCTCGATCACGAGAAGCGGTGCCGCGGCCGCCCAGCCCGCGACGAGGTCGACGGTCGACGCGGCGTGCACCTCGTCCGACGCGCCCGCGCCGAGCAGTTCGTTCAGCGCGGTCTGGCACAGGATGAGGTCAGACTCGGGAAGCCGCGCGCCGCGGAAGTCGCGCGCCTCGACCGTGACGGCGAGTTCGACGCCGCTCGCCTCGGCCGCGATGCGCACCGCCTCGTCGTAGGACCTTGCGGCCGCCGCGCCGACCTCGACCGCGTGGAGCGCGACGCGCATCGGTGCGGAGATGCCGCGCGCCGCCCGCGCGCCCGCAAGCCACGCGAGGAACCCGACGCTCGTCGCGCCGACGCCCGCACCGAGATCGGCGACGCGCACGCGGTCGAGCGCGGCGAGCCGCGCGAAACTCTCGCTGCGCGCCGCGCACTCCGCGAGCGCGAGCGCCACCTTCGGTGCGTCGCTTGCGAGGAAGTACTCGCGCTTTGCCGCGAGATGCATGGCGTCGGCTTGCTCGCGCGCGAGGCGTCCGCGTTCCACCGTGTAGAGGTCGGAGAGCCGCTCCACCGCCTTCGCGAGCGCGGCGTCGGGCGTCGCCCTCGCGTCGCCCGCGAAGGCCTGCTCGACGGCGACGATGCAATCGCGGGCGGCGGGGTGAAGCAAACGCGCGCGGAGGGATTCGAACCCCCAACCGTCGGTTCCGAAGACCGATGCTCTATCCAATTGAGCTACGCGCGCACGAAGTTCGACGCACAGCGTAGCGCGGACGGGCCTCGGCGGGAAGTGCTACCTTTCCCGCTTCAGGAGCTCACCATGGGAATCATGCAAGGCAAGCGTGGACTCGTCACAGGAGTCCTTCACGAGACGAGCATCGCGACCGCGATCACCCAGAGCCTTCTCCGCGAGGGCGCGGAGTGCATCTTCACCCATATGCCGGGCGAGAAGATGGAGCGCCGCACGCGCAAGATCGTCGAGGGCTTCGGCGTGGCGAACCCGTGGCTCCAGCCGATGGATGTCGGCCAGGACGCCGACATCGCGGCGTGCTTCGAGCGCGTCGGCAAGGACTTCGGCGAGATCGACTTCATCGTGCACTCGATCGCGTTCGCCGACAAGGACTGGCTCAAGCTCGGCAAGTTCGCGGCGACTCCGCGCGCGGTCTTCACGAACGCGATGGATATCAGCGCCTTCAGCTACATGGCGATGGCGAACGCGGCGCTGCCCGTCCTCAAGGAGGGCGGCGCGATGATCGGCCTCAGCTACTACGGCGCCGAGAAGGCCGTGCCCGGCTACAACGTGATGGGCGTCGCCAAGGCGGCGCTCGAGGCCGCCAACCGCTACCTCGCGATGGAACTCGGCCGCGTGAAGGGCGTGCGCGCGAACCTCGTCTCCGCGGGCCCGATCAAGACGCTCTCCGCGTCGGCCGTGGGCGGGTTCGACGCGATCCTCGACCGCATTCCGCAGGTCGCGCCGCTGCCGCGCAACATCGTGGCGGCGGAGGTCGCCGATGCGGCTGCGTTCCTTCTGTCGGACCTCTCGCGGGGCACGACGGGACAGGTGCTGTACGTCGACAGCGGCTATTCGATCATGGGTCTGTGAGGCGCGGGCGGGCGCGACGCCCGTCATCGGGCGTCAGCGGTCGCTCATGCGTACATCGCCTTCGCCTTCTTGCCTGCACGCGGCCTGCTCGTCGCGCGCGGTGACAAGCTCGGGGTCAAAGGCCCACGGGCGCGGGCTCTCACGGTCCGAGGCGGGCACGAGCGACTCGCGAACGATCTGGCGCAGGGCGTCGAGGCCCTCGCCCGAGTGCGCGCTCACCTCGAGGTCGGCCTGCGCGCGCAGCGGATCGGTCCTCGACGCTGGATCGTCGGCCTTCGCGTAGACGAGCAGGTCGGGCTTGCGCGGGAGTTCGAGCCACGGGAGCCCTGGGGCCGCGAGCGAGACCACGAAATCGGCGTCGCGCACGAGCCACTGCGACAGCTCGATCGCCGTCTTCTCGTCGATGTCCTCGGTCTCGCGGATGCCGGGCAGGTCGAACCACTCGACGACGAGTCCCGCGAGATCGATGCGCGCGCTCACGGCGTCGCGCGTGGTTCCTGCGACGGGCGAAACCAGCGCGTAGTCCTCGCCGAGCAGCGCGTTCGACAGCGTGCTCTTGCCCGCATTCGGCAGCCCGACCAGCGCGACGCGCGGCGGATCGACGAGGCGGTTGAGGCGCTTCCAGCGCGCGCGATCTTCGTCCGTGAACGGTGCGTCGCCGTGCTTCGTCCACGCGCCGCTCTGCGCGAGGAGAAGGCGGACGGCGAGAGGACTCGCCGCACGCGCCATCGTCGCGAGCGCAAGCGCCTCGACGCGGTCTGACGCCTCTGGGAAGAGTTCGAGCGGGTCGAGCGACGCACGCGCCGAGAGCGGGTCGTCGATCCAGTTGGCGCCGTTGGCGGCAAGCCACTCCGCGAGCCTCTCGACGATGCGCATGCCGCCATGCGGCATGATCTGGCACCGTTCGGGCGCGAGCCGCGCCACGAGTCCGTCGTCAAGCTTGCCGAAGCGTCGCAGGCTCAGCCCCCCGACCGCGACATCGCGCCCGCAGAGCGCCTGCAGGCATGCGGAGACATCGCCGATCAACTCGATCATGGCGACAGCTCCTGCGCCGTGCGGAGTCGCGCGGTAGCAGGCGACCTCGAGCGGACCCGCGGCGGGACCCGTCGTGGGCTGGTTGGATGGCTCGGGGGAGCCGGACATTGACGGATAGATCGGTCGGTTCCCGGAGGGGCGCAAGGCAAACCGCAAATCGCGTGCGAATCGGAGAGAATCGGAGGTGCCGCCCAGAACCGTCCGAGAAGATCGGGCTTTGTGCGCCCCGACGCTCAGTCCTCGTCGACCTCAAACCGCGGCGCGAACCCTGGATCGACGCCATCAAGGCGGGAGCGCGCGCCCGGCCTCGGGCGGGCGGCGGGGCCCTCTGCGTCGCCTCCTTCGGGAAGCGCGCCGAACCCAGGCTCCTCACGGTCGCCGCGCTCGGGCTCCAGCGCGCAACGCGCCGCGATCGCCATGCCGCGAAGGACGAGGTCCGGCACCACCTGGTTCACCAGTTCGTCATCGCCGAACAGCGTGGCGGCATCGCCGCCCGTCGCGACGACGATCGGAAAGCCACCGTACTGCTCGGCGTACTTCTCGATGAGCCGCCACGCGAGCCCGCGGGCGCCGTGGTAGACGCCGCGTACCATCGCCTCGCGCGTGTCGGCGCCCCACGCCGTTCCCTCGGGCACCGCGAAGTCGATCGCGGGAAGCGCAGCGGTGTGCTCGTGGAGCGCCTTCAGCTGCATGCGAAGGCCGGGCGCGATTGCGCCGCCGTGAAAGACGCCCTCGCCATCGATGAAGTCGACGGTGATGCAGGTTCCAGCGTCGATCACGATGCACGCCTGCCGAAGGCGGTCGTAGGCGGCCGCCGCGTTGAGCAGACGGTCGACGCCGGGCTTCGCGCCAGGTGCGAGGCAGGTTCCGATCGGAACGGGCATGTCCTGCGGCACGCGATAGACCTCGCACGCAAGCTGGTCGCGCAGCGCAGCGACCAGCGCGTCGCCCGTGGTGCGGTCGACGTCGGCCACGAGCACGGCGGCATCGGGCTCTGCGCCGATCGCCTCGAAGAGCCTGGCCGCCGCTTCGATCGCCCCCGCGAGGTCCTCGCGCGGCACGAACACAACCTCCTCGGGATCGGCCGACTTGAAGAGTCCAAGTTTGATCCGCGTGTTGCCGACTTGGATCGCGAGAACGGGAGGCTGGTGCGGAGGCATCGACATGGCGGGGTCCTGGGAGAGCGCGGGCGCGGGCCGTCAGCGCGCAGCCGACGCCGGAACCCGTCGCTGCGCGATCGCCTCGCGCATCGCGGCGAAGAGGGTACGCGCAACGGGCCCCGCGTGCCCGCAGCCGACGGGGCGGCCATCGAGCTTCACCACAGAGCTTGCAAGGCGCCTGCTCGAGGTGATGAGGATCTCGTCGGCTCGATGCAGTTCGTCGAGCGTGATCGCCCGCACTTCCGCGCGAACGCCTGCGTCGCGCGCCGCGTCGAGAAGGTCGATGCGCGCGGTTCCGTGGAGGATCGGCGGGTCCGCGTCTACGGGCGGAGTCGCGAGGACACCGCCCGACACGATCGCCACGTTCGAGTAGGCGCCCTCGCCGACGATGCCGCCGCGGTGGAGAATCGCCTCCTGCGCGCCCGCGTCGCTTGCGTCGAGGAGATGCAGGATGTTGCCCATCAGCGAGAGCGTCTTGATCTCGCAGCGGCGCCAGCGCAGGTCTTCCGCGGTGATCGCCGCGATCTCCTGCGGCGCGACCAGCGCCGAGAGCGGCTCCGCGGCCGACGCCATCGCCATCACGGTCGGGCGCAGCCGCTCCTGCGGCACATGCGCGCGCGTCTGCCCCGCACCGCGCGTCACCTGCAGGTAGACGACCGCGTCCTCGAGCGCGTTCGCCGCGAGGAGCTCCGCGCAGAGCGTCGGAACATCGCCCGCGTCGAAGCCCTCGATCCGTGCAAGCGCAAGGCTCTTCGCGAGGCGCGCCACATGCGCGTCCATGCCGACGCCGTGGCCGGCGAAGAAGCGCACGAGCTCGTAGACGCCGTCGCCGAAGAGAAATCCGCGGTCGAGCACGCTGATGCGCGCGTCGGCTTCATCGACGAGGGAACCGTTGAGATGGATGAGCACGGGAATCCGTTCCTCGCGCGCGGCGCGACGCGGCGAGTCTACCACCACCGCGCGTCAGCCGTTCCGCGCCGCGCGCACGAAGCGCTCGACGCGCGCAGGATCGAGTGGGTTCCACCAGCGGCCGTCGACCTTGAGGTCGCTGCCGACGATGACGGCATCCGCCGCGGAGAGCACCTCGCGCACGCTCGAGGCCGTCGCGCCGCTGCCCGCGAGGACGGGCAGCGCACACGACTTCCGCGCGGCCGAGAGATCGGAGATCGGCGTGGCCACGCCCGTCGCGTTTCCGGTGACGACGACGCCGTCGGCGCCGAAGAACTCGGCCGCGTGCGCGTGGTCGGCGAGCGAGGTGTCCGCCGTCAGCGCGTGCGCCGAGTGCTTCTTCTTGATGTCGCAGAAGATCGCGACCCTCCCCGCATCGAGGCCGTCCGCGCCGAGCGCGCGACGCAGCCGGAGCAGGGGCCCCGCGGACGCCTCGGCGAGAAGCCCTTCGTCGGCCACGGACGCGAAGACGAAGCCCTCTGCGCGGATGAACGCGCATTCCGCCGCGACCGCGACAGCGAGCGCCGCCTCGTTCGCACCCGCGAGGACCTGCACGCCGAGCGGCACCGACACGGCGGCGCGCACCTCGCATGCGGCGCGCGTGAAGGCGGCCACGACCTCGGGGCCGACCGCGCGCGGAAGATACGGCGCGTCGTGCATGTTCTCGAGAAGGATCGCGTCGAAGCCCGCCGCCGCGAGCGCCTTCGCCTCCGCGACCGCGTGCGCCGCGATCTCGCGCGGCGTGTGGGCTGCGCGCGGCGAGCCGGGCAGCGGCAGGAGATGCACCATCGCGACGATGGCGCGCGGCGCGCCGAGGATCGCGGCGATCGGGCGGGGCTGGTAGGGCTTGGTCATGGGCGGTTGGTCCATCATCGCTGGTCCATCATCTCTCGTCCTTCTGCGCTGCGTCCCGCGGCAGCGCGCGGACCGTTCCGTCGCCCCGCGCGGTCGCGCCGCGCGCGTCGAGAAGCGCGGCGTCGACGCGCCGCATGAAGTCCTCGCCGAGCCCGCGGCGGAAGGCGAGGCAGGCGTAGTCGTCCTTGAGCCGTGCCGGCGAGAGCGTGAACCCGCGGTCGTTCCTGATGGCGATCGCGAGTTCGTCCTGCGGCGCGACCACCGCGTTCACCGCGCCGTCGCGAAGCAGCGCGACGGCGTCCTCGACGGAGCCCGCGCCGACGATCGGCACGTCGTTCGCCGCAAGCCAGTCCGCGGCCTCGCCTCCGCGCGGCGCGGCCACGCGGATGCCGCGCAGGTCGCTCGCCGAGTGGATCGCGCGCGTCGCGAGCGAGCCCACCGTGATCGCCGAGACGATCGTCGCGGTCAGTACCGTGATGAGCACGAGCGAGACCAGCATCCATGCGGCCGCAAGAAGCCGGCCGGTCACCGTCTGCGGAACCTTGTCGCCGTAGCCGACGGTCGCCAGCGTGACGACCGACCACCAGAGCGATGCGCCGATCCCCTTGGTCGCGCCTTGATCGAAGTGCGGGTTGTGGCGCCGCTCCGCAAGCCACACGCCGCACGCCGAGATGAGGATGAAGAGCCCGATCACCACGACGAGGTGGCGCTGCGGCGTGCCGAGCAGGCTCTGGAGCACCGTGCCGAGGCTGTCGAGCACGCCCTGCGCGTCGCGCACGGCGACGCCCAGTCCGACCGTCGCGACGGGATGCGAGAAGTCGACGGTCCCGAGGAGGTCGCTCGACGGCACGATCGGCGATGCGCATGCATCAAGCGTGCCGTCCGCGAGGTCGCGCAGGATGGTCGCCTCGTCGGCCGCCCTGTACTCGACCGAGACGCCGAGACGCGAGCCGAGGTCTTCGAAAAGCCGCACGCCCTCGCCGCCCCAGCGCCCGTCTCCCAGCGGCTCGCAAAACGGCGGAAGATCGAAGACGCCGACGCGCAGCAGGGTCGGGTCCGATGCCGCCTCGGTGGGCGGAGCCGCGGTTGGAGCGGTCGGTTGGACCGCGGGGAGAGGCATTTGCGCGAGTGTAACGGGCGGCCGACGCGGCACGCGCCGCGGCATTTCCGCGGCGGTTGATGCGGCGGGGCAAGCCTCCTATCCTCCGCCCCTTCCCCCACGGAGACCCCCATGGCAGTCCGCATCGCAATCAACGGTTTTGGCCGCATCGGCCGCCTCGTCCACCGCATCGCCACCGCGCGCGGTGGTTTCGACATCGTCGGCGTGAACGACCTCGTGCCCGCGGACAACCTCGCCTATCTCCTCAAGTACGACTCCTCGCACGGCCGCTTCGACGCCGAGGTGAAGGTCGACGGCGACGCGATCGTCGTGAACGGCAAGAAGACCGTCTGCACCGCGATCAAGGATCCGTCGCAGCTCCCGTGGAAGGCGCAGGGCGTCGACTATGTGCTCGAGTCGACGGGCCTCTTCACCGCCGTCGAGGACGCGCGCAAGCACCTCGACGCGGGCGCGAAGCGCGTGCTCATCTCTGCGCCGACGAAGAGCGAGAAGGAAGTCCCGACCTTCGTCCACGGCGTGAACTGCGCGAAGTACGACCCCGCGGCGCACACGGTGCTCTCGAACGCGTCGTGCACCACCAACTGCCTTGCTCCGATCGTGAAGGTGCTGCTCGACCTCTGCGGGATCGAGGAAGGCCTGATGACGACCGTGCACGCGGTGACGGCGACGCAGCCGACGCAGGACGGCCCCTCGAAGAAGGACTGGCGCGGCGGCCGCAACGCGTACATGAACATCATCCCGAGCTCGACCGGCGCCGCGAAGGCGTGCGCGCTCGTCCTCCCCGAGACGAAGGGGAAGCTGACGGGCATGAGCTTCCGCGTGCCGACCGCGAATGTCTCGTGCGTCGACCTCACCTTCCGGACGACGAAGGCGACGAGTATCGCCGACATCAACGCGGCGATGAAGGCCGCGAGCGAGGGCGCGCTCAAGGGAATCCTCGGCTACACCGAGGAAGAGGTCGTCTCGAGCGACTTCATGAGCGACCCGCGCAGCTCGATCTTCGACTCGAAGGCGGGCATCCAGCTCTCCGACCGCTTCTTCAAGATCGTCAGCTGGTACGACAACGAGTTCGGCTACGCGACGCGCTGCGTCGACATGCTGGCGATGATGGCGAAGAAGGACGGCAAGGCCTGAACGGCCGTCGCGATCGCAGGATCGTGCGTTAGCATGGCGGAATGCCCGTTGAAGCCCTGATCGCTGGTGTCGCCACAAGCCTTCTGCTGCAGGACGCGGCGCCCGCGAAGGAACTCGAGCAGGGCTACACGCTGCGGGTCTATGACATCGGTCGTCCGCTCGACCGCCTTGCGCGCGTCGCGGAAGACGCCACGCCCAACATCGACCGCCTCGAGGATCGCATCGACTTCAACGACGAGTCGTCGCTCGTCGGCGCGGGAGGCCCCGTCGACTTCTTCGCGGTCGAGGCGGTGGGCTACCTCTCGATCGACACCGCGGGCGACTACACCTTCGAGCTCCGCTCCGACGACGGCGCGCGCCTCGAGATCGACGGCAAGCCCGTGGTCGTGCACGACGGCGTCCACGCGCCGACGCCGAAGGAGGGCACCGTCGCGCTGTCGGCGGGGCTGCACCCTTTCCGCATCGAGATGTTCGAGAACCAGGGCGGCTGCGCGCTCCTCCTCAACTGGAAGAAGCCCGGCAGCGGCCGCTTCGCGCTCGTTCCGCCCGAGGCGTTCCGCACCGAGAAGGGCGTCACGCGCGTGGTGTCGGCGGGCACCAAGGTCTACAAGGACGGCCGCGAGAACGCACGCCCGGGCGACGGCCTCCCGATCGAGACCGCGCACCCGATGTTCGCGGTCGAGCCGCTGCGGCCTGCGGGCTTCGAGCCGCGGATCGGCGGCATGGCGTTCCTCGCGGACAACCGCCTCGTCGTCACCGACTTCGAGCCGATGAACAATGGCGAGCTGCGCGAGAAGCCGAACGGCCGGCTCTTCATCCTCTCGAATGTCGTCGGCGGCACGCCCGAGTCGGTCAAGGTCGAACCGCTTCCCGGCGAGTACCACGACCCGTGCGGCGTGGTCGCGGTCGACGGCGACCTCTACATCTCGCACCGCCCGGGCATCGACCGCCTGCGCGACCTCGACAAGGACGGCGTCTTCGAGACCCGCGAGGAGTGGGCGCGCCCGTGGGTCGGCGACAACTACCACCACTTCTCCTTCGGTCTCAAGGAGAAGGACGGCTGGATCTACGGCACGCTGTCGACCTCGATCTACTTCGGCAACACCATCGACCACGACGGCGTGATCGGCGACACGCCCGGCCTGAATGGCCCGAACCCGCCGCACCGCGGCACGCTCTACCGCATCGACATCGAGACGAAGGAGATCGAGTGGATCTCGGGCGGATTCCGCACGCCGAACGGCGTCGAGGTCACGCCTTCGGGCGATGTGTTCGTGAGCGACAACCAGGGCGCGTGGCTGCCCGCAAGCAAGCTCGTCCACGCGCGGCAGGGGCGCTTCTACGGCCACTACAACGGGCGCCAGAAGTCGCGCGTCTACCCTGAAGGCGGCCACGCGAGCCTCTACAGCGAGAACCCGCCGTCGCCGCCTGCGGTGTGGCTGCCGCAGAACGAGATCGCGAACTCGCCGACCACGCCGCTTGTGATCCGCGACGGGCGCTACAAGGGCGACTTGTGGCTGTCGGAGCTCACGCTCGGCGGCATCAACCGCGTCTCGCTCGAGCGGGTCGCGGGCGAGCTGCAGGGCTGCGCATACCGCGTCGGCAACGGGCTCGAGGGCGGCGTGCAGCGGCTCGTGTACGGGCCCGACGGCTGCCTCTACGCGGGCTCGATCGGCTCGGGCGGCAACTGGAACTGGCGCGACAGGCGCTTCGGCCTCGAGCGCCTGCGCCCGACGGGGAAGGACGCGTTCGAGATCGCACGCGTCTCCGCCGAGCCCGACGGGCTCACGGTGCGCTTCACGCGCCCGATCGACGCCGCGTGGCTCGGCGACGCGAGGAACTTCACGCTGCGCCAGTGGCGCTACGAGGCGACCGAGCAGTACGGCGGGCCGAAGATCGACGAGGAGCCCGTCGAGGTCGTCGAGGCCGTGCCCGGCGAGGCGTGCGATTCGGTGTTCCTGCGCGCGCCTGGCATCAAGGCTGGCCGCGTCGTCTCTCTCCACACGAATCCCGTTTCGCAGGACGGCGAGAAGATCTGGTCCGCCGAGGCGTGGTACACCATGAACGCGAAGCCGACGAAGGAATCGCCCGCCGTGGCGGCGGATCTCCTCTTGTCGCGAAAGGACGACGGGAAGTGATGGTCGACACGAGAAAGTCACAGCGCCGCGAACTCGCCTTTCACTGCACGGGTTGCTTGAAGGAGGACCTCGCGAGGATCGAGGCCGCCGAGCGCGCGGGCACGCTGCGCACGACGGGCAACTGGACGGCGGGGGAGATCCTCGACCATGTCGCGAAGACGATCGAGTTCTCCGTGGACGGTTTCCCGCCCGAAGTCCGCGTGGCGTGGCCTGTCCGCATCATCGCGCGGATGATGAAGGGCCGCGTCACGAGCGGTCGGACGCTTCTTGCCGGCTTCAAGCTGCCCAAGGAGTCCGCGGCGTTCCTGCCGTCGCCGGGCGCGTCGACGGCCGACGGCCTCGCGCGCCTTCGCCGGGTGATCGACCGCATCGACGGCGGCGCGCGCTGTACGCATGCAAGTCCCGCGTTCGGCAGACTGACGCACGACGAGTGGATGCGGCTCCACCTCGGCCACGCGCAGCTTCATCTCGGGTTCATCGCCGTCTGAAGCGCGGCGTCAGGTGGGCAGCGTCCAGCGAACCACGAGCGACGCCGGCATCGGCGGATGCGCCATCGCCACTCGGATCAGCCTGTAGTCGCGCGGATCCTCGCCGAGAGCCGTGAATGCGCGCTCGAGAATCGCCGCGTAGTTGGGGACGCTCGCAACCTCAACCGTGCTCGCGAGCGTGTCAGGTTCGAGTTCCTCGATCACCACGGGCGTACAGTCGATCGGGATGCGCGCGGGCTCGCGCGCGTTCGGGTCGAGAGGAATGGGCCCCGTCAGCGCGCCGAACATCGCGGCCTCAGCGGCCTCCGAGCCTCGGATCGAGCGGTGCGCGAGGATGTCGGACAGAAACGACTCCGACGGGATCGATACGGCGGTGATGAACTGGGCGAGCGGGTCGTCGGCGGATCCCGTGCGGGAGTAGGCGCGCTCCGCGAAGCTTCCGAAGAAGAGATCAGCCTCGCCGACCCGGCCGATCGGTCCCCCGTCGAGCTCGACGGTCAGCTTGCCGTCGACTTCCTTGCGCGTCACGCCCGCATGCGGAAACGACGAGAAATCCCGCAGCAGGAAATCCGCTGGGCCGGTGTCGCGCCCGACAAACAGGGGCCGCACGGGCGGAATCGCTCCCTTCGACAGCATCGTCGAGCGAAACACAGGCAGCTTTGCGAGGGGCCGAAGGCGCCGCAGGCCCGCGAGTCCGACGATGAGCGCGATGTCGACCATCGACGCGTCGGTCTTGTTCGGGGCAAGGATGTGCGCCGTCACCCGCGCAGCCGCCTGCACGCCGAAGACGGCGGCCGCGCCTCGGAAGGCAAGACGGCGCGACTGCTCGAGGTTGGCGCCCGAGCGCAAGCCGTCGAGAACGAGCTCGAAGTCCGAGCGCCCCCCGAAGTGGCGATCCACCATCGCATCGAAGGCCGCGATCGCTTCGCGAAGCCCCCCGATGGCCTTTGCGGGCGCTCCCGCCGTCTCGAACGCGCGGAGGTAGATCGCAAGACCCTCTGGTCCCGGGAGCATCGGGGCGGCGTCGAGCGAATCCCGCTCGAGCAGGATGCGCGCGAACTTCCAGGTCAGGTTCTTGTTGAGCTTGAGCTGCCTGCCGACCTCCTGCGGCTTGAGCGGATCGACTCCGACCGACTCGCAGAGCTCGCGCACGGCGCCCTTGATGGCGCCGATCGCCGCATCGCACTCCGCGCGGAACGCGCCAAGGCTCTCCGCCCGAATCGGCGATGGATCGCGTCCGTCGCCTGAGGGGCGGCGCTTGGCGAGCGGTGCCCTGCGCGAGGTGTTGGGTCGGCCTGTGTTCATGCTGAAAAGGTGGGATGCCGCGGGGTCGGAGGTTCCGACTTTACAGGACTCAGACCGACACGAGGCGTGCAAGGCTCCTGAGAAGGCGCAAGAAACTTTCCCTGAGGATATCGCGACATTTTCCCTAGGGAAGGTTGCGGCTCCGAAATCTGCACATAGATTTGCCACTGCAATCGGCCCGCGGCTGACCGGATCACGGCTGCGTCGGGGCGATCGCGGTCCGTCCCTCGTGCCCGAGTCCTCTGCGCCCGCCCGTTCGGCGGAGCTTCCCAAAGTCCGTTCCCGAGAATCCCATGCGCGCTCAATCGAAGTTCTTCGTCGGTCTGTTCTTGTCCGCAACGCTGTCGGCCTCCGCGCTTGCGGGAAGCGACTGGGAGGTCGTCGCGCTTGCCGACGGCAAGTCGCCTGCCAACATCAACGGCATCGCGAACGCCGTCTGGGTGCCGAACCAGTTCAACAACCCCGCGATCGGCCAGGACGGCACCGTCTACTTCCGCGGCCTCATCGCGGGCCCGGGCATCACGAACCTCGGCGCGACCGCGAACCACATCGTGCTCGTCAAGGGTGACGCCAGCGGCTGGTCTGTGATCGCGCGCAACAATGCGGGCGTTCCCGGCGGAACGCCCGCGGGCGCGATCTTCTCGCGCACCGCGAGCCCGAACAACTCGATCGTCTCGGCGAACAACATCTCCGAGGACGGCGGCGTGCTCGTCTCGGGCTTCATGACGGGCCCGACCATCATCAACTCGGGCACCACGACGCAGAACGACACCGCGATGTGGTTCGTCCCTGCGAACGGTTCGCCCGTGCTTCTCGCGCAGCGCCTCGACTCGTGCCCAGGCACCGCGGGCGCGCTCTACTCGACGGCCATGACCGCGGGCTCGGGCCAGCGCACGAACAGCCTCGGCCAATCGCTCTTCTCGGTCTCGCTCACGGGCGGCGACACGGTGACCGCGAACAACTCTGCCATCGTCCTCCTCAAGGAAGGCGCCGACGAGCTCGTCATGCGCAAGGGCGACCCCGCCCCGGGGCTCGATGGCCTCGCCGTGAACCCCGACTCCTTCGGTCTCTTCCTCAACGGAAGCACCGTTCTGTTCTCGGGCAAGCTCGTCGGAAGCGGCATCTCGACCGCGAACGACAGCGTCTACCTCACAAGCGCGGGTTCGGCGGGAGACGGCGTCCGCATCTTCGCCCGCGAGGGCGACCCGATTCCGGGGTTCAAGGGCCTGACCATCGCGAACACCTCGTCGCTCGCCTTCGGCCAGCGTCCGCTCGCGAACGACGGCACCATCACCTTCGTCGCGACGCTCGGCGGCAGCGCCACGGCGCTCGACAACTCCGCGCTGATGACGGAGAACGCTGGAACCTTCACGATCCTTCTCCGCAGGGGCGACGCGATCCCGGGCATCACCGACTCGGTCGATCCGAACTTCGCGGGCAAGGTCTTCTCCGTGCCGAACTCGACGGGCTTCGTGCGCAACCGCAACGGGCTTCTCGCCTTCGAAGGCATCCTGATGAACGCGGACGGAACGCCGATCAGCTCGCCCGCGCCCAGCACCTTCTTCGGTGTGCGCAAGGCCGACGGCACCATCATCACCGTCGCGCGTCAGGGCGACCCCGTGCCGAGCCTGCCCGACTGGACGATGGGCAGCCTCAGCGGCACCACGAGCCTCTGCGTGAGCGACACGGGCACCGTCGTCTTCCGGGCGGGCATGTCGAAGTCCGACCAGAGCGAGTCGGGCGACGCGCTTCTCGCGTGGGACGAGGCGGCCGGCCTGCGCCTCCTCGCGAAGGCGTCGAGCTCGAACGCGGCACCGTTCCCGCCGACGGGCGACACCAACTTCACGGGCACGCCGATCAACCAGCTCTCGCTGATCGGTTCGACGGGCAACAACGGCGACGGCGGCCACACGGGCTTCAGCACGACGGGCTGGCTCGTGGTGCGCGCCGGTGACACCGCGAACGGCCGCTATGCGATCGCCCGCATCTTCCTCGGCGACGACGCGGCGGGCTGCCCCGCCGATGTCAACAACAGCGGCGCCGTGGACGCGACCGACCTCGCCGCGGTGCTCGCGGGCTGGGGCACGACCAGCCCCGACATCGACGGCGACGGCAGCGTGAACGCCGCCGACCTCGCGGCACTGCTCGCCGCGTGGGGCTCCTGCAACTGACAGAGGTCATCCACCCGCCCGCGCCTGGGGAAACCCAGGCGTTGGGCTTTCCGACCGTTCTCTCTCCGACCGAGTCCTCTCTCGCCAAGGCACAACATCCATGATCCGCACGCTCTCCGCGTCCGTGCTCCTCGCAGCGTCGTCCTCGCTCGCCTTCGCTCCCGCCGCCGATGCGGGCGAGCTCTTTCTGCTCGGCCTCGTTCCGCAGTCGTACGCGACCGACGCCAGCGACGACGGCCGTGTGGTCGCCGGATACGACACCCAGTCGTACTGGTACTGGACCCGCGAGACGGGCGTCGTGCAGCTGATCGGAACGACCGTTCCGCCCGGCAATAGCGTCGGCGGCAGCGCCAACATCAGCGGCGACGGACGCTACATGTCCGTCAGCACGCTGCAGGGCAAGCCGCTCAAGGCCGAAGGCACCATCTACGACATCCAGTGGGCCGACTTCGCGCCGATCGGAAACGACGGCTTCCACTGCGACGGCGAGCGCAACAGCATCTGGGGCATGTCGCGCGACAAGCGCTTCACCTGCGGACTGATGGAGCAGGCCCAGTGCAGCGCGATCGCGTATGTGCGCGACGAGACCACGGGCGTTCGCACGAATCTCGGCACGCTCTACTTCTACAAGCCCTCGCGCGCCAACGATGTGAGCTCCGACGGCGGCACCGTCTGCGGATGGAACGACGACTACACGGGCTGGCGCCAGGGAGCCGTCTGGGTGCGGAACGCGCAGGGCGCCTATGTGCAGACGAACCTGAGCTCGGGCGGCTTCAAGATGTCCGAAGCCGGCGTCGTGAGCGGCAACGGCCAATGGGTCTACGGCATCGGCCGCGGGGGCTTCAACAACGGCGTGGTCTATCGCTGGAGCCAGGCGACGGGTGTGCAGCCGCTCGGCACGAACCCTGCGGGCGGCGCGATCGGATACCCCGTGGCCGCGAACCACGACGGCACGAAGGTCCTCTGCTTCTTCGGCATGATCGGAAGCGCGGGCGCCTACCTCTGGACAGCGGAGAGCGGCTATGTCTCGGTGGCCACGCTCGCCGCGCAGGCGGGCGTCGAGATCCCCGAGGGCTGGCAGCTGAGCCAGGTGCTTGGCATGTCAGAGGACGCGCTGACGATCGTCGGAACCGCCTACGGCCCGATCGGAAGCTCGCCCTTCGTCCTTGACCTCCGCGAGAGCGCCCAGCCGTGCCCCGCGGACCTCGACGGCAACGACGAGGTGGGTGCATCGGATCTCGCCGCGCTGTTGAGCGCGTGGGGCAGCTTTGGCGGCTCTGCCGACCTCGATGGCGATGGCGCGATCGGCGCGCCCGACCTCGCGGTACTGCTCAGCGCGTGGGGCGTCTGCCCTTGACGGAAGCCCCGGCGCCGCCGCCGCGCGCGCCGGCTCCAGGCTTGAAGCCACCGGACTTGTTCGGCCCGCCCGCCTTCGCGTGAGGGCGTGCGCCGCCGTGGCCGCCGTGGCCGCCATGGCCGCCGCCCGCAGGGCGACCGCCGTGCGATCGAGGCCGCTCGTCGCGGACTTCGTCGACAGGTCGATCGAGCTGCTTCGTGCGCCGCGCGTTCGGCCCCGCGAAGGACCTCGGCGCGTCGGAGCGCGTCGGGTGGGCCGGCTGCGGCCGCGGATCGTGTCGTTCGTCGCGTCGCACCTCGCGGCGATTCTCGCCCCGATTCTCACCCCGATTCTCACCCCGATTCTCGCGCTGCGCTCCGTGCGAAGGTCGCGGCGCCAACTGCTGCGGGGCGTGACGCACGGTCTGCACGACGGGCGGCGTCTCGACCGCGTCCTCGTGAATCGCGGCGCGACCATGGATCGCGACGCGGGCCGCCGCTTCGTCCGACTTCGGCACCTCGACGGGCACGCGCTCGCGCGGAATCTCGAACTTGATCAGGCGCTCGACCTGCTTCAGGAGACCCTTCTCCTCGACGTCGCAGAACGAGATCGCGTGGCCCGACTTGCCCGCGCGCGCGGTGCGGCCGATGCGGTGCACATAGGCCTCGGGCTCCATGGGCAGGTCGTAGTTCACGACATGGGTGACATCGTCGATGTCGAGCCCGCGCGCAGCCACGTCGGTGGCGACGAGGACGGGCGACCGGCCCGAGCGGAACGCCTCGAGCGCACGGATGCGCTGGTTCTGCGCCTTGTCGCCGTGGATCGCCTCGGCGCGGATGTTGGCGGCCTTCAGCTTGCGCGTCAGGCGGTCGGCGCCGTGCTTGGTCTTCGTGAAGACGACCGCGCGGTCCATCTTGAGCGCATCGAAGAGATGGACGAGGAGCTGCGTCTTCTGCGCCTTCAGCACGAAGTAGAGCTTCTGGTCGATGCGGTCGACCGCGCTCGAGACGGGGGTGACGGTCACTGTGACGGGGTCGCGCAGGAGGGAGTCCGCGAGGTGGCGGATCTCCTTCGGCATCGTCGCCGAGAAGAGCATGGTCTGCCGCTTCGTCGGAAGCAGCGCCGCGATCCTGCGGATCGGGTCGATGAAGCCCATGTCGAGCATGCGGTCGGCTTCGTCGAGGACGAAGAAGTCGATCTCGCCGAGGTTGACGAGCCGCTGCTGCAGGAGGTCGATGAGGCGGCCGGGGGTCGCCACGAGGACATCGATTCCCTGCTGGAGCGCGCGCACCTGCGGGCCTTGCCCGACGCCGCCGAAGATCACCGCGTGACGGAGCGGCGTGTGGCGGCCGTAGCTTGCGAAGCTCTCGCCGATCTGCGCCGCGAGCTCGCGCGTCGGCGAGAGGACGAGGGCCTTCGGCTTGCGTCCGAGCGGCGGCCGCGAGCCGCGCGGCATCCGCTCGAGGAGGTGGTGGAGGATGGGAAGCGCGAACGCCGCCGTCTTGCCTGTGCCCGTCTGCGCGATGCCGAGGACATCGCGGCCCGAGACCGCGGATGGGATCGACTGCGCCTGAATGGGCGTCGGGTGCTGGTAGCCGTCTGCGACGAGCGCGTCGAGCAGGGGCTGGGCGAGTTGAAGGCTGGCGAACGAAACGGAACCGACGGAAGGAGAAGCTGTCGTCACAAACACCTTTCGCCCGCGGCATGGGCCGCAGGCTTCATCAAGGGCGGAATCGCGTTCGGTCGGCTGCGCCGGCGGGACGGGATCAAGCCAAGTGGCGCACGCAGAGCTGGGGAACACCGTGTTCCGCAGGTCGTATCGCGTGCTGCCGGCTGATTCCCAGTCGAGTTTCAGTTCGAAAGTCGGCATCGAGCCAACCTGAGGTCACCGGCGCAAGAGGAAGAGTCTAGCAGGTCTTCGTCTCATTCGAAGCCGAGGGCCCAAAGAATCCCTCCGTTGTGTTGATTCAGCGTCCCGCATCGCGGTTCAGCGTCTCGCATCGCCCTCGGGGCTGCCGCACGCGACGCTATCGGGCCGAAGGCGCGCGCGCGAGCTCGGCGCCGAGCGCGTAGGTGAAGCCGGGCTGCACCGCGAAGGCGCCCACGCGCCCCTCGTAGTCGAGCGCGAGCATGCCGACCTGGTAGCGCGACGGGTCGCCGTTCTTCGCGACGATGCGCGCGATGGCATGCTCGCACGCTTCCTGCGGCGTCGCGCCCGCGCGCATCGCCTCGACGGCCAGATGTGCGCCGAGCGTGCGGAGCACCGTCTCGCCGAGCCCCGTGCAGATCGCGCCGCCAACGGGCGCGTCGACGAAGACGCCTGCGCCGACGATCGGCGAGTCGCCCACGCGGCCATGCATCTTGTAGGCGAGCCCGCTCGTGGTGGAGCCCGCGGCCATCCGCCCCTGGGCGTCCAGCGCCAGCATCGAGATCGTGTCGTGGTTCTCGATGTTGATGACGGGTTCGTAGCGGCGTTCCCTGAGCCACTCGCGCCACTGGCGATCGGCCTCGGCCGTGAGGCGCGGCGGATGCACGATGATTCCCTCCGCACGCGCGAACTCCTCCGCTCCGCGCCCGACAAGGAGGACATGCGGCGTCTTCTCCATCACGAGGCGCGCGAGCGAGATCGGGTGGGCCACGCCTTGGACGAACGCCACGCAGCCCGCGCGCCCGTCGTCGGCCATGATCGCGGCGTCGAGCGTGACGAATCCATCGCGGTCGGGACGCGATCCGAGACCGACGGTCATGTCGGGGCAGTCTGCCTCGACGGCGCGGCATCCCGCCTCGACCGCATCGAGCGCGGTTCCGCCAGCACCGAGCCGCGCGAGGGCCGCTGCATTGGCGGGAAGGCCGTGGTCCCAGGTCGCGAGAGCAACGGGGGGGCGGGCCAGGCGTCCAACGGCCGCGGGACTCGGGCCGGGAGCACTCGACTTCTCGCTCGCGCTCCGCGGGGCGGTGCCGCAGCCCGCCGCCGCAGCCGCCGCCACGACCCCGAGCGTCTGGCGGCGGGTGAGGGTCATTTCGGCTCGTTTGTCGCGCTTCGAGGGCATTCGGGATCTCCTAGGCAAGGCGCAACCCCGTCAGGGGCCGCCCGAAGTCCTAGAATAACAAGCCTTTGACGCCAGAATCGGGATGATCTTGCGGGTTCGTCCGTTGGTTCCATCCGTTCAGACTTTTTGCACGAGAACGGGAACGGGTTCTTGACTCATCCCGAGGCCGTGGCATCGTCGCAGGGTAGGTTTGTGCCCCTTGTCTGATCTGTTCGGCTTCTAAGGGCGTTCCGAAGAGCCCGTCTGCAAGTTCCGCGGCGGGTGCCGAGGATCAGTGGTGCGCAGGCCTGTTCCTAAGAGAAGAGAGAGAATCATGCTGTCGAATCGTCTTGCGAAGCACTTCGGTGCAGCGGCTGCGGCCGCCGTCGTCGTCGGATCCGCCAACGCCGCGATCGTCTGGTCGGGCCTGGTCAACATCGAGATCGCGTCGACCACCAACGGTCTCTACCTGAATGTCATCACGGGCGCGAACAACATGCCCGGCAGCACGGGCGGCGCGACCGTTCCGGGCTGGGACATCAATCCGTGGTCCTCGACGGGCCTGAGCTTCTTCAACCCCTCGAACCCGACGGGTGGCGTCTATGTGCGCACCTCGGCCGCGGTCGCGGGCGTCAGCAACCTCGCCGCTGGCACGGAAATCGGCGCTACGTCGCTCTACACGGCGGGCGCTGCCCAGACGACGGGCACGAACCCCTTCAACCTGAACAGCTCGAGCAACATCGTTGGCTTCCGCTTCTTCAACGAGGCCTCGAGCACCATCCACTACGGATGGTTCCGCGTGTCGCTCGCGGGCACGCTCTCCGCGCAGCCCCGCACGCTCGTTGAGTACGCGTACGAGTCTCAGGCCGGCGTCAGCATTCAGGCCGGCGCGATCCCCGCTCCTGGCGCGATCGCTCTCCTCGGCCTCGCCGGCCTCGCTGGCCGTCGTCGTCGCTGAGCCAACGCCACTCGGCGCCCCAAGCTCCGCTTGAGGCGAATCGACAAGCATCGCGTGGGTGCCCCGACGGGGGCACCCACGCTGCTTTTTGCACCTCGGAAGGCGCGCGCGCTCGACCGTGTACCAGGCAATGTGTGGCAATTGCAAGGGAATCGGCAAGTCCATGACAGGCGCCGACTCGTCTTCACGCTCTGACTCCAACGGGGCCCCGCTGGGCGTGAACCTGGGTCCGAGGCTTCGTCGCCTGGGAGCAGGTCACGCGCGCGTTCAAGCGCCTCCCTGCGCGGGTCTCCTCGCTTTCCTAGGAGTCCCAGATGCTCTCGAACCGTCTTCTCAGGCACTTTGGAGCTGCCGCCGCCGCCGCGGCCTTCGCCGCGGGCGCGAACGCCGCGATCGTCGTGTGGAATGTCAACACGGTCATCCCGGCGGACAGCGATGGCCTCTACATCAAGATCGACACGCAGCAGGTGGGCACGAGCTCGTTCTCCGGCTGGGACATCAATCCCTACGGATCGACCACGCTCAACTTCTTCGCCTCGACTTCCTCGCCGAACCCCGCCTCGACCTATGTCCGCACCCAGGCGAGCGGCGGGCCGAGCAGCCTCGCGGGCGGCACTGTCATCGGCCCCTCGAGTCAGTTCGCCAACAGCACTTCCGCCGTCATCACCTCGGCTGGCGTGGGTTCCAACGGGTGGACGCTGAACGCGATCAACTACTTCGGCTTCCGCTTCCACAACAACACGACCAACGCCATCAACTATGGCTACGGCGCGATGCAGGTTGGCGCGAATGCGGCGACCCGCACGCTGCTCTTCATCGAGTACGGCAACGCGGGCGAGTCGGTCACCGTGGCCCCCGCCCCAGGTGCCGTTGCGCTCCTCGGGCTTGTGGGGCTCGTCGGCCGTCGTCGACGCTGAGCCTGCCGCCGCGCGCGCAGCGAGCAGACATTCATCGCACGGGCGACCTCACGGGGTCGCCCGTGCTGCTTTCGTGCCCTGTTAGCATCTCGGGATGCCCGAACGGATCGCGCAGCGGCTGCTCATCGTTGGCTGGGACGCCGCCGACTGGATCATCATCGACAGGCTCTTCGCGGCTGGCAGGATGCCCAACCTCCGCAGGCTCGTCGCATCGGGCGCACGCGCCGACCTCGGCACGCTCGAGCCGAAGCTGTCGCCGCTCCTCTGGAGCTCGATCGCCACGGGGAAGACCGCCGACAAGCACGGCATCCTGAACTTCGTCGAGCCGAAGCCAGAGGGCGGCGGGCTGCGGGTCTCGACCTCGACGAGCCGCAAGACGAAGGCGCTGTGGAACATCCTGTCCCAGGCGGGGTTGTCCACGCGTGTCGTGGGCTGGTACGCATCGCATCCCGCAGAGCCGATTCGCGGGAGCGTGGTGACGAACCTGCTCCAGGAGGGGGAGCCTGCGCTCGACGCCGCGCCGTGGCCGCTCGTGCCTGGGGCGGTGCACCCCGAAGGGCTCGCGGAGGGCATCGCCGCCGCGCGCCAGCGCGCCCGCGCGTTCCCACACGACATCCTGCGGGCGCTGCTTCCGAAGGTCGATGAGGTCGGCTCGGCCGATCCGCGCGTTGCGTCGCTCGTCAAGCTGATGTCGTACGCGGCATCCATCGAGGGCGCCGCCCTCGCGTCGTTGCGCGCTGGACCGTGGGACGCCGCCATGGTGTTCTTCGACGCGATCGACACGGTCGGGCACCACTTCATGCAGTTCGTCGCGCCCAGGATGGCGCATGTCTCCGAGCGCGAGCAGCGGCTCTTCGGCGGCGTGATGGACCGCGTGTACGAATGGCACGATGCGGCGCTCGGGCGGCTGCTCGAGGCAGCGGGCGAGGGCGTGACGGTGCTCCTGCTCTCAGACCACGGGTTCCACAGCGACCACCTGCGTCCGAACCTCTCGGAGGTCCCGCCCGAACGGCGCATGGAGCTCGAGGCGAGTTGGCATCGCCCGAAGGGGGTGCTGGTGATGTCGGGGCCCGGCGTTCAACGCGGGGCTGAGATCGCGTCGCCCACGATTCTCGATGTCGCGCCCACCGCGCTGGCGCTCCTCGGTCTGCCTGCGGGCGAGGACTTCGACGGACGGGTGCTCGCCGAGGCGATCGCGTGCGAAGCGCCCGCGCGGATTCCATCGTGGGACTTGGTCGAGGGCGATGCGGGTCTTCATCCCGCCGACCTCCGCATGGATCCGTTCGAGGCCGCCGACGCGCTGCAGCAGCTCGTCGATCTCGGCTACATGGCCGCGCTGCCCGAGGACGAGCAGGCCCAGGTCGACCTCGTGCGGCGCGAGAGCCTCTTCAACCTCGGCGTGGCGCTCATGTCCCGTCGCCGCCCGCATGAGGCGGTCGCGCATTTCGAGCAACTCGTGGCGCGCAGGCCATCCGAGCAGCGATACGCGGTGTGTCTCGCCCAGTCGCTTCTCGCGGCGGGGCGGTTCCGCGATGCCGTGGGAGCGGCCGATGCGTTCCTCTCGCAGGATGGGTCGAGCGTCGACATGCAGCTGGTGCGCGCCTCCGCGCTTGCCCTCGCGGGCGACGACGCGGCGGCGCGGACGCAGCTCGACGCGATCGCGCGCGCCGTCGCGCGTCGCCATGAGTACGGAGCCGCGCTCGCGGGCGCCTACGCCGCGTGCGGCCGCCATGCCGAGGCGCGCGGCTGGTTCGAGTCGGCGGCGCGGCGAAACCCGCGCGACCCTTCCGCGCACCTCGGCCTCGCGCGGTCGCAGCTCGCGCTCGGTGGCTTCGAGGAGGCGGCGGGACACGCGCTCGACGCGCTCGAGATCACGCAGGCGCTGCCCGAGGCGCATCTCCTGCTCGGCGCTGCGCTCGCGTGGTACGGCGATCTTGCGAACGCGCGCAAGAGCCTCGAGTTCGCGGTCAAGTTCGAGGCGGGGCAGGTGGACGCGCATCGCTGGCTCGCGCTGGTCGCGGAGAAGCTCGGCGACCGCGCGCAGGCGGAGGCGTCGCGATCCGAGGTGAGGCGGCTGCTGTCGAGCGTGACCGAGCGCCCCCGTGAGGCGCCGTTCGGACCGTCGGCGTTCGCGAAGCGCGACGGCCTCGCGCCCGTCTGACTGGTGCCCGGCACGTGCCGTGCGGTGCCTGGCACTGGTTGGCACGTGCCGGGCACCGGTCGGGGTCAGGCGCGGTTTCGGTGGAGCGACGGATCGACTGCAGCCGCCATCGCGGCTTCGTCGAGCCCTCCGCCGAGGAAGGCGTTCATCTCCCGCGCCTCTGCCGCTGCGTCGCGGATCAGGTCCGCGTGCTTCACAGAAAGCACCGCGAAGTTCGGCCGCGCCGCAAGCCACGCGTGCACCTGCTTCAGCTGCGCCTCGTAGACGGCCATGAGGCGCTCGGGCGGAAGCGCGCCGCCCGACTTCGCGTTGCGCGCGAGCATCGTCGACTGGCTCTTCACCACCTCGCGGAGGTCGCGGTCGAGGAACACCACGCGATACGGCCGGTCGTCGGGGAGCTCCGTCACGAGCATGTGGATGACCTTCACAACATGCCCCCGCGCGTCCTCGAGCCACGCCTTGTCGGTCTTCAGCTGCTTCACGCGCTCGAACTCGAAGTAGCCGCGCGGGTTGTCGGCGTCGGCCGCACGCAGGCCGTCTGTCACGGGCGGAATGCCGCCCGCGACGATCATCTGCATCGCCATGCTGGTGCCCGAGCGGGGGAGTCCCGAGACGATGGTCACGAAGTCGCGCATGCGTCCCGTCTATCGGCACGACTCGGGTAGTCTCTCGCGCCTATGGCCGCAAACCCCGAGCGCACGCTCGAAGTCCCCGTCGATTCGATCGAGGCCGTCCGCCTCGCCGCGCCGCTCGCGACGCGGCTCGAGCTCTGCCACGACCTCGCAAGCGAGGGCTGGACGCCGAAGGAAGACCTGATCCGCGCCGCCCGCGCCGTGGTCGAGGGGACGCCGTGCACGCTCGTCGCCATGATCCGCCCCGAGTTCGCCGGCTGCCGGCGCGCGCTCGATGTCGCCGCCTTTGCGACGACCCCGCGACTCCTCGACCTTGCAAAGCGCGAGATCGAGATGAGCGCCCGCGCGGGCGCCCATTCGGTCGGCTTCTCGCTGCTGACTCCCGACGGATTCGTCGATCTTGAGGCGAACGGCGAGCTCATCGCGCTTGCGCGCGGCTTCGGCCTCGTGCCCGCGTTCCTACGCACCTTCGACCTGCTCGTCGACCGCGACCGCGGAATGCGCGACCTCGCCGCGCTCGGCTTCGTCCGCTTCATCACCGCGGGCGTCCTTGGCTGGGACGCGTCGGTCGCGACGCTCGATACACGCACCGCAGTGGTCGGGCGCGATGTCGCGAACGCCGCGCACGAGGCCACGCGCCTCGGCCGCGCGCCCGTCGAGGTGATCCCGGGCGGCGGCGTGCGCGCCGCGAACGCCCGCGCGTGGCTCGCGGTGTCGCCGCACCTCCACGCGTCGTGCCGCCGAGAGGGGGTGTTCAGCGCGGAGGAGCTCGCGCTTCTCGCGCGCGAAATGCGGGCTTGATGACCCGAAGCCTTGACCAACGTATAACATACGTTATACTCAGGTCATGAGCGCGCTCAAGGTCACCTCAATCGGCAACTCGCTTGGGATCATCATTCCGAAGGATCTCGCGGTACGCCTCCGGCTTGCCAAGGGAGATGAACTCCACGTGGTCGAGACGCCTCGCGGCATCGAGCTCACCCCGTACGACCCGGCCCTCGAGTCCGAGCTCAAGGCGGGCCGTGCTGTCATGAAGCGCTACCGCAGTGCGCTGAGGAAGCTGGCAAAGTGACAAAGCCACGGCGCCAATCGAAGAAGAAGGCGGCACGAAAGCCCGGCCACGCTGAAGGTTCACGCCAGCTTCGGCACGTGAGCCGGACCGCGGTCGAGGCCTTGCACCGCGAGTCGCTTGCCGAGCACGGCGGCCTCGAGGGAATCCGTGACGAGGGCCTTCTCGAGTCGGCGCTCGCGCGCTGCAGGAACCGCGCGGTCTACGAGCCGGATTCATCGCTCGCTGAACTGGCGGCATCGCTTGCATTCGGATTGGCGAAGAATCACCCGTTCAACGATGGCAACAAGCGCATAGCTCTGATCGCGTCGTTTCTCTTCGTGGAACTCAACGGATCCCGCGTATCCGCCACCGAGTCCGAAGCCTACGCGGCGATCTACGGACTCGCCGCCGGGGACCTCTCCGAAGCCGAACTCTCCGAGTGGTTTGCGGCGCACATGAAGCGCAGGCAGCGCTGACCCTCACTCAAACCGCAGGTGCTTCACGCTCTTCCCCGAGTCGCGCAGGTCGCGCAGGGCGTCGATCCCGAGCTCGAGGTGGAGCCCGACGAACTGCGCGGTGACGGTGCGGTCGCTCTCCGCGCTCTTCACGCCCTCGGGGGTCATCGGGTTGTCGGAGACGAGAAGGAGCGCGCCCTTCGAGATTCCGTTCGTGAAGCCGACGAGGAAGATCGTCGCCGTCTCCATGTCGATCGCGACGGCGCGGATCTTCCGCAGGTAGTCCTTCACGCTCTCGTCGTGCTCCCACACGCGGCGGTTCGTCGTGAACACCGTGCCCGTGTAGTAGTCGCGGCCGTGCTTGATGATCGCCTCGCTCACCGCGCGCTGCAGGCGGAACGACGGCAGCGCGGGCACCTCGGGCGGCATGTACTCGTTGCTTGTTCCCTCGCCGCGGATCGCCGCGATCGGAAGGATGAAGTCGCCGATCCGCGTCTTCTTGAGCCCGCCGCACTTCCCGAGAAAGAGCACGGCCTTCGGAGCGACCGCGGAGAGAAGGTCCATCGTGGTCGCGGCCATCGCGCTTCCCATGCCGAACGAGAGGATCGTGATGTTTTCCGCGGTCGCCGACAGCATCGGCCGGTCGCGCCCGACGACGGGCACGCCGAAGCGCTCGGCGAACATCTCCACGTAGTTCGAGAAGTTCACGAGCAGCACATACTGGCCGAACTCCTCGAGCCTGCGGCCCGTGTAGCGGGGGAGCCAGTCGCGCACGATCTCGTCCTTGGTCTTCATGGGGGGAGCGTATCCAAAGGCCGCGCGGCGGCGGCGGATCGTCTATCCTTCCCGACCCCCGGAACGAGGAGCAAACGAGGTACACATGTCCAAGGCAACGATCAAGACAGAGAAGGGCGACATGCAGGTCGAGTTCTACGACGCGGACGCCCCCAACACCGTCAAGAACTTCCGCGACCTCGCAGCGAAGGGCTACTACAACGGCCTGACCTTCCACCGCGTCATCCCGAACTTCGTGATCCAGGGCGGCTGCCCGAAGGGGACCGGCACGGGCGGCCCGGGCTACCACATCAAGTGCGAGACCTCGGGCGGCAACCAGCGCCACGACCGCGGCGTCCTCTCGATGGCCCACGCGGGCAAGGACACGGGCGGCTCGCAGTTCTTCATCTGCCATGGCCGCGAGAACACCGCGCATCTCGACCGCATGCACACCTGCTTCGGCAAGGTCGTCGCAGGCCTCGAGGTGATTGACAAGATCAAGGCCGGCGACAAGATCGTGTCGGTCGAGCTCGCGGACTGATCGCGCGCACGGAGGCACCATGGTCGAGATCACGATGCGCTACGAGGGCGAGCTGCGCTGCACGGCGCAGCACGGTCCCTCGATGTCGACGGTCGTCACGGACGCTCCGATCGACAACCACGGCAAGGGCGAGGCGTTCTCGCCGACGGACCTCGTCGGCGCAGCGCTCGGGACCTGCATGATGACGATCATCGGCATCGTGGCCGCGCGCCACGATCTCGATGTGCGCGGCATGACGGCTCGGACCGAGAAGGTGATGACATCCGAGGGTCCGCGGCGCATCAAGAGCCTGCGGACGGTGCTGACGCTGCCGCTTCCCGCGGATCACCCGCAGCGCGCGCTCCTCGAGAACGCGGCCCACACCTGCCCCGTCCACAAGAGCCTGCACGCCGATATCGACGCCGCGATCGAGTTCGTCTGGGCTGGTTGAGGCGGCGCGTCGGACATTCTGGAACCTGCCCGCGCCTGCGGCCGATAGAAGTCGGGCCCCGCGCGCGGCGCGGAGGCCGCTTCCGACCCCGTGCCCAGGCCTGCGCCTATGACCGCCGACATCACGGTGCTCATCCTGACGAAGAACGAGGAGGACAACCTCCCCAAGGCCCTTGCGAGCGTGAAGGGCTTCGCGCGGCGCGTGGTGGTCGTCGACTCGGGCAGCACCGACCGCACGCTTGAGATCGCTCGCGCGGCGGGTGCGGATGTCTACGAACACGCGTGGCGCAACTACGCCGACCAGCTCAACTGGGGGCTGGACCACACCGCGATCGACACGACCTGGACCTTCCGCCTCGACGCCGACGAGGAGGTCCTGCCCGAGCTCGCCGCCGCGATCGGCGACGGCCGCGGGGGGCTCGCCGATGTACCCACGGATGTCGACGGGATCGAGGTCGGTCGCCGCATGTACTTCCTCGGCCGCTGGATCCGCCACGGCGGCATGTATCCGCGGCACCATGTGCGCATCTTCCGCTCGGGCCGCGTGCGTTGCGAGCTGGCGCTGATGGACGAGCACATGGTGGTGCCCGGGCGCGTCGTGCGCTTCGCGGGCGACATCAAGGACGACAACGCCAAGCCCCTGCGCTGGTGGATCGCCAAGCACAACTGGTACTCCGATCGAGAGGTCTTCGACCTCCTCGAGCGCGAACGAGCCGCGCAGATTCCGGGGCTCGTGCAGGCGCGCCTCTTCGGCACACACGCCGAGCGCATGCGCTGGCTCAAGCAGCATGTGTACGGTCGTGTGCCGCCCGCCTGGCGTTCATGGCTCTACTACCTCTATCGCTACTACCTGCGGCTCGGCTTCCTCGACGGACCCGAGGGGCGCATCTACCACTTCCTGCAGGCCTACTGGTACCGCTTCCTCTGCGACGCGAAGCTCCTCGAGGCTTCACGCGACGCGAAGCTGCGTGGCGAACTCCGTCGCGAGGTCGAGAAGAGCCTTTCGTGACGGCCTGGAGCCGGCCCGCCATGGCGGGAGCAGGGTTCGTCTGCGACACCTGCGACGGCTGCTCGGGCTCGACGCGTCGTGCGGGCGGGTGAATCGCGCGAGTTGCTCCCGTTTGGGGACGAGGGGTTTGCCTGCGCTGCAGCCGCAACGCACCTTGTCGGAGCCGCGTGACGCTCTCTTCGCGGCGGGACGCAGGGCGCGTCGGACCAGCACACACCGAGAGCCGAGGAGCGACCGCATGGCCGCCGACGGGCAGTCCTATCAGGATCGATCTCACCCCAGGCCGGTCGTGACCGTGCAGAGGGCGCTCGTCACGCATGGCAAGCGCGCCGCGGCGCCGATCGCGCGCGTCGAGGCTGCGCGTGTGATTCCGCGCATCGCGCTCAGCGAGGGCCAGGGCGTGCCGAACGTGCGGCGCGGCGGCATCGTCCGAGCCGCGCGCGGCGAAGCGCCTTTCGAGCTATGGTCGCTTCCGCACGAGTCTGTCGCGGCCTGACACTGCATTCGCTCGGCGTACCCCGTCTTTGCCTCAATCCACCCGCATGTCCGCGTTCGCGCGTACATGCGGGTTTTATTTCGGCGCTTCAGGAAATCGTGTGGGTGAACCGACCCGCTTCCGAAGGTCGTTGGACTTCGGGTCTCTCTCGCAGAGGCGAGGGAGACTGGCGGACGAGGGGCCGTGCCAACCGCGATATGCCCGAGGGAGCGCGCGCTGCGG
>WGMP01000008.1 GCA_016124975.1 Phycisphaera sp. | reverse complement strand
CCGCAGCGGCGACCGCTCAAATCACGCATCGAACGCGCCAGAGGGAGCCGCCGCAGCGGCGACCGCTCAAATCACGCATCGAACGCGCCAGAGGGAGCCGCCGCAGCGGCGACCGCTCAAATCACGCATCGAACGCGCCAGAGGGAGCCGCCGCAGCGGCGACCGCTCAGATATCGAGGTTCTTCACCTCGAGCGCGTGCTTCTCGATGTAGGCGCGGCGGCGGTCGACATCCTCGCCCATCAGGATGGTGAACAGTGCGTCGGCCTCGCTCGCGCTCTCGAGCGTCACGCGGAGGAGCGTGCGGCGCGCGGGGTCCATGGTGGTCTCCCAGAGCTGCTCGGCCTCCATCTCGCCGAGGCCCTTGAAGCGCTTGACCTCGATGCCGCGCCGTCCGACCTCGAGCAGCGCGCGCACGATCGACGGCACGTTCGCCGCCTCGACGAGGCCTGCGTCGCGCGCGCCTTCCTTCGACTTCCGCGCGGAGGTCTCGCTTTCGGCGTCCTCGCCGTCGGCGGCGGGTGAAGCAGGCGTCTTGCCCGAGTCGACGAGCCACGCGTAGCGGGTCGGCATCTTCTCGCCCGTGACGCCCTCGACCTGCACGCGGTCGTAGTCCTCGATCGAGATGTGCCAGGTGGCGAGCGAGCCGAAGATGCGCTCGAGCTCGCGGTTCTCGTGGAGTTCCCGCAGGCTCGCGATGCGGCGGCGGTCGATCTTCATCTCGTGCGTCACGAGGTCGTCGAGCACGAGGTCGTGCTTGGCGACGGACGCACGCGCGCTTGCCTCGTCGAAGAAGAGCTCGTCGCCCTCGGCCCACGCGAGGTGCCACGAGGGCAGGCGGCCCTTCCCGCTCGGGTCCTGCGCGCGCGATGCGAGCAGCTTCGTGAACGGAATGCCGCGGCGCTGCGACACGGTGACGAGCTCGTCGAGCCTGTCGAGCGTGCGCACCATGCGGCGGATCTCTTCGCCCGACACGCGGTGCGTGACGGCGCCAGCCTCGTCGCGCACCGCGAAGGTGGCGTGCGAGAGTGCGAGGTCGACGAGCGCGTCGGTCATGCGCCGGTCGTTGAGCACATAGGTCGCCTTCTTCGCGCGCATCACCTGGTAGAGCGGCGGCTGCGCGATGAAGACGCGGCCCTGGCGCACGAGCTCAGGCATCTGGCGGAAGAGGAAGGTCAACAGCAGCGTGCGGATGTGCGAGCCGTCGACATCGGCGTCGGTCATGATGATGAGCCGGCCGTAGCGCATCTTCGCGATGTCGAAGTCCTCGCCGATCCCGCACTGAAGCGCCTGGATGAGGATGCGGATCTCCTCGAAGCCGAGCACCTTGTCGAGGCGCGCCTTCTCGACGTTCAGGAGCTTTCCGCGCAGCGGCAGGATCGCCTGGTGCACATGGTCGCGGCCGCCCTTGGCGCTTCCGCCTGCGGAGTTGCCCTCGACGATGAAGAGCTCCGTCTTCTCGACGTCGTCGGACGAGCAGTCGGCGAGCTTGTGCGGCATGCCGCCCGAGTCGAGGGAGCCCTTGCGCTTGATGAGCTCGCGCGCCTTGCGCGCCGCCTCGCGCGCCTGCGCCGCGAGCACCGCGCGCATGCAGATCTCGCGCGCTTCCTTCGGATGCTCCTCGAGCCACGCGCCCAGCTTCTCGCCGATCGCGTTCGACACGAAGCCCTCGACCTCCGGGTTGAGGAGCTTCTCCTTCGTCTGGTTGTTGAACTGCGGGTTCGGCAGCTTCACGCTGACGACGGTGACGAGGCCCTCGCGCAGGTCGTCGCCCGACGGCACGAGGTCCTTGAGCAGGTTGTTCTTGCGCGCGTAGCCGTTCACGACGCGCGTGAGCGCAGCCTTGAAGCCCGCGACATGCGTGCCGCCGTCGCGGTTCGGGATGTTGTTGCCGAACGCGAGCGTCAGCTCCGCGTTCGAGTCGACGTACTGCATCGCGAAGTCGAGGCGCAGCGACTGCGCGGCGTCCTCTGCGGTGAGCGCGATCACGGGGCTCTGGATCGTCTTCTGCTCGTTGCGCCACGCCACATATCCGCCGATTCCGTCGGGGCTGTGGAAGGTGATGTCACGGCGCTGGCCGCTCGCGTCGACGCGCTCGTCGACGAGGCGGATGACGACGCCCGGGTTCAGGTACGACAGCTCGCGGAGGCGGTTCTCCAGCGTGTCGTAGCGGAACTCGGTGTCGGGGAAGATCTGCGGGTCGGGCAGAAACGAGATGCGCGTGCCCGTGCGCTTCTCGGTGGCCGCCGACTTCGGCAGCGTCTCGACGAGCTCGAGCGGCTTCACGACCTCGCCGCGGGCGAAGCCGATGTGGTAGGTCTTCTCGTTCTTGACGACCTCGACCTCGGTCCATTCGCTGAGCGCGTTGACGCACTTGACGCCGACGCCGTGGAGGCCGCCCGAGACCTTGTAGGCGTTGTCGCCGAACTTTCCGCCCGCGTGCACCTCGGTGAGGATGACCTCGACGGCGGGGCGCCCGTTGATCGTCGGGTTCTCGTGCTTCATCGGATCGACGGGCATGCCGCGGCCGTCGTCGATGACCGTGCAGGAGCCGTCGACGCCGATGCGGACCGTGACCGTCGTCGCGTATCCCGCCATGACCTCGTCGATCGCGTTGTCGACGCACTCGTAGACGAGGTGGTGGAGGGCGTTCAGCCCCGTTCCGCCGACATACATGCCCGGCCGCTTGCGGATCGCCTCGAGGCCTTCGAGCACCTGGATCGACTCCGAGGTGTAGTTCGCGGCGTCCGCTGGTTCGTTGGGCAAGGTCGGGGTCGATTCGCTCATGAATGAACCGGAATGAAGGGTGGCGGGGCGGCGGCGAGACGGCTTCGAGGAGCCCCGCGGGGAGCCTCGGATTCTAGCAAAAACGCAGGGTTTCCGCAGCGCGGCGCACGCGCGGGCTCGGCGCGGAAACGGGTCGAAAACCACGGGAAATCATGCGATCCGCAGGGCTCTCCGCCGCGGCTCCCGGGCGTCCTCCTCCACGCAGTTTCCCACGCCGCCGCGGTGCCTTTCCCGCGCGATCTTCCTACAATCGCCTCACCGTTTCGGGGTCCCGCTCCGCGTGCAAGGACGCAGCCGACGATGGAACCGCTCGATCCCTGCCAAGAATCCGTCCGAGCGCGCGATCGCGCGCCTTCGGGTGCGGCTGCTCCCGAGTTGCTTCTGGCGCGCGCCATCGAGCGAGGGGACTTCCGCCGCGTCTCGCGCAGGGACATCCTTCTCGCGGCGGGCATGGCGCTGCCCGCGCTTGCGTTCCTCGGGTGCGCGCCCGCTCGCTCGACGACCTTGCCCGGCGCGGCCTGGGCGAGGGCGGAAGACCTCGGGCCGCCCGCGCGCTCGACGGAGGTCGTCCCTGCGGCTCCGACCCCACGGGTCATCGGGCAGCAGAACCCGATCGCGCCGGCGGCCTTGCCCTACGCGCGTCCGCGAATGCTGTGGGCCCGTGGCGAGCCCGACTACACCGAACTGAACCCGATGCTGCCCGTGACGGCGATCACGGTGCACCACGACGGTCTCGACAGGCTCGTGACGGGGACTTCGCCCCGCGAGATGACCGATCGACTCGAGCTCTACCGCGTCGGCCACCGCGCGCAGGGATGGGCCGACATCGGCTACCACCTCGTGATCGACCGCGCGGGCACGCTCTGGCAGGGGCGCTCGATCCGCTGGCAGGGCGCCCATGTCAAGTTCCGCAACGAGGGCAACATCGGGGTCCTCGTGATGGGCAACTTCGACCAGCAGCAGCCGACCGCGGCGCAGAAGGCGACGCTCGAGCGGGTGCTCGTCGACTTGATGCGGACCTACGGCGTGCCGCAGTCGCGCGTCTACACCCACCGCGAGTGGCCCGACGCGAAGACGGCCTGCCCCGGGCGCAGCCTGCAGTCGCACATGGCGGGTCTGCGGTCATCGCGGCGCCTTGCCCGCGGCGAGGCGCGGATCGTGGCGGAAACTGCGGTCTAGCCTCGCGAAAGTCCGATGAACTCGCCGCCAAATCGGTCGAGATCTCGGGAGCGCAAGGCCATGTCGATGGATGTCGAGCGACACGATGTTGAGGGTTCGCCTTCGCGGCGCGAGCTTGAGCTCGCCCGACGCGGCTTCGTTCTCGCAGGCCTCGGCTTCCTCGCGGCGTGCGCGGCCAAGCCGTCCGCCCGTCCGCAGGCCGCGGCCGGAGATGCCGCGACGATGCCTGGCGGCCTCTGGACGAGCGGAGACGAGCTGCCGCCCCCGCGCTACGCGAGGCCAGTTTCACCGATTCCGAAGCAGCCGCCGCAGGCGACGCCCGAGCCGCCGCGGGCCGTGCAGCGACCCCAGACCGTCGGCCCCGAGGCGCGGCCGCTCGACCGCTCGGGGCGCGGAATCCCCGCGACCTACGCGGGCAGCGTGATTCCGCGCACCGCGTGGACCTCGTGGCTTCCCGACCGCTCCGAGATGGACGCGCTCGGCAAGATCAGGCGCATCACCGTCCATCACGAGGGGAACGGCGCCTTCACCGAGACCTCGGTCGCGGAGTGCCGCGCGCGCATCGTGAATGTCCTGAACGGCGAGCGCGCCGTCGGACACCGCGACATCGCCTACCACTATGTGATCGACCCCGCGGGGCGCGTGTGGCAGGCGCGCGACCTGCGCTGGCAGGGGCGTCATGTCCGCAACAACCATGTGGGGAACATCGGCGTCTGCTGCCTCGGCAACTTCGAGGTGCAGCGCATTCCCGACGCGCAGCTGAAGGCGCTCGAGCGCTTCCTCAAGGACCTGCAGAAGCAGCACAAGGTGGCGCGCAAGCAGATCTTCACGCACCAGGAGCTTTCGCCGACGCTCTGCCCGGGCAAAGACCTGCAGGCGAAGATGAAGGGGCTGCGCACGCGGCTCGCGTGAGCGCGCCGTGGATCTGGCGTCGGCCGCCTGTGTTGCGCGATCCGCGGCGTCAGATCTTCGGCGGTGGCCCGAATCGCCCCTTCGCGGCGCGTGCGTCGTCGTCGTCAAGCTTCTTCTGGAACGCGGCGTCCTTCGCCTCCTGGCGGTTGACGACCTTCCATGCGATCCACGCGACGGCGGCCATGCCCGCGATCGCGAAGACATACCTGAGGATGACGAGGAGGATCTCCATGGTCGTGCGGGACGCGGTCGTCAGTGCTCGATACGCAGCGCGCCCGTTGCGGCGGCCGCTGCGCGTGACTTGACGCGAGTGTATGCGGCGACGCGCGAGCGTTCAGGCGCGAGCCCGCCTTGCGTGCGCACTGCGGCGCCGCACGCTGTGTCGACCGATTCGGGCACGCCCGCGCCGACCGACGCGAGGAGCGCGACGCCGAGCGCGCCGCCTGCGTCCGAAGCGAGGAGCGAGACCGACGCGTCGAACATCTCGGCGCACATCGCGCGCCAGAAGGCGCTCTTCGCGCCGCCGCCTGAGAGCCGCACCTCCGACACGCGCACGCCGACCGCACGCATGAGGTCGATGTTGCCCGCGAGGCCTGCGGTGATTCCCTCGAACGCCGCGCGCGCAAGGTGGTCGCGGCCGTGCGAGACATCGACTCCTGCAAAGCCGCCGCGGATCGCAGGGTCGGGAATCGGGCAGCGCTCGCCCGTGAGGTAGGGCAGGAACACGAGACCGTCGCAACCGATCGCGACGCGCGCCGCGCGCTCGGCGAGGATGTCGTAGGCGTCGACGCCGCGCGACTTCGCCTCGGCGACAGCGTCCTGCGCGAGCGTGTCGCGGAACCAGCGCAGGCTTCCGCCCGCCGAGAGCATCACGCCCATCATGTGCCACCGATCAGGCACCGCATGGCAGAACGCATGCAGCTCGCCGTTCGGCGTCGCGCGCCACTCGTTGCTTGCCGCGAAGACGACGCCCGAGGTTCCGATCGTGCACGAGACCGTGCCCTCGGCGACGACGCCCGAGCCGACCGCGGCCGCGGCCTGGTCGCCCGCGCCGCCTGCGATGCCGATTCCCGCGCGCAGGCCGAGCTCGCGCGCGGCGTCGACGGAGAGGCGCGTCGACAGCACCGGCGACTCTGCGATGTCGGGGAAGAGCGCGCGCGGGAGCCGCATGATCTCGAGCATCTCGCGCGACCAGTCGCGCTTCGCGCAGTCGAAGACGGCCGTGCCCGATGAGTCGCTCGGTTCGGCCATGAACGCCCCCGACAGTCGGTAGCGCAGCCAGTCCTTCGGCAGGAGAGCCTTCGCCGTGCGCGCGAACGCCGCAGGCTCGTGCTCGCGCATCCAGAGGAGCTTCGGCGCCTGGAAGCCTGGAAACACGCGGTTTCCCGTGAGGCGAAGCAGCGTGGCCAGGCCCGGCTCGCGGTCCTGCAGCGCATCGCAGATCGCGCTGCTGCGCGAGTCGTTCCACAGGATCGCGGGCCGCACGACCGCGCCCGACGCGTCGAGCGCGACGAGGCCGTGCATCTGGCCCGAGAGACCGATGGCCTCGACGCGCGCGGGCGAATCGGCTGTGTGCGCGGCCGCCTTCGCAAGCGCCGCGCGCGTCGCCGCGACCGACGAACGCCACCAGTCCTCGGGATCCTGCTCGGCCCAGCCCGGCTTCGGATACGAGACGGGGTGCTCGGCCGTCGCCTCGGCGATCACCGCACCGCGGGTGTCGATCAGCACGCACTTCGTGCCCGTGGTGCCGACATCAAGACCGAGGAAGAGGGGGTCGCTGGCGCCCATGCGCGCACTGTATCGCGGCTACTTCTTCGCAGGCTTCTCGACGAACACCTTGGTCGCGTTCACGACGAAATTCCCCTTGTCGTCAACCTCGGCGACCGTGCCCTCGAACACGATGAGCGCAAGCGGCTCGAGCCCGCCTTCGCCCTGCGCCGCGACCTTCAGGGGCTTGCCGTCCTTGTCGACGAACTGCACGGTCATCATGTTGGCCTTCTTCGATTCCGCGGGCTCGCAGCAGTAGTCCCACGGCTTCGGGCAGTTGTCGCCTGGAATCTCGTCGCAGCTCTTGAGCTTCCGGTCGGCGACCATGAAGACCGCGCGGTTCTTGACGAACGGCTCGCCACGGCCGCCGATCTTCGCCTCGATGACGACGGTGTCGCCCTTCTTCGCGACCTTCTTGGCGTCGCCGACGGGCTTCGCGTCCAACGGCTTCTCGGTGACGAAGAGATCCTTCGGAATCGCGGGCGACTTCGGCGCAGCGGGTGGCGCGGTCGGCTTCGGCGGCTCGATGGCGCTGCTTGAAAGAGGGGAGATCGGCGTCGCGAGGAGGATGGCGGAGACGATGAGCGTGAGCATGACCTGATCCTATGAACGGAGTGCGGACGGAATGGGAAGCGTGAGACAGCGGAGAATCGCGGGAACGGCGCCGAGGAGCCCGAGCAGGACGCCCGCAGAGAGGCCCGCAAGGACGGCGGGCCCGTCGACCGAGAGGCCGAACGAGCCCATCGAGAAGCGGATCGCGAGCCCGTCGAGGAACAGAAGTCCTGCAGCCGCCGCGAGAAGCGCGCCCGCGACGCAGGCGACGGTCGACTCGATCGTCAGCGAGACGGCGATCGCCGCCCGCGAGAATCCGATCGCCTGCAGCGTGCCCGCCTCGCGCACGCGCGACGCGAACGCCGCGTACATCGCGTGGACGCCGCCGAGGACGCCGCCTGTCGAAATCAGGATCGCGGTCACGAGCACCAGCATCCTGATCGGCGCGAAGAACTCCGTGAGCCGCGCGTAGTAGTCGCTCTCCCGCATCGCGACCGTCTCGAGATCGAGCCTCATCGCGGTGAAGGCGTCGATGTCGTCGAAGTCCGCGTCGCCGAGCGCGGCCACCACGCAGGAATGCGTCGTGCGCTGCGTGAGGAGCGCGAGCCTGTCGAGCCGCATCCAGAACTCGCCGTGCATGGCCGTGCCTGGCGCGGCCAGGACTCCGACGATCTCAAACGGCTCGCCCGCGACGAGCACGGTCGATCCGAGCGACGCGCCCTGGACCTTCGCAATCGCCTCGATGCCCGCGGCGATCTCGTCGGCCCCGCGCGCG
Organism: Phycisphaera sp.; assembly: GCA_016124975.1. Lineage (GTDB taxonomy): Bacteria > Planctomycetota > Phycisphaerae > Phycisphaerales > SM1A02 > QWPT01. The sequence continues at coordinate 34,630 of WGMP01000008.1, read as the reverse complement.
GGCCATCTGCCTTCGGCAAGCCGCACCTGCGGGTGCACCGCGAACGCCATCGACTCGAAGCCACGCACGAGGACGGGCGGCGCGTCGAGCTCTGCGCCGCGCCCGAGGGGAGAGACGGGAAGCGCGAGGTGGATCTCGGGCGAGACGGCGGGTTCCCCAGCGACCTGTGCAAGCCCGTCGATGTCCGCGGCGAGCGCCTCGGCCGTGGTCGGCGAGATCTCGCTGCGCTCGACGCTTTCCTCGCTGCCTGCGCCAAGGACGAGGGCGTTGGTGGCGAGACCCGTCGCCGCGAGCGCGGACTCCATGCCGCGCGCGAAGGCGACAGCGCCGAGCAGGAGGAACGACACCAGCGCGCTGCCCGCGACGACGAGCGCGAGCCGCTTCGGCGAGCGGCCGAGATTGCGGATGGCATGGTCGAAGGGGAGGAACTTCATGCGGCCCTGAGCCCTTCGACGATTGCCTTGCGGGACGCTGCGATCGCGGGGATCAGCCCCGCCGCGATGCCGACGGCGAGCGCAAGCGCGACCGATGCGGCCGCCGTCACGCCAGACGGTCGGAACTCGACGAGGACGCCCTCCGCGCCGAGGCTGAAGCGGCCGAGCCCGAGCACGAGCGAGGCGGCGCCCGCGCCGACGACGGCGCCGACGAACGCGAGCGCAGAGCTCTCGACCACGATTCCGAACGCGAGCGCCTTGCCCGGGAAGCCGACCGACTGGAGCACCGCAAGCTCGCGCGTGCGGTGCTCGAGCGACAGCACGATGGCGTTCGCAACGAGCGCGAAGATGGCGAGGAGCGCGCCGACGCCGAGAAACCCCGCGAACTCCGCGATGGCGACGAGGTCCGCCGCCGCCCGCGCCACGAAGGCCTTCTCGGGGCGTGTGGTGGTCGGTGCGAGGTCCGTGGCGAAGCGCGCGTCGATCAGGGTGGCGACTTCGCGCAGCTTCGCGGGATCCGCGACCTCGACCTCGAGCTGCGTGACCTCTCCGCCCTGCACGCCTCCCGCAGCCGCCTGCAGGAACGGAAGCTGCACGAAGCAGGCGTTGCGGTCCTGCGGCCCGTCCGCATCGACGATGCCAGCGACGGTGACGGTGATGCCTGCCGCGGAAAGGCGGTCTCCCGGCTTGAGCCCGCGGCGCGCGGCGAGCGCGCTTCCGACGAGGGCGCCGTCTCCGCGCGCGAGGAACGCGTCGAGCGATCCCTCGACGAACCTGACCCGCGCGGCGATCCCGCGCGCGGCGTCGGCGGCGCGCACGCCGCGGAACACCACGACATCGAGGCTCGCGCGGCAGTTCGACACGACGATCTGCATCGGCACGGCGCTCTTCACGCCCTCGATCGACGCGACCTCGTCTGCATAGCGTTCGGGAAGCCTGCTCGTGAAGGGGCAGAAGCGGTTCGCCCTGTAGACGATGAGGCGCGTGTCGCGTTCGTTCGCGGCGGTCGCCTCGACGATCCCGCTGTGCACCGCCCGCTCGGCGCAAAGGATGAACACGGCGACCGCGATGCCCGCGACGGCGAGCGCCGCACGCACGCGGCTTCGCGCAAGCATGCGCAGCGAGAGTGCGGCCGTGCGCAGCAGGATCACGGTGCGACCTCGCCAGCCGCGGTGCGGGCGCCTTCCATGGAGACGGAATCCACGCGCGTCGATTCAAGCGCGCCCTTGTCGAGATGGAGCTTCAGCGGTGCGCGCGCAGCGGCGAGCGGATCGTGCGTCACCATCACGATCGTGCGTCCGCGCTCGCGGTGCAGGCGTCCGAGGAGGTCGAGCACGAGGTCCGCGCTGACGCGGTCGAGGTCGCCCGTCGGTTCATCCGCGAGAAGGAGCGGAGGATCCGCGACGATCGCGCGCGCGATCGCCACGCGCTGCTCCTGCCCGCCCGAGAGCTGCCGCGGGAAGTGCGACGCGCGGTCGACGAGCGACACCGTCTCGAGTGCGGCCATCGTGCGCTCGTGGCGCTCGCGTCGCGAGAGGTCGTGCAGGAGAAGCGGCAGCTCAACGTTCTCGTAGGCCGTGAGCACGGGCACGAGGTTGTACGACTGGAAGATGATGCCGACCGACTTCGCGCGCCACCTGGCGAGTTGGTCGCGCGAGAGCCGCGAGAGCTCCTGCCCGTCGATCCAGAGCTCGCCTCGGGTGGCGCCGTCGAGCCCCGCAAGGAGGTTGAGAAGCGTGGTCTTGCCCGAGCCCGAGGGCCCCATCAGCGAGACGAACGCTCCGCGCGGAATCTCGAGGTCGAGGTCACGCAGCGGCACGATCTCGGTGTCGCCGCGACGGAAGACCTTGGTGAGTCGCGTGCAGCGGATGAACGCGGCATCTGCGGCGGCAGTCGCCCCGGTCATGGTGCGTCTCCCTTCAGGCTCTCGACGGGATCGATGCGCGAACCTGCCTCGATGGCCGCATCGAGCACCACGCGGTCGCCCGCGGCGAGCCCCTCGGTCACCTCGATCCATCCGCCCTCGCGCGCCGCACCGAGCGCGATGCGGCGTCGCTCGACGCGGGCGAGCGCACCCGTGGGAATCGCAAGAAGGACATCCGCTTCCCTCGCCGCGTCGTCGACCGCGCGCAGCGCCTCGCGCGGCACGGCGACGGTCTCCGAGCCCCCGCGCGTCTCCGCTTCGGTCGTCGTGATCCGCACGCGCACGAGCATGTCGGGCCGCAGCGCTGCGTCGGGCGCCTCGATGAGGACCTTGCACTGCAAGGTGTTCTTCTCGAGGTCGCCCTGCGGGACGATGCGCACGACGGTTCCTGCGAACCGCGCGTCGGGCAGCGCCTCGCTGCGCACCTCTGCGCGCATGCCGACCGCGAGCCTCGCTGCGTCCTTCAGCGGGATGTCGCAGCGGACCTGGAGCTGCGAGGGATCGTAGAGCGTGAAGAGCGGCGGCCCGTCGCCGCCTGCGCGTGCACCGGGCACCGCCGAGCGCGTGAGCACGGTGGCGGCGCGCGGCGCGCGGATCTCGCTTCGCGCAAGTGCAAGCTCTGCGGCTGCCAGCGCGGCCTCCTTCAGGTCGCGCTGCGCGCGCGCATGGGCGAGCTCTGCGACGGCCTCGTCGCGCGCGCCTCGCTCGGACACAAGCGTCTCGCGCGCCTCGCGGGCCGCGGCGAGCTCCGCTTCCGCCGCCCCGCGGCGCGCCGCTCGCGCGGGCCGCTCGGCCTCGAGCGCGCGCACCCTTGCATCGAGCGCGTCCGCCTGCAGGCCGAGACGGCGTGCTTCTCCCTCGGCCGCGGCGCCTGCGGCCGCGAGCTCCGACCTTCGCTCGAAGAGGTCGCGCGCCTCCTGCGCGAGGAGCGTTGCCTCGGCGATCCCCGCGTCGAGCACTGCGGCGAGGGCGATCGCTTCCGACAACGCAGCCTCCGCGATGCGCAGCCTTCGTTCAGGCTCGATCGCGCGCGCGAGCATCTCCTCCGCGGCACGCGCAACGGCCTCGCGCGCCGACACATCGGCCTCGGCGAGGCGAAGTTCCGCTTGCGCGCCCCTGAGCGCGATCGCCTCGTCCGCGGCGATGAGCGTGGCGAGAAGTTCGCCCTCCTCGACCCGCGTGCCCTCGAGCGCGAGCACCTCGGCCACCACGGCCTCGCGCAGCGCGCGGACCTCGAGCGCGAACGGCGCGGGCTCGATCCAGCCCGCGGCCTGAACTCCGCCGTCGAGAGAAGGGGCCGCCGACTGCGAGCGGACGACCGCGACGGGCGTCACGCGGACCTTCGGCGCCTGGCGGAACGCGTCGATCGCGGTGACGGCGAGGATGGCGGCCGCGACCGACAGGATGACGGCTGGCACGACGATGCGCGCGAGAAATCGCGCGGGGTTTCCTGCAGGGAACGGAGTATTCGGCATGGCTTGCTCGGTCTCGGGGCTGGCGTGACGCGACGAACGGCGAGTGGTTGCACTCGCGTCGCGTTACACGCGCAGCCGCGCGGAGTCGAGCAGTCGTCGCCAGGGCGGGGGTTCGCCGACATCCTCGTCGACACGCGCCGCCTCGTTCGCACGCGGCGCGGTCGACCGCGTCGTCGTGACGACGACGCACACGAGCGGCGTCCCGATCCGATCATGCGCGACCTCGAACGACGGCGTGTGGAGCCCGGCCTTGGTGCAGCAGGAACTCCTGCACGCTCCGGGCGGATGGCTCTGGTTTCGCTCGCTGTCTGCAGGCGGGTCGTCGCAGGCGGGCGCCTCGGCGGAACCTTCCGCGCAACCGCCGCAGCAGGCGTGCTGCGCGGGGACCGCGTCCGTCGTCCACCACGCGGCGAGCGCACGATCCCTGCAGCAGCACGCAAGCCCGCAGAGGACAAGCGTGGCCACGATGACCCGATGGAGGAGGGGATGGAGCGGACGAGCGATGGACATGTCAAGACCGCAAAGGACAGGATAGCCTCACCCGACGGCGATGTCGGCTCGACTCGGTCGGAAACGCCACGCGGATCGGCCTGTCACGCCACGTCTGCGAATCTCGGCGACGCGGCGTGCGAAGCGGGTGCCCCATGGAGTCCGAGCATCGTTCGATCGCGCAGGAGTTGGGGCTTCCAGAGTCCGTGTGGCCACTTCTTGAGCGCGCGCGCACGCTTGCGAGCGGTCTCCGTCGGGACGGAGCCAAGCCACTCGTCTACTGGGCCCATCACGCGCTCCGCACGGATGAGAACCCCGCGCTCGAGCTCGCGTGCGCGCTGGCGGAGGTGCACGGGCTGCCGCTCCTCGTCTACGGCCAGCTCGCGGGAACGCATCCCTTTCCCTCGGATCGCCACGCGACCTTCATGCTCGAGGGTTTCCGCGACTTCGCCGCGCAGCTTGCGGAACTGCGGATTCCGTTCGCGTTCGACGCCACGCTGCCCACGGACCACGAGGCTCGGCTCCGTGCGCTCGTCGACGGCGCCGCGGCGCTCGTGACGGAGGACATGCCCACGGAGCCCTTCGCATCGTGGGTGGACTCGCTCGCCGCGCGCGCGCCGTGCGCGGTGATCGCAGTCGACACCGCCTGCACGGTGCCGATGAACGCCGTGCGCGGCCTGCACGCGCGGGCGTTCTCGTTCAGCGATGCGACGAAGGAGGAGCGGCTGCGGCGGCTCGCAGCGCCGTGGCGCGGTGCGCCGCTCGCGGTGCGGGATTGGCCGCGCATCGAGCACGGACTTCCAGAGATCGACTGGCCCACGCTCGACATCTCGCGCCTCGTCGCGTCGCTCGAGATCGACCACTCCGTCGCGCCCGTCGTCGACACGCGCGGAGGCTCGTCGGAAGGCCTCGCGCGATGGAGCGCGTTCCGCGCCACGCGCCTCGCGGACTATGCGCGCGACCGAAACGACGCGGCCGTTCCCGCGGTCTCGCGCATGTCTGCGTATCTCCACTACGGCATGGTCTCGCCGATGCGCATCGCGCGCGAGGCGCATGCGGCTGGCGCCGAGAAGTTCGTCGACGAGCTCTGCGTGTGGCGCGAGCTCGCCTACCACTGGTGCCGCCACGCGCCCCTCCACGCGACGCCCGCGGGCGCCTTCGCGTCGCTCCCCGCCTGGGCGCAGGCGACGCTGCGCGCGCACGCCGCCGATTCCCGCACCGTGCACTCATGGGAGCGCCTCGCGTCGGGCCGAGCGGGCGAGGCTCTGTGGGACCTCGCGCAGCGCTCGCTCGTGGTGCACGGCGAACTGCACAACAACCTGCGCATGACCTGGGGCAAGGCGATCGTCGGCTGGACGCGGTCACCCGAGGAAGCGGTCACCATGCTGTTCGACCTGAACAACCGCTTCGCGCTCGATGGCGCCGACCCAGCGAGCTATGGCGGGCTCCTCTGGTGCGTGGGGCTCTTCGACCGCGCGTTTGCGCCCGAACAGCCCGTCTTCGGCACGGTGCGGACGCGGCCGATCGACGCGCACGCCGCGCGGCTCGACCTCGACGCCTACGCCCGCATCGTGCATCGACGCACGCGGCCGTGGCGCGTGGCGGTGATCGGCGCGGGCATCGCGGGCGCAGCATGCGCGCGCACGCTCGCCGAGCACGGCGTCGAGGTCGTCGTGTTCGAGAAGTCGCGCGGTGCGGGCGGTCGCATGAGCACGCGGCGCGGAGAGGCGGGGGAGTTCGACCACGGCGCCCAGTACTTCACCGCACGCGACACGCGGTTCGCGCAGCGCGTGTCGAGCTGGATCGACGACGGCGTGGTGGCGGAGTGGCGTGCGCGGTTCGCCGCGGTCCGTGCGGGCTGCGTCGAAGTGCTCGCGCCACCGCCTCGATTCGTGGCGGTTCCGCGCATGAACGCGCTGTGTGCGTGGCTTCTCGCGGGTCCGGGCGTCGTGCTGCGCACGGAGTCCGCGGTGGCTTCGATCGCGCGCACGGGGCGGCGTTGGGCGCTCTCGATCGGTGCGGAGTCCGACGAATTCGATGTCGTGCTCTCGACCGCGCCCGCGGCGCAGACGGCGGCGCTCCTTCGCGAGGCGGCGCCCGGCCTCGCCGCATGCGCCACGCGCGAGGTCATGCGCCCCGTGTGGGCGCTGATGTGGGCGTCGCGCGGCCGCGTCGAGCTTCCGTTCGACCACGCCGAGATCGAGCATGGCGCGCTTGCGTGGGTCTCGCGCGTCTCGTCGAAGCCGGGCCGCGCGCAGGACGGCGTCGATCGCTGGGTCGTCCTTGCGAAGGATGCGTGGAGCGAGGTGCATCTCGAGGAAACCCCCGACGCGATCGCGCCGCGGCTCGCGCAGGCCTTCGCCGAGCTCTCAGCGTCGCTTGGGGTCACGGCGCCCGAGCCGCACCACGCGCTTGCGCATCGCTGGCGGTTCGCGCTTGCGTCGCTGGGCGCAGGCGGCGGCGCGCTGTTCGACGCGGACCTCGGCATCGGACTCGCGGGCGATTGGCGCCGCGGCACGCGCGTCGAGGACGCGTATCTCTCGGGCGTTGCGCTCGCGGGCCGCGCGCTGGGCGAATGGCCTCACGCCGTGCGCGCGCCCTGATTCGTCCCCTGGCTCGCCGCACGATGCGCCGCACGGCGCGCACGAAGAAAGAGATACGCAGGGATGCTGACGAAGGCGATGGAGAGCGTCCACGCGATCGCCGTCGCGGGCGCGATCGGCATGATCGGAAAGAGCCACGCCGCGAGCAGCGCGAAGGCGCTCACGCTCAGCGTGCCGAGCGCCATCGGTCCGACCGATCCCGTCGGCACCTGCGCGCCCTGCGCGAGCCAGGTCGCGATCATGATCGTGGTGAAGATCACGGGAAACACGGCCGCGATGCCGCTGGCGACGGGAAGGCCGGAGCGCTTCAGGAGGATCGCGCCGCCGATCACGCCCGCCGCCGCGACGCCGCGCAGGACCAGGACGCCTGCGCCGACGCGGCGCGTCCCCTTTGGCGCGGGGTGCGCGGTGCGGTTCGCGGCGACGCCGAGGGTGATTCCTGCGAGAAACGCCAGGATTCCCGCGGCGAGGGCGTGTGCGAGCGACGGCTGCGCGAGCTCGTGCAGCGTCATGATCGCCGCCGCGGCGACGATCCAGGCGCCGAGCGCGCCGATGGTGGTGGCCGCGAGAAGATGCGTGCGGTGCCGTGGCCCGAGCCGCGCGGGGATCACGCGCCACAGGACGAGGTAGCCCGCGTTCAGCAGGATGCCGATGGGAACAAACGCCATCGCGCGCCGGAAGTCGTCGACATCAGCCGCCGCCATCGAACCGCCGAGGCTTCCTCCTGAGAGCCCGATCGCCGCGGGAACGATGGTCGTGGGAATGCTCGAGAGGACGCCGCCGAGCGTTCCGCCGAGGCGCTCGACCGCCACCGTGGCGAGCACGGCGACGATGCCTGCGAAGGCGGCGGGAAGCGCGATGTCGGAGAGCGACGCGAGGAACTGATCCACCGCGGCACTGTAGCGGTCGCGGCTCGGACGGACGGATCCTATGCGCGCGCCCTGTCCTCGTCGCGCGCGCCGCCGTCGAGGATCGAGCTGACCGCGACCCGCAGGCTCCGCCATCGTGCGCGCAGGAATCCCTCGCGCTCGGAGGCTCGGAAGCGCGCGGCGAGCGCCGTCGCCGCGCGGTTGTATCGCGGCGGGAACGAGAGCACTGCGCGGCCCGCGGGCGTGTCCGCGAGCGTCGACCAGAGCGCGCCGCGCACGAGGACGGGGTCGGGCGACGCGATCTCGATCGTGCGCTCAGGCAGGATGAAGAGCGGCCTGTAGGTGAAGCGGATCCCCGAGTCGGTTGGCTCCGCGCGGCCCATCGTGCGGATCGGAGCGCCCAGCCCGCGACGCGCAAGGAAGCTGCGCGCAGGCTGGCGCGGGTCCGCGCTGCGCCCGCCGAGGAGATCGCCCGCCGTCACCAGCGCAAAGAGATCGAGCCGCACGCACCAGCCTGCGACAAGGAACGAGAAGACGATGAGCGGAATCGCGACCACGAGCGCGAGGAACGGGCTGACGAGGAGCGCCACGCCGAGGAGCCCGAGGATCGCGCTGCGGATCGCGACGAGCACCGCATCGAGGATCGCGAAGGGACTCAGGACGATGAGCGCGTCGACCGCATGGAAGGTGATCCACACGCACAGGAAGATCGCGACGGCGCCGATCGCGAGGAGGGCCGTGAGGACCGGCCCGCCGCCGAGCGCGGCGGTGACGGTCGGATCGGAGACGGCCCCTCCCGTCGCGGCGGCGCCGCCGACCGCGGTCATCGCGCCGACGATCGTCGGGAGGAGAAGCCCCGCCGCGACGAGCGCGGAGAACTTCGCCTCGAAGTACTCGGCCGCGTCGAGCACCTTGCGCAAGGGCAGCGGAATCGCGGGCGAGGTGAACTTCTTGAGCGCGACGAAGGCGAGGATCGTCGTGAAGGGGAAGAGGATCCACGGATTCGCGTGCAGCGGAAGCGTTCCCGCACCGGACTCGAAGCCTCCGAGGCGCAGGAAGTCGTACCAGCCGAGGCCGACGAGGACAAGAAGCGGCGAGATCGCGAGGCCCGTCACCTGCGCGACGCCCGCTGCGAGCACGGCGGCGTCGCTCTCGCGGGCCCGGTCGAGGGTCTTCTCGATCGGCGCGGCGCCCAGAACTGCGGGCATGTCTGCGGCGGCGCTCGGAATCGCCACGAAGGCGACTGCGGCGAGGGCGAGCAGACCGACGGAGAGAAGCGAGCGCGTGTCCATCATGGAGCTCTTCGGGGGTCGGCGCGTCGGCGGCGGGGCGTGGCGCGGCGAACCCGATTGTTGCCCGATCGAGCGGCCGCGATTTCGTGAATCGAGCCGAACGGGAGAAAAATCCCTGCGAGGTAGGATGCCTCGGTGCTCCCCAACCTCCAGTACGCCGCGATCCGTTACGAGAACTTCCACTCCGAAGTCCTCCTCCCGCAGGTCTTCCCGCTGAAGACGCCGCTCTCGGTCGCCATGTGGCAGGCTGCGGGCTCGGGGCTCGAAGGCGGGCACCCCTCGCTCGCGCAGGCGAAGCGGGCGAACTATCGGCCTGTCAAGGTCGGCCTGCGCTGGGGGCCCGTCTGGTCGACCGCGTGGTTCCGCCTCGCGGGGCGCGTGCCCGCGGAGATGCGCGGGCACACGGTGGCGCTGCGGTTCAGCTCGGGCACCGAGGCGACGCTCTGGAAGGACGGCGTGCCGTTCCAGGGTTTCGACCCGTACCGCGATCTCGCGTTCATCCTGCCGCGCGCGAAGGGCGGCGAGAAGGTCGACCTCCTCGTCGAGGCCGCGTGCAACCTGCCGCTCGGCATCTCGACCTTCTGGTGGGACCACCCCGAGCTCCAGACGCGCTGGCGCGAGCCGAACCCTGGGCGCCTCGAGAGCGCCGAGCTCGTCGTCGTCGACGAGGCCGCGTGGCGCTACGCGCAGGCGTGGGAGTTCCTGCGCAAGCTGATGCTCGCGCTGCCCGCCGACAGCGCGCGCGCCACCGAGATCGCGGGCACGCTGCGCGACATCCACGCGTCGATCGACGCGCAGGATCCCGTGCCCGGCATGGAGGACACTGCGTCCGCGCTCGATGAACTCCTGAAGGGTGGCGCGCACGAGCCCGCCACCGCGTGCGTCGCGGTCGGCCATGCGCACATCGACACCGCGTGGCTCTGGCCCCTGCGCGAGACGCGCCGCAAGTGCGTGCGCAGCTTCGCGAACGTGCTGCGGCTCCAGGAGCGCTTCGCGAACTTCCACTTCCTCTGCTCGCAGGCGCAGCAGTACGAATATGTGAAGGAAGACGCGCCCGAGGTGTATGCAGAGATCAAGAAGCGCGTGGCCGAAGGCCGCTGGGAGCCGGGCGGTGCGATGTGGATCGAGCCGGACTGCACCTGCCCGTCTGGCGAGAGCTTCGTGCGGCAGATCCTCCACGGCACGGGATTCTGGACGCGCGAGTTCGGCGCGCGCGGCGCGCAGCGCTTCCTCTATCTCCCCGACACCTTCGGCTTCCCGCCGTGCCTGCCGCAGATCGCGCGGCTTTCGGGCCTCGACACCTTCATCACCAACAAGATGAGCTGGTGCGAGACGAACAAGTTCCCGCATGTCACCTTCGACTGGCGCGGGCTCGACGGCACCGAGATCCTCACGCATCTCACGCCCGGCCACAACTACAACTCGTCGATCGAGCCGGCCGACATGCTCTACGGCGAGAAGAACCTCGTTGTCCAGGACGGCCAGAGCTTCTTCTCCAGCGCGATTCCCGTGTGGCTGCAGCCGTTCGGCTTCGGCGACGGCGGCGGCGGGCCGACCGACTGGCAGATCGCGCGCGCCGAGATGGCGGCCGACTGTTCAGGGTTGCCGCGCTTCGAGCAGCACCGCGTCGATGTCTTCTGCGGGCGCCTGCACGCGGGGCGCGAGGCGCTCGCAGCGGCGGGGCGGCCGCTCGCGGCGTGGGACGGCGAGCTCTACCTCGAGCTCCACCGCGGCACCTACACGAGCCAGGCGTGGCTCAAGCGGCAGAACCGCCTCGCGGAAAGCGCGCTGCGCGACATCGAGGCGCTCGCGTGCTCGATGCCTGCGGTGAAGGCGAAGGATCTCGCCGCGTTCCGCGTGCGGATCGACCGCGCGTGGAAGACGGTGCTTCTCAACCAGTTCCACGACATCCTGCCGGGCTCGTCGATCGAGACGGTCTACAAGGACGCGCGCGCCGACCATGCCGCCGTCAGCGACGCGGTGCACGCCGAGCGCGACGCGTTCGAGGGCGGACTCGCGCAGATCGCCGACACGCGCGGCATGAAGCGGCCCGTGCTCGTGCGCAACAGCGCGTCGACCGCGCGCTGCGGCGTCGTCAAGGTGGGCGATGCGATCATCGAGGCGCGCGATGTGCCCGCGCTCGGCGTGAAGGTGATCGATGCCGCCGAGATCGGCCCTCTGCCGCATGCGGTCGAGGTGAAGGCCTCGAAGCGCGCCGTCACGATGTCGAACGGAATCGTGCGCGTCGCGATCGACCTCGCGGGCCGCATCGCCGAACTCGAGCATCTCGGAACGCGTCGCGTCGCGAACATGCGCGACGCAGCGGGCCGCGCGCTGCCCCTCAACCAGCTCGCGCTCTACGAGGACCGTCCGCGGCGCTGGGAGGCGTGGGACACCGACCGCGACTACTTCGACAAGTGCGAGATGGTCGACGGCGACTGCGAGATCGCGGTCGTCGAGTCGCACCCGTTGCGCGGCGAGGTGCGCGTCGAGCGCACGATCGGCGCGAAGAGCCGACTCTGGCAGACCTATCGCCTCGACGCCTCGAGCGGACGCCTCGAGGTGTTCACCGAGGTCGAGTGGCACGAGACGCAGCGCCTGCTGCGCGCGCTCTTCCCGCTTGACGTGCGCGCGCGCCACGCGTGGTTCGGCACGCAGTTCGGCGCGATCGAACGCCCGATCCACCGCAACACGAGCTGGGAGGAGGCGCGCTTCGAGCTTCCTGGCCATGCGTGGATGGATGCATCGGAGCCTGGATTCGGCGTCGCCGTCCTCGACGACGGCCGCTACGGCCGCAGCGCGCTGGCGACGCCCGAGGGCGCGGCGCTCGGCCTCTCGCTCCTCAAGAGCCCGCTCTTCCCAGACCCGACCTGCGACCGCGGCGCGCACGCGTTCACCTACGCGATCATGCCCCACGCTGGAGACTGGCGCGCGGCGGGCGTCGATCACGCGGCCGACTGCCTGCGCGAGCCGATGCGGGCGCTCGCGCTCAAGCCGGGCAGGAAGGGTGCGCTGCGCGGTGCGTGGGCGCCTTTCGATGTGCTGGCGGCAGCGCCGATGCGCGTGGAGATCGCCGCATGGAAGCCCGCAGAGGACGGGCGCGGCCGCATCCTGCGCCTCGTCGAGACGCGCGGCGCCCGCGGCGATGTGCAGGTCTTCTGGAACACGGCGGCGCGACGCGTCTCGTCGGTCGATCTCCTCGAGCGGCCGCTTCCGCGCGAGGGTGTCGTGCACGCGGCGGGGGCGGCCACGCTCCTTCGCATGAAGCCGTTCGAGATCGTCTCGCTCCGCGTCGAGTAACCGCGGCGAGCGACAGCGTCGAGGGAATGCGCCGATCGACGATGGTGTGGCCGCGCCTGTATTCTGCGCGTCATGCGCATGACGCTCATCGACTGGCTGATCCCCGCGGCGCTCTTCGCGACGCTCGTGGTGTTCGCCCTGCGCACGCGCAAGTACTCCGACTCGGTCTCCGGTTTTCTCGCCGCAAATCGCTGCGCGGGCCGCTACCTCGTGTGCGTCGCCTACAACATGGCGCAGGTCGGGATCATCACGCTGGTCTGGTACTTCCAACAGTACTACGACACCGGCTTTACCTCGATCTGGTGGGGGCTCGTCGAGAACCCGCTGATGATCGTGATCGCGCTGACGGGCTGGGTCGCGTACCGCTTCCGCGAGACGCGCGCGCTCACCCTCGCGCAGTTCCTCGAGATCCGCTACTCGCGCGCGTTCCGCGTCTTCTGCGGCCTGATCGCCTTCATCGCGGGCGTGCTCAACTACGCGATCTTCCCCGCGGTGAGCGCGCGGTTCTTCATCTGGATCTGCGGTCTCCCCGAGAACTTCACGCTCCTCGGCGCGACCATCGGGACCTTCCCGTTCCTGATGGCGCTCCTCCTCTCGACCGCGATCTTCTTCGTCTTCCTCGGCGGGCAGATCTCGGTGATGGTGACCGACTTCCTGCAGGGGATCTTCTGCAACATCACCTTCCTCGCCATCATCCTCTACCTGCTCACGACATTCGGCTGGGAAAGGATCGGCGAGACGCTGCTCGCGTCGCCCGAGGGGAAGTCGATGGTCGACCCGCTCGGGATCGGCGCCGAGTCGCAGTTCAACGCGTACTACTGGCTCATCAGCGCCTTCATCCTCTTCTACACCGCGCGCGCATGGCAGGGCGACCAGGGCTACAACGCGGCCGCCATCACGCCGCACGAGGCGAAGATGGCGGGCGTGCTCTCGGGCTGGCGCTGGCGCGTGCTGATGCTCGTCGCGCTCGTGATTCCCGTGTGCGTGAAGGTGTTCCTGACGCACCCCGACTTCGCGGCGCAGTCGCAGCCCGTGCACGACGCGATCGCCGCGCTGCCGACCGATGCGTACAGGGCCGAAGGTCGCGTGCCGCTCGCGCTCGGGCTCATCCTCCCGGCGGGCCTCCTCGGGATGTTCGTCGCTGCCATGTACGGCGCGTACCTCTCGACCGACGACACCTACCTCCACTCGTGGGCGACGATCTTCGTGCAGGATGTGGTGCTTCCCGTCCGACGGATCTTCACCGAGGCGCCGCTTCCGGCCGATCGCCACCTCTGGCTCGTCAAGGGCGCGGTGCTTGCGATCGCATGCTTCGCGTTCTGGTTCGGGCTCACCTACAGGCCGAACCAGTACATCGCGATGTGGAGCGCGCTGACGGCGAGCGTGTTCGTCGCGGGTGCGGGCAGCGTCATCATCGGCGGGCTCTACTGGCCGCGCGGCACGACGCGCGGCGCGTGGGCCGCAATGCTGGTGGGGATCGCGGTGAGCGCCTTCGGCATCCTCGCGAAGGACAGCTACTGGGCCTTCGAAGGGCTGTTCGGGAAGGACTCCGTGCCGCAGTGGATCAAGTGGGTGCACGGGAACACATGGATCTCGGGGCAGGTGCTCTCCTTCGTCGCGATGGCGAGCGCCATCGCGTCGTATGTCGTGGTGTCGCTCGCCGACCGCAAGGAGCCGTTCGACCTCGACCGCATGCTCTACCGAGGCAAGCACCGCGAGGAACTGCCCGAGAGCGAGCGCGACTTTCGCGAGGAGTACGGCGACAACCTCCCCGCGTGGATGCGGAAGATCGGGTTCACGAAGGAGTATTCTCGCGCCGACACCTGGATCACCGCCATCACGGTCGCGTGGCCGCTCGCCTTCACGCTGCTCTTCGTGGTGGGCACGCTCTACGCGGTGTTCTTCGGCATCGAGGAAGCGAACTGGATGACTTTCTGGAAGTACTGGACATGGCTTGTGTTCGCGACGGGCTGCGTGATCGTGGTGTGGTTCACGATCGGCGGCTTCCGCGACCTGAGGCGCATGTACGCGCACCTCGAGCGCTACCACGCCGATGCCCGCGACGACGGGACCGTCGAGAAGGACCGAAATGGCTGACCTTCGCCGTCTTCCGCTTCCTCTCGACGGCTGGCGTGTCCGCGCGTGCGGCGGCGAGGGCTCTCCGATCGTCGGAGCGCGCGAGATCGCCGTCGGGCCGCTCATGCAGGCTTCGATCCATGCGGCGCTGGGCGACGCGGGAATCCTGCAGCCATGGAACGGCGAGCGCGCCGAGCTCGACAGCGAGTGGGTCGGCCGCACCGAGTGGACCTTCTCGCGCGAGGTCGAGGTTCCCGCGCATCACGACGGCGCGCGATGCGCGCTCGTGATCGATGTGGTCGACGGGCCGTGCGAGATCGCGCTCGGAGGCGTCGTGCTCGGGCAGCACATGAGCGAGCATGTTCCCTTCGAGGCAGCGGTGCCCGACGCGCTGCGCGGGCAGCGCGTGCGGCTCGAGCTCCGCTTCCGCGCGCCCGTCGCCGAGGTCCTCCGCTGGCAGGAGAAGCTGGGCGCACGGCCCGTGAACGGCGACTGGCTTCCCTTCGCGTTTGCGCGCAGCGCGGCGTGCGGTTTCGGCTGGGACTGGGGGCCACGCGTGGCGGGCGTCGGCTTCTATGGCGCACGCTTCGACTGCTGGGAAGTGCTGCGCATCACGAGTGTCTCGGTGTCGCAGCGATGGAATGAGGACGGTGGCGTGACCGTGCGCGTCACGCCGCAGGGTGACTTCGCGGGATTGGATCTCGTGTGCGTCGTGCGCGAGCGCGAAGGCACGCAGCGCGTCGAGTGCGATGCGCACGGCGAGGCCACGATCCATCCGACGCGTGTCTGGACCACCTGGGACCGCGCCGGCGATGGGCCGTTGAACGCGGGCGTCTGGTGGAGCGCGGTCGTGGGGCGTCGCGACGCCCAAGGGACTTTCCGTCCGCTCGCGACCGCGCGGTTCGCACCGCGCCGCGTCGAGCTCGACGCCGCCCGCGACGCGATCGGCACGCGCTTTCGCCTTCTCCTGAACGGAGCGCCGATCTTTGCGCGCGGCGCGAACCTCATCCCGCCGCTCCTCGGCGCGCGCCACGAGCACGACTGGCTCGGCGAGATGCGCCGCTACCGCGATACGGGCTTCAACATGGTTCGCGTCTGGGGCGGCGGAAACTACCTGCCCGAGGCCTTCTATGAGGCATGCGACCAGCTCGGCATCCTCGTGTGGCAGGACTTCATGTTCGCATGCGCGACCTATCCCGAGGACAAGCCGTTCGCGTCGCTCGTCGCGCGCGAGGCGGCGCATCAGGTGGCCCGGCTCTCGCGGCATCCGTCGCTCGCACTCTGGTGCGGCGGCAACGAGGACATCCTCGCGTGGTGGAGCTGGGGCTGGAAGGAGCGCCTCGCGCCCGGCCAGTCGTGGGGCCTCAAGTACTGGAGCGAGACGCTGCCCGCGGCCATCGCCGCGCACGACCCGGGCACGCCGTACTGGACCGAGAGTCCGTACTCGGGCTCGATGGACATCCACCCGAACGATCCCGACCACGGCGACCGCCACACCTGGGACCAGGAGGCGAAGATCGAGTCCTACCGGCTCGTTCTGCCGCGCTTCTCAAGCGAGTTCGGTCATCAGTCGCCGCCATGCTGGCCGACGATCGTCGAGCAGTGCCTCGACGCCGCGCGCGACCCGTCGTCGATGTCGGCAGCCGATCTCGTCGAGGCGCTGAAGCTCAGGCAGGAGGCGTGGGGCGGGGATGACGCGCAGTACCGCCCGTACCTCGAGGCGCGCTTCCGTGGCGCACGGGACGCACGCGAGTACACCGCGCAGGCGCAGCACCTGCAGGCACGCGCGATGGATGTCGCCATGCGCTGGCTGCGCGCGGGGGCGCCGCGCTCGATGGGCGCGCTCATCTGGCAGTGGAACGACGTCTGGGCTGGCCACTCGTGGTCGCTCGTCGATGTCGCTGGCCGCGCGAAGCCCGCGTGGCACGCCGTGCGCCGCGCATGCGCGCAGCGACTCCTCTCGATCGAACCGATCGGCGGATTCGAGCAGTGGAAGGGCGGCGCCCTTGAGGTGGTGCTCGCCGACGACGCTGCGTTCACGGACGGCGCCGCTTGCCTCGCGGGCGCCGTCGTGGTGGAGCGGGTCGATTTCCGCGGGAATCTCCGTGCGCGCGCCGAGATCAGGTTGCAGCCGCACCCCGAGGCGGAACTTGCGCCCGCGACCGCACGCGCAGCCATCCCCGCGGAAGTGCTCGCAGGCGCGCAGCCCGCCCATGAAATGCTGGTGGCGCGGGTCGCGCATGAACCAGCGCTGGCGGAGGCGGTCTGGTTCCTCGCGGGCGACTCCGACCTGCGTCTTCCCGAGGCGTCGCTCGTCCACCTCGGCGGAGGCGTCCACCGCGCCTCGTGCGTCGTGCGCGAGTTCTGGATCGAGGAGCCCGCATCGGACACCGTCGACAGCTGGCGGACGCTCCTTCCCGGCGATGAGCTGCTCCTTCCTTCGGGCGCACGATGGTGGTGCGCGAACCACTTCGCCAAGTCGAAAGGCTGAGCGTCGTACGAAGGCGCGGAGAATCTTCCTGCAAAACATACAAGGATCGGCGGAGCCCTTCCGCAGGGCTGTAGTCTCGCGCCGTCGCTGATCCCGAGCGCGAAGTGCGCCCGGGGCGACGATGGCCCTTGCAGGGGCCGTGTGCGGTTCATGCACGGGCGCTGTCGGGCCGTCGCATGGCTGTCACATGGCCGCCGCGTGGCCATCGCATGGCCGTCGCACGGCTCTTCAATCGCTGATGCACGGTGTGTCCAAGTACTCGAGGCAGAGCTCGAGCAAAGACCCGGGAATGACTCGGGGGAAGCGAGGTGCGCGATGATCGCGTGTCTGGATGGCGTTGGATCGGGAGGCGGATCTGGAGGCGGATCTGGAGGTGGCTCGGGCGGCAGACGCGGAGCTGGCAAGTCAGCGCAGCCTTCGAAGGGGGCGAAAGGCGGGAAGGGCTCGAAGACTCCGAAGGGCGGGCCGGCATCGGGTAAGACCAATATCGGGGGGACGATCGGGGAGAAGATTGGGGCGAAGAACGGGGACACGAGTGGCGCCGCGAGCGGGCACACGAGCGGGCACACGAGCGGGCATACGAGCGGCCCCAAGCTCGGCACCGAGGGCGGCAAGAGCCCCGGCGCGCTCGCCGCAGGCTCCTCGCCTTGGCCGGCGTTCATCGAGATCGCGGGCGCGCCGAGCCTCGCCGATCATCATCCTGCGCTCGACGCGCACGCCATGCGGGCCTCTTTCGACGCCAAGCGTCAGATCCGCGAGGCGAAGATCGCGGAACTCGTCGCCGAGGCGCAGCGCGATGGGCGCTCCTCCGAGCGGATCATCGCGGCCATCTTCTACGACTCAGAGCACGCCCCGCACTCGACCAACCGTCGTCAGCTCGCCGAGATCGGCGTCGACTCTCCGTCTCCCCATGCACCTGAACTCGGCGAACGAGAGTCGCATGAAGCCCTCTGGCGAATCATCTACGGACTCGCATTCCTCGGGATCTTCCTCTCGACGACCGATCACCTCGACGACCGCGCGTTGCTGCGCATCCTCGCGGGCAGGATTCTTGACGAGTCGATCCGCGATGTGCCACCGAGCGCGGACATGTCGGAGTTCATCGATCTCGGGCCGTGTCGCCCCGACCAGGCGATCGTCTGCGATGGCGCGACGGCCACTCCCGCGGGCATGAAGCCCGATGGCCTCGACGGCCCCTTCGAGCACGCAGATCACGGTGACGACGACGAAGAGAGCTTGCTCTCGAGGGCGAGGGAGCCCGACGACGGATGGCCGCGTGTGGTCGACCGCGACCGCTTCCTCCCGAGGCCAAGGCGCCCGACGTCCGGTGGGCAGCTCACATGACGGCGGCCCAGCTCACCGCGACGGAGTGTGGGCCGACGCCCGCCCCGCCTTGCCGAAGGTACGGAACCAGGAGACAGGTGCACGCGGCCGCGGTCCCTTGCGGGCCTTGGCCTGCTTGTACCAGCGATAGCCGACGAAGAACGCCACCGTCAGCGCGATGCCGGCGAAGCCGAAGGTCAGCCACCCGCCGAGATCCTTCGCCTTGTCGTAGCCCGCCTTGCCGAGCCAGCCGATGCCGATCTGCGCGGGCACGGTCACGGCCACGGTCGTGAGCTCGACCGCCAGGAACTTCCACCACGGCATGTGGAGGAGCCCCGACATCGTCAGCACGGCGGTGCGCGTTCCCGGGATGAAGCGCGCGAGGATCAGCACGATGACCCCGCGCGTCTCCATCGCAAGCTTCGCCTCGAGCAGGCGCCGCGGACCCATCGACCGCTTGAAGCGCTTGCTGTGGATCAGGCGCGTGCCGTAGTTGCGGCACACCCAGACCCAGAGCGTGTCGCCGATGACAAGCCCGAAGTACGCAGCCAGGATCGTCTCCGACCAGGTCATGTGGCCCTCGTAGATGGCCACGCCGGCGGGGATCAGCAGGAAGTCCTCCGAGATGTGCAGTCCCACGCCGCACACGATGAAGGCGACGAAGATGAAGAGCGCGCCGTACTCCGAGATCCACGCCAGCCATGGACTGACGGCCTCTGGCTCGGGAAGTCCCGCGGCAGGTCCCGGGCCGATCGACTCGGCCGCCTGTCCGGCTTGCGCGAGGATCGGAACGATCAGGTCGAGGCAGTCGAGCATGGGGATGAGGCACTCTACCACTCGCATCCGACCCGATCGGTCACACGATCGAACCGACCGAGTCGATTCCCAGAAGTTCGCGGCACCAGAACGGTTCCGCGGCCTCGACCCCGAGCCGCGAGCCCATGAAGCGGTCGCGCAGATCGACGTCGTCGGGGAGCCGGCGGTTCGGCTCGTGCTCCACCACCTGAGACCGGTACGCAAGGATAGCTGCGCGCTTCGTGTCCCTGTGGCCCGAGATGTCGAGCGCGAAGGTGGGGGAGGGAATGCCCTTGAGATGGGTGCAGAAGTAGTGGATGAGACGGCGAGGGTGCACGGGCTCCCCTGGGATCGCGGACCTCGTCAGCTTGGCGTCGAAGCGCGCGTCCTCGACGATCCGCGTTGCGGCGACATGGTCCGGATGCGCATCTTCGGGATGCGGCGCAAACAGGATCTCGCATCGCTGCCCGCGGAGGACGGCGGCAAGCGCATGGCGCGCCTCGAGCGTATGCATGAGCGCACGGTTCGGCAGGCCGAGGTTGGTCCGCGTGGTGCCGAGGATCCGGTCCGCCTCGGCCGCCTCGGCGGCGCGCCGTTCGGGTGTGCCGCGGGGGGTCGGCTCCCCGTTCGTCAGGTCCACGATGTGGACGCTGTGTCCCTCCGCCACGAGCCGCGCGATCGTGCCACCCATGCCAAGCTCGGCGTCGTCGGGATGGGGTGCGACGACGACGATGCGGAGAGATCGCACGGGACGGTTCGACGACGGGGCGTCCGACATGGCGTGCATGGTACGGCGCTGCGTGTTGGCGCGAAAACGACTCAGCGTCGTCGGGGGCTCCCGGTACCCGTGGGCTTCCGCTCCGCATCGCCCGTGCTGTCGCTGCCATCGAAGCCGGGGATCGCGCCGATCGAGACGGCCGCGCCGAACGCTCCGACCTCGATGTCGCGCGCGAGGTCCGACATGAACGCGGCGAGTTCGTCCCGCACGGAAAGCAAGCCCTTGCGCCGCGCGTACTCCGACTCGAGCAGCGCGCGGTCGAGCATGAGGAGCCGCGACCACTCGCGGACGAAGGCCGCATCGGCTCCCGGAGCATGCACCAGCGGCGCAAGCATGGCTGCGGTCGATGAAGGCTCCGATCCGAGATGTGGCGACACGGCGCGCTCGAGCCGCGAGACCAGCCGGACCAGCGGGATCGCCCGCTCGAGCGAGGAGAGATCCCTCCTGAAGTCGCCTCGGTCGCCCGTGCGCGCCGATCCGACGAGCGAGCGCGCGGCGAGCACCGCCCGCGCATCGAGGTCGACGGTGGCGGGGGCGATGAGCGCCCTGCGCGCCGTCCATCCGCCCCAGAGCGCGAGCCTGTCCGCATCACCGCGCGTCACGGGCCCAGCAAGCGACGAGAGATCGCGCATGGCCGCGAAGAAGCGCGACACTTCATCGAGCCAGACCGCGTCGGGCCCGCCGAGATCGCCTCGCCCGACGGCCTCGGCCCACGCGACCCTCGCCTGCGCAGCCACCTCGAGCAGTTGCTCGGGATTGCCGCCGGCCAACGCGACCGCGCGATCCGTGCGTCGCAGGAGCTCGTCTTCGAAGGGGAACGGGAACGCCGCGGCCGCAAGCCCCTCAACCGTGGCGAAGCCGCGCTGGGCATCGGTGCGCTTGATCGGGTCGAGAAGCGTGCGCGCGAGGCGCCGCGTCGCGCCTTCGATCCCCTGCGCGGCCTTGGGCCGCACGGCGCCGATCCTGGCGACGAGCCCATGCAGCGCGATGATCCGAGCGCGATCGGCATCGAGTGTAAGCACGCGGGTGAACGGCGCGAGCATCCCAGGGTCCGAAGCCTGCACGGGGTCGAGCGCAAGCGCCCTGCAAGCCTCGGGCAGCGCGCGCACCGCGATGCGGGCGTCTCGGTCGAGGGCTCGGACGACCTCGCGGAACTCGCGCGGCGCATCGCCCGCCGCACTCTTCTCAAGCCTCTCCGCAGCGCGACACGCCTCCGAAATCCGCGCTGCCGCGCGTGCGGCGCTTCTCAAGCCGGTTCCCGACCCACGCTCCGATGTGTTGACTCCCGAGGATGTGGAGCGGGCGTCGCCAGCAGCAAGCGCCGCGATCGCCTCCGAGAGCGCACGCCGCGCAAGGTCGCTCGAACCCTGCGACCTGCGGAGGGCCAGCATGTCGTCGCATGCATCGATCACCGTCTCGAGCGCCGCGAGCTCGTCGACGGCGCGGCTCGTTCCGTCGAGAGCGCCGCCGCGAGGTCCGCTCTCGCGGGATGCCCCGTCGGACGCAGCCGAATCGGCCTTCGCCGTGCGCGCAAGCTCTTCGATCGCCCGCGATACCTGCGACTCCACGCTCGCGACCACTGAGTCATCGACGGGGCGGGGGAGCGGGAGCGACCGCACAGCCACGATCCACTCCGTCACCCGCACCGCGGAGGACACTCCACGCACGAGCGTCCGATCAGGAATCGAACCTGTCGCGATGCCATCGAGCGTGGCCTCGATGCGGCCGACGATCTCCGCCCCGACGAGGTCACCACGCGCGCTGGGGCCATCGGCTTCGGGAGCACCGCCCGCGCCGTCCTCGCCGCCGTCCTCCTCGCGGTTCTCCTCGCCAACCTCTCTGCCATTTTTCCCGCCGTCCTCGCCGTCGTCCTGGCCGTCGCCGCTCCCACCACGGCTCCTGCCTTCGGCCCCGCCGGCGCTCTTGAGTGCGGCAACCCGCGCCCGTAGCGCCTCGACGGTGTCGGCGGCCGATCGTGGGGCACTCGGCGTGTCAGGCGCGAAGTCGAGGACAGG
This sequence comes from Phycisphaera sp., assembly GCA_016124975.1. Classification (GTDB taxonomy): domain Bacteria; phylum Planctomycetota; class Phycisphaerae; order Phycisphaerales; family SM1A02; genus QWPT01. Next base: position 12,766 of record WGMP01000008.1, on the reverse strand, counting down.
CCACGGGTCGAGCGGCTCGGCGCCCTCGACGATTCGCACGACCGTCGCCAAGGGCGCAAGAACCTGCGCCAACGCCTCGACGATGCGCGCGGGCGTGCCCGCGTCACGACGCATGGCGCCCTGCAGACGGTCGAGCGGCATGGCGCCGAGCGCGCGGAGCGCAGCCATCGCGGCTTTGGCATCGTCGGCTGGAAGCGCCCGCCCATCGGGGCGCCGTCGTCCCGCGGCCGCAGCCTCGATGGCCGCGTCGGCCTCGCGAATCAGGTTGGCGACTCGGAGGCCAAGCACCACGGGCCCGCTCTCCGACCACGGCCTGCTCGACCCTGACCTGAGGAGCATGATCGCGATCTGCCTCAGCTGTATCCGGGCCTCGGCCGAGGCCTGCGCCTCGCCGCGCAGCAAGCGCGCCGACTCCTCGAGCCGCGCCCGCTCGTCCTCGAGCGCCGAAGCGAGGTCAAGCGCGCCGTTCTCTGCGGGAATCGCCGGCCCTTGCCTGACGCCGTCAAGATCGAGGGTCTGCGCCGAGAGGGGCGACGAAGCGACGACCCACGGCGCGACCGCCGCGGCGGGAAGGAGCGCCGCCGAGGCCACGGCGCCGCCAAGGGTACGGAGCCAGGAGCGTCTCACTCTGTGCATGGCTGCATCTCCGCAGGTGATGTACGCAGCGCGCCGTACCAGATCCAGCGCAGGCAGAGACCCTGCGGGGGAAGCGTCGGCCCCGCCCTCCGCCGATCCCGCGCGGCGGCGATCTCGGGAATCGCATCGGGCGCGATCCGTCCGCGGCCGACCTCAAGCAGCGTGCCCGCGACGATCCGGACCATGTTGTAGAGGAAGCCGCTCGCCGAGATCTCGATCTCGACGCGTCGCGCGGCAGGCGTTCGCACGGTGCAGTCGAAGATCGATCGAACCGTGGTGGCGCGCCCGTGGTCGATCTGCGCAAAGCTCACGCAGTCATAGGTTCCGACGAAGCCCGCGGCAGCCCGCTGCATGCGCGCGGCGTCGAGCGCGTACGGAGTCGCGAACACCGTATTGCGATCGAAGAGCGGCCGCGGGTGATGCGGGTGGCTCGAGTGCTCGATGGTGTAGCGGTAGCACTTGCTTCGCGCATCGCAGATCGGGTCGAAGTCGTCGTGGACGCGCTCCGCCGACAGCACCACCACATCGCGCGGAAGCCGCGCCGTGATCGCCATCGCGAGCCGCTCGATCGGAACGCGCACGTCAGCCGTGAACGCCGCAACCTGTCCGACCGCGTGCACGCCAGAGTCCGTGCGGCTCGCGCCCACCACGTCGACCTTCGTTCCGAGCAGGTCCGCGACGGCCTCCTGCACGACGCCCTGCACCGTGCGCAGCGGCGGCGCATCCGCGGGCTCCTGGCGCTGCCAGCCATGGAAGTCCGTGCCGTCGTAGGCGATCCTGAGCCTGAACCGCGGCATGGTCTCTCCCCGTCGATCAGTGCGCGAAGAGATTGCCCGGGTGGAACATGCCCTTCGACTCGAAGTGGGCGAGCGCCTCGTCGACCGAGCGGAAGATCTTCGTCGCCGTCTCGGTGATGAAGGGGCTCGGGGCCTTGCGCGGCTTCCACACCACGTAGACCTCCTTCGTGTGCTCCCACGCGTGCTGCAGCTCGCGCTCGACACCGCTCGAGAGCCCCGGCGTCCCGTTGGGAAGCTCGGGCACGAGCGACACGATCATGTCGCTCTGGTCGATCAGCTTGAAGTCGCGCATGTAGATCTGGCCGTCGATGTCGCCCGCGATGTCGAGCACCTCGCGCACGGAGACGCGGAGGTTGCGCCCTGCGCGCCCGCCGAAGCTGTGCGCCTCTGTCTCGATCCAGTCCTTGCCCTCGCGCGCCGCCGCGAGCGCGCGGTCGAGGAGGAGCTTCTCGTCGACGTCGCCCGGGTCGAAGGTGATGAAGTGCTTGGCGAGCTCCGCGCGGAAGTGGTCGATCTCCGCAAGGACATCGGGCATGTCCACGACATGGCTCATCGGGAAGCTCGGATAGACCTTCCGCATCTCGGGCCGCGTCACGAGCCGCGTCGCCGTCTCGACGGTGTCCTGCAATCGGCCGCGAGAGAGGATGTAGAACTCGTTCGAGCAGCCCATCGCCTGTGCAAGAAGCTCGGTCGCGAGGATCTCCTCCTCGCGCCACACCATGCAGTCCTTGAGCGTCGCGTCGATGTCGTGCTCGGCGTGCAGACGGTGGTGCACCACCTCCACGTTGTCGACGAGGCAGATGAACATGTTCGGCTCGAACTTCGCGACCTGGTCGAAGTCGAACGCCGAGAAGAGCCCGTGCCGCCAGCGGAAGGTGGCGTGCGTGTTCAGGATCACGTTTCGGTGCTCCCGCGCGGGCAGCGTCGCTGCGATGACATCCTTGAACGCGGCGCGCCTAAGCGTCGCGAGGCGCGAGATCGGTAGATCGAGGATCCGACCAGGCCGCACGTCGGGCGCCTCGCGGTACATCATGTCGCCGAGATTGAAGAGCGTCAGTGGCTCGCCGCGCAGCTCGGCCGCGTCCTTGACAGCCTTGAGGTAGGGCTTCTTGTCGACGCCGATCTGGCCTGTCACGATGGCTCGCATGCGTTCTCCTGTGCTGGGCCCGCACCAGTGGGCGCGGGCGACCGATGCGTCAAGGTAACAGGACGGGCGGCTCGGACGGAACCTACGAGACGCGTGCCGCGCACGCCACGAGCGCGACCACATGCACCTCGACCGCGCGTCCCTCGCCGACGGCGTCGACCTTCTCGTGGGTCTTGCCCTTGAGGTTCACGCGCGATGGATCGAGCCCGAGCTCGCGGGCGATGTTCGAGACCATCTCGCCCTTGCGCGGCGACAGCTTCGGCCGTTCGCAGACGACGGTGATGTCGAGGTTCACGATCCCGTGGCCGCGCCGCACGAGGTCGCCGCGCAGCGCGGCGAGGAACCGGGCCGAATCGTGTCCATCGAAGGCAGGGTCGGTATCGGGAAACGCCTGTCCGATATCCGGAAGCCCGAGCGCGCCCGTCACAGCGTCATACACGGCGTGGTAGACGGCGTCGCCGTCGGAGTGCCCGACCGGGCCGACTGGATGGTCGAACCGAACCCCCGCAAGGATGAACGGCCTGCCGCGGCCCTCTGGAGCGACAGGTTCAAGCCGATGGAGGTCGTATCCGTGTCCGACGCGAAGGGAACTGGGGTCTGGCTCGGGCATCCGTCGGCATTCTGCCCGAAAGGACGCCGCTCCGTTCGCGGCAAAATCCCGAAGGGCGGGCGAACCGTCGACCGATATCACCCGTGCTTGGGGATGCGCCCGTCGGTCGCACGGCCCCCGACGGTTCCCCGACGGCTCCCCGACGGACTCCACGACAGGATCGCCATGACCAGACTCGCCCCGATCGCCCTCGTCGCCGCCATGCTTGCCCTCGCAGGTTGCTACGGCCCCCGCGGCGCGATCTACCCCTACAGCGGCAGCGGCTACACCTATGTCTCGAGCGAGATGCAGCCCGTGACGGTGACGCTCATCGACACCCGCACCGAGGAGCCGTTCTTCAAGATGGAGATCCCCGTCGGCAAGCAGCTGACGCTGAACTTCCTCGAAGGAAAGGGCGACGACCCCGTCGAGCGCCCCGACCGCATGGTCTACGCCATCATGGACGCGGGCACCTCGACCGGGCGCCTGACCAACCAGCTCACCTGCCCGCCTCGGGGGTCGCGCCGCATCGACTATGCGCTGCGCCCGGCCCCAGAGGCACGCGAGATGCCCGTCGACTACGAGCAGCGCATCGACGCCGTGCAGGGCCGTCCCGCATGGTGGACGCCCGCTGGCGGAGAGATTCCGCGCGAGAAGCGCTTCTATGAGTGAGCGTCGCGCGCGCCCCGCGCAAGCCGCGTGAAGGCGTCGCCGCGAGCCTCATAGTTCGTGAACTGGTCCCAGCTGGCGCAGCCAGGCGAGAGAAGCACGATGTCGCCCTCGCGCGCTGCGGCGACCGCCTGCCGCACCGCGGCGTCGATCGTTCCGCTGAGCGTCGCCCGCGCCCCGCCGAGGAGCCGAGGTCCCGTGGTTCCGACCGCGTAGAGTCCGGCGAGCTCGTCGCCGAGCCTCTGGATGGGCGTGAGATCGGTGCCCTTGTCGTAGCCTCCCGCGATGAGATGGATGCGCCCGCGCTCCTCGAACGCGCCGACCGCGCGCAGCGTGGCCTCCGCGGTCGTCGACTTCGAGTCGTTGTAGAAGCGCACCCCCTTCGCCTCGCAGACGAATGACAGCCTGTGCGGAAGCCCGGCGAACGACTCGATGCGGGCGCGCAGCCCGCCAAGCGTCGCGATGGGCGAGAAGCCCGCCTTCTCGACGACTGCAAGCGCCCCAGCGAGCGCGAGCCGCGCGTTCTCCCTGTTGTGCGCGCCCGGAATCGCGGGGCGCAGATCCTCGGCGGCGGGCAACGCGCACGGGGGTGGCGTCGCACCGCGCCACCAAGGCTCCGCGCCGAGCCGAACGGCCTCGATCGCGGCGCCCGAGCTCTCGAACTCGCTCACGAAACGAGCGCCCGCGGGCGCGAAACGCCGGACCGCGGACTTCGAGGCGGCGTAATGCCGGAAGTCACCATGCCAGTCGATGTGGTTCTCAAGCAGGTTCGTGAAGACCGCGACGGGCGGCGACCAGCGCCGCGTCTCGGAGAGCCACCACAGCATCGCGCTCGAGAGCTCGAGGACGACGAAGTCGCCCGCCGCGATCTCGTCGATCAGGCCCAGGAGCGATCCACCGATGTTGCCGCCGAGGAACGCCCTGCGTCCGCCGAACTCCGAGGGCGCATCGAGCGCCGCGTGCAGCATCGCGCTCGTCGTGCTCTTGCCTGCGCTTCCCGTCACGCCCACGATGTCTGTGACCCCGCGCGCTGCAAGCCCGGCGACCGTCAGCCCGATCTCCGTCTCGAGCGGCACGCCCGCGTCGCGCGCGGCCGAAAGCAGCGCGTTCGACCACGGCTTTGGCACGGCAGGGTTCACGACCACGAGGTCGGTTTCCGTGAAGTCCTTCTCGCGATGTCCGCCGAGCGCGAGCTCGACGGACCCGTCGGCGACGAGATCCGCGATCGACTCCAGCGACCCCGCGAGCTTGTCCGCGCCGTCGCGGTCGGTCACGGTGACCTTTGCGCCGCGACGCACAAGGTGTCGCGCGACCCCGGCGCCGCCACCGAACTGTCCGAGGCCCATCACGGTGACGCGGCGGCCTGCGAGTTCGGGAACGGTCGGCTTGGCGGGCTGGTTCATGGCGCTGTCTCCTCGGTCTTCCGAGCCTCTCCGCCGGTCTCGCTCTGCGTCGGCGCATCCTCGGTCTCCCCGTCGGGAGCGGCCGCCGCCGCGACGGGGCCGAGCTGAAGCGGCGCGCCGTCCGCCACCTGCAGCGTCATCGATCGAAGCCGCACGACGGGAATGAACCGCCCGACCATCGGCGACATCTCCGACACCACCGATCCCGTCACGCGCTCGCGCTCGAACTCGAACGCCACAGCGAGCGTGAGCGTGTGGGTTCCCGTGAGGCTTGGCTCGGGCACCTCCGAGAGCACCTCGAAGTCGAGGAACTCGCCGAACCGCTCCCGCGACTCGAGCGCGAACCGCTCGAGCGCACCGCCCTCGAGCGTACGCCGCGCTGTCGGCGTCCATCGCTCCTCGGCCGCATCGGCGCCGGCCGCGTCGACCGCGGCGAAGGTCGCGCGGAGCGCGGCGTCGACGTCGTCGTTCCACTGCTGCTGGACGGACGAATAGAGGAACTGTGCCGCGAGCGAAAGCGTGAACGACGCAAGGCCGAGACCGATGCCGGTCCATGCCGAAGACCGCCCCGTGAGGGTTCCGCCCGAGGCGCGCATGCGCTCGAGCGCGATCGTGCCCAACATGACGGCGGTCATCCCGAAGAGAAGCGACACGGCGGCGCCGAGCCCGACGGTGCAGCAGAACATCCCGAGCGAGATGCCGCCGAGGATCAGCGACGCCCGCGCAAGCGCGCTGCGCTTCGGAGCGGCCGTGGGAGGCACGGAGTTCGTCGAGGAGTTCAAGCCATCATCCATCGCGGCGCGTTATAGCGCGGATCGGTCGAGCCGTCCGCAGGAGCGCGCGCGAAGGAGCCGGTCAAGCCGGCGGTCCCGCGTCAGGGGCACGGACCCCAGGCGCCGAGCACGATCGCGAGATCGGACCCGTCCGTCTGGCCATCCTCGTTGAGGTCGCCGCCACCCGTTCCCCAGGCGCCGAGCACTACGGCAAGGTCCGATCCGTCGACCGCACCGTCGCCGTTGGCGTCGCCCGGGCAGTTCGCCTCTGGAGTGCAGGTCACGCTGAGCGTGCCCGCGCCTCCCGTCGAGTTGGAGCCGACGCGGATGTAGTAGATCGTGCCCTCCGCCGCGGCGAAGTTCACCGTGGCTCCGCCGTTGGCGCAGCCTGCGTCGTTGTTGCAGCCGACGAGGAAGCCTGCGGTCGGACACGCGAGGCTGTAGACCGCGAGGCGCGTGTCCGAGCCCGTGGTTCCGCAGGTGCTGATGGAGACTTCGCCCGTGCAAGGCACGGTCAGGCGGTACCAGAGGTCCTTGGCCATGGTCGTCCCGACCGTCCCCGCGCAGTTGGCGGGAAGCGCGGTGGAGCTGTTGGTCGCGTTCGTGTTGTCGAACGCCGTGTTGCCCGCGCCGATGTCGATCGCCGCTGTGCACTCGTCGTTCGACGGAAGCACGACGGACACCACGCTCACGCTGTCGACGAACCAGTCGTCGTTCGCCTCGTCGACCGCGGCGCGGAACCGGACGCGGAAGCGGTCGTGGAACGCTGCGGCGGGCAGCTGATGCGAGAACTCCACGAACTGCGTCTGCGCGGTCCCGTCCGAGGTGATCGTGTTGAGGAGCGTCCACCGACGAGAAGCATTGAGGTACTCGACGATGAGCTGCTCGCCCGCCTCGACGCCCGAGTGCTGGACGAAGTAGCGCAGGGTCGCGCTCGAGAGCCCGCTGAGGAGCATGAAGTTCGAGCGGATCTCGTCGTCCGCGTAGAGATTCGAGCTCGAGGCGTCGAGGTTGATCGAGCGCGTCGGGCTCGGCTCGTTGCTCGCGGCGGTCGTCGAGATCACGCCCTTGTTGTAGATCCAGTTCGCGCTGCTGATGGTGCTCGACGCGTCGAAGCCGTCGGAGAAGGGCAGCGCGATCGGGGCAGGCAGCGCCACGTCGCAGGTGACCGCGTTGCGGAAGGCCGTGATCTGGCTCTGCTCGGTCGGCGAGAACTTGAGGTTGCTGCCCGTCGTGCCTTGGCAGGAGTTGATGGCCGCGCACATGATGTTGCACGGGTTCACCGAGTCGCAGTGTTGCGCCTGCCAGTTGTGGCCGAGCTCGTGCGCGGACAGCGAGGTTCGGAAGTCGGAGATCGTGGTGAAGCGGCTCTCAACCGAGGAGTAGGCGAGGTTGCCGAACGCGCCGCAGTCGTTGCCCGACTGGTTGCACACGACGCCGAGCCACGCGAGGCCGATCACGCTTCCCTGGATCGTCTTGCCCGTGAAGAGCTGCGCGACGCTTCGCGAGATCTCGACCTCTGGAGTCGCGTTCCAGGTGGTGCGGAACTCGCAGAGCAGCGTCTCCATGTTGCTCGAGGTGTATGGGTCGCTCGAGGTCGTGCGCACGACGATCGCGGTGTACTCGTAGGTGATGTTCACATCGCGGTCGTAGACGAACGACACGTTGTTCATCACGTTCTCGATGTCGATCACGGTGGCGTTCGCATTCGAGCTGTTCTTGAGGAAGAACTCGAAGTCCGCATCGAAGGCGATCCGCGTGACGAAGGGCGATGCGCCCGCGACCCCGCCGTCGCCATCGTCGCCGCCGTCTCCCCCGCCCATCACGCCGAAGCTCGCCCCGTCGGAGCCACCCGAGGCTCCGTCGTCATCGCCGTCTGAGCCGCCGCCCGAAGCATCGTCGCCTCCGCCAACGGGCCCGTCCTCGGATCCCGCGCCGGGCACAAAGCCGATGAGACCCGAGTCCGCAGGATCGGACGGCACGCCGAACATCCAGTCAGGGAGGGCCAGGCCCGCCTGGTCGACTCCGCAGCTGAACTGATCGGCCGCGACGAGATCGGACCGTCGATAGATGACATGCTCGTTCGCCGCGCGACCGACCTCGAAGTCGCTCATCGGCTGGATCCAAAGGATGTCGCCGTTGTCCTGCGGAATCATCGCCCAGAGTTCGCCGTCAACGACCGACGCGCTCACGGGCATGCCGTTCGAAAGGAGCGAGCCGCGGTAGGTGCGGTAGGGCGGAAGCTCGGCCTCCACCAGTTCGCCGCCGCCGACATCGAGGTAGAGCTTCGCGTCGGGAGCCCGCATCGAGGTGCGGAAGAGGCGGAGCGTGTCGAATCCGCCGCCCTCGAGCGGGAAGTCGATCTCGATTTCCTCTGGGATGCCCGGGGGAACGGCCAGCATCGCAGTGCGATAGACGGGCATGAACTCGATCGCAGGCAGGGGCTGAACGGCCTGCTTCGTGCGCTGGGCCTTGCCCTGAATCGAATTGCCCTGAATCGAATTGCCCTGAATCGACTTGCCCTGAACCGACTTGCCCGAGACCGTCGGGCGCTTCACAGACTGGCCCTTCGGAGCAGCGGCTGCGGCGCGCTGCGACTGGGCCGAGGCCATGAGCATCGCGCGCGCGGAGTTCGGGTCGACGCCTGCCTTCGCGGGCGCGGCATCGGCCGCCAGAGCGGGGACGGAAAGCAGGGCTGCTGCGAGGGCTGCCGCCGAAACTGCAGCGCGAAGGGTGGTGGCGTGTGTCGTCATGTCGTGTCTCATCAGGTCGCCCCCTGCGCCAGTCGCAAGGCAGCGGAAGATTCGCCCCGTCTGCGGGGTGCGTTGCGCGCACCCCCCAGAAAGGAACTTTTCGAATGCAACGGTCTCGCCGAGAGGCGGCGTTCGACCGCGAGAAAGGGTCCGCATTGCATCGGCTCGCCGTGGTGTCTCGTCGAGCCGGGGCGTCAAGTGCGGTTCAGGAAGCGGGGCGAAGACCTTTCGGTCTTCGCCCCGTGTGTGGACTGGAGGGGTTGTGCGGACTTGGGAGGTTCACCCGCGCCGCGTTCGAATCAACCCCAGTTGTTCAGGAGGATGGTGAGATCCGCGGCATCGGTCGCGCCATCGCCGTTGAGATCCGCGGCGGCGGAGCCCCACGAGCTCAGCAGGATCGAGAGGTCGGCGGCGTCGACGGCGCCATTGCCATCGAGGTCGCCAGGCTCGGACGGAAGCGTTCCGGGGATGTAGGCGGTGACCCCGATCGCCGTCTGCGGACTTCCCGCGGTCGCGGCCTTCCAGAGACCGACGCTGACCTCCGCGGTGTTGCTCGCGGGCGGCACATTCGTCTCGAATCGGAAGTTGTAGAGCGTGGACCAGCGGACCGCGTTCGCGTTCGCATTGGTGTTGGGCTCGCAGCTCCAGGTGAGCATGCCGTTCGCCACCGTGGCGGTCCACGGAGCGTTCGAGTAGGGCTCGCCGTTCATATAGCGCGGAGCCTTGAATCCAATGTTGGTGATGTCGGCGCCCGCGGGGACTGGGATCGAGAGCGATCCGCCGCAGCGGTCGGAGGTCAGGTTCTGCAGAGCGTACTCGTAGCGCCAGCGACCGTTGCCGAGGTCGATCACGCGCGAGCCGAGCAGCATGTGGCCGTCGCCGACGATGTCAAAGGGCTTGATCACCACATCGGAGTGCGCGGCCTTCCACGCGTAGATCGCTGCCTGTTGCTGCACGGTCGGACCCGTGAGCGTCAGCGCGTAGCCAAGGCTGGTCGACCAGGAGCTCCCCACGGTGAACAGGCGGTACGACGCGTTGTTGCGCGCGTTGTCGGCGGCGGCATCCTGCGGATGGATGTACTGCGCCTCGGCGACATAGATCGCGCCCGGGTTCGCCGCCGGATCGAGGTCGGAGCGGGCGACCATGACGCGCTCGCGCAGCGAGGCCGGGAGCCCCGTCGGCGCGGTGGGATCGGAGTAGGTTCCCGAGAAGACGCCCGTCGCGGGGTTGATCGGGCCGCGGCTCTTGAGGTCGCTCTGGTTGCCGTTCAGGCTCGCGCTGTAGGGATCGGAGCAGCCGATGCCGAGCACGGTGGGGCAGCCGCCGCCTGCGGGCTGGCAGGATCCGCAGAGGGTCTGCTGAAGCGCGCAGAAGCCGTGCTTTACCCAGGACATTCCGATCTGCTCGATCGCGCCGTCCTTGATGCGGAACATGTTCTGCGGGATGACGGGGTGGTCAGGATCGGGGTTCGGCTGCCAGAGGAGCTGTTGGTTGCCGATGTTGCAGCTGGTGGAGCCGATCGCGTAGGAGGCATACTGCACGCCCTGGAAGGTCCCCGGGGCGTAGCGAGCCACATCGGGAATGGCGCCCACGATGACATCGGGGCCGACCGAAGCCGTGCCGCCATCGCCTTCGCCCGGAAGGGCGGACGCGTTGAACTGTCCGAGGAACACGGCAACGCTGCCGAGAAGCAGACCACCGAGCGTCAGGCTTGTCTTCACGAGGTTCTCCTATGGGGCTGAAACTGTCTCTGGCACGGTTCCGTCAGCCGCGTGCGGCTGAGGCCCCGAACGCCTCAAGAGGCGCAGTGATGCAACATACTCTCGAGAATTCGAGGGGACGAGATGAATGTCTTGAATTCGCGCATGTCGGACGCAGACGCCACGCGGCCGCGCGTTTCAGGACTCGGACAATGTCGCATCGCCGGGGCCGGAGGATGCGGGCAAGAACGGGATTTCATCGGAAATGACCGCAAAAAGACACCCGCCGCAGGAGGCCCTGCGGCGGGTGCGGAAACTTTGGCGATCGCGAAGCGCATGCCCCGCGGGTCTTCGCACTGGATCAGCGGCGACGGCGGCCAGCGAGGCCGGCGAGACCGAGGAGCGCCACGGCGCCCGGGGCGGGCAGGTTGAAGGTGCCCTCAGCGAACTGGACGGGATCTCCCGACACGCCGCTGTTGAAGCCGATCTTGATGTTGAAGGTGCCCGCGTTGAAGTCACGAGCGATCACGAACTGGCCAAGGCGGACGGAGTCAGCGAGGTTGCCCGCGTTACCGACGCGGCCCTGGAGGTTCGGCGGGTTCGAGTTGAACCAGCCGACATTCTGGCCGTTCGGGATGTCGGCGCGGTTCCACGACAGCGCGGCGCCCCACGAGGGGTCAGCGTTCGTCGAGTTCGCGAGGACGGGGTTGCCGCCGATCACGAGGTACGAGTCGAACGGGCGGTTCGCGGTCGCGGAGCCGGTTGCCTGGGGAGCCCAGGTGCCGACGGTCTGCGAGAGCTGACCGGGATTGTCTTCGTCAGAGTTGTCCTTGTGGTAGAACGCGTTGGTCGTCGCGCCGGCGAGACCGTTGAGGTTGAACGCGTTGAGGACGGTGTCCGTGGCGCCATTGAAGCGCGCGTAGAGGACATAGGCGTCGAGGTTGACGCCAGCGGTCGAGACCTGGGTCTTGACGGTGTAGAACTCGACGAACGCCGCGGAAGCGGTGCTCGAAACGGCGGCCGCGAGGGCAAGGGCCATCAGCTTCATACGCTCTCTCCTTCGATTGTCAGGGGAACAGGAACAGCGAACAGGGGAAGATCTTCAGGGGATGAAGATCGAGGAACACACTTGAAACCGCCGTGGTGCCCGGCGCCGGAAACGCGCGAGCAAGGCAGTCCCTGATTCCCTGTGCAAGCTCCTGAGGACTTCGCGCTCTTCGTCCGAGGCTCTTGGGCCTCGTTCGCTGCGCCGCAGTCTCGCGGGGCTCGGGTCGGCGCCCTCCAGCGCCAACTCATCGAACACAGCGAACATGGCGCGGGTTTCTTGGCGGGGCAAGTTCCCGAGTCGCCATTTCGCGAACATTCATGATTGTTCGCAGTTTCCTTACGGTGCCGTGCGGTGTAGCGTCCGATAGAAAATGGATCGATGCTTTGCAAAAGCCGCTTTCTCAGTCCGACGGCATCGAATTCTCGGACGAGGTCTCCCGCAGGGCCTGAGGAGAGTTTCCCTACGGAATGCGGAAATGTCACCTCTTCCGCGCCAGGTGCCTCCCCAAAGCGGGACTTCGGGCTCTCGCGTGGGTGCGGTGCCGTCGGAGCTCGTGCAGCCTGCGAGCGGCGGGCAGGCTCGTGGCATCGCATGAAGGTGCGAGGCAGGGAGGAGGAGCGGCACAGCGAACGGCCCTGGCGGAGAAAGCGAAGGGGGCTCGGACCTGCCTCTGAGCCTGTCGTGGCGGCGGGCACGCTCAAGCCTCGCAAGGCCGCCGACTCGGACTCCTATGCAGAGGCGCGAAGTCGCCAAGCACAGGTCTTCCACCTCGGCCGACCTTGGTGCGGGGAAAGAGTCCTCGCATGGAGAACCCGCCGTTTCCCGCACTCCATGTCCCGCCTTCCCTTCCTCTTCTCGCGTCTCTCGCGCTCCTCCCTGTTCTTCGTCCTCTTCCTCCGTGAGAGAGTGATACGGCGTCAGCCACAACGATCAATCGAGAAGAACCGCAGCAACGCGAAAGCACGGGCACCGCGCGCGCTCCCGCCTCTGATCGCGCGTTGGCGCAATCCGTCCTGCGTCGGCCCGTGCGCCTCCGCGGGAGACACAGACGCCAACGACCTTCCGCAGCGGGCCGGTTCAACTACACGAAGTCCCGAAGGGCCCAAAAAGCGGCGCTTCAGGAAATCGTGTGGGTGAACCGACCCGCTTCCGAAGGTCGTTGGACTTCGGGTCTCTCTCGCAGAGGCGAGGGAGACTGGCGGACGAGGGGCCGTGCCAACCGCGATATGCCCGAGGGAGCGCGCGCTGCGG
>WGMP01000024.1 GCA_016124975.1 Phycisphaera sp. | reverse complement strand
CGGAGGCGAGGTTCTTGAGGTTGGCGACCGACTGCGAGATGAGGGCCTTGTCACGGCCACGCTGCACGGCTGGGAGGAGCAGTGCGATGAGGAGAGCGATGATCGACACGACGACGAGGAGCTCGACGATCGTGAAGCCGCGCCTCGAGCCCGATGGCTTCTCTTGCGCGCGTTCGCGCCCCTGCGCGAGCGCTTCGTGCATCGCGCCCCTTCGTTCGCCTGCGGTGCAGGCATTGAAACAGCGAGTCGACATGGGTCGACCTTTCTGCGGGTGAAACCCGCTCGGCGCCTCTCGGCGCAGGACAGCCCCGCTCCGGATGCACGTCGGGCTCGCGGCAGACTGCGCGCCAGGTTGTTTCGCAGGCCTTCGAGCCGAGCTCGACAGCGGGCGGCAGGCCTGCGCGGGAGAAGTGACGCGCCGTCGAGAGAACGGTGCGGGATGCCGCCATGGGCAACATACGCGCCCCGCGAGCGACCATCGCTCGAGAAGCGTGGGATTCACGCCATTTTTCAGGTCAGGAACTCCTCCTCCGATGACGAATGCCCGAGCGCATGGCGGCGTGTGCGCGCGGCGCCGCCCCCGTGGTCGACCGATCCGTGCGACACTGCGCGCATGCGGATTGCAAGCACATGGTCATTCGGACTTCGCGCAAACGACGCGGCCTGGCCGCATGTCGAGGCGGGGCGTGCGCTCGACGCGGTCGAGGCCGCGTGCGCGTGGGCGGACAGCGCGCCCGATGTCGACAGCGTGGGATACGGCGGGCTTCCCGATTCCTCAGGCCGTGTGAGCCTCGACGGATGCATGATGCTGTCGCCCGCGCGGTGTGGAAGCGTGGCGGGCCTGCGGCGCCATCTGCATCCCGTGTCGGTCGCGCGCAAGGTGATGGAGTCGACGCAGCATGTCATGCTCGTCGGGCCGGACGCGGATCTCTTTGCGGACGAACACGGCATCGCACAGGAGGAACTCCTCTCGCCCGAGGCGCGGGCGGCCTACGAGAAGTGGCTGCGCGAAGGGGGCGTCGTCGACCAGAGCCGTGATCGCGCGGGTGCGCCGGCCGCCCATGCGCTGCGTCCCGTCGACCGCCGCCACGGCGAGGACGGGCGGCTCTTCGGCGGAGGCGCGCTGCCTGCAGACGAGGCGCGATGGCGCCACCACGACACGATCGGCTGCCTCGTGCTCGACGCCGCGGGTGTTCTCGCGGGCGGCTGCTCGACGAGCGGAACGCCGTTCAAGACGCCTGGGCGCGTGGGCGACTCGCCGATCATCGGCCACGGGCTCTATGTCGACCCCGAGGTCGGCGGCGCGACGGCGACGGGAACGGGCGAGCTCATCATGGGCGTCTGCGGCGCGTTTCTCGTGGTCGAGGCGATGCGTCGCGGCGCTGGCGTCGAGGACGCCGTCCGCGAGGCCGCGGTCAGGATCGCGCGTTCGTATGCGCTCGAGGCGCACCACCAGGCTGCGTTCCTCGCGATGGATCGCCGCGGAAACATAGCGGCCGCCGCGCTCAGGCCCGGCTACCGCACGAGCGTGCGCGACTCGGACGGCGCGCGCACGGCCGAGCCGGTCTTCGTGGCGATTCCCGATTGATCCAAGAGGGTATAAGTCCATCGGGGCACGCATCCGCGGACGAGGCGCCGCCGAAGCCGCGCGCCTGGCAGTGGCCGACGGACAGAGGTCTCGGAGAAACCATGAAGCTCTACACGCGCACAGGCGACGACGGCACGACGGGTCTCTTCTCGGGGACACGCGTCTCGAAGGACCATCCCCGCATCGAGGCGTACGGCACGGTCGACGAGTTCAACGCCGTCATCGGGCTGGCCATGGCCGCGTGCGACCGCGCGAAGGCGCTCGACGCGCGGCTCCTCGAGATCTTCACGGAGGTCCAGTCGCGGCTCTTCGACATCGGCGCGGACCTCGCGACGCCCGAGGGCGCGAACAACAGCTCGAAGATCGTGCGCATCGAGGAGCATCATGTCGACGAGGTCGAGCGCTGGATCGACGAGATCGACGGGAAGAACCCGCCGCTCCGCGCGTTCGTGATGCCTTCTGGGTGCGAGCTTGCCGCACGCCTGCACCTCGCCCGCACCGTGTGCCGCCGCGCCGAACGCCTGATGGTGTCGCTCGGGCAGCTCGAGCCGGTCGGACACGGGCCGCTTCGCTACATGAACCGCCTCAGCGACCTCCTGTTCGCCATGGCCCGCCGCGCGAACCACGACGCGGGCGTGGGCGATGTGCCGTGGGTGCCCGCGAAGCGCTGATCGTGCGAGCGGGGGGCTTGGGGGTGCTCGGGGCGTTTGGGACTCTCTTGCGGAGCCACGGACACCGCGTCTTCCAATCGTTCGCACGGGTCGAGGACGAAAGAGAACCGAGAGCCGCGCTCCGTTCTGCTCTCTGTTCTTCTCTTCCCGTCTCTTCTCATCTCATCTCATCTCATCTCTTCTCGACGGATCTCCACCCGCCGCACGCGCGCGACATCCCCTGATCTCCGCGCCCTCCGTGCCTCCGTGAGAGAAGATCCGAATCGCACGAATCGCCCACGCACGGATCACTGCGTTCCGAAGATGCGATCTCCTGCGTCGCCGAGGCCCGGCACGATGTAGAAGCGCTCGTTCAGGCGCTCGTCGATCGCGGCGACATGGATGGGGAGCTCGGGGTGTGCGCGCACCAGCGCCTCGACTCCTTCGGGCGCAGCCACCAGGCACATCATGCGGATGTCGCGCACGCCGCGTTCCTTGAGGATGTCGACCGCATGCGCGGCGCTGCCGCCCGTCGCGAGCATCGGGTCGACCACGATCGCAGGGCCATCCGCGATGTCGGGCGGGAGCTTCGCGTAGTAGGTCACGGGCTTCGCCGTCTTCTCGTCGCGGTAGATGCCGATGTGGCCGACGCGCGCCTCGGGGAAGAGCGCGAGCAGGCCATCCATCATGGCGAGGCCAGCGCGCAGGATCGGAACGATCGTCGTCGGCGACGCGAGCTCCGTGCCCGTCGTGCGCGCCACGGGCGTCTCGACCGCGAGCGTGCGCACGGGCAGGTTGCGGCTCACTTCGTAGGCCATGAGGCCCGCGATCTGGTTGAGAAGCACGCGGAACTGCTCGTGACCCGTGCGGCGGTCGCGCAGGATCGTGAGCTTGTGCTGGATCAGCGGATGGTCGTAGACCTTGACGGTCGGAAATCGCACGCTCGTCGACGGCATGCGCGGAGCATACTGTTGCCATGAAGGCGCCGCAGATGTAGATTTCGCGTAAGGCACCACGCGGTGCTTGAAGAAACCGCATCGCACGAGGAGCCTTGCCCATGGACAGCTGGTATCTGCTTGACGAGTCTTCAGGCTCTCCCGTTCCCACGGGGCCGTTCACGCTCGAGCAGCTGCGGTCGATGGCCGCGTCGGGCTTCCTTCGCCCCGACAGCATGGTGGCTTCAGTCGGGGCGAGCGGATGGATGACCGCCTCGAGCGACCCGCGCCTTGCGGGGCTCTTTCGCCTGGCCACGGAGCCGCAGTTCGGGGGCGCGTGGGCCGCTCCGAGGGTTGCGGCGCCACCGATTGCCTACGGCTTCGCCGCGGCGTTCGGGCTTGCGTGGACCTCGTTCCTGCAAAGCTGGGTCTCGTGGCTTCTTCTGAGCCTCGTCTGGATCGGGTGCACGATCGTGATCTCCCTGCCGCAGGGTTTCCTCAACGCGATCTCGCAGGGCTTGGAGCGCAGTGGCGACGACGAGGCCGCCGCCGCGCTCGGGTTGGGCGGATCGTGCTTCGGCCTCGTCATACAGGTGCTCGTCGGCACGCCGCTCCTGGCGGGCATGGCCTATGCGGGCGCACGGATCCACGCAGGCGAGGGCGAGTTCATCGATCTCTTCGCCGCATTCCGCCGATACGGCGCCGCAGTGGGGAGCGGGGCGCTCGCGCTGCTCGGCTACCTCGGCTGCGTGCTGGTGGCGGCGATGCCCGTGCTTGCCGTGGCCGCTGTGGCGGCCGATGAAGTCGTCTGGATGTTTCTCGGATTCGCGCTCACCGTCTGCGCCTTCATCGTCTTGATGGCGACCGTCTTCATGCGCATGCTCTTCGCGCCCGTCATCGCCATCGATCCGCAGTTCGGGTCGCCGGGCGTCCTTGAGTCGTTCAGAATCAGCTGGCGGCAGACCGAGGGTCTCGGCGTGTCGATGCTCGCCCTGCTGTTCGTGGCGAGTCTTCTCTGCGGCCTCACCATCCTGCTGCTGTGCGTGGGCTACTTCCTGATCGGCGCTCCGCTCTTCGCCGCGCTGATCGGCGCGATGTACCACCTCATCCATCGCGCGCGCGCGGCGGAGGTTTCGCGCTTCGCGTGAGACCCCTCGCATGAGAGCCTTCGCGTGAGAACCCTGCGCGGGGGCCGTGCCTTCGGACGCTACATGCGTTCGGGTGCGGCGATTCCGTAGAGCGACAGTCCGTCGGCGAGCACCGCGCGTGCGACGGCGCAGAGCCTGAGGCGCGCGAGGCGGGTCGCAGTGTCGTCGGCCTTCAGCACGGGGCACGACTGGTAGAACGCGTTGAAGAGCTCCGCGAGCGTGCGCAGGTAGAGGCCCACGCGGTTCGTCTCGAGCGAGCGGCCGACATCGAGCACCATCTGCGCGTAGCGCAGGATGTGGAGCGCGAGCGCGCGCTCGGCGGGCTCGGCGAGCGTGAGCGGCGCGCCCGCGATCGCGTCGGACGACTCGCCCGACTTCGAGAGGATCGACGCGATGCGTGCGTGCGCGTACTGGAGATACGGCCCTGTGTCGCCTTCGAAGGCGATCATGCGGTCGAGGTCGAAGACATAGTCCTTGGTGAGGTCGCCCGAGAGGTCGGCGTACTTCACGGCCGCGATGCCGACGGCGGCGCCGATCGCGCGCAGCTCGTTCCCGGAAAGGCCGTGCGTGGGCGCATTCGGGTCGGCCGCGCGGCGCATCACCTCTGCGGCGCCGCGCTCGCAGGCTTCGTCGAGGAGGTCCTTCAGCGTGAAGTTCTCGCCCGAGCGCGTCTTGAGCGGCTTCTTGTCGGCGCCGAGCACCGCGCCGAAGCCGAGGTGGACGAGCGTCGACTCGGTGCCGTCCTTCGTCTTGTTCCAGCCGATGAGGCGCGCGGCGTCGAAGACATCCTTGAAGTGGTCGCGCTGGCGCGCGTCGACGACATAGACGACGAGGTCGCCGTCGAGTTCGTAGGTGCGGAAGCGCACGGCGGCGAGGTCGGTGGTCGCGTAGAGGAAGCCGCCGTCCGACTTCTGGATGAGGAGCGGCCGCTCGCGGTCTGCGAAGGGCACCACCATCGCGCCCTTGTCGCTCTTCGCGAGGCCTGACGCGCGGAACGCGTCGACGACGCCCGCGAGGCGGTCGCGGAAGAAGCTCTCGCCGCGGTTGTTCTCGGGGCCGAGCTTCGCGTTGAGCGTGCGCGCGGCCTCGTAGACCTGCTCCATCGTGACCTCGATGAGGCGTTCCCAGAGCCGCACGATCTCGGGGTCGCCCGACTGGAGCCGCACAAGCGTCTTCTTCGCGTCCTCCATCGCCGCGCGAGAAGGTTCGTACTGGAGCTCGAGCTCGGCGAGGCGGTGCGGCCCACAGCGGAACTCGTGCGCGGCGTCGAGGTCGTCGGTCGCCGTCTCCCTCTGCGCGCCGCGGTAGGCCGCGTTGAGGTCGTCGAGCGTGAGCTGCGCGAAGTCGCGCTTCTCGCGGACGAGCTTCGCGAGCGTCATCGCGATGGGAAGGCCCCAGTCACCGAGATGGTTCTCGCGCCAGACCCGGCGGCCGAGGCGCTCGAAGACGCGCGCGAGCGAGTCGCCGATGATCGTCGCGCGCAGGTGGCCGACATGCATCTGCTTCGCGACATTCACGCCGCAGAGGTCGATGACGACCGCATGCGGGTCGGTCGCGGGCGGGATGCCGAACGAGGGCGACGCCGCGAGCGCCGCGAGGCGGCCTTCGACGAACGCGCGCTCGAGCGTCACATTGATGAAGCCAGGGCCAGCGACCTCGCACTTCGCGGCGACGCCCGCGAGGTCCGCGGCATTCAGGACGGCGTCGGCGACCTCGCGCGGGTTCTTGCCGAGCTCCTTCGCGAGCGCCATCGCGGCGTTCACCTGGTAGTCGCCGAACTTCGCGTTGCCGCTCGCGCGGATCGCGGGGTCGGCGTCGACGCCCGTCGCGGCGCGGATCGCGGCGCGGAAGCGCGCGTCGAGCTCGGTCGCTGGGTCGCACAGAGGTCGGAGAACCGTGGAGGCGGCGTCGGACATGGGGGGGCGATGGTATCGGAGCCGCGCAGCGCGTGCGGCGAACGACTACGATCCCGATCCTTCCGAGAACCCACGATGGCCGCGAAAAAGCACACTGTTTCCGCCTCGTTGCGCCGGTCGCGCGAGAAGCTCCTCCTCGAGACGACCTCGCTGCCGACGGCCGCGGGGCGCGAGGACCGCGTGATCGCGGCGATCGAGCGCTGGGTGGCCGCGCGCGCGAAGCGCGTGGTGCTCGCGCGCGACCGCTTCGGAAACCTCACGGTCGCGCAGCACGGGTTCCTCGCGGCGTGCGCGAAGCGGCGCGTCGCGCCTGTGATGATCACGGCGCATCTTGACCATCCTGCGTTCGTGGTGACGGCGGTGCGCGCGGTGCGGAAGACGGTCGAGCTCGACCTCGAGTTCCGCGGCGGCGTCCATGACCCGTACTTCAAGGGCGCGATGCTCGAGGTCTTCGACCGCGGCACGAGGAAGTCGTTCGACGCGAAGATCGTGTCGCTCGACGCGAAGACGGACCCCGCGACGAAGCCGTTCAAGACGGTCGTCGCGAGGCTCGTGAAGCCTTCTGCGGCGAAGTCGATCGCGCCAGGCTCGATCGCCCGGTGGAAGTTCGCGAAGGCGACGGTGAAGAAGGGCCTCGTCCACACCCATGCCTGCGACGACCTCGCGGCGGTGGCTGCGGCGCTCGCGGCCTTCGACGGCATCTCGCGCGATGCGTCGCTTGCGCACGTGGCGCTTCTCTTCACGCGCAGCGAGGAGATCGGCTTCATCGGCGCGATCGGCGCGGCGCGCGACGGCTTCGTGCCGAAGGGAGCGCGGCTCATCTGCCTCGAGAATTCCCGCAGTTTCCCGCATGATTCGCCGATCGGCGCGGGACCGATCGTGCGCGTCGGCGACCGCCTCAGCGTGTTCACGCCGGAGCTCACGAACCGCGTCGGCGACATCGCCGCCGCGCACGCGAAGGACAACCCCGCGTTCAAGTTCCAGCGCAAGCTGATGCCGGGCGGCGCGTGCGAGGCGACCGCGTTCGCCGCGTACGGCATCGCGTCGACCTGCGTGTGCCTTCCGCTCGGCAACTACCACAACATGGAGGAGATCGACGCGGTGCTCGCGGGCACGAAGAAGGCGCGCGTGGGGCGCGAGTTCATCTCGGCCGACGACTACCACTGGCTCGTCGAGCTCCTCGAGGTCGTGGCCCGTCGCCTCGACGATGCGGAGTTCGCCGCCGGTCACCGCGCGCTGATGGAGACGCTCTGGTCTCGGCATGCGAAGATCGTGGCGCCGGCCACGGCTCCGACCACGGGAGGTGTCTGATGTCCTTCGCATCGATTCCTGAGATCCTCGACGACCTCCGCGCGGGCAAGGCGATCGTGCTCGTCGACGACGAGTCGCGTGAGAACGAGGGCGACTTCGTCGTCGCGGCCGAGAAGATGACGGTCGAGATGATCAACTTCCTCACGCGCGTCGGCGCGGGCTACCTCTGCGTTGCGATGGCGCCCGAGGACTGCGAGCGGCTCGACCTCGGGCCGCAGACGGGCGTGAACACGAGCGTGCGCGGCACCGCGTTCACCGTGACGGTCGACGGACATCCGAAGCACGGCGTGGGCACGGGAATCAGCGCGCGCGACCGCGCGAAGACGATCCAGCTGCTCGCCGAGCCATCCTCGACCGTCGACGATTTCGTGCGTCCGGGCCACATCAACCCGCTGCGCGCGCGGCCTGGAGGCGTGCTCGTCCGCACGGGGCAGACGGAGGGCTCGGTCGATCTCTGCCGCCTCGCGGGACTGCGACCCGCGGCCGCGATCATCGAGATCGTGCTCGAGGATGGCGAGATGGCGCGCGTTCCCGACCTCGAGAGGATCTGCGCACAGCATGGCGTGAAGATGTGCTCGGTCGAGCAGATCATCGAGCATCGCCTCGCGCGCGAGGCGCTCGTGAAGCGCGTCGAGCCGCGCTCGGGCGCGCGCATCGAGACGCCCGAGGGCGAGTTCACGCTGCTTGCCTACGAGAGCGCGGTCGATCCCGTGCCGCACCTCGTCCTCTCCCACGGCGGCGTCGGCATTCCCGACGCAAGCGGGGTGGTGCCTGAGATCGGCGACCCTGTGCTCGTGCGCATGCATCGGCGCGACCTTCTCGGCGACATCTTCGGCGTCACGCATGCGGCGGGACGCGCGTCGTCGGGTGACGACCTGCGCGCCGCGATGCGCGCGATCCGCCGCGAGGGGCGCGGCGCGATCGTGTATCTCCGTCCCGAGGGCTCGGGCGAGGACTTCTTCGCGCGGCTCCAGCAGATCCGACGCCCCGCGGACGATGTCAACGCGCCCGACCTCACGCGCACGGAAGGAGTCGGTGCGCGTGCGCAGCCGATGGACAGCCGCGAGTTCGGCGTCGGCGGGCAGATCCTGCGCGATCTCGGGCTGTCGCGGCTACGGGTGCTGACGAATCACCCGCGTCGGGCGATGCCGGGGTTGCATGGGTTTGGGCTTGAGATTGTGGAGCAGGTTGCGCTTCGTGTTTGAGCGCTCGCCGCTGCGGCGGCTCGCTTTGGCGTGGATGACGCGTGACTGAGCGCTCGCCGCTGCGGCGGCTCGCTTTGGTGGGGATGAAGCGTGTCTGAGCGCTCGCCGTTGCGGCGGCTCGCTTTGGTGGGGATGGCGCGCGTCACTCGTCGACGATGGCCCAGCCTTCGGGGGCCTTGGTCGGCACGACGAGGAGTGCGCGGTCGGCGTCGGACAGCGGCTCGTTGGCGGCGGGCTTCGCGACGCGTGCGGCCGTCCACTTCGCCCATTCTGGCTTCGCCACCTTCGATCGGACGACGACTCCGACGGGCACGATCGTGGCGCGGTCGTAGAAGACCTCGATCGCGGCCGTCTTGTCGGCGGCGGCGGTCTCCGCGCGCGGCACGAGCCGCAGCCCCGTCACGCCCGCGAGGGTCGCGAGCAGCGGGACATCGGCGGGAAGCTCCGCCTCCGAGACCTCGAACCGCGCGAGGATGTCCTTCTTGCGGACGCCGATCGGCAGCGGGAACTGGTCCCCCACCGACTCGAGCGCGTCGGGCTCCGCGCCTTCCGCCGCGAGGCGTCGCCGCGTGAACGAGCGGTTGCGGTGATCGAGCCGCGAGTACCAGCCGTCGGCGAAGAGATAGTGGTCGATCGCCTTCGTGGTGCGGCCGTCGATCGTGATGCGGTCGACCACAAGCGCGATGCGGCGCGCCGAGCCCTTGCCCTCGACGACGACGCGGCCCGAGCGGAACTCCTGCGAGTCCGCGAAGGTGTCGACCGTCTCGACCGCGATGTCCCCTGCGAGCGACTCGAACCGTGCGCCCGTGCGCTCGATCTCGTCGAGGAACGCGTCGACCCGCTCCTGCGCGGTCTGGGAGGGTGCTGCAGAAGGCGCGGGCTCGGGCGTGACCTCAGGCGGAACCGCAGGCAGAATCACGGGCGCGGCCGTCGCAGGTGCGTCACCTGGCGGATCCGCCGCGATCGTCGTTGATCCGACCGAGGTGAAGACCGAGGCGACGAGCGAGGCAACGAGCGAGGCAACGACGGAGGCGATGGCTGCGGGCATGGCGGGAGGACGGTAGCCGCGCGGCGCGGATTCCGCAGGGATTCCCAGCAGATTCGGCGGTGCGTCCGCTTCCTGCGGCGTGGTCCGGCTCTTGCTACGCTCGTCCCGTGCGTCCGAAGGAACGGCCTCTTCCTCCCTCGCGGGCCAATGGCCACGCGCGCGGTGCGCTGGTGCGGGCGGTCGCTGCCTGCCTTGCGCTTGGCGTGGCGGCGGGTGCGCGCGCGCAGCAGTCGCCCGTTCCCGAGGCGATCGCGCCCGACCCCGCGGTCCTCGAGAGCGTGCGCGCGGACTACCTGACCCGCGAGGAGCGCAGCGACCTGCGCGTGCGCCACGGGCTCTACGACGACCTCGACCTCGATCTCCCCGCGCGCCGTGCGCGGATCGCGCTCGAGCGCGGACGCCTCGGCGACCCCGTCTTCGCGGAAGCGGGCCTCGACCCCGCGCTCTCGCTTCGGGCGCTCTCGCTCCAGGGGCGGGACAAGGAGGTCGTGGCCGCAACCGAGGGAGCGTCGCGCCTTGCGCTTCTCGCGCTGCGCGCGGAGAGCCTCGCGCGCCTCGCCCGCCGCGACGAGGCGCTTGCGATCGCGCGTGATCCACGCGTCGCGGAGGCGCTTGCCTCGGGCGACACCGTCGAGGCCGTGCTCGCGGCGGTCGACCTGCGCGCGCTCGAGATCAGGCTCGACGCCGCTGCGAGCGGCGAGTTCGAGTCGCTCTTCGCAGCGCTCGGTCGCGCGCGCGACTCGATCGACCGCCTCGACCCCGCTGTGCGGCTGCGTGAGGCGCAGCTTCTCGTCGAGCGGCACGCGCGGCTCGAGGCGGCGAAGGCGCTGTCGGAGACGCTCTCGCTCTCGCCGCGTTCGGCGGAGGCGTGGTATCTCCTCGGGGGTCTCGCGCTCGACGGCTTCGACTTCGTGGGCGCCGCACGCGCGGCCGCTGCGCTCCGCCGCATCGACCCGCTTCATCACCTCGCTGCGTTCCTCGAGGCGCGGATGAGGCTTCGCTCCGACGACCCGCAGGGCGCGCTCGAGGCGCTCGCGCCCGTCCTTGCGCGCGTGGACCTTCCGCGCGAGGCGCTTGCCTTCCGCGCCGCGTGCGAGGCCGCGCGCTACGACTTCGACGCGATGCGCGCGACGCTTGCGGAGGTCGATGCGCGCGCGCCGGGGTCCGCCGAGGCGCTCGTCCTCGCAGGACGCCAGCTCGTCTTCGACCGCCAGTACGAGGAGGCGCGCGAGATTCTCGAACGCGCCGCAGCGCGCGAGCCTGCGTGGGCCGTGCCGCGCGCGGAGCTCGGGCTTCTCTCGATGCAGGATGCGCGCGAGGAGCGCGCGCTCGAGGACCTGCGCCTTGCGGTGAGGCTCGACCCGCACGACGAGCGCGCGCTCTTCACGCTCACGCTCGCGGAGGAGCTCGCGGGCTGGAATCGCATCGAGACGCGGCACTTCATCATCCGCCACCCCGACGGCGACGCCGCGATCGTCGCGGCGCTGCTCGCGGACACGCTTGACGCGATGCACGAGGAGGTCTGCGCGCGCCTCCGTCACGAGCCGTCGCAGAAGACGATCATCGACGTGATGCCCGACCACCGCAGCTTCGGCGTGCGCGTGACGGGCCTGCCGCGCATCCACACGATCGCAGTGTGCACGGGGCCGACCATCGCGATCGAGATCCCGAAAGAGGGCGCGCGCGACAAGCATCTCGGGCTCTTCGATCCGCTCGCGGTGCTTCGCCACGAGTACACGCACACCGTCACGCTCTCGATGACGCGCAACCGCATCCCGCACTGGCTGACGGAGGCGGTCGCGGTCGCGCTCGAGGACACGCCGCGCACCTTCGAGACCTGCCAGCTGCTCGCGGCTGCGTGGCGGTCGGAGACGCTCTTCGACCTCGAGGAGATCAACTGGGCGTTCGTCCGCCCGCGCAAGCCGACGGACCGCGCGCAGGCCTATGCGCAGGGCCGCTGGATGGTCGAGTACATCGAGGTCCGCTACGGATGGGACGCGCTGTGCAAGCTGCTCTTCTCCTATGCGGACGGCATCGGCGAGGAGGACGCGCTGCGGCGCGCGTTCGGCGTCGGTCGCGCGGAGTTCTTCGACGGATTCCGCGCCTGGGCCGCGGGCGAGGTGCGCGCGTGGGGCCTCGACCCGCAGCCGCCGCTGCGCGCGCTCGCGCTCGAGCTCGTCGCGGGCGACGAGGCAGCCGAGAACACGATGCGCGAGGCGGAGGCGCGCAGGCTGCAGGCCGTCGCCGACGCGTGGGCGTCGGCCATCGGTCGACCTGGATCGGAGCGCTTCACGCTGCCGCGCGCGGCGTGGCCCGCGAAGCCGATGCCGCCCGTCCAGCTCGACGACGCGTCGGTGCGCGCGTTCCTCGCGCGGCATCCCGATCACCCCGATCTGATCGAGATCCTGCTGCGCCGCGCGCGCGGGAGCGGCGCCATCGAGAGCGAGGAGACGCGCGAGCTTCTCGAGCGCTATGCGCGCGCGCGGCCGGTCGACCCGTTCCCGCACCGACTCTGGGCGCAGAAGGCGCTCGGGCGAGGCGGCACGGGCGGCGAGGACGGCGAACTCGAGCGCGACGCCGAGCGCGCCCTGCGCCACCTCGTCGAACTCGACTTGCGCGCGGACAAGGACAACTCCTACGCGCTCGCCATCGCGCGGCTCCGCAGGGGACAGGGCGACCTCGCGGGCGCCTCGGCGAGCGCGGAGCGGGCCGTCCGCATGAATCCCTTCGATGCGTCGGTCCGCGAACTCGCGGCCGCCATCGCCATCGAGGCGGGTGAGATGCGGCGCGCGAGGCTCCATGTCTCCGCGCTGGTCGCGCTCGAACCCTCGCGGGAGCTCCACCGCACGCGTCTCGAGCGCCTCGACGCCCTGATCGCGTCGGAGAAGTAGGCGTCTCGCGGCGCGGCGGAGTGCCCGAGATCCACGGGATCGACGGGTTCAGTTTGGATCGGGCGTGCCCCGCTGTACGATTGCCACGCCGTGGCAGTCCGCGGCAGAGGAGCCTCGACATGCCGCGTACACGCTTTCCCGCCCTTCGCCACGCCGCCTCGCTCTCCGCAGCCGTCGTGGCCGCCGCGCTCGCGCAGGGCGCGCTTGCGGACGAGTTCTTCTACGACTGCGCCATCGACTCGAAGGCGAGTTTCCTCACGCAGGGAACCTTGATCTCCGCGCCCTTCAGCGGCACGCTGATCGGCGACTTCGACGCGAAGACGAATCCGACGGGAACGCAGACGCGACCAGGGCTCTTCGGCGGCAGCGGCAACCAGCCGATTCCCTACACGGCGTCCTTCGCGCTTGACGGCGTGGTCGAGTCGAACCCGACGGGCACCTTCCTCGCGGGCCTCGACCTCGAGGCGCTTCAGGTGCGCATCATCGGCCTCGAGTTCGACCTCCTCGGCGGCGCCGAGGGCGTGCTGCCCGCGACGGTCAACATCAACTACACGACTTTCCGCACCTTCTCGCCGAACTCGCTCTTCCCGGGCGGCGTGACGATTCCCGTGCCGATCGGCGACGCCACCATCGGCGAGCTGCGCGCGGTGCAGACGGGCGACGGCGTGTTCGGCTCGCTCACGGAGCAGAAGGATGGCTCCTATCTCTTCACGGCCGCGGTTCCCGTCGACCTGATCCTGTCGGTCGAAGTCCTCGGAGCGCCGGTCGCGGAGAGCGCGGTCAGCCCGAGCGTCCTTCCCGTGTCGGGGCGGCTTGTTCTGACGAAGGCGGGCATCGTGTTCACGCTCGCGTCTTCCGGAAGCGATTCGCAGACCCAGCCGATCGAGAACGGCGCATTCAGCGACATCCCGCTCGCGCTGCCGACCGTGCTGCCGACGGGCGGCATCGCGAACCTCCTGATCGCGGGCACCGTGAGCGCGGTCACGATCGAGAGCGCGCTCGACACCGAGATCATCGCGGAAGGCACGCTGCGCGAGGTCGTCGGCGACCTCGACGGAAACGGCGCGGTCGACGGCACAGACCTGGCGATTCTCCTTGGAAACTGGGGCAAGTCGGGTGTCGGCGACCTTGACGGTGACGGATCGGTGGGCGGGGGCGACCTGTCCCTGCTCCTGAACGCCTGGGGTTCCTGAGAGACGGCCGCGCCTCGAGGTGCGTCACCCGAGCGAGATGAGGTCGGTTGCCTGCGTCCTGCCGGCGGGAAGCCGCGTATCGTCAGGCCTCTTCGCACCGAGATGGTCCGCATGCGCCGCACAGCCTCACTTGCCCTGGCCGTCGCCGCGGCGAACGCGGGAATCGCGTGTTCTGCGCGCGCCGACGAGACGCCGCTTGCCTTCTCCGCCGCGGTCGTGACCGAGCTGCCCGAGCCGTTCTTCCCGACGATGTTCAGGGCGCGCGACCTCGACGGCGATGGCAAGCCCGACCTCGTCGTCGCGGGGCGCGACCCTGAGAACAGGCTGCTTGTCCTTGCAGGAAACGGCCTCGGCGGCTTCAGCGTGCGGCAGACCCTCGCGACAGAGGGCTTCACGGACTGGCTTGAGCTCGCCGACCTCGACGGCGACGGGCGCGACGACATCGTGACGGCGTGGCGCGGCGATGTGCCGAGGCTCGTCTACCACCGAGCGCTCGGCAAGGGCGTGTTCGCGGAGGCCACGGTGCTCGCGGGCGTCGAGGAGGGCATGGGACGCGACCCGCAGGGGCTTGCCGTCGGCGATGTCGACGGCGATGGCGACATCGATGTCGCGGTCGGGCTCTACGCGGGGCAGGCGGTCGATCTCTTCAGGAACGACGGACTCGTGAAGGGCGTACCCGCGTTCGCGCGGCTCCAGCGCGTGCGGCTCGGCACCTTTCTCGGCGGCTTCGCCTATCCGCGGGTCATCGTGCTCGCCGATGTCGACGGCGACAAGGACCTCGATCTCCTCGCGAACGAGCTCGGGGGCGGCCGCCTCGCTGTCGCGCTGAACCACGGCGGACGACTCGGGCGCGTGGTCGAGCACCGCACGCCGATGATCGGCGCCGAACGGCCGGGCATGGCGCACATGCAGGTGGTCGACATCGATGGCGACGGCGACCTCGATGTGGCATGCCCTGCGCTTCTTCTCGGCGGCGAGCAGAAGGTCTTCGCCTTCGTGAACGATGGCGATGGCGGGTTCTCCGAGCGGATCGTGGGTACGGGCGCGCCCACGGGCTACGCCTTCACGGTGCACTTCGCCGACCTCGACGGCGACGGCGACCTTGACGCCGTTACGGGCGCGGCGCTCCCGGGGCTCATTGCGTTCGGGCGTCGCCTCGACGGCGTGTCCTTTGACTTCGAGATCGACATCGCATCGCTCTTCGGGCAGCTCGTGCGCCATCTCGAGACGGTCGACCTCGACGGCGACTGCGACCTCGACCTGATCGGGATCGATGGCCCTGGCCGCATCGTGTTCGCGCGGCGCAACAACACGCCGCAGGCGGGCGGTTGCGGCGGCGTGGCGGAGGCGGCGGTGAAGAGCGCGGTGGAACTTGCGGATGCCGTCGCCGCGGAAGAGGCGGGTTTGCGAGAGAAGCGCATGTCGGCGCCTTCGGGACGGCCCGCGTGGCTTGGCGATGTCGACGGCGACGGAGCGGTGGATGCCGCCGATCTTGCGGCGTGGCTTGCGGGGCGCTCGCGCACCGAGCGGCCGAAGGGCGGTGCGCGATGAGGCTGGGAACGGGAACACGCGTGCGGCGTCCATCGCGCATCGCCGTGGCCCTGGCGGCGGCGTGCGTCGCCTCGGCGTCGCTGCATGCGCAATGCCCGTCGCCGGGCGACTGCCGCAAGCCGCACGGCGGCACGGGCTGCGAGATGCCGCAGTGCTGCGAGATCGTGTGCGCGATCAACCCGCTCTGCTGCGACCTCGCGTGGGACGAGGCGTGCGCGGAACTCGCGATCGAGGAGTGCGAGGGCATCAACTGCCCCGCGGACGGCCCGTGCGACGCGCCGCATCCGACCCCCGGGTGCGCGGACTTCGAGTGCTGTGACTTCGTGACGACCATCGACCCGTGGTGCAGCTTCGCGTCGTGGGACGAGATCTGCGCGCGCGAGGCGGAACGCTACTGCGGTGTCGCGCGATGCGAGCTGCCGCCGCTTGCGGGCGAGGCGATCGACGAGGCGGAGCCGTGCTACGAGCGGCTCAACGACGGCTGGGCGACGGGATTCGCGCCTGGCCGCCTGGCGCCCTCCTGCGGCGACCGCTTCGAGGGCCGCATCGTGTCGGGCGGTCCGCGTGACACGGACTGGTTCGCGGTCGACGCGACGGCGTGGCGCCGCGTGCGCGCGCGCGTCGAGGCGGAGTTTCCAATCGAGCTCCAGCTCGTCCTCGGCGACCTCGAGGGCCCGAACGAGGTGCGTTGGCTCGCGCCGCTCGGTCTCTGCCAAGGCGAGCGCGTCGCGAACTTCCTCGTGCCGCCGGGCGTCGCGTCGCTCGTCCTCGGCGCTGGCGACGAAGACCGCCCTTGGAGGCGCGCGCTTGACTGCGACGAGGTCGACCCAGACGCGCCGCCGCCCGATCCCGACGATCCGCCGCCGCTTCAGGTGCACGGCCTGCGCTGGCGGGTGGCGATCGACTGCCTGCCGATCGGAGACCTCGACGGAGATGGCGCCGTGACGGCCGCCGACCTCGGTGCGCTGCTGAACGCCTGGGGCGAGGTCGATCCGACCGCCCCGATCGACCCGCTCGGGGTCGACGCGGACCTCGATGGCGACGGAGCCGTGGGGGCGTCCGACCTCGCGGCGCTTCTTTCGGGCTGGTAGACCCGTCGGACGGATTCGCCGCCGTCGCGCATCCTCGTGCCGCGCACCGTTCACACATGGCGGGAGGAGCGCCGATCGGCCGATCAATCAACCGATCGACCGACCGATCAGGCCGCCGTTCGATCTTGAGAGATCCCCGACGCGGCGGATTCCGCGACTCTCGAACCGTTCCGCATGCACGCAGACGACCGAGACCCTTCTTCGTCCGACGAGCGGCCGCTCGCGGGCGATCGTGCGTCCGAGAATGGCGGCATCTTCGGTGTCTCGGCTGGTCGCGAGGATGACGCGGAGCGGCCGGTGCTGTCGCTCGCCGAGGCGAGGCTCTTCGCGCGTGCAGCCGAGGGCGACCGCGAGGCGATCGGCGAGGTCTGGCGTGCGAACAGGCGTTGGATCGCGGCGGTGCTTGCGGCCCATGCGCCGCGCGGAGCCGACATCGACGACCTGCTGCAGGAGGTCGCGTCGACGCTGATCACGAAGTGCCACCACCTGCGCGACGCCGCGAGCCTGCGGGGGTGGCTCCGCGTGGTCGCCGTGAACACGGCGCGCATGGCGGCGCGGAGCCTGTCGTCCGAGATCCGCACGCAGCGTGGGTTTGCGGATCTCCGCCGCGGACTCGAGCGCGGCATCCAAGGCGCCGCGCGCGCCGCGACGGACGCGCGCGAGATGCTGGCGCTGCTTTCGCGGCTGCCGCAGCAGTATGCAGAGCCACTGCTCCTGCAGGCGACGCAGGGTCTCTCGCAGCGGCAGATCGCCGAGCTGCTCGATGTGCCTGAGACGACGGTCGAGACGCGCCTCGCGCGCGCGAGGCGGATGCTGAGAGAGATGCAGACCGAGCTCGAATCGGGCGGCGCTCCGACGGACGCGGGAAGCGCGCCGCGGCGGCTCGCGTCGGCGGCTCGCGTCGACGGCCCGCGAGAGGGAACAAGAACGGAACAGGGAAGACGAACGGAACAGTGAAGACGGACGGAACAGGGACGGTGAGACCATGACACGACACACCAACCATGACGGCGACTTTGGAGACGCACGCGAACCCGAGGCGCGTGCATCGCTCGCGCTCGACATCCTGCTTGCGCGCGCGGTCTCGGGCGACGACGGCGCGCTCGCGGAAGTCCGCGCGCGTGGCGTGCAGGAGCCACAGGTCCTCGATGAGCTCGCGATGTGGCAGGCCGACGAGCTTCGCCTCGCGCGCGCCGCGCGCGCGCTGCACGACGCGGCCGATCGCGCGGAACTGCCGCCCGACCGCGCGCCCGTCGTGCGAAGAAGCGGCCTCGGCTGGGCCGTCGCCGCGGCGATCCTCCTTGCGTGGATCAGCCAGTCGTTCGCGCCGCGCGGCGAGGAGCCCGCGCCCCAGCGCGAGAGCATCGCGGGATTCGCGGGCTTCGCGAGTTCGGACGCTGCGTTCGACGCCTATCTCGACAAGGCCCGCGAGGAGGGTGTGATCCTCGGCGAGGCGCCGCCACCGACGCTCGTCGGAAGCCGCGAGCTGACCGACGGCAGCGGCTTCGAGGTCATCGTCGTGCGCCAGGTCTACGAGCGGCGCGTCATGCCCGAGCTCTATCGCGTCGTGCCCGTCGACGACCTCGGACGCACCGAGAAGATCGTGATCAGGCCGCGGACGGAAGCGCTGCGCTAGAGCATCACCTGTGCGGCCTGCGGCGCTTGCGCCCGCACACGCGTCACGAACGAACATCGAAATCCCCGTCATCCGCAAAGGACAACCGACATGCTTCCGACGATTCTCTCCATGGCAATCCGTGTCTCGCTCGCGGGCGCCGTGCTCGCGTGCGCTGCGTCGCCCGCGTTCGCAGGAGCCGCCCAGGCGGGCTCATCGCAGTCGAGCGGTGGCTCGGGCACGCGCGTCAGCGACGCCATCGAGCTCATGCGCACAGACTCCGCTGGCAACAGCGTGCGCGTCAAGGTGCAGAACGACGATGTCGTGCTCGTCGAGGTGAACGGCGAGGCCGTGCCGCTTGACCGCGCGCGGCTCTCGGCGGGCGCGATCGAGGTACTCGACGCGGATGGCCGCGTGCTGCAGCGCTTCGACAGAGCGCGCGGGCGCGCGACGGCGCGCGCGGCGGCGGAGGGTGGCGCGCGGGTGCGCGTGGACCGCGGCGCCAGCGGCTCGAGCGAGGTGCGGGACCAGATCATCGTGCGCACCCTTCCGCCCGACGCGCGCGGCGCGGCCGCGGCCGCGCACATCGGTGCCGTCGAATCGCCGAAGTCGATGATCGGGATCGGCCTCGGCGAGATCGACCCCGCGCTTGCGCATCACCTCGCGATCGACCCCGCCAAGGCCACGCTCATCACGAACGTGATCGACGAGCTTCCCGCGCATCTCGCGGGCATCGAGCGGTTCGATGTGATCGTCTCGATCGACGGCAGCGAGAGCGCGCCGCGCGCGATGGTCGCTGAGAAGCTCGGCCGCGCGGATCCGGGCACGAAGTTCACGCTGACCGTGCGGCGTGGCGCAGAGACCGCCGAGGTCGAGGTGACGACGGCCGCGTTCGATCCGTCGCGCATCGAGGGCGATCTGTCCGAAGCCCGCGCCGCCGAGGAGCAGGCGATGCTCGACCTCTTCTTCGTCGGGCCCGATGGCCGGCGCCGCGGCCTGCGGATGCCGTCGATGCGGGGCGGCCAGGGCGGCTTCGTGCTGCCCGAGGCGGCGCTCGACCGGCTCGTCGCCGAGCAAGGTCGCATCGTCGAGCGCGCATGGACCGAGGCCCTCGAGGACTTCGAGGCGATGCCGCAGATCGACCCCGCCTCGCCGCTCGAGGAGCGCCTGCGCCGCATGGAGGAGCGCCTCGCGGAGGTGATCGAGCGGCTCGAGAAGGGTGCGGCGAAGCGCGCGGAGCCGGGCGACGGAGGCGCGTGATTCCCCGCGCGCGGCGCCTCACGCGAACGGAAGGTTTGCGAGATCGACATTCCCGCCGCACAGGACCACGCCCACATCGGCGCGGTCCTTCTGCTTGCGCATCCAGTCGCTGCACGCGACCGCGACGCCGACCGCCGCGCTCGGCTCGATGGTGAGCTTCATCCGCTCCCAGACGAGGCGCATGTGCGCGGCGATGTCGGCTTCGGAGACGAGCACGATTTCGTCGACGAGGTCACGCACGACCGGGAAGGTGAGGGGGCCGAGCGCGGTGCGGAGGCCGTCTGCGATGGTGACGGGCTTCATCGGCGGCTCGATCATCCCTGTGCGCTTCGACAGGGCGGCGTCGCCCGCAAGCTCTGGCTCTGCGCCGATGATGCGGATCGACGGCTTGAGCGCCTTCGCGGCGAGGGCGATCCCCGAGATGAGCCCGCCGCCTCCGACCGGCACGACGATCGCGTCGAGCTGCGGGCATTCGTCGAGGAGCTCGAGCGCGATCGTGCCTTGGCCCGCGATCACATTCGGGTGGTTGTAGGGGGGCACCATCGTTCCGCCCGTCTCGGCGAGGACGCGCGCGGCCGTCGACTCGCGCGCCTCGAGGGTCGCCTCGCACTCGACGATTCTGCCGCCGTATCCGCGCACGGCGGCCTTCTTGATCTCGGCCGAGTTCGTGGGCATGACGACATGCGCGGGAATGCCGCGCATGTTCGCGGCGAGGGCGAGCGCCTGCGCATGGTTTCCCGACGAGTGGGTGACGACGCCGCGCGCGGCCTGTGCATCGTCGAGCATGCGCACTGCGTTGGTCGCGCCGCGGAACTTGAACGACCCCGTCCGCTGGAGGAGCTCGCACTTGAACCAGAGACGACGGCCCGACATCGCGTCGAGCGTGGCGCTCGTCAGGAGCGGCGTCCGGTGGATGAACGGGTCGATCCTGCGTCTTGCCGCGCGGATCGCGTCGATGTTCGCGGCGTACGGGGCGATTTCCGCTGCGGGCGTCGGCGTCATGCGGGTAGCCTACCCGCGTGGCGACGGAGCGATCACCGGTCGCGTTGATCTACCGCCGCGCGTCGACGCGGCTTGCGCCCCTGCGCGAGCTTCTTGAGCGGCATGACTTCCACGCGGTGTCGCCACCCGATGCGCTCGGCGAGTGGGAGTACCGCCACGACGACGGCGTGCGCGTGCGCGGTGGTGGTGGCGGTGGTGGCAGCATCGTGCTCGTCGAGTCGGAGGACGGGCGGCTTGCCGACGACTTCGATGCGCGGCATCGGATCGCGCTGCCGTCCGATCGCGATGTTCCTGACGGCGGCGACGCGCCCGAGGGCGTGGCGGTGATTGCGGGAAGCGACGAGTCGGGCAAGGGCGAGCGGGAGGGGCTGCTGGCGGTTGCGGCCGTCGCAGTGCCGGTTTCGGTCGAGCATGAGCTGCTTGCACGAGGGGTGCGCGATTCCAAGATGTGCGCGCAGACCGAGATCGCGGCGCTCGCACGGTGGCTCGAGGTGCATTGCGCGCATGCGGTCGAGGTGATGGCGCGCGAGGAACGCGCATCGGCGCTTCGATCGAGCGGAGGCAACGAGACGCGGCTCCTGGCGGCGATGCACGCACGGGTGTTGGCGCGGGTGCACGGTGCCGCGGCGTTCCCGCTCGCCCGGGTCGACCGCTTCGCGCCGAGCCGGCCGGTGGCTGCGGCGATGGCCGCATCGCACCCCGAGGTCGTCGTCGACGAGTGCTCGCGTGGCGAACGGTATGTCGCGTGCGCTGCGGCGTCGATCGTGGCGCGGGCGGCGGTTCTCCGCGGCCACGCCTGATCGCTGCACATGCCGTGCGGCCGCCGTATCCTCGTCGCATGACCGCAGCCGACACCATCCGCCGTCTCCACGACCATCGTCTCTGGACGCGCAGCAAGATCCTCTCCGCCGCCCGCACCTGCTCCGACGCGGAGCTCCGCCGTCCCGTCGAGATGGGCGTCGGATCGCTCTTCGGGACCATCGTCCACCTGTGGGGCGCCGAACTCGTCTGGGCGAACGTGCTCGAGGAAGTCGACCCTGCCACCCTGATCCCGTCCGTCGACGCGTTCCCGAATCTTGCGGCGCTCGAGGAGGCGTGGAAACCAGTCGACGCGCGCTGGGCGAAGCTCATCGATCGCGCGGCCGACCCCGCGTTCCTCGCGAAGGCTTTCGGCCGCGTGCGCGACGGCAAGTCGTTCGTCACGAACGGGCACGACATCTTCCTTCACGTCTGCACGCACCAGCACTACCACGCCGCGCAGATCTCAAACATGCTCAGGCAGATGGGCAAGTCCCTTGGCCCCAGCGACTTGATCGTCATGGCCCGCGAGCAGTGGAAGGGATGACGCTTCGGCTACACTGATGCCTCGCTCGGGGCGCGCCGCGCATTCGCACGGCGCTGAGAAGCACCCGTTGAACCTGATCCGGCTCGCACCGGCGGAGGGAAGCGAATGCGCGGGTCCGCGCCTTCCTTCACATCCGTCGTCAGACCGGCACCTGAAGGACGCACGATGATCACCTCCGCCCACACGCTCGGCACTTCCCCCGAATGCTCCTACGCGCTCCCCATGCACGGCGCGCATAACCCGTCGACCCTCGCCCAGGGCACGACGCCGGGCTCCTTCGCGAAGCGCGCCGATGTCGGCGGACCCTACGCCTTCGCGTCGCCCGACACCCCGGGCATGCCCGCGCCGAGCGCGAAGACCGCGTGGGACTTCCTTCCTGCGGGCTGGTCGACGGTCGAGCTCGCGGAAGCGCCCGCCGGCCCCACCTGCACGAACTGCTGCGGCGACTCCTTCCGCTCCGTCGAGTTCGCCAACGCCCGCGGCCAGTGGCGCCGCGTCATCTACCCGAAGGCGTTCACGCCCGTCACCCAGCTCGAGAGCGCGCGCCTCGGCATCGTCACGCCCGAGATGAAGCGCGTCGCCGAGCGCGAGCCGCACCTCACCGCGACTGAAGTCCGCGACGAGATCGCCGCCGGCCGCATGGTGATTCCCGCGAACCGCGCGCACCTCGGCTTCAAGCTCGACCCGATGGCGATCGGCCGCGCGTCGAAGACGAAGATCAACGCCAACATGGGCGCGTCGCCCGTCTCGTCGGGCACCGACGAGGAAGTCGAGAAGCTCAAGTGGGCGGAGAAGTGGGGCGCCGACACGGTCATGGACCTCTCGACCGGCGGCAACCTCGACGAATGCCGCGCCGCGATCTGCCGGAACGCCACCGTCCCGATCGGCACCGTCCCGATCTACTCGATGATCATCGGCCGCAAGATCGAGGATCTCGATGAGGAGATGGTGCTCGCCACCCTCGAGCACCAGGCGCGGCAGGGCGTCGACTACTTCACGATCCACGCGGGCGTCCTCAAGGAGCACCTACCGTTCATCAAGAAGCGCCTGATCGGCATCGTCTCGCGCGGGGGGTCGCTGCTTGCGAAGTGGATGCTCGTCCACAACAGGCAGAACCTCATGTACACCGCGTGGGAGAAGATCTGCGAGGTCATGCGCCGCCACGATGTGACCTTCTCGATCGGGGACGGCCTGCGCCCCGGCGGCCTCGCCGACGCGACCGACCGCGCGCAGCTCGCCGAGCTCGAGACCCTCGGCGAACTCACCGAGCGCGCGTGGCGCATGGGCGTGCAGGTGATGATCGAGGGCCCGGGCCATGTGCCCTTCGACCAGATCGAGTTCAACATGAAGCTGCAGCGCCGCCTCTGCCATGGCGCGCCGTTTTATGTGCTCGGGCCGCTCGTCACCGACATCTTCCCGGGCTACGACCACATCACGAGCTGCATCGGCGCCACCGCTGCGGGCTATCACGGCGCGAGCATGCTCTGCTATGTGACGCCGAAGGAGCACCTCGGCCTCCCGAAGAAGGACGATGTCAAGCAAGGCTGCATCGCCTACAAGATCGCAGCGCACGCGGCCGACGTTGCGCTCGGTATTCCTGGCGCGCGCGACCGCGACGACGAGCTCACGAAGGCGCGCGCCGCGCTCAACTGGGAGAAGCACTTCGAGCTCAGCTTCGACCCCGACACCGCGCGCGCCTACCACGACGAGGACCTCGACGTCGACACCGACTTCTGCGCGATGTGCGGCCACGACTGGTGCAGCGTGCGCATCTCGAAGGAGATCCAGGAGTTTGCGTCCGGCAAGGACGAGGAGTACCAGCGCGGGAAGCCCGTGAAGAGCGCCGCGCTCACGCCTGAGCAGCAGGAGATCCTCGCGAAGCGCGGCGTCCTCAGCCCCGACGAGATCCACAAGCTCGCGTCGAAGACGAAGAAGGCCGTCGGCGCCGCCACCGGCGAGAAGGCCTCGTGCCACTCCGACTTCGTCGACCCCGCCACCGCGCAGGCGGTGCAGGAAGAGAAGACGGGCGAGAAGCTCGTGCAGGTCAACCTCGGCCCCGCGTTCAACATTCCCTCGGGCGACCGCGTGGTGTGACGCGCACATCTTTGCGCGAACCCCTCACCGCGCCTTCGCGCGGGTTTATCCGCGTCTGAACACGCTGCGTTGATTCTCCTCGCGTCTCCCGGTCGCTAGGACGGCGGCCGTGGCTCCAACGCCAACGAGGTTCGACGCATGAAGGCGCGATACAGGACACTCTTCATCAGCGACTGCCACCTCGGTTCGAGCGGCGCCAAGGCCGATGAGCTCGCGCGCTTCCTCAAGCAGGTCGAGTGCGACACGGTGTATCTCGTCGGCGACATCATCGACATGTGGCGGCTCAGGCAGCGCTGGTACTGGCCCGACGCGCACAACACCGTCATGCGGCGACTTCTCAAGATGTCGCACAAGGGGACGACGATCGTCTATGTGCCGGGAAACCACGACGAAGCCGCGCGTCCATTCTGTGGCCTCTCCTTCGGCGGCATGCAGATGGCGAAGGAGGCCGTTCATCTGACGGCCGACGGCAGGCGCCTCCTCGTGACGCATGGCGACCAGTTCGACCTTGTCGTGCGCAACTCGCGCCTGCTCGCGCTCGCGGGGACCGTCGGGTACGAGATGCTGCTGAAGATCAACGGCGTCTACAACTTCGGCCGCAGGATCCTCGGGCTGCCCTACGACTCGCTCTCGCAGGCGATCAAGGCGCGCGTGAAGAGCGCGTGCAACTTCATCTCGAACTTCGAGCAGGCGCTTGTCGCGGAGGCGCGCGCGGGCGGATTCGACGGCGTCGTGTGCGGCCACATCCACAAGGCCGAGCAGCGGATGATCGGCGTGCTCGAGTACCTCAACTGCGGCGACTGGGTCGAGAGCTGCACTGCGCTCGTCGAGCACGAGGACGGTCGCATCGAGCTTCTCGACGGACTTGCGTTCCTCGCCGAGCGCGACGCCGCGAAGGCGATCGCGGAGAACTCCGGCGACGACTCCGACGAGACCGATCCATGGCTCCAGCGCGGCATCGCGTTCGACGCGCGCATCCTGGTGCCGGGAGACGGCAAGTGAGGATCCTGCTGGCGACCGACGCATGGTCGCCGCAGGTGAACGGCGTCGTGCGAACCTGGCAGCAGACGATCCGCGAGCTGGCCGCGATGGGGCACGAAGTGGAGGTCGTGCACCCTTCGCTCGGCCGCACCGTCGCCGCACCGCGCTACAAGGAGATCCGCCTCGCGCTCGCGCCGTGGGCCATCGTCGGGCGTGCGATGGAGCGGCCGTTCGATGCGCTGCATATCGCGACCGAGGGCCCCATCGGCCTCGAGGCGCGGCGCCGCGCCATGTCGCGCGGCATCCCGTTCACGACGAGCTACCACACGCAGTTTCCCGAGTACCTGAAGCAGTACTTCGGCATGCCGCGCCGCATCACCTGGCGCTTCATGCGCTGGTTCCACGGTGGCGGGCGCGCGACGCTCGCGCCGACGCAGCGCGTGACAGACCAGCTGCGCGCGAACGGAATCGTGCGCGCCACGACCTGGTGCCGCGGCGTCGACACGAACCTCTTCCGCCCGATCGCGAGCGACCTGTTCGCGGGGCTTCCGCGCCCGATCCACCTCTACGCGGGCCGCGTCGCGCGCGAGAAGAACATCGACGCGTTCATCGAGGCGCGTCTCCCGGGCTCGAAGGTGGTCGTCGGCGACGGGCCCGAGCGCGCGCGGCTCGAGCGCGCGCACCCTGAGATCGTCTTCGCGGGATACCGCTTCGGCGACGAGCTCGCCGCGCACTACGCGGCCGCGGATCTCTTCGTCTTCCCGAGTCGCACCGACACCTTCGGCATCGTCATGCTCGAGGCGAACGCGTGCGGGCTGCCCGTGGCCGCGTACCCCGTGACAGGCCCCGTCGATGTCGTGCGCGAGGGCGTGAACGGCGCACTCGACGAGGATCTCGCCGTCGCCGCGGAGCGCGCGCTGCAAGTGCCGCGCGAGTCGTGCCTTGCGTACGCGCGCAGCCAAAGCTGGAGCCGCGTGGCGGAGGTCCTTCTCGGGCATCTCGCTCCGATCGGGAGTGTGGGCGGCGCGACGCCTTCACAGGACCCGAAGAATCCCCTCGCACGGCCTTCGTCGGACACAAACACGCGAGGGGTAGTTTCGACCCGTCCCTGATCTTCGGCGGCTGTCCTCGCCGCGGATCGCCCTCCATCCTCCCCCATTCAGGAACGAGTCCCATGCACATGAAGTCGTACGGCCTCTGCGCCATTCTCTCCATCGCCCTCGCGGGCACCGCTTCCGCGAGCCTTCGCATCACCGAGGTGATGAGCTCGAGCAACGGCGGCGGTTCGCCGACCGCGGACTGGTTCGAGGTCACCAACTACGGATCGTCGTCGATCAGCCTCGCAGGCCTGCGCATGGACGACAACAGCTTCAGCTTCGGCGTCTCGCGCGAGCTGCTCGGCCTCACCTCGATCGGCGCGGGCGAGACCGTGAT
The DNA here is from genome assembly GCA_016124975.1 of Phycisphaera sp. Taxonomy (GTDB): domain Bacteria; phylum Planctomycetota; class Phycisphaerae; order Phycisphaerales; family SM1A02; genus QWPT01. The sequence goes on along the minus strand of WGMP01000024.1, from coordinate 14,365 downwards.
CTTCCTCGAGACGGCGGGCGGCGCCGCGATCGACTCGTTCCGCACCTTCTGGGGCGGCCTCGCGGGCGTGCAGATCGGCTACTACTCGGGCTCGGGCGTGAGCTTCGCCTCGGGTGGCGACGGCATGGTGCTCTTCAACGCGGCGGGCACCGAGATCAGCGCGCGCGTGAACTTCGGCGCCGCGACCTCGGGCTCGAGCTTCTTCTGGGGCTACGACGCGCTTGGCAACATCGACCCCGCCTTCGACGCCGTTGTCAGCACGGTCGGCACGATCGGCACGCAGGTCGGCTTCTCGTCGTCGGGCGACACGGGTTCGCTCGGCACGGCGCTCGGCATCCCAGCGCCCGGCGCGCTGGCGCTCCTCGGCCTCGCGGGCCTCGCTGCGCGTCGTCGCCGCTGACGGCGGATCGGCTCCTCGAGCCCTTCGGCATGTCCCGCTTCCGCACGCCCCGCCCGATGCGAAACGCATCGGGCGGGGCGTTTCCTTCGCCACGGCGGCGCGGCGCCATGCGATAGTGCGGCGGTGCCGCTTGCGCGCGAACAGCTTCGCTGGCTCGGGCCCTTCTTCTTCGGGGGGCTTCTCGCGACGCTCTTCGTGGCGTGGGCGCTGCCGCTCCTCGCGGTGACGCGCGGCGCGGGCTTCGGCGAGGAGCGCATGCGCACCTGGTTCGCGGCGGGCCCTGCGCGGGCCGACGCGGATTCGCCGCATCGCATGCCCGCGCTCGAGCTGCAGCGCTCCGCGCTGACCGAGCGCTACTCGGCCGTTCCGACCGACGATGGCTACTGGCCCGTCGGCCCGCTGCTTGAGTATCGCGACGAGTCCACGCTCGTTCCTGCGAAGCGAACGCCGCCCGCCGCCGTCGTGGTCGCGCCTCCCGACGGCGAGCTCGGCGCGTGGTCGCGGATCGACACGCTCCTCGTCGGCTGGCCGTTCCGCGCCTTCTCAGGCGAGGCGTGGTTCCGCACGCTGCAGCAGCGCGACGCCGCGGAGGCCGTCGCGGAGGCGCGCGGTGCATGGAGCCTCGGCCTCATGCAGGACGACTTCGTCTTCGTCCCGCTCAGGCCGCGTTGGCTCGGGATCGTCGGCAACATCGTCTTCTGGGGAAGCGTGGCCTGGGCCGCGGTCGCGCTGCCGCTTGCGATCCGCAGGCACCGCCGCGAGAAGTACGGCAAGTGCGGCAAGTGCGGCTACACGATGGACACGCACGCCGTGAAGCGGCCCGACCGCTGCCCCGAGTGCGGCGTGGCGTTCGCGCGCGACCCGCTCGGCTTCGCGCGCAGCCCCGAGATGCACTTCCAGAACACCTATGTCTGGGTGATCTTCATATCGAGCCTCGACATCATGCTCACCTGGAAGATCCTCTCGCGCGGCGGCGTCGAGGTGAACCCCGTCGCCGCGATCGTGATCGATGCGTGGGGCATGCACGGCGCCATCGCGTTCAAGTTCGCGCTCATGATGTGGGTGATCGTCGCCTGCGAGATCCTCGCGCGGCTGCGGCGCAGCGCGGGGCGGTTCCTCGCGACGGCCGCCATCGCCATCAGCGCGGTGCCGGTGGTCTGGTCGCTCTTCCTGCTCGTGCTGACCGAGTTCTTCCCTGAGTGAGCGGCGCGGGCGACTCCGCCGCGGGCTCCCCGAGGCGCAGGCGACGGAGGCTGTCGACGACGGCGTCGGCCGCGAACGGCCGCGCGCGCTTGAGCGCAGCCTCCCGCATGGCGCGGAGCCTGTCTCGGTCCGCAAGCAGCGCGCGCAGGCGCCAGCCCACGGTCTCAGGCGAGTTCAGCCGCACCGCCACGCCCCACTCGAGGAGGTGATCGCTGTTGCGCTCCTCCTGGCCGGGAACGGGATGCATGATCGCCATCGGAAGCCCCATGACGAGCGCCTCGCTCGAGGTGAGGCCGCCTGGCTTTCCGAGCGAAAGATCCGCAGCGTGCATGAGCTCGTGCATGCGGTCGGTGAAGCCGAGGACGGCGCAGCGCACGCGCGAGCCTCCGCGGTGCTCCGCCACGATGCGCTCGGCGCGGCCGCGGAGCGCCTCGTTGCGGCCGCAGACGAGCGCGACGCCGCAGTCAAGCTCGATCTCCAGGATCTGCCCGAGCGTTCCCGCGAGATTCGACACGCCCACGCCGCCGCCCGAGACGAGGAGCATCGGCCCCGACACCGGCAGGCCGAGCGCCTCGCGGATCGATGCACGCGTCGGCAGCGGGGAGGCGAAGGCGCCGACGATGGGGATTCCCGTCACGGCGATCCGCTCGCGCGGGACGCCCTTGCCGACGAGGATCTCGGTGGTCTCGTCCATCGCGACGAACCAGCGGTCGGCGCGCGGGCAGACCGCCCACATCGCGTGCGCGTCGAGGTCGGTGACGACGACCGCGAGCGTTCCGCGCCACTCGCCGCGCTCGACCATGCCGCTCACAAGCTCCGACGCGAGGAAGTGCGTGCACACGACGGTGTCGGGTCGCTCCTCCGCGACGAGCCTGCGCATGCGCGCGAGCGCGATGCGCTGGATGCGCCGCCGCGCGCCGCCGCCGCGCGTGGTGTCGCTCGAGCGATAGAGCCAGCCGACGGCGCCCGGCGCGCGCTCGATCAGCGAGATGTAGGCGTCGCGATAGATCGCGCGGAAGGCGGGCGTGGCGTGCTCAAGCACATCGACGACCTCCGCGGTGTCCGCGGCACGGCTGCGCAGCATGGCCTCGCGCACCGCGATCGCGGCGCGGGTGTGGCCCGAGCCGATCGAGCCCGTGAGAACCAGCGCGCGTCCGAGCGGCGCGGCCGGGTTCGTCGAGAGGGAGTCGATGCCTCCGTGCATCGCGGGAAATGTCGCGCCCGCAGCACGCACGAAGCGTGTGTGAATCGTCAGGATTCGGTGAAGCCGTGCACGGTCGACGGGGGACTCGCCAGAGCGCCGCTCAGCCGTGCATCGCGCGCTCGATCTCGGCGACCGTCTTCGGGATCGCGGCCGTCAGGTTGACGCCGCCCGCCTTCTTCGTCACCAGGATGTCGTCCTCGATGCGCACGCCGAAGTTCTCGGCGGGAAGGTAGATGCCCGGCTCGATCGTGATGACCGCGTTCTCGGGAATCGGGCCTTCGGGCGTGATGTCGTGGACCTCAAGGCCCAGGTGGTGGCCCGTGCCGTGGAAGTAGGCATCGCCGTAGCCCGCTTTCGTGATCACATCGCGCGCGGCCTTGTCGATCGCCGCGAAGGTCGTGCCCGCCTTGGTCGCGGCGATGGCCGCAAGCTGCGCCTCGAGCACGATCTCGTAGATCTCGCGCTGGCGCGGCGTGAACCTGCCGCCGACGGGGAAGGTGCGCGTGACATCGCACGCATAGCCCATGTACTCGGCGCCCGAATCGATGAGGATGACCTCGCCGTCGTGGAGCGGCTCGCGGTTTCCGTGGTAGTGGAGCACGGTCGCGTTGAACGCACCGCCCGCGATCGTGTGGTACGCCGCCTTGCGCGAGCCGTTCGTGCGGTAGCCGTGCTCGGCGAGCTCCTGCACGTCGAACTCGGTGATGCCCGGCTTCAGCCCGCGCAGCACGGCGTCGTAGCCCTTCGCGGTGATGTCGGCCGCACGCTGCATGAGCGCGAGCTCCGACGGCGACTTCGCGGCGCGCATGACGGCGAGGAGCTGCGTGTGGTCGACGAACGACGAGCCTGGGATGCGCTCGGCGCTCTTTCGGAAGACATCGAGGTCGGGCGACACGGGCGCGGTATGCGCAGAGAGCGGGTGAAGCAGGGCGAAGCGCTTCGCGCGCTTCGTCGCCTCGAGCAGGAACCGCGCGAACGCGGTCGTGCGCATGATCGTGCCGACGCCGTACATCGCCTTGAGCTTCGACGAGATCTCCTCGCGGAATCCGTCCCACTTCTCGAGCTCGGGGTTGAGCGGCTTGAGGAACAGGATCGTGCGCCGCGCCTCGACGGGGTTCAGCGGATCGAGGAGCAGCACCGCGCCGGGCTCATCGACGACGCCCGTGAGGTACTGGAAGTGCGGGTGCGCGCGGAACTCGCCGTGGATGCTCGCGTCCATGTCGCCCGCGAAGACGAGGGCGACAGAGTCCTTGAGGGTCTTCAGCACATGCTCGCGGCGCGCTGCGTACTCGGCGAGGTCGATGCCGTGCAGCGCGGCGGCGGTGGACTTTGCGGCGGATTTCGCGGCGGACTTCGCGGGAGACTTCTTCGTGGCCATAGGCCGCGCAGTGTAGACGGTCGCGGACGCCCAGCTGCGGCCGTGCGCGGATCCGGCGAGGTCCGCCTTCGTCCGAGCGCGTCAGACGCCCGCGGCCTGCTTCTCGGCCTTCGCGATCAGCCGCTCGGCGTATTGGTTCATCGCGTCGCGCAGCTGCTCGAAGCTCTCGAGCACATACAGGATCGGCTGGTAGTGGTCGATCTCGAAGCTCGTGTCGCAGACGCGGTCGAGGTCGAACGGACGGCGGTCGACCTCGGGGCTCAGCAGCGCGTGCTTCGACTCGCCCGGGCTCGAGATCAGCCCCGACCCGTACAGCTTGATCTCGCCGCCTTCGCGGATCAGGCCGAACTCGACGGTGAACCAGAAGAGCCGCGCGAGGCGCTCGGTGTGGTACGGGTCGTTCGTGAGCAGCGCGGCCTTGCCGTAGGTCTGCAGGAAGTCGGCGAAGATCGGGTCGGCGTGCAGCGGCACATGTCCGAAGATGTCGTGGAAGATGTCGGGCTCGGGCAGGTAGTCGAGCGACTCCTTCGGACGGATCACGACCGTCGTCGGGAACTCGCGTCGCGCGAGGCACGCGAAGAACGCCTTCGCAGGCAGGTAGCCGGGCACAGCGCGGCTCTGCCAGCCCGTGAGCGGCGCGAGGAAGGTGTTCACGCTCTTCGGCCCCTCGAGGTAGGGGATGTAGTCGCGCACGAGGTTGATCGCGCGCGCGCCGCGCAGGTAGACCTGCGACGCGTGGTCGGGCAGGTACGCCATCTGGCGGTCGTACAGCGTGCGCCAGCTCTCCTGGTTCTCCGCGGTGTACCCGTCGTACCGCTGACGGATGTAGACCTTCGTGATGTCGGAGTAGCCAGGCTCGCCAAAGTGGTTCGCGTACTCCTGCGCGGCATGGCCCTCGGGGCCGTCGATCATCGCGTGGTTCAGGCTGCCTGCGAACTTCGCGTCACCTTCGTTCTTGCTCATGGGGCTCCTCGCGGGTGCGCGGCGGTCGCCGCGGAGCCGACATCGTAGAAGATTCGAAGTCCTTCAGGCAATCGGGCGGCGCGGCGATCCGCCCCTCTCAGGGGCGATGGCGATCGCCCATGCCGCGCGCCGCCTCCGCGAGCGCCTGCATGGCCCTGTAGTAGCGACGGTGCGCTCCCGCGGGAGTGGTGCCGAGCGTCGCGGCGATCGCACTCCAGTCGAGGTCGTTCAGGCGGAGCGCGATGACGGCGAGGTCGCCCTCGGAAAGCGTCTCCTGAAGGAGGGGCGACAGCTCTCGGGCGGCGTCGGATGTCCCCTCGGAGGCACACGCAACCCTCGCGCGAAGCAGGTCCGACGCGGAGGCGCGGATCCTTCGGGTGCGCGCGGCCTGGCGGCTCGACTCGAGGATCGCGTGGCGCGAGATGGCCGACGCGAGCGCGAGGAGGGCCGCGTCGGGAAGCTCTGCGAGCAGCGCATTCGCGGCGACGAGCGCGTCGCTTCGGCGCAGCGTCGTCGCGAACACGTCCTCCGCATCGCGCTCGCTCGCCGCCGCGTGGCCGAGTCTGCGCCTGATGAATGCAAGCAGCGTCGACTGGTTTGCCAGCAGCCGCGCCGCGACCGCCGTGCGCGCGGCCCGGATGGTCCGCACATCTTCGGGCGATTGCCGCCCCTGGCTGGATCCGTGTGGTTGCTCTTCCATCGAATCCGATGCTACGCCGCCGTTGACAAACGGAGAAATCCGCCGGCCAGGGCGATGCTCCCGGCCGGCGGATCCTGGTGGCCCCGCAGGGGCTTCGAGGCGGCGCTGCTCAGGGCAGGCATCCGCACGCGAGCTCGAGCGTGCCGAGGTCGATGAAGAGGTTGCAGCACTCGTCGGAAGCGGGGCATGTCCCCATGCAGCTCGCGTACCAGTAGCGCGGATTCGAGGTGTCCTGCACCCAGAGCATCGTGCACGAGGGCGCATCCGCGGCTGCATGCTCGATGTGCACGACCTCGCCGTCATCGTTGAATCGAATGAACTCCGCCTCGAACTCGCCGCTCGGAAGCTCGATGCCCGCGGCAGGCTCGAGCCAGAGTCTCGCATGCGTCAGCTCGCCATCGGCGTTCGAGCGGAAGCCATTCGACCGCCCCCGATCCGAGAACCACTTGAGCGCGGCCATCGTCTCGTGGGACGCCGTGAACTCGCCGAACTGCGTTCCGATCACGGCGCGGTCTCCGCCGCCGCCGCGCACGAACGGCGCCGCAACCGCCACAGCGCCGAGCACGATCGCGGCGAGCCCTCCCGCCCAACGCAGCGCCTTCCTCCGACCCCGACCGATGACCTTGGCTTCCGTATGAGGCATGCAGGCCTCCTTTCACGGATGAAGGATCGAATCGCCGTCATCGTGACATCGGGTTTCCCGAAGGGTCGAAAATCGTCACGCCCCCATCGCGATGCAGCCGGACAGGCCCTGTGGTGACGGCGCGGCGTGGGGAATCGGCATGCAGCTCGGTTAGTTCAGGAAGATCGAGCCGTACTCCGATGAGTCGGCCCGTCGAGTCGATGGTCACATCGACGAGCCTGCCCGTCGAAGCCAGCGCCGTGAACGCATCGGATGGCCGCGCGGACCGCTGCCGGTTTCCCCACGCGAGCGGCAGCGCCGCGCAGAGGAGGAGCGCGATCGCCCCGCGCGAGAGCACCCTGCGCCGCCATCGCGGGGATGCCGAGCGGAGCGCGGTGGCTGCGATGAGGAATCGTCGTCTCGCAAGCGCCATGCGCGCGAGGGAGAGCCATCGAGGTTGCCCACCGCCGTCGTGCGGCGCGGCCGCAAGCTCGAGCAGCCTCGCGAAGTCGTGGGCGAGCGCATCGGGCGTCGCGGGAATCGAAGCACCGAAGTCGAGGAGAAGCACCGACCCGTCGGACCTGACCCGCAGGTGCTCGGGCTTGAGGTCGCCATGCACGAATCCTGCGCGGTGGAGACGGCGCACGGCATGCACGAGCTCAGCGAGATCTTCGGGGATTCGCGCCTCACGCGACGGCTCGAACAGCGTCACAATGTGCGCCGCGCCGCCGCGTGGCGCATGCAGCGCGACCAGCCGCGGTGCAAGCCCCTCGGGCGCCTTGACGAGCGCCTGCATCTCGCGGATCGCATGCGCGCGCGCATCGCCGCCCGCTTCGTCCGTGAAGCGCTTGACCACCACCTCGACGTCACCACGCTGTCCCGAGAGGAGTTCGTCCTTCGCACGCGCCACCAAGGCCGTGCCGCCTTCGCCGAGCAGCTCGAGCACCCGCCAACGGCCTGCAACGAGGCCGCCGACCGCGAGCGCCTCATCGCCGCACTCGGGCAAGCCGAATCCGAGCGCCACGGCGAGGATCGCGTCGGCATGGGCCTGATGTCGCTCGATCAAGGCCTGTGCGGCGTCGAGCGGCGAGACGCCCTCCCGGAGGCACGCGCCGCGGAGCGCTCCCTCGATCGCGGCGTCGAGCGCGTTCGGCATCGACGCTGGATCCGTGATCGCAGCCAGATAGCGCTCGAGCGTCACGGACGCTCCCACCGAATCCGCATCCGACTCGATCTCGCATGCGAGCCCGAGGTCGTCGCACGCCGTGGAAGTGAACGGTCGCTGATCCAACTCACGCATGATGCGCTGTCGGCGCCGTCAAGTCCACGCCTCGTCGCGGAGAATCCCGCACTCGGCCTGCGGTCCTCAGTCCTGCTCGGCGGCGTCGCTCTCCGCGTCGCCTTCCTCCGCCGTGGCCGCAAGCTCCTCGAGCGCATCGACGGCGTCGTCGCCGTCGGAGATCGGCGGGTCCGCCGGGAGCCGCACGACATCGAAGCGCCCGCGCACATCGAAGCCGAGCGAGTCGACGCCGACGAGGCGCGGGTCCTCCACCTCGAGGCCCGCCACCGCGGCGATGGCCGCCTTGAGCGCCTCGCGCATCTCCGAGTTCACGCGGCGGCAGATCTTCGACTCGATGTCGGCGAGCGGGTTCGGCCGCATCAGCGCGAGCCCGTCGAACATGAGGCCGCGGAACTTCGCGGCGTCGATCGAGATTCGTGCCCAGCGCACGTCGTCGGGCTCGCCGTGGTAGATGCGCCAGCGGTCGCACAGCGCCGCGTGCTCGCCGCGGTCGCCGATCTCCTCGAGGGTGACCTGCATGTGCATCGCGTCCTCGCCTTCGTCGGGGAGGAAGAGCGCCGTGTCGAACGAGCGCAGCATGGCGACCATCACGGGCGCCACCAGCGCGCCGTCGGGCGCGACCACGAGCTTGATCGGAACGAACTCGCCGTCGAAGCCGATGAGCCCCGTCAGATGCGCGCGGAGATAGCGGCACGCCTCCAAGATCGCGTCGTTCGCCGCGTCGTCCGCCGCGCCATCGAAGGATGCGTCGCTCTCGTCGGTCATGGCGCGATGGTACCGCGCTTCACCAGCGCGCGAGGAAGAGCGCGCTCTGGAGCGCCGCCTGGCGCTCGAACATCGCCTCGCCGTCGACCGTGACCGCGCCGCGCGCGCGCGCCTCGCGGATCAGGGGAGTTTCTCTCGGCGTGTACACCGTGTCCATCACCACGACGGAGTCGTCGAGATGCACTTCGTCGGGAAGCGGCGAGCCCGTCGGATCGGGTCCGCCCGCCATGCCGACGGGCGTGCAGTTGACGAAGGCGTGGAAGCAGCCGCAGGCAAGCGCGTCCTCGCCGCGCGGGTCGGAGGTCGCCGCGGCGCCCGCGACCACCTTCGTGCGGTGCGCGCTTCCGTCGGCGAGCACGACCTCTCGGCCCGTGAGCTGCTCCGCGAGCGACGCTGCACGCGCGTGCTCGCGGTTGAAGACGACGACCGTCGCGCCCGCAAGCGCGAGCCCTCCCGCAACCGCGCGCGCAACCCCGCCCGCGCCGATCACGGCGATGCGCGCGCCCTTCAGCGCGCGGCCGCGTGTCGCAAGCGCCGCCGCAAGCACCTCGACCGCCGCAGGCATGTCGGTGTTCGTCGCGACGAGCCGCTGCCCGTCGGGCGTTCCATGCGGATGGACGACGAGCGTGTTCGCAGCGCCGAGCCACGCGGCGTCCGCATCGAGCTCGCCGCCGCGCTCGCGCACGAACCGCACGAGATGCTCCTTGTGCGGAATCGTCACGCTCGCGCCCGCGAAGTCGAGCCGCTCGTGGTCGACGAGCGCGCCGAGCGAGGCCTTGAAGTGCTCCCATTCGGCGGGAACGGGAAGCGGCAGATAGACGCCGTCGTAGCCTGCCTCGGCGAAGCGCGCGTTGTGGAACGCGGGCGAGCGCGAGTGGCCGACGGGCCAGCCGACGACGCCGAAGACGCGCGTGGCGGGTCCGATCGCGCCGAAGCGGTAGAGGTCGCGCAGCTCGCGCGCCGTGGGTTGCCCTGGCGCCGTGCCCGTTCCCTCCGCGTCCGACGCGAAGGTGAGGAACCCGCCGAACTTCGGCGCAAGCACGCGGCTCATCAGCCCGAACTCGCCCATCAGGAGCGCGATCATGGGCTTCGTGCGCGTGGCGAGGAGATCGAACGCCTCGAGGTTGTCGCGGATGCTGCGCGCCATCCATGCGAGCTTCACGACCGAGACGAGCGGGTCGTCCTGCATCGCGGCGGCGCGGCGAAGGAGGTCAACGGGCCTTCCCGTGAAGTCGTGGGCGCTGGCGACGATCTTTGGCGCCGCGTCCTCGTCGCGCGGCGCGACCGCCGCCGCGAGGAGCGCGCGCGGAAGCTCCGCCGCGATCGCCGCGTGCTCGACATCGATCATGCGCGGCGCGTCGGCCGCCTTCGCGACGCGCGCGAGGAGCGCAAGCCGCTCCGATTCCGCAAGCGACGCGGTGCCGCCTTCGTCTGCGCTGCGCACCGTGACGATCGACGGCAGCGGCGACTCGCGCACGAGCCGCGCGATCGCGGCCGCAGCGTCCGCGCTCTCGCGCGAGGCGAGCCCGTCGCAGCGCCACTCGACCATGCGTGCGCCGAGGACGCGCGCGCGCGCGGCGCGCTCGAGCGCGAGCGGAATCTCCGCGGCGCCCTCGACCGAGATCGGGCAGCAGATCAGCGACATCGGATCACCTCTCGCCGCTCCTCTCGCCGCCGGCCGTCGTCAGGCTCTCCTCGAGGATCGCCTTCGGCGTCATGCGGTGCGCAAGCGCGTAGGGGATGAAGCGGCACGCGAGCGCCGCGAACTTGTTGAAGACACCCGGGACGACGACGGGCCTGTTGCGCTCGACGCCCGTGATTCCCGCGGCCACCACGGCCTCCGCCGATTGCCACATGTACTTCGGCAGCCTGTTCATCGCCTCGCGCGCGCCGAGGACATCGTGGAACTCGGTGTAGGTGAAGCCCGGGCAGAGTGCGGTGCAGTGGACGCCCGTCCCGAGGAGCGAGAGCCGCAGCGAGCGGCTCGCGCTCGTCATGAGGCACTTCGCCGCGGGGTAGAGGCTTCCAGGCGGCTCGGGTGCAAGCGACGCGAGGCTCGACACGTTCACGATGCGTCCGTGCCCGCGCTCGACCATCGCGGGCGCGAGCCGATGCGTGAGCTCGAGCCACGAGTCGACCATCACGCTGAGGAACTGCGCGTGCGTCTCCCACGGCGTCTTCAGGAAGCGCTCGCGGATTCCGTAGCCTGCGTTGTTGACGAGGTACGAGACCTCGATGCCGGCGGCGCGCATCGCGTCCACGATGGCCTTCGGCGCATCGCGCTCGGCGAGGTCGGCCGCGACGACGAGGGTCTCCGTCGCGTGCCTCTCGCGCAGCTCCTTCGCGAGCGCCTCGAGCCTGTCCACGCGCCGCGCCGTGACGACGAGGTTGTGGTTGCGCGCCGCAAGCGCGGCCGCGAACGCGCGCCCGATTCCAGCGGACGCTCCCGTCACGAGCGCGAAGGGCCGCGGGCCGAGCTCAAGCGCGGCGGATGGCGCGGCCATTCAGAACCGCCAGCTCGCGAAGACGCCGAGGAACGGGCTCGGCTCGACATCGACCTCCGCGAGCCTGTCGCCGCCGCTGTCTGCAAGCTCCATTTCGCCCGCGAACTGGACGCCGCCGATCAGATCGAGGCGCAGCCCGTTGCCGGGGCGGTAGGTCGCGCGCAGCCACACGGGCAGTCCTTCATCGGTGCCGACGCCGCCCGCGCGCGCTGCGGCGCCGTCGTCGTCGAGGCGGAAGCGGCGATAGGTGTAGCGGCCACCGACCGCGAGCTCGATGCCGTCCGAGGGCATCCAGATCGCCTCGAGGCCAGCGCCGCCCGGGTAGGCCTCGGGCCCCGCGAAGTTCGACACGCGGAACTCCTTGGTCGGACGCCAGTCGACGATGAGCTGCGGCACGATGAGGACATCGTCCTCGATGCGCGACGCGACGAGCACGCCCGCGCCGAGCGAGAGCTCAGGCGAGAAGGCGTAGCTCGCGGCGACGATGCCGCCGAAGGAGAGGCTGTCGCCGACATCGGCGTCGTTCTCGCCCGAGAGGTCGAGGAAGAGGCTCGTGCGGAGGCGCCACTGCTCGTCGAGCTTGAAGCTCGCGCCCGCGGACACCATCACGGACTGCACGGTGCCCCACGGCCGCCCGCCTGCCGCGTTCGCGAGCGTCCCCGCGCCGTCGAAGGAGTACCAGCTGCCTTCCCAGTTGAGCGATGCGCTCCAGCCGTAGTCCTCGCTCGGCTTCCCGCGCATCGAGACGGAGCCGAATCCGCGGTCGACGGAGACGGCGCCGCCGCCCGTGTCGAAGTCTGTCTCGAAGAAGTCCGCGTATCCGCCCGCGAGCACGAACTCGATGTCGGCCTTCGCGGCGGTGGCCGCAGCGGCAACGCCAAGCGAGCTCTGCTCCGTATCTGAGTTCTGGGCGAGGGCCGCGCCGCAGAGGGCAAGCGCGACGGCGGTGGAGGCTGGGATGGTCTTCGTCATGGAGGAGTGCATGGGTGGGGAGGTGCCTGCGAGCCGCTCCGCGCGTCAGCGCGCGTCGAGCACAAGGGTGTCGACGATATCGCGCACGACCTCGTCCGTGGTGCGGCCCTCGGCCTCTGCTTCGAAGTTGAGGAGGATGCGGTGACGGAGCGCGGGCAGCGCGACCGCCTTGATGTCGTCGAACGCGACCGCCGTGCGCCCTGCGAGGAGGGCCTTCACCTTCGCGCCGAGGATCAGCGTCTGCGCCGCGCGGGGGCTCGCGCCGAAGCGGAGGAACTGGTTCACCATCGGCGTTGCGAACTGCCCGCCAGGGTGGGTCGAGAGCACCATGCGCACCGCGTAGTCCTGCACATGCGGCGCGACCGCCACGCTGCGCACGAGCTTCTGCGCGGCGACGATGCCCGCTGCGTCGAGCACGCGCTCGATCTTCGGGCTCTCGCCCGTGGTGGTGCGGTCGAGGATCGTCGACAGCTCCTCGCGCGTCGAGTAGCCGACCACGAGCTTGAAGAAGAAGCGGTCGAGCTGCGCCTCGGGCAGGGGGTAGGTGCCCTCCTGCTCGATCGGATTCTGCGTGGCCATCACGAAGAATGGCTTCTCGAGCTCGTAGGAGTTGCCGCCGACCGTGACGCTCTTCTCCTGCATCGCCTCGAGCATCGACGACTGCGTCTTCGGCGTGGCGCGGTTGATCTCGTCGGCGAGCACGATCTGCGCGAAGATCGGTCCCTTGCGGAACTGGAAGTCGCGGCCGTGCTCGGTCTCGACCACGATCGTGGTGCCCGTCACGTCGGCGGGCATCAGGTCGGGCGTGAACTGGATGCGGCTGAACTTGAGGTGGAGCGCCTGCGAGAGCGATCGGATGAGGAGGGTCTTGCCGAGGCCAGGCACGCCCTCGAGGAGGCAATGGCCGCCCGCGAAGAGGCAGACGAGGACGCCATCGACGATCTCCTCGTGCCCGACGACGGCCTTCGCGATCTCCGCGCGGGTCCTCTCGTAGGTCTCGCGGAACGACAGGGCCTGCGGATCTGTGCCAGTGGAAGCGATCGTCGTCATGTGCGCATCGTAATGTCGACCGCACGCAACGGTTCATCGGGATAGGCTTCTCGTCGTGAAACGAATCCTCCGCTTCGCGCTCGCCACGCTCGGTGTCCTCGCCCTCGCGGGCGTCGCAGCGGGCGTCTGGCTCTGGAACGACCCCGTCCGATCGTTCGAGCTCGCGATGGCGGCGGGGCGGGCGCGCGCGGGCGTGGAGCAGCGGTTTGTCGAGATCGACGGCCACCGTTGGCGCGTGCTCGACACGGGTGCGGTGCCCACGGGCTCCGATGCGCGGCGGACCTGCCTCGTCCTCCACGGCCTCGGAACGACCGCAGAGGCGATGATGGAGGTCGCGCGCATGCTGCCCGCGACCCACCGCGTGGTGATTCCAGATCTCCCCGGCTTCGGCGACCACGCGCCGCACGGCGATGCCGCGCATGACTGGCGCCTCTATCTCGACGCGATCGAGCGCTTTCGCGTCCACGAGAACCTCGGACAGGTCGATGTCGTCGGCACCTCGATGGGCGGCGCGCTCGCGGCGGCCTACGCGGCGACCTACCCCGACGCCGTCCGCCGCATCGTGCTCCTCTCGCCCGCGGGCGTGGTCGCGCCGAGGCAGAACGACTTCATGGCGCGCGTCGCGGCGGGCGAACTGCCGCTCGACATCAAGGACGACGCCAGCTTCGCCGAGATGCTGCGGCTGAACTTCCCGAAGCCGCCGCCGATCCCCGCGCCCGTGCGCGCGGAGTTCATCACGCGAGCGATCGAGCGGCGCGACGCGTTCCTGCGCATCGTCGAGGACCTGCGGCCGTTCCTGGTGCAGGGCGTCGAGCCGATGATGGCCGACATCAAGGTGCCCACGCTCGTCCTCTACGGCTCGCTCGACCTGATCACCGATCCGTCCGTGATCGAGGTCTGGCGCGCGGGGCTCCCGTCGATGGAGGGCGAGGTCCTCGACGACGCGGGGCATGTGCTCCTCTACGACAAGCCCGCGGAAGTGGGCGAGCGGATGCGCGCGTTTCTCGGCGCGGGCGAGTGACTACGCTCGGCGCAGCGCCGGCGATCGCCACGCCCGCCAGAGGCAGCCGCCGCAGCGGCGGCCGCGCACAACTGGCTGGGGACTCCGGCGATCTGAATCGTGCGACACGACCCGCACGGGCACCCGTGGTTGGCGACTCCGACGGTCGGAATCGCGCGACACGACCCGCACGGGTGCCCTTGGACAAAGTCCAAGGAACGGACGACGCCAGCCGTCGACTCCGACGCGTGTCGTTCCGTGGACTTCGTCCCCGGGCACCCGTGGTGGGCGACTCCGACGGTCT
>WGMP01000053.1 GCA_016124975.1 Phycisphaera sp. | reverse complement strand
GAAGGCTTCGCCTTCCGTTTCTCCTTTTTCGGTCGGCCTGGCAGCCGCGTGACGCTTCGCGTCACTCGGCGGGCGTCGCTTCGCGACTCCCAGGGCTTGTACGGTCTTCCGGCTACGCCGAAAGGGCGAATCACGCCAGCCGCGTGACGCTTCGAGCCTACTTACACGAACCCCACGCGTTGAGCAGCGCGAGCAGGTCCGCCGCGTCGACATCGCCGTCGTCGTCGAGGTCCGCAAGCGGCGAGGTCGTGCCCCAGCTGGAGAGGACGATTGCGAGATCGGCCGGGCCGACATCGCCATCGAGGTTGAGGTCGGCGGTGCAAGGGGCGCACTCGTCGGGGAAGCCATCCTTGTTGGCGTCGGTCGAGGAGCCGTCCGCGATGTCGCAGTCGTCGGGGACGCCGTTCCCGTTGCAATCGGCGGTCGAGAGCGCCGCCGCGCGCACGCACCAGTTTCCGATGAATGCGCCGCCGAGGTCATCGATCCGCAGGAACTCGTCGGCGTCCTCCGACAGGTCGTTCGGATCGATTGGGCTGAACCTTCCCACGAGCCAGCTCTTGCCGTTCGGGGGCGTGCTGTCCTTCGGAGCGGGGAAATCTGTGAAGAGCGTGAAGTCGTTCAGCACCGCACCTACGAAGAAGCTCGTCCCGGGCTCGAAGTCGATGTCGGGGATGTCGATGCGGGTGTAGACGAACGCCTCGCCGACATTCACGGAAATCGTCTCCACCGCCGCCAGGACCTGCGCGTCGTCGGGGTTGCCGTCGCCGTTCGGATCGCTCCAGAGGTAGATCGTGTGCGGGACGCCCTCCTCGACGAGGCCGAACATCACATCGATGGCGATGATGCGCTCCTTGCCCTCTTCGACGGTGAAGTTGTTGAGCCATGCCATGTTCGGCGCGTCGGACGAGACCCAGAACTCGGGCAACGCGTCGTCATAGGCGTAGAGATCCTGCTTCTCGCCGGTGATCTGGCAATCGTCGGGGATTCCGTCCGGCTGGCAGTCCTGGCTGATTCCCGCGTCGATGTCCACGCTGTCGGGCACGCCGTTCCCGTTGCAGTCCTCGCAGCTGTCGGGCACGCTGTTGCCATCGGTGTCGATCTCGCGTCCCTGCGCGATGTCGCAGCTGTCGGGGATGCCGTTCGCGTTGCAGTCGCTGGCGCTTCCGGCCGAGAGATCGCACTCGTCGGGAATGCCGTTGGCGTTGCAGTCGTTGAAGGCGAGTTCGCAGGAGTCGGGAATCGCGTTCCCGTTGCAGTCGACCGCAGATCCGTCCGCGATCTCGCAGGCGTCGGGCACATCGTTGCCGTTGCAGTCGCCATCGCGGGACGCGCGGGCGCGGATCAGCCAGTTTCCGGAGATCGCGAAGCTGTCGATCAGTCCGAACTGCCCCGAACCACCGAGGTCGTCCGGATCTGCGTTCCCCTGCGGCGTCGTGGCCGCGACCCAGCTGCGCAGCGCGGAGGGCGCCTCAAAGTCGAGCGGCGCGGGGAGCGGCACGCCGAAGGCCTCTGCGCCAACGAAGAACCAAGTGCCCGCCTCGCCCAGCACGAAGTCGGGCACATCCACGGTCACGAACTGGCTCGTGCCGGGCGCCACCACCTTCGTCGTGACGCTGATCCGCCGCGTCGCGTCGGCGGGGTTGCCGTCGCCGCTCGGGTCGGTCCAGACATGGACGATGACAGCATCGCCGTCGGCGAGTCCTTGGCCGAATGCGAGGTCGACCGAGCGCAGCACCTCGCCGCCCGCCTCGACCTCGAAGGCGTTGAGCCAGATGAAGCTGCCGACACCGTTGTTGCCCACATTGTTCTCGGCGAGGCCGTCGTCGACCGCGGAGATCCGCTCGCGGCCGACACCGAGCTGGCACTCGTCGGGAATGCCGTCCTTCTGGCAGTCGGCGCTTGCGCCCGAGTCGATGTCGAACGCATCGACGATGCCGTTGGCGTTGCAGTCCTCGCACTCGTCGGGCACGCCGCTTCCGTCCGCGTCGACGCTTGTTCCATTCGCGATGTCGATCTCGTCGACGACGCCGTTGCCATTGCAGTCGTTGATGTACTCGAACGCTCCCATGTCGACCACGGGCGCGGGGCCGACGCCTGTATCGGGAACGGCCGTCGCGTCGAGGCGTCTCGCCGCGCCGGCGACATCGCGCGGCAACGGCTCGGCCAGGTCGCCATCTGCGTCGAGGTCGAACGCGTCGGCAGGCAGGAGCGTCGTGCTGCCCGCGTCGATCGCGGGGGAAGCGGCGGAGAGGCGCCAGTCGCCATTCGACGGATCGACGAACCTCGGGTCGCCGCCGATGTTGCCCGCGCCCGGCGCGACGAACGGCAGGCTCGAGTAGGTCGCCGCGAAGTTGCCGACGATCCCGTTCTGCCAGACGATCGAGTTCTCGATGATGATCGGGGCGTTCGAGCGAATCGCGACCTCGTCGAGGAACTGCCCGCTGTTCTCGGTAAGTGTCGAGTTGCGCACCGACACCGGACCATCGTTCGTGAGGATCCCGCCGGCCGCGTTGCCCGCGATGAGCGAGTTGACCACGGTCACAGAGCCTGTGTTCGAGTAGATCACGGCGAAGGGCGCAGCGTTGTCGATGAAACGGCATCCGACGACGGTGAACGAGCCACCGTCGGTCTCGATCGCCGCGCCGCCTGCTCCGCTGATGTTGCCTCTGAACTCGCAGGCGATGAATACGGGCGTTCCCGTCGCGCCGTACCACGCGCCGCCGCTCCCAGCCGCCGTGTTGTCGATGAAGCGGCAATTGCGGAAGGTCGAGCTTCCGCTCAGCACAGCGCCGCCGCTGTCGTTGGCGCTCAAGCCATCGCGGATCGTGAACCCGTCGACGACCGCCGTCTGGTTCGTGGTGCCGCCGCTGATGATGCCGACGCTGCCCTGCCCCGTGAGGATGGTCTCATTGAGCGCGATGCTGCGCTGCGAGAGCTGCGTCTCGTTGCCAGCGAAGCCGCCGTAGAGCGCGAGATTGTTCCGCAGCGCGAAGCGAGTCGAACCCGGGAAGTAGCTGCCCTCCGCCACCCAGATCTGCCGAATGGCTTGGTTCGAGGCGGCCGCCGTGAGCGCCGTCTTGAGGTTGTTGTAGGCGGTCGCCCAGCTGGTGCCGTTGCCCCCAGCAGGCGCGTTGATGTTCACGAAGCGCGTGTCGGCCCCCTGCGCCAGGCAATCGGGCGCGCCGAGCCCGAGTGCGATCGAGAGGACTGCGGCAAGCGTGCAGAAACGGGAAAGACGGCTCGTTCGGGTTCGCATGCGATGTTCCTTCAGTCGTTGCGCGAGGCCGCGTGGCGCTCCCCAAGGGCGGGAGGCGCTGCGGTCGGCCGTCAGATGTCGCAGACGCAACACACCTGGACGCAGCAGAACCCCGAGATTCGCAAACTCTTTCAAAGATTTTTGTCGAGGCATATTCTCGGACTCTGTTAACCCGCCGCAATGACCTCGCAACACCCGACGATCGACGCATCGCCTTCCCTCCGCTCCCGCCAAGATGGGAGTGACCGCCGTGGTAGGTTTCACTCTTGGTTCGCAGTGAGGAGCCCCACCCTTGATTGAACTGCTCAACCCGCTCATTCTCGGGATCATGCTCGACCCGCGCCAGGCGCCCATCGAGGCTCCTGCCGAGCCTCCAGCGGTGCGTCCATCCGCCGCCGACTCCGCAGACATCACACCAGCGCAACCGCCGTCATCGACGCTGCAGGAGCTCGACGCAGGCGCGCCGGTCGAGGGAACGGAGATCTGGCGCGATCCCTTTGGCGAGCTTGGCAGAGCCTCCCGTGCGCTTGAACAGTCCACCGGACTGAAGCTTGGGTTTGCGTACACGGCGCTCTTCCAGCAAGCGTTCGGCGGAGCGGGCAACCCGAGCGGCGCAGGCGGTGATGTCGATCTCTTGATGAAGTGGACGCTGCTCGGACGCGACACGAAGGATCCTGGTGCGCTGGTCGTGAACGCGGAGTACCGCCACGAGATCGGCCATCAGCCGCCGAGCGTGCTTGCGGGCGAGATCGGCGCCGCGATCCCGACGACCAACGGCTTCGGCGAACGGCCCATCGTCGTGAAGGAGGCGTACTGGTCGCAGCGGCTCTTCGACGGAGCGCTCCGCTTCGGCGTGGGGCGCATGGATCCCGAGAATCTCGTCGGCGGACACGCGCTCCAGAGCGCGAACCTCTACTTCCTGAACAAGGCCTTCTCGGGAAATCCCTCGGTCGCGTATCCAGGAAGTGGGCTCGCTGCGGCGGTCGGTTGGCGGCCGAACGAGGACTGGTACCTCGCGGCCGGCGTCGCAAACGCCTACGGCAACACGACGACCGCAGAGTTCGAGTCGCTCTTCGACGAGTGGGATCTCTTCAGCTTCGGCGAGGCGGGCATCACGCCCTCGATCGATGGGCTCGGCCAAGGCCGCTATCGCGTCGCCGTGTGGAACACGGCCGCGCGCGACCGAGTGGGCGAGCCTGCACGAGACAGCGACTACGGATTCAACCTCATCCTCGACCAGGAACTCGGCGATTCGCTGCGCGTCTTCGCGCGGTACGGCTACTCCGACGGCTCGCTGACGGGCATTCGCAACCTCGCCGAGGCGGGCTGCGCGCTCGACGGACTCCTCGGCGCACGAAGCGTGACGGGAGCCGCGGTCGCGTTCGTCGACACGCTCGCCGCCGATCGCTCGAACGAGACGATCGGCGAGGTGTTCCACCGCTGGCAGCTTTCCGAGCAGTCGCAGCTGACCGCGAGCGTCCAGCTGATCCTCGACCCCGCCGACAATGCCGACGACGATCTCGTCGGCGTCTTCTCCTTCCGTTTCCGCGTCGCGTTCTGAATCGCGCGGCGTCCCTACCAGCATCCCCCCACCCCGAACTCCGAGCACTCCATGCCACGCGCCACCCGCAAGAAGTCCCCCGCCTCCAGGTTCCGCGTCGAGCACGATCTCCTCGGCGAGCTCCGCATCCCGAACGAGGCCTACTTCGGCGTGCAGACCGCGCGCGCGATCGACAACTTCCACATCTCGGGCGTGCCGATCTCGCACTATCCGCACCTGATCCAGGCGCTCGCGATCGTGAAGCTCGCCGCCGCGCGCGCGAACCACGACTCGCGTGCGCTCGACAGGAAGCGGCTGCGCGCCATCGAGCTCGCGTGCAACGACGTGATCGAGGGCAAGTTCGACGACCACTTCCCCGTCGACATGTTCCAGGGCGGCGCGGGCACCTCGACCAACATGAACGCGAACGAGGTGATCGCGAACGCGGCGCTCGAGCATATGGGGAAGCGCCGCGGCGACTACGCGGCGCTCGACCCGCACGACCATGTCAACCTCTCGCAGAGCACGAACGACGCCTATCCGACCGCGCTGCACGTGGCGACGCTCCTCGGGAACGACATGCTCCTCGCCGAGATCGCCGAGCTCGCGAAGGCCTTCCGCCGCAAGGGCCGCGCGTTCCGCGGCATCGTGAAGATGGGCCGCACGCAGCTCCAGGACGCCGTGCCGATGACGCTCGGGCAGGAGTTCGACGCGTGGGCCGCGAGCATCGAGGACGAGATCGACTCGCTCCGCGCCGTCGAGCGCTGGTTGTGCGAGGTCAACATGGGCGGCACCGCGATCGGCACGGGGCTCAACGCGCCGAAGGGCTACTCCACGAAGTGCGCGCGGCACCTCGGACGCATCCTCGGCCGCAAGATCACGCTCGCCGCGGACCTCATCGAGGCCACGCAGGACACGCAGGCCTTCGTCGTCTACCACAGCGCGATGCGCAGCCTCGCGATCAAGCTGAGCAAGGTGTGCAACGACCTCCGCCTGCTTTCGTCGGGTCCGCGCGCGGGGCTCAACGAGATCAACCTGCCCGCGATGCAGCCCGGCAGCTCGATCATGCCGGGCAAGGTGAACCCCGTCATCCCCGAGGTGATGAACCAGGTGTGCTTCAAGGTGATCGGCAACGACACCTGCGTGACGATGGCCGCGGAGGCGGGACAGCTCCAGCTGAATGTGATGGAGCCCGTGATCGCGCAGTGCATCTTCGAGGGACAGACGCTCCTCGCGAACGCAGCTCGCACGCTGCGCACCGAGTGCGTCGACGGCATCACCGCCAACGAGAAGGTCTGCCGCGACTTCGTAGAGCGCAGCATCGGCATCGTGACCGCGCTCAACCCGCTGATCGGATACGACCGCGCCACCGAGGTCGCGGCCGAGGCGCTCGCGAGCGGCCGCAGCGTCGTCGACATCGTGCGCGAGCGCAAGTGGGTCGACGAGAAGAAGCTGCGCGCTGCGCTCGCCACAGACAACCTGATCGGCAGACGCAAGCGCTGAACACGCGAAGATGTGCGGGCGCAGCTCGAGTGAAGCCGTGAAGAAGAAGGGACACCGATGATCTGGATGGAACTCGCGGTCGTGCTCGGCGCGATCTTCCTTGGCGCGCGGATCGGCGGCGCGGGGCTCGGCACCGTCGGCGCGCTCGGCCTCGCCGTGCTTGTGTTCGGGTTCGGCCTTCCGCCCTCGTCGCCTCCTGTCACCGTGCTTGCGATCATCGTCGCAGTCGTCACGGCGGCGGCGTGCCTGCAGAGTTCGGGCGGCATGGACCTGATGATCGGCCTCGCCGACCGCGCGCTGCGGGCGCGGCCGTCGTGGATCACCTTCGTCGGCCCTGCCGTGTCGTACCTCTTCACCTTCTGCGCGGGCACGGGGCATGTGGCGTACGCGGTGCTTCCCGTCATCGCGGAGGTCGCGCGCAAGGCGGGGATCAGGCCCGAGCGCCCGATGTCGATCAGCGTCATCGCGAGCCAGCAGGCGATCACCGCGAGTCCGCTGTCGGCCGCGACCGCGGGCCTCGTCGGCATCCTGAGCACCGCGGGTCTCACGATCGGCGACAAGCCCGTCGAGCTCTGGCACATCCTCGTGATCTGCATCCCGAGCACCTTCATCGGGTCGATGATCGGCGCGCTCGCAGCGTCGTATCTCGGCAAGGAGCTTTCCGAGGACGAGATCTACAGGGAACGACTCGCGGCGGGCGCGCTGGCGGCGGACGGCGACGGAACCACGGTTCGCCGACTCGAGGGTGCCGAGCGGCGACGCGCGATCGGCGCCGTGACGACCTTCCTGCTCGCCGCCGCCTGCGTGGTGGCGTTCGGCATGTTTGCACCGCTGCGTCCTGCGTTTCCGCAGATCGCAACGCCCGCGGGCGTGGTCAGTGCCGACGCGATCGAGAACGCGCTTGCAGATCTCAGCGACCCCGAGCGCGCCGACGAGACGGTCACGAAGGCCGAGATCGCCGCAGGCCTCGAGACGCTGCGCGAGAAGCCCGCGGAGGAGCGGATGGTCTCCGTCGGCATGCCCACGATCATCCAGATCGTGATGTACGGGGCGGCGGGCATCATGATGCTCTTCTTCGGCGCGTCGCCCGCGAAGACGGTCACGACGCCCGTCGCCACCGCGGGCGTGGTCGCCTTCGTCTCGATCGTCGGCCTCGGCTGGATGGGCAACTGCTTCTTCGATGGGAACAAGGCGCTGATCGTCGAATCGCTTTCCGATGTGATCAAGGCGCATCCGTGGGTGTTCGCGATCGGCCTCTTCGCGCTCTCGATCGTCCTCTTCAGCCAGGCGTCGACGGTGGCCGCGCTCATGCCCGTCGGCGTCGCGCTCGGCCTCTCGGCGGGCACGCTCATCGCGGTCTTCCCCGCGGTCAACGGCTACTTCTTCCTGCCGACCTACGGCACGATCATCGCGGCGATCGCCTTCGACCGCACGGGCACCACGCGCATCGGCAAGTATGTGCTGAACCACTCGTTCATGATCCCCGGGCTCGTCACGACGGCTGCGTCGCTTGCGATCGGCTGGCTGCTTGTCACGGTGCTCTTCTGACGCGCACCATCGCGGGACCGGCGCTCACCTCGGGCGGAAGGTGCTCACGATCGGCCGCTCGCGAATGCGCGTCGCGTCCGACACGCGTTCGGTCGCGCCCGTCGATGCCGCGATCGCCTCGCATAGGGCGAGCGCGCGCGCGTCGGCGTCCTCGATCCTGCCGAAAAGATAGACGCCGAGGGGCTCGTCGAACGCGCGGTCTCGCCACTGCTCGACCGAGTCCATGCGGTCGCGGACGATCGCGGCGGCGCGCCAGCGGTGCGCAGCGCGGGCCGCGGCCTCGTGGCGCGCTTCCGCGACGGCCAGCGCCGCGCGCAGCGCGGAGTCCGTGACGGGGTCGAGCTCGCCGCGCGCGAGGGTCACCCCGAGGCGCGTGATTCCGGCCGCGCGCGGCATGGCGAGCGCGGGCTGCTCGAGCGCGCGCCAGCGGCGTTCATAGGCCTGCGCGACCGCTGGACCGAGCACTTCGCCGAGGTCGTCGGGAATCGCGAAGCGCAGGTCGACCGCGGCCTGCGACGCAAGCGACGCGCGCCACGGCGGCTCGCCCGCTCTTCCGCGCCGCGGCCCGCGCGTGATCGCGTCGAGGAACCGCTCGAGGTTGTCGAGCATGGCCGCGCGCGTGGCCTCCGCCACCTCGATCAGCTCGGCGCCGCGCGCGGCGATGAGCGCGAGCGCTGCACCACGGTCGGCCTCCGACGCGTCCATCGTCCGCGCGATCTCAAACGGACTCGAGTAGCTCTCGACGGTGACGCCTGCGAAACGCTCGAGTTCCGAGCGCCCCTGCGCCTGTCCGAGGCCGCGCGAGCCGATGAGCGCGAGAAGCTCGAGTTCGACCGCGGCCTCGACCAGCACGGGGTGTTCGCGCGCGACGCCGCCGAGCCGGGCGAACTCGTCGAGGACCCGTGTGTTCGCGGCGCGCGAACGCGAGAGAACGGCCGCGGCGGAACCACGGATCGCCTGCATGGCGTCTCGCACGCGGCGTCGCCGCGCGTCTTCGTCGGGCGGGGCGCCGTCCGCGCCGCCGAGGCCTCGCGCGGCGGCCTCGATGCGCGTCGAGGCCTCTCGGAGCACCTCCGCGAGCGCGCTCGACTCCTCGGCGACGCGCGCGTCGAGCTGCGCCTCCCGCGCAGGGTCGAGCGCGAGCTCCTGCGCGAGCCTGCGCAGGACGCGCGGGGAGAGCGCGGTGCCGACGAACGCGAGCTGCTCGGCGCTTCCCATCGCCTCGATGAGGGCAGGGTCCGCATCGGCGGGTGCCGCGTCGACGATCGGCGGCGGGTCCTCCGCGAAGATCGCCGCGAAAGCCTCGTCCTCGTCCTTCCGGCCGAGGTCGACGGCGACGGCCTGCCAGAAGAGGCGCCATCCGAGGCGATCGCCGAGCCGGCTGCTTGCGCTCGAGAGGATCGAGCTCGGCATCTCGGAGAGCTCGCGGTAGGCGGCGCGCCGCTCGGCCTCGTCCGTCGACCGCAGCGCCGCGCGGCGCGTGCGTTGGAGCTCGAGGCCGCGCGCGAGATCCGCGCGGAACGCCTCGAGACGCGCGGGGTCGTCGGGATGCGCCGCAAGGATCGCGCGCTCGGCGAGTCGGCCATACATCATCATCGTGCGCGTGGTCGACATTCGCTCGTGGAGGTCCGCCTCGAGCCGCTCCGTGAACTCCGCACGCACGGATTCGTCGGAGATCACCGCCGCGAACGCGTCGCCCGCCGCGAGAAGCAAGAGACGAAGCGACTCCGTCGTCTCGGCGCGCACCGCGCGCATGGCCTGGGTGCGCGCCTCGAAGGCCTCTTGCGCCTCCTCGACGCGCGGCCCTTCGGGCTTCCCCGTCTCCGCGCGCGCACGCTGACGCGCCTGGTCAAGCGCTGCGGAAAGACCGCCGAAATCCTCGGTCCACGCGATGTAGGCCGTGAAGCGCGACTCCGTCAGCCGCCGCGCCTCTCGCGCGATCCGCCCGTAGGCATCGATGGCCGCGTCGATCTCCGCGTCGCCCGCCGCATGCACGCCGACGCGCGACAGCACCTCGAGCGGCCCTGGAAGCGGCCGCGCGGGCTGTTCCCACACGGCCGCCGCGCGCGCACACTCGATGCGCGCGGCGAGAAGCGCGATGAAGCGGTCGGCGGACGCGGGAAGCGCTGCGTCGATGCGCGCGATGAAGTCGCGCTCGGCGGCCGCGAGTTCGGCATCGATCGCGCGCCGCTGCCCGCGCCACGCGCCCGCCGCTTCAGGCTCTGGCGGGTTCGCCGCCTGGTCCGCTGCGGCGGCCTCGAGGGCAAGCGCACTCCATCGCGTGCGCACGATGCGCTCCGCGTCCGCGTCGAACTGGGCGTATGCGTCGTCGATCGCGGGCCACCACGACGGATCGAACCCTGGCGTCCACTGCGCTGTTTCGCGGACGAGCGCGAACCGCGCTGGCTGCGCGATCCGCTCGAACTCGCCCGTCTCGCGGCCACAGCCTGCGGCCGAGAGCATCGCGGCGACGAGGAGGGCGAGAAGCGCGATCGACCGCACGCGCGGAGCGTAGCCGAACCGCGCGGCCATGCCATCGCTGCCACGCCTCACGCCACGCCTCACACCACGATGTTCACCATGCGGCCAGGCACGACGACGACCTTCTTGACCGGTCGGCCTGCGATCGCGGCGACGACATCCGCGTGCGCAAGCGCAAGCGCCTCGACCGCCGCGGCGTCGGCCTTCGCGGGCACCATCAGGCGCGCCTTGATCTTGCCCTGGATCTGGACGGGCATCTCGACCTCGTCGTCGACGAGCTTCATTGGGTCGACCGCGGGCCACGGCTGCGTGGCGATCGAGATGCGCACGCCTTCGGCGGTGGTGCCCGAAAGCCCGAGCTTTGCGCCGATCTCGTCGGCGATGTGCGGCGCGAACGGCCACAGGATCGTGGCGAAGTGCGCGAGCTGGTCGCGCGTGAGGCCGCCCTGCGTCGGGTCGGTCATCGACTGCGGCCGCGTGGCCGCGTTCACGAACTCGATCATCGCGGCGATCGCTGTGTTGAACGACAGCTTCTCAATGTCGTCTCCCACCTTGTGGATCGTGCGGTGAAGCAGCTTCTCGAGCTTCGCATCGGCGTTCGCGGCGAGGAGCAGCTCGCCCGTCCGCTCGTCGACCGCGAGTCGCCACGCGCGCTGCAGGAAGCGGAACACGCCGACGATGTCGCGCGTGTTCCACGGCTTCGACGCCTCGAGCGGGCCCATGTACATCTCGTAGAGCCGGAAGGTGTCGGCGCCGTAGTCTGCGATCACCTCGTCGGGGTTGACGACATTCTTGAGCGACTTCGACATCTTGGCGACGATCTGCGTCACCTTCTCGCCCGTCGCCGTCTCGACGAACTCACCTTCCTTCACCTCGGTGACCTGGTCGGTCGGCACGAGCGACCTGTCGGCGCGCTGGAACGCATAGCTCGTGATGAGGCCTTGATGGAAGAGCTTGCCGAAGGGCTCGGGCGTCGACACATGCCCGAGGTCGAAGAGCATCTTGTGCCAGAAGCGCGCGTAGAGGCAGTGGAGCACCGCGTGCTCGCTGCCGCCGACATAGAGGTCGACGCCGCCCGTGTGGCAGGTCGCTGGGTCGTACGCGGTCGGCACGCCCGCGGAGGCCGCGGACTTCTTGCGCGACAGCATCCAGTAGCGCTCGGCCTCGGGAGAGACGAAGCGCGACGCGTCCTTCGGCGACGAGTAGCGCAGGTAGTACCAGCAGCTGCCCGCCCAGCCGGGCATGGTGTTCGTCTCACGGACGACGGGCGTGTCGGGCGCGAGCAGCGCCGGGTCGACACCTGCTGCGCCCGCGGTCGTGTGCGTCCACTCGCGCGCCTTCGCAAGCGGCGGCTGCGGCGTGTCGCTCTCGATCGGCGAATAGTCGGCGAGCGGCGGCAGCACGACGGGAAGCTGCGACGCCGACACGGGGTAGTGGTTGCCCTCTTCGTCGAAGACGATCGGGAACGGCTCGCCCCAGTAGCGCTGGCGGCTGAAGAGCCAGTCGCGCAGGCGGTAGTTCACGCGGCGCGCGCCGAGGTTCGACTTCTCGAGCCACGCGATCACGGCCCGCTTCGCGTCGGCGGTCGAGAGTCCGTCGATCGAGACGGTGGCCGCGTTCGCGCTGTTCACCGCTCGGCCTTCGCCTGCGGTCGCGGTGTCGCCTGTGAACGGCGAGCCGTCGATCTCGACGACCTGCTGGATCGCGAGGCCGAACGCCTTCGCGAACTCGAAGTCGCGCTCGTCGTGCGCGGGCACGGCCATGATGGCGCCCGTGCCGTAGCCCATCAGCACATAGTCGGCCGTCCACACGGGAATGCGCGCGCCCGTCGCGGGATTGACCGCGAAGAGGCCCGTCGCGCAGCCGGTCTTCTCCTTCGAGGCCTGGCGGTCGATGTCGGAGCGGTTCTTCGCCCACGCGACATACTCGGCGAGCTTCGTGTTGGCGGCGTCCCGTGCGAGCGCGCGCGCAACGAGCGGATGCTCAGGCGCCACGACCATGTAGGTCGCGCCGAAGATCGTGTCGGGGCGCGTGGTGAAGACGATGAGCGGCTCGCTCTCGCCATCGACCGCGAAGCGGATCTCGGCGCCCTCGCTGCGGCCGATCCACTCGGTCTGGAGCGTGCGCGTCATGTCGGGCCAGTCGACATGCGCAAGGTCCTCGAGCAGGCGGTCGGCGTAGGCCGTGATGCGGAACATCCACTGCTTGAGCGGCATGCGCAGCACGGGGAAACCGCCGCGCTCGCTGCGGCCGTCGATCACTTCCTCGTTCGCAAGCACGGTGCCGAGCTTCGGGCACCAGTTGACGGTCTGCGTGCCGAGATAGGCGAGGCGATGCGTGTCGAGATGCGCCTGCTTCTCGCGCTTCGTGCAGGCGGACCACTTCTTCGCGACGCCACCGTCGAGCGTGACGAGCGAATCCTCGCGCGCGAACTTCGCCTCGAGCTCCGCGATTCTGCGCGCCTTCTTCACCGCGGGGTCGAACCACGACGAGTACGCCTGCAGCCAGATCCACTGCGTCCACCTGTAGTAGTCGGGATCAATCGTCGCGAACTCGCGCGACCAGTCGTACATGAAGCCGAAGCGCCGCAGCTGGCGGCGGAAGTTGTCGATCGCCTTCTTGGTGGTGACCTCGGGGTGGACACCCGTCTGGATCGCGTACTGCTCGGCGGGCAGGCCGAACGCGTCCCACCCCATCGGATGCAGCACATTGAAGCCCTTCAGCTTCTTGTAGCGGCAGAGGATGTCGGTCGCCGTGTAGCCCTCGGGGTGGCCGACATGCAGGCCCGCGCCCGACGGGTACGGAAACATGTCGAGGCAGTAGAACTTGGGCTTCGATGCGTCAAACCCCGCCTCGCCCGGATTCGGCTGGCGGAAGCCGTAGCCCTCGCCGTTCGGCCACGCAAGCGACGCCTGCCAGCGCTCCTCGAGCGCGTTCGCATACGCGGCGCTGTAGCGGTGCTGGAGTTCGTTCGCCTCGGGGGCCTTCTCGGTGGGCTGTGCCGACATAGGGCGCGGATTGTACGCCCGCCGCGGCCCTTCCAACGATCTCGGAAACGGTGCCAAGCACGTGCCGGGAGGTGCCAGGCACCACATGGCACGTGCTTGGCACCAGCGAGCTGCGCCGTCGACTCTCTTCCGTGCCGCGGTGCCTCGGTGCACCTGTGAAACAGCCGCGACCGCAAACGGTGCCTGGCATGTGGCGGGGAGTGCCGTGCACCGCACGGCACGTGCTAGGCACCGCGCGAATCCAGCGCTCGAACCGCCAAAGGCCGCCGCCGCAAGCGGCGGCCGCTCAGGACTCCGGAACCTGCGCGGGGATCTTGCCGCCCTTCGCGCGGTCGAAGTGCTGGAGGTGCTTCAGCGTCTCGCCCACGAGATAGAACGAGCCCGTCACGCAGACGAGGTCCTCGCGGCTCACCGCGCGCGTCGCCATCTCGAGCGCCTCGGGCAGCGTCTTCGCCACCTGGCTCATCTTGCCCGAGCGCTCGTTGAAGAGCTTCTGCAGGTCCTCGGGGTCGGCCGAGCGCGGATTGTTCGACGCGCGGGTGAAGATCACCTTGTCGGCGCCGAGGTTCACCTTGTCGATGAGCGCGGGCACATCCTTGTCGCTGCAGCAGCCAAAGACGCAGATCATCGAGTCGTACGGGAGATGCGCGCCCACGCAGCGCATGAGCGCGCCCACCGCTGCGGGGTTGTGCGCGCCGTCGACGAGGACGCGCGGACGGTCCCACACGAGCTGCATGCGGCCTGGGACGCGCGTCGCGGCGAGACCAGCGGTGATCTTGTCCTCGGGGCAGTCGAAGCCGACGGTCTTGAGGTGGTCGACGACCGCGAGCGCGAGGCCGCAGTTCGACGCCATGTGCTCGCCCGCGAGCGGCACGGGAAGGTGCTCGAGCCGCGAGGTCTTCGTGTAGAGGCACACGCGCGTGTGCGGCCCGAGGTCGTCGGTCACGCAGAAGCGCGCGGAGTAGTCGATGTCCTTGTTCACGATCCTGAGCGGCGCGCCCGCGCGCTCTGCCACTTCCGCCATGGCGCGCTCGACCGCGGGATCGCTCTCGAAGATGAACGCGGGCACATCGCGCTTGAAGATGCCCGCCTTCTCGCGCGCGATCTCCTCGAGCGTGTTGCCGAGGAGCTTCATGTGGTCGTAGTCGATCGAGGTGACGACGCACGCCTCGGGACGGATCACATTCGTCGAGTCGAGGCGCCCGCCGAGGCCGACCTCGACGATGGCGATGTCGACGGCCTGCTCGGCGAAATGCTTGAGGCACACCGCGGTCATCGCCTCGAAGAAGGTGGGCTCGACGCCCGCCTTCTCCGCGGCCTTGGCCACGCGCTTCATGAGCTCGGCGAACACAGGCTTCTCGATCATCTGGCCGTTGATCAGGATGCGCTCGCGCAGGTCGACGAGATGCGGGCTCGTGTAGACGCCCACGGTGTAGCCGCAGGCCTGCAGCATCGAGCCAATCATGGCGACGGTCGACCCCTTGCCGTTGGTGCCCGCGACATGCACGGTGCGGATCTGCTTGTGCGGATCGCCGAGCTTCGCGAGGAGCTGCTCCATGCGGTCGAGCTTGAAGGTGGTCTCGTTGTACTTCACCGTGCGCATGCGCTCGAAGTCGGTGCGCTCGAGCAGGTAGCGCACGGCGGCGCTGTATCCGTTGATGTCGCCCGAGCCCTTCGGGGCGCGGCCGTCGGCGGCGCGGTTGGTGCGCATCTCGAGCGGACGAACCGTCGCGACCTCGGCGGGGCGCGTGGCGCGGAGCCCGAGCTGGCGCGCGGGCGGTTGGTCGAGCACCTGGCGCGGCGTCGCAGAGGCGATGGCGCGACGGGTGGCCTCGGACATGCCGCCCGATGCCCCCGCCGCAGGCGCCTGGGCCTGGGGGTCCGCATCGGGCTTCTTCGCCCGCACGGCCGCCGCCGCCCTCGTGGGAGTGGACGGTTTCGTGGGAGTGGACGGTTTCGTGGGAGTGGACGGCTTCGCGGGAGTGGACGGCTTCGCGGGAGAGGCGGCGGTCGACGGCGCCTTCGCCGCCTTCGCGGGGGCGGGCGCAGGCGCCTTCACGGCCACGGCGGGCTTTGCGGAGGTCGTAGGCTTCGTGGCCTTTGCGGCCAGCGCAGGTGCCTCGGGGGCGGGCGCAGGCGCAGACCTGCCGACCTTGATCGCGCCATGCGGCTCGATCTTGGGAAGTCGCGAGGGAGTGCGCACGGAGCGCTCGGCGGCGTCCGACGCAGCGTGGCTCCGTGGGGCCGCCTTGGCCGTCGCCGCGCGCTTCTTGCTCGATGTTTCTGAACCGTTGACGCGGCGCGGGTCGCGCGCGGAGGAGTCCTTCGACATAGGGAGCGAAGGATAGCGATTCGCGCGATCACACGCAAATAGAGCGATGTAAATCCATGTGGAACATGGACTTCCGCGATGTCGCGCCATCGCGGTCCGTGCCCAACGCGTTTGCCCCCGCTCCCGTACCTTCCGCACATGGAACGAACGCTCCGCAAGCAGTCCCTCGCGCTCGAGAGCTGGCGCGCCCTCCGCATCCTCAGCGAATTCGTCGACGGCGTGGAGACGATGTCGCGCTATCCCTCGGGCGTCGCGGTGTTCGGCTCCGCGAGGCTGAAGCCCGACCACCCGTCGTACGCGCAGGCGGAGCTCTGCGGAAAGCTCCTCGCGGAGAAGGGCTTCAGCGTGATCACGGGCGGCGGGCCCGGAATCATGGAGGCTGCGAACAAGGGCGCGAAGGCCGCGGGCGGAACGAGCATCGGCCTCAACATCGTGCTGCCCATGGAGCAGCAGCCGAACCCGCACCAGTCGGTCGAGCTCGAGTTCCGCTACTTCTTCGTGCGCAAGGTGATGTTCGTCAAGTATGCGCGCGGATTCATCATCTTCCCGGGCGGCTTCGGCACGATGGACGAGCTCTTCGAGGCGCTCACCCTCATCCAGACCCTGAAAATCGTCCCGTTTCCTGTCGTGTTGGTCGGGCGCGCCTTCTGGGGCGGTCTTCTTGATTGGATGCGTGGAACGCTCCTTGAACAGTATGGTGCGATCAGCGCTGGAGATTTCGACATCTTCACCGTCACCGACAGCGTCGAGGAGGCCGTGCAGGTCGTCTGGGAGGCGCACATCGGGCAGCGCGTGGTCGCGCCGACCCTCCCCCGCTTCGAGGCCGACGAGGAGGAGCGCATCTCGGGCGACGGCACGCGCGGCGGCCCGCGCCATCGGCGTCGCGGCGGCGACGCATGGCACGAGAGCGCGATCTGACAGGCATGCGCCGACCCGATGCCGAGGCCTGACGAACTTCCGATCCAGCGCGCGCGCGAAGCGATTCGCGCGGCGGTTTCCGCTGCGAATCGACTCGTCGTCGTCGCGCCGACGGGCTCTGGCAAGAGCACGCAGCTGCCGAAGTTCCTGCTCGATGCGCCTGGCGTGACGGGCGACATCGTCGTGCTCGAGCCACGGCGGCTCGCCGCGCGCATGCTGGCCGCGCGCGTCGCGCACGAACTCGGCGACGAACTCGGCGGCGTCGTCGGATACGAGACGCGGCATGACCGCCGCGTGTCGGACAGGACGCGCATCCGCTTCGTCACCGACGGCCTCTTCGTGCGGCAGATGCAGCGCGACCCTGCGCTTGCACGCGTCGGAGCCGTGATCCTCGACGAGTTCCACGAGCGCTCGGTCGCGGTCGATGTCGCGCTCGGGCTCGTGAAGCTGGCGCAGGAGTCGCGGCGCGCGGACCTGCGCATGATCGTGACGAGCGCCACGCTCGAGGCGACGCGGCTCGAGGGGTTCCTCGCCTGCGACACGATTCTCGCCGAGGGGCGGTCGTATCCCGTCGCGATCGAGCACCTCGCGCGGCCCTCGCGCGACGCGGCGTGGGACCTCGCGGGGGCCGCGATCGAGCGCGTGCTCGACGCCTACGCACGCGGCGAGTCGGACGATCCCGGCCACATCCTCGTCTTCATGCCGGGCGCCTACGAGATCATGAAGACCTGCGAGAAGGCGCGGATCGCGCTCGCGAGGACGGGCGTCGCCGCAGAGGTGCTGCCCCTGCACGGCGCGCTGCCGCCAGAGGAGCAGGACCGCGCGGTGTCGGCGGTCGACCCCGCGAAGCGCCGCCGCATCATCGTGTCGACGAATGTGGCGGAGACGAGCCTCACGATCGACGGCGTGCGCACGGTGATCGACTCAGGGCTTGCGCGCATCCACCGCTACGACCCGCTGCGCGGGCTCGACACGCTGCGCGTCGAGCCCGTGTCGAAGGCGAGCGCCGAGCAGCGCGCGGGCCGCGCAGGGCGCACCGCGCCGGGGCGGGCGATCCGCCTGTGGAGCGTGGCCGAGCACGAGCGTCGCGAGGCGCACACGGTGGCCGAGGTCGCGCGGATCGACCTCGCGAGCGCGATGCTCGAGACGATGTCGCTCGGAGTCGACGATTTCGCGCGCTTTCCGTGGCTCGATGCGCCCGATGCGACGCGCGTCGGCGAGGCGATGAAGACGCTCGCGACGCTGGGGGCGCTCGGTGCCGAAGGACGCGGGCTCTCGGAGACGGGCCGCGCGATGGCGCGCGTGCCTGCGCATCCGCGGCTCGCGCGCGCGCTCGTCGAGGCGGCACGCCTTGGCTGCGCGCGGCGCGTGGCGCGCATCGCGGCGGCGCTCAGCGACCGCGACCCCGCCGACGGCATCGGCGCGAACGCGCTCCTTTCGCTTCTCGAGAAGGGCGACCCGCCGAGCGACGCGCTCGTACGCGAGCGTCTCGTGGCCGCGGCGGAGTCGCGGACGCTCCCCGCGACCGCCGACAGGCTCGCGTGCCGCGAGGCGGTGCTCGTCGCGGACCAGCTTGCGCGCAGCGTGCGCGAGACGGGCGACGACGCGTCGAACGCCGCAGTCGACGCGGCGCTGGTCGCGGGCTTCGTCGACCGCATCGCGTTCAAGCTCGAGCGCGAGCGGCCGCACTGCGCGCTCGCGGGGCGGCGACGGGTCGAGCTTGCGAAGGAATCGCTCGTCCACGAGGCGGGATTCGTCGTCGCGCTCGAGGTGCGCGAGTCGGGGCCAGACCATGATCGGCTCGTGTCGATTCCCGTCGCGCACCCCGTGCCGCGTGCGACGGTCGAACGCGCGCTCCCCGCCGCGTTCAGCGCCGTCACCGCGACCTCGTGGAACAAGGAGCTGCGCGCGGTCGAGGTCGCCGACGAGGAGCGCTTCCTCGACACGCCGATCGCGCGCAAGGCCCGCAGCGCGAAGCCGTCGCCCGAGGTCGAGCGCGAGCTCGTCGCGCGCATCAAGTCGGGCGAGATCAAGCTCGAGGGCTGGGACGAGCACTGCGAGCCGTTCATCGCGCGCGTCCGCTGCGTGGCGGCGTGGTTTCCCGAGCGGAACCTCATCACCTACACCGACGAAGACCTCGATGTGATCCGCACGGAGATCTGCTCGGGCTGCGTGCGCGCGCGCGAGGTCGAGGCGAAGACCGCGATCGACGCGGTGCGCGGCGCGCTGTCGTGGGACGAGATCCAGTTCGTCGAGAAGATGGCGCCCGCGGCGCTTGCGCTGCCACGCGGATACCGCATGAAGCTCGAGTACGCGGCGGGCGCGCCACCGCGCGGCCGCGCGAAGATCCAGGACTTCTACGGGCTCGACGAGACCCCGAAGGTCGCAGGCGGCCGCGTGGGAATCGTCGTCGAGATCCTGGGGCCCAACTTCCGGCCGCTGCAGGTCACGCAGGACCTCGCAAACTTCTGGCGCGTGCTCTACCCCGAGATGCGCAACGAGCTCAGGCGACGCTACCCGCGCCACGAGTGGCGGTAGGCGCGGACGCGGGACGACGATCGTCGGAGTCGGCGGCTTGCGTCAACCGTTCCGCATGCTGAAGCATGCGGGCACCCATGATCTCGGTCCCGCCAAAGGGAGCGGCCGCAGCCGCGACCGCTCAAACCTCGCCGCTCAAACCTCGCCGCTCAAACCTCGCCGTTCAAACCTCGCCGTTCAAACCTCGCGGCGAGCGCTCAAACTTCGCCCTCACCCGCCGAAGCGCTTGCGCACATCGCCGAGGAAACGCACGATCTGCCCCTGCTCCTTCGGGGTCGACGCCTTCTCGACGTCGCTCGCCCAGAAGTCGAGGAAGCGCATCGCGCCGTCCTCGGTGAGGCTCGGCATGCGGTCGGACGAGCGGTTCGCGGCGCGCTCGCGGCCGCGGGCGCCCTCGGCGCGGATGTCGGCGAGCCGCTCCTCGTCGGGCTTGTCGCTGTCGCGGCCCGTGGCGATGCGCTCGCCCGTCTTGATCCACTTCACCATCCAGTCGTCGATGAACTTGCCGCGTTCCTTCTCGGGAAGCTTGAAGTAGTCGTCGGCGCCCTGCGCGAGGATGTCCTTCGCGAGGACGCGCGCGTTCTGCGTGGCCTGCTCGCGCGCGGGCCCCGCGAGCCCAGCGAGGAACGCCGCCATCGTGGCGCTCTCGGCCTGGTCCATGCCGCGGAAGCGGTCCGCGAGCTCGCGCAGGAAGCGGATCCGCTCCTCGACGGGAAGCTGCGAGAAGTCGTCGAGCGCGAAGTAGCCGAGCACATCGTCGACGGGCGAATCGAAGATCGACGGCGGCGGACGGAAGCGCACCTCGATCCACCAGTAGGCCGCGTATCCGACCGCACCCGCGAGGGCGAGCGCGCCGAGCGACGCGAAGATCTGCGGCCGCCGCGACTCCCACGCCTCGCGCAGGGCGTCGTCGGCGCGGTCACGGATATCGGTGATGGAGTCGATCAGCGACATGCATTGCTCCTCTCGAGGCCGAGTGGCCCGCGCGCGGCGTTCATCCCCCGCCGCCCGGCTCGTCGCCCGCGTCGCGCAAGGCGCCCACGCTTCCGTCGAGATAGACCGCGTTGCGCGGGTTCCTGCTGCCGATCTTGTGGCGGTCCTGGCTGTCGGTCAGGATCGCGAAGCTTGCGGGGCTCTGGTCGTAGAGCGCGCCGACGAGCTTCGCCTCCGCGTCGCGGCGCTGGCGCTCGCGCATGCGCTCGTTCAGCGACGCGTTGCCCATCGTCGCGGCCATCAGCGAAGCGACCTGGATCTGCACCTGCGGCGAATAGCGCAGGAGCCCCGGGATGTAGATGTAGCTCGTGCCCGCGGCGATCGAGCCGTCCTCGTCGTCGTCGGCGGGGCAGAACCAGCACGCGCAGTTCGACTCGACGGTGTTCTCGAGCACCTCGACGAGCCCGCCGACGGGCCCCTCGGGGGTCGACGCGGGAAGGAAGTCGCACATGGGGAGGAGGTCCCTGTTCGAGGACCTGTAGATCTCGATCGCGCCATGCAGCTGCTTGAGGTTCGTCTGGCACGAGACGGACTGCGCCTCGCGCCTGACATTGGAGAGCGCGGGCAAGATGAGCGAGAGCAGGATGCCGATCACCCCGATCACGGCGAGGAGCTCGACGATCGTGAAGCCGCGCGCGGCGCACGCACGATGCGCGAATGGGCGATGTCGCTCGGGGAAAGGCATGCGGGATCTCGACGACCGAGGAGCGCACATGGTAGCCCCGCCGCGGGGGCGCGAACAACGGCGAATCGGGCCTGAACCGAGGGATTCCCGTCCCGCGGCCCTGCGTTCGCGTTCGTTCAAGCCGCGAACATGGCCTCGACGAACCGGTCAGGGTCGAACGGCTGCACGTCCGCGGGCGTCTCCCCCACGCCGACGAGCTTCACGGGGACATCGAGCTCCTCGCGGATCGCCACCACGATCCCGCCGCGCGCGGTCCCGTCGAGCTTCGCGAGGAAGATGCCCGTGACGCCCGCCGCGGTCGCGAAGAGCCGCGCCTGCTGCACGGCGTTCTGCCCGCTCGTCGCGTCGAGGACGAGGAGCACCTCGTGCGGTGCCCCGGGGATCTTCTTGGCAAGAACCGCGCGAATCTTCGACAGTTCACGCATGAGGTTCTCCTGCGTGTGCAGGCGGCCCGCGGTGTCGACGAGGAGGACATCGCTTCCGCGCGCGAGCGCTGCGTCGGCCGCGTCGAAGGCGACGGCCGCGGGGTCGGCGCCCGCCTTTCCCTTCACGATGTCGATGCCGAGGCGGTTGCTCCACTCGGTGAGCTGCGCCACCGCGCCCGCGCGGAAGGTGTCGGCCGCCGCGAGCAGCACGCTGCGCCCCTCGTCCTTCAGGCTCTTCGCGATCTTGGCGACGCTCGTCGTCTTTCCGACGCCGTTCACGCCGACGACGAGGATGACCGTCGGCTTCGCGGGCGCCGTGGCGATCGCGCGCGACTGCGCGGGCCAGCGCGCCTTGAGGCTCGTCTTCAGGTACTCGAGCGCGTCCTCGCCGCGCGACACGCGGCCCGAGCGGAACTCGGCGCGAAGGCCCGCCACGAGCTCGCGCGCCGCCTTCACGCCGACATCCGCGGCGATCAGGCGCGACTCGATCTCGTCGATCAGCTCCTCGCTGAGCGTGCGGCCGAGGAGAAGCGATCGCAGCTGGCCGCCGATCGCCTCCGCGGTCTTCTGCAGCCCCTTCTTGATCGCGTCGAACGCCGAGCGGAAGAAACTCATCGCACGGGCTCCGCTCCGCCTGCGTCGCTTCCGCTTGACTCCTTGGCCACGCGGTCAAGCACGGCGTTCACGAACGCGCCCGACTTCTCGGTGGAGAAGGTCTTCGCGAGCTCGATGGCCTCGTCGATCGCAAGCGCGGGCGGGTCGCCGGCGTGCGTGAAGCCATACCAGCCGAGCCTGAGCGCATTGCGGTCGAGGACGGGCTGACGATGGACGGGCCAGTCCGCCGTGTAGGGCCGCACGGCGCGGTCGGCGTCGTGGCGGAACTCCCACACGAGCGACGCGAGCGCAAGCCCAGCGTCAATCTCGGCGGCACGCGCCGCGAGCCGCTCGGGGTCGCGCGCCTCGACCCGCGCGGAGGCGAGCGAGAGGTCGACGCCCTCGCCGTCGTCGCCGAGTTCATCGATCGACTCGAGCGCGGCGCGCACGGCCTCGAGGTCGCCCGCGAGGCCAGAGTCGAACTGGTAGAGCGCGAGAAGCGCATAGCGCCTGTCGGTGCGGATGGAGCGTGCGCGGCCCTTCATGCGGGCCTCCCGAGCGGGAGCCGCTGGACGCGCTGCACCGCGTGCGCGGCGATGAGCGCGGCGTGCATCGCTTCCTCACCCTTGTTTCCCTTGCTGCCCTTCGCGCCACCCTCGCCCGCGCGCGCGAGCGCCTGCTCGATGTTCTGGCAGGTCAGCACGCCGAACGCGACGGGCTTCCCCGTGCGCGCGCTGATGTCGGCGAGGCCGTTAGCGACCGCCTCGCAGATGTAGCGGTCGTGGGTGGTCTCGCCCGTGATCACGCAGCCGAGGCACACGACCGCGTCGAGGTCGCTGCGCGCCGCGAGCGCATGCGCCACCGCGACGAGCTCGAACGCGCCAGGGACATCGACGAGGACGAGGTCGTCGTCGAGGCCGCCCGCCTCGAGAAAGGCGTTGCGGGCCCCTTGGTGCAGCCGGCCTGTCACCTCGTGGTGGTAGCGGCTGGTCGCGATTCCGACGCGAAGGCCGCGGGCGTCGGAGGCGAGTGGAATGAGCGTGTGCATGGGAAGGGAGATCGTACGCGCGGTGGCGATCCGCGGCGAGAGGACCGCGCACCCATTCCGCGCGGCGCGGCGCGAGGCAGGCCCTACCATGCGCGCCGTGCGTCCCCTCTTTCCACGCATCCTTGCCGCGGTCGAGGTCGCCAGGCTCCCCGTTGCGTTCGGGGTCGTGGCGAATGTGTGGCTGATGGTGCTGCTGGCGCGGGTTGAGGCGTCGGCGGCGGCGACCTCGGCTGCGGCCTCAACTGCGACCTCGGCTTCGACCTCGGCTTCGACCTCGGCTTCGACCTCGGCTTCGACCTCGGCTTCGACCTCGGCGTTCGACACGATCGACGCCGTCACCGCCGACGCCACAGTTGCAGCCGCGCTGTCCGACTCCGCACAGTTGATCGCGGCGCTCCCCGTCTGGCTCGCGCTCGGCGCGTCGATGGCGTTCGCCGTCGGATTCATGGCCTTCGGGGCGGCGCTGAACGACGCGCTCGACGCCAAGCGTGACCGCGCGTTCGCGCCCGAGCGGCCGATTCCCTCGGGCTCGATCGCGGCGCGCCGCGCCTTCCACATCGCGTTCGCGGCGCTCGTCCTCGGCGTGCTCGGGGCCCTTCCCTTCGGAACAGCTGCGCTTGCCGGGGCGCTCGTCCTCGCCGCGATCGTCCTCGGCTACGACGCCTTCGCGAAGCACATCCCAGCGTTCGGGATCGTGCTCGCGGGGCTCGCGACGGCCGCCTCGATGCTTGCGCTCACCCCCGACAGCCCGTCACTCGTCCCAGTGTGGCTCGCGATGAGCCAGACCATGGGCGTCGGCGCGCTTGCCTACATCCTCGGCGAGAAGCGGCCCAAGCTCTCGCGCCGCGCCGTCCTCCTCGGCGCGGCGGGCTGGGGGTTCTGGAGCGCCGCGCTCTTCGCGCTCGCCCTCGAGCGCAACGGCGGATTCGGCGCCGATGCGACGCTGCTCCCCGCGTTCTTCGAACGCAGTCTGCTCGTGCTGCCCGTGCTTGCGGTCATCGTGTGCGCGCTGTTCGGCCTGTGGAAGCTGCGCGGCGTGCGCGGCCCGCGCGCCGCGGAGAAGCTGCTTCGCTATGGCAGCCTTTGGAAGGCGATCGTCGCGGCGGGATGGCTTGCGGCCGCGGGACTCGCGACCGAGGCGCTCGCCGTCGCCGGCATCGCGATCGCGATCACGGCGCTCCTTTCGATCGCGCGCGAACTCGCGCCACAGGCCGCCGCCCCCGCATCGTGGCGCTCCTGACAACTCCCCCCCGTGCGCCCACCTACGGGCGGGGTTCGTTATCCTGCGCCCGTGATGTTCCGCCGACCTGCCAGCCGACTTCGACCGCTCGCGACACCGTCGCTCGCGGGCGCTGTGCTGCTTGCGGCGCCCTCGATCGTCGCCTCGACGATCCTGACCGCGGCGCCCGCGGCGGGACAGACGGGCGGGGCCCCCGTCGGCACGCTCGACGACAGGATTGCGCCGCCCCGCACGACCCGCCGCGCGATCGACGGCACCTCCCTCGGCGGGTTCGTCCTTCCCACGCGCCCGATCGCGGGAGGGCTCGAACTCTCCGCGGCGCGCGGATTCAGCTGGAAAACCGACGACACCCAGCGCCTCTTCCTCGAGGGCGATGTGCGCGTCGCGATCGGCGGCTACTCCTTCAGCGCGAAGAGCGCCGTCGTGTGGATCAACCGTCTCCCGATCGGGACGGACGCCGCGACGCAGGTCGCGATCTGGTTCGAGCGCGCGGACGAACCGACCCGTCGCGCAGGCCTCGGCGCGAGCGGCCGCGATCTCCTCGTGACATCGAGCTATCTCGGCGCGACGCGGCTCTCGCTCGTCGTCAACGAGAACGGCGCCCCGAAGGGCGAACCGCTGCTCCGCCGCGGCGAGGCGCGGCTTGCGCGTTACCTCCGCGGCCTCGCGGCGGGCGACGCGACGCTTGGAAACAGGCCCGTGCTCGACCTCCCCGCCGCGCCCGAAGACCCCGCGCCGCTTCCCGGCGGAAGCCTCGCCGCGGCGGCCGCGCGCGCGCCCGAGGGGCCCGATTCGATCGAGATTCCGCTGCCCGAGACGGGCGCGCTTCCGATCTTCCGCCCCGAGGGAACGATCTCGTTCTCCGCCGACTCGATCGTGATCGACGAGCGCCCGAACCGTATCGCCGTCCAAGGCATGGTCGAGCTCGAGTACCTCTCGAACGCGGGCGGCGACGACCGCGCGCTCCAGCTCTCGGCCGAGCGCGGCGTGATCCACCTCGCGGAGGGCGCGATCGGCGACCTCCGCAGCGGCTCGCGCACGCTCGACGCCTCGATGATCGAGGGGATCTACCTTGAGGGCGCCGTGCAGGCCTCGGACGGCGACTACGCCATGCGCGGCTCGCAGGTCTACTACGACCTCGTCCGCAACAAGGCCATCATCGTGGACGCGGTGCTGCGCACCTACGACCGCCGCCGCGACGACCTTCCGATCTACACGCGCGCCGCGGAGCTTCGCCAGGTCGCGCGCGACGAGTGGACGGCCGAGCGCGCCACCGTCTCGGCGAGCGAGTTCTTCACGCCGCACCTCGCGATCGGCGTCGACCGCGTCACGGTCACGCAGCGACCGGGAGGCGATGCACGCGGCGGAGGCGATGCGCCCGGCGGGAGCGATGCGCCCGGCGAGGAGGGCGTCTTCGTGCGCGCCGAGCGCGCGGGCATCGAGTTCGGCGGCTCTCGCCTGATTCCGCTCCCAGGCTACGAGGGCCGCGTCGACCGCATCCCGATCCGCTCGATCGATGTCGGCTACGAGGACGAGCGCGGCGTCGAGATCGGGACGGAGTGGGACCTGATGGCGCTCCTCGGCGAGCGTCCCGTGTCGGGGCTCGACGCGCAGCTCGCCGTCGACGCCTTCACCGACCGCGGCGCGGCGCTCGGCACGCGGTTCAGGCTCTCCGACGGGCTCGGCAGCGGCGTCATCGACCTCTACGGACTCTACGACGCAGGCGGCACCGACCGCACGAGCTCGGGCCGCAGCGTCGAGGTCGACAGCGGCGTACGCGGGTTCGTCGATGCGGAGTGGCAGACGATGCTCACGCCCGCGTTCGGGCTGCAGGCCCAGCTCGCCGCGATCTCCGACGAGACCTTCATCAGCTCGTGGCGCGAGACCGAGTTCAGGAACCGCCGCGAGTACGAGACCAGCCTCTCGCTCGTCGGTCTCGGCGACAACACGGCCTTCACGGCGCTCGTCAAGTACGACCTCAACGACTTCATCTCGAACTCGTACCTCCTCGCGAGCCGCGGCTACACCGTCGACAAGTTCCCCGAGATCACCTATCGCCGCTACGGCGACAACCTCTTCGACGGCCTCACTTGGACGCAGCAGTGGTCCGCGAGCGTGATGAGCCTGCGTCCGACGACGGGAACGCCTTCGTCGCTCGGCGTGCCCGTCGGCGCGTGGGGCGGCGCGCTCGGCGCCGGCCAGTCGATCGAGGACGCATACCTGTCGGCCGGCTACGACGACAACGCGGTCAGCCGACTCGACACGCGGCACGAGATCAGCATCCCCCTCTCGAGCGACTGGCTGACGGTGACGCCGTTCGCGACGGGCCAGGCCACGGGATACCTCCTC
This sequence comes from Phycisphaera sp., assembly GCA_016124975.1. Taxonomy (GTDB): domain Bacteria; phylum Planctomycetota; class Phycisphaerae; order Phycisphaerales; family SM1A02; genus QWPT01. Next base: position 1,306 of record WGMP01000053.1, on the reverse strand, counting down.
GAGGAGCTCGACCGCTACACGACCGGCGTCGACAACCTCCGCTTCCAGGCGGGCGGCGGCGTGCGCGCGTCCGCGCGCTTCGTGCGGATCGACGACGGCGTGCAGAGCAGGCTCCTCGACCTGAACCGCATGCGCCACATCGTCGAGCCCTACGGAACGATGTGGGCAGGCTATGACTCGATCGAGGCGGGGTCGCTGCCGATCTACGACCAGGAGTATGAAGGCACGACCGGCGGCGCGGCCGTCCAGCTCGGCCTGCGCAACACGCTGCAGACCCAGCGCGGCGGAACGGGCGCGTGGCAGTCCGTCGACTGGGTCCGCCTCGACACGGGTGTCGTCATCAACGACGGCGGCAGCGACTTCACGCCGCAGCCGATCGACCCGCTCAACCCGTTCTCGAGCCTGCGCTGGACGCAGTCGCCGATCCCCGCGTTCTACTCCTTCAGGCCAGAGCTCTCGCAGTGGGGCAGCCACTTCTACGGCTCGCTCGCCTGGCAGCTGTCGGACTCGCTCACGCTCGGCGGCACCGCGAACTACCTGCTCGAGGACGCCGCGTTCGTGACCGACGAGGGCGGCGTGCTCGAGAACCTCGCGCGCGCGTCGCTCGGGATCGAGATGCGCCACAGCCCAGTGGCGAGCACCTACCTCGAGTACCGCTATCTCGCGCCGACGAACTCGGAGCTCCTGCAGGCGGGCTTCCTCTACCGCGCGGGGCCGCGATACCTGATCGCCTTCAGCCCGCAGTACGACATCGAGGAAGGCGACATGCGCGCGGTCTCGGGCTCGATCACGCGCACCTTCCCCGACTTCGACCTGAACGCAAGCGCGGGCTACGACCTGATCAAGGACGACACCTTCGTGGGCTTCTCGCTGTCGATCCCCGCGGGCTCGCGCTCGTCGCGGACGAGCTACGACATGCGCTGAGCGGCGTGAACGTCGAGGGTGCCCGTGGTTGGCGACTCCGACGATCTGAATCGTGCGACACGACAATCAGGGGTGCCCGTGGACTTCAGTCCGCGGAACGGATGATGTCAGCCTTCGACTCCGACACCTGTCGTTCAGCAGACTGAAGTCTGCTGGCACACTTGCTTGGGGACTCCGACGATCTGAATCATGCGACACAAAAGTCTGGGGTGCCCGTGGACTTCAGTCCGCGGAACGGATGATGTCAGCCTTCGACTCCGACACCTGTCGTTCCGCATGCTGAAGCATGCGGGCACCCCTGGCTTGGGGACTCCGACGATCTGAAGCATGCGGGCACCCCTGCTTGGGGACTCCGGCGGTTTGAACCGTGCGACACGACAAT
>WGMP01000041.1 GCA_016124975.1 Phycisphaera sp. | reverse complement strand
GCCCCCACCCGTCGCCCGCAGCGTGCCTTCGTTCGTGAAGGTCGCGGTGAAGCTCGAGCAGTTGCCCGAGATCTGGCTGGACTGCCCGCTGGCGGCCGTCATCGTCCACTCGCCTCGGTTCAGCACCGTGCCGTTCGCGCCGAGCGTCGTGCTCTGGTTCGACGGCATCGTCACCGCGCCGTCGTTCACGAGCGCGGCGGAGAGGGTCGAGTTCGCGAGCGACAAGGTCGCGCCCGCCGCGACATGCAGCGAACCGCACGGAAGACTCGCGCTTGCGATGGAGTTGCCCGTGCCCGAAAGCGTGACGAACGCGCCCGAGACGAGTCCTGGGCAGAATGCCCCGCCCGTCATCGTCAGCCGCCCCGTGATCGTTCCGCCGTCCGCAACCCGCAGCGTTCCGCCCGTGATCCGCAGCACCGTGTCGCAGGACAGCGTGGCGACCGTCCGATCCCCCGCCGTTCCTGTGTAGACGACTTCGGGGAACGCAGCGCCGATCACCACGGTGTCGGTCTCCGCGGGGATGCCGTCCGGACTCCAGTTCGCGGCGTCGTGCCAGTTGGCGGTGCCAGCACCGCCGTCCCAGGTCTTCTCGACCGCGTGGGCCGACGCGGCGGCGCCCAGGACGGACGCCAGCCCGAGAACGGCGCGAAGCGTGAAGAGGTTCGTGACAGGCGTGATGCGGGCGATGAGGGTCTGCATGGCGATTGGACTCCGTCGGACCCCCTGCGTAGCGGCGTGGCGGCGTCCGTTGGACGGAGCGATGCGGAATTTCCACGCAACCGTCGTTTCGCCGAGTCGTCTGCAGGGGGTACATTCCGCCCGGGTCATGACGATTCCGCCGACGCAACTCACGCTCATCGCGAGACTTCAGGACCCGAAGGACCAGGAGGCGTGGCAGCGCTTCGAGGCGCGCTACAGGGAGCTCGTGGTGCGTTTCTCGACCCGCCAGGGGCTGCAGCCCACCGATGCGGAGGATGTGGCCCAGACCGTCTTCGGGGCGCTGTTCCGCGCGATGCCCCGTTTCACGCTCGACGCGGCCAAGGGGCGCTTTCGCAGCTACCTCTTCCGGGTGGTGCGAAACGAGATTTCTCGGGTTCGTGCCCGCGAGTCGCGTCCAGCGGGCGCCGCGGCGGCACTACCCATCGTGGAGGGCGTCGTCGCAGGGGGCGACGCCCGCCGCGCCCAAGTCGCCGAGCTGAGCGAGCGAGCGTTCGAGGAAGAATGGATCAACCACCACTACAGGATCGCAATGGCGGAGATCCGCCGCACCTTCGCGCCCGAGAGCGTGGCGATCTTCGAGCGCCTGATGCGCGGCGAGCCCGTGGAGGCGATCGCGAGGGATTGCGCGACCTCGACGCAGGCGGTCCACAAGGTGAAGCAGCGGATCCGCGACAAGATGAAGGCGCTCGTGGAGCAGCAGATCGCGGAGGAGGCGTGAGCGGCGGAGCGATGGACGACGCGTCGGATCCGCCCTCGCCTTCGGGCCACCCGACAGGCGATGCGGAGCGCACGGCGATCCTCGCGTTCGAGAGCGACGCCTGGATCGACCGCGCCGCGCGCGCCGCGGAGCCCGCGATCATCGGCGAGATCGCGGGCTACAGGCTCGTCCGCGTGGTGGCGCGGGGCGCGCAGGGAACGGTCTACGAGGCGATCGAACCGAGGACTGGTCGCCGCGTCGCGATCAAGCGGCTGATGCGCGGCGACGCAGCCCTCGGCGACGGCCCGGCGGAGCCGACCCACGCGATCTCGCTCGAGGACACCCGGTTTGCGCGCGAGACCTCCGTGCTCGCGGCGCTCGCGCATCCGAACATCGTGTCGCTCCTCTCCGCGCCCGAGAGCGATGGTGCGCGCCTCCTCGTGATGGAGTGGATCGAGGGAGAGTCGTTCGACCGCTGGGCCGACGCCGTGTGGTCGACGCGCGGCCGCGACGACGCCCTCGAGACGATCGTGCGGGCGCTCGTTGACGCGGCGCGCGCCATCTCCGTGGCGCATGCGATCGGCATCGTCCACCGCGACATCAAGCCGACCAACATCCTCGTGGGCGCAGGCGACGCGCCGAAGGTGCTCGACTTCGGGTTGGCGAAGGAGTTCGACGCCGTCGACGCCACCAGGACGCAGGGATTCGCGGGCACGCCGTCGTGGTGCGCCCCCGAGCAGATCGACGGACGCCCTGAAGGGATCGACGCCCGCACCGATGTCCACGCACTGGGCCTCCTCGCCTACCGCGCGCTGACGGGCCGCGCGGCGTTCGATGGGTCGCTGCCGATTGGAACGCTGTTCGAGCGGATTCGGCACGAGGTCCCCGCGTTCCGCGCGGAGGACCGAGCGCGCGTGCCGAGCGAGCTGGCGCTGGTCATCCTGCGCGCGCTCGAGAAGGACCCCGCCCGCCGCTATGCCAACGCATCGGCGCTCGCCGACGACCTCGAGCGGTTCCTCGCAGGCGAGCCGGTCGAGGCGCACCCCCCTGGCACGCTGTATGTCGCACGCACGCTCGTGCGCAGGCATCGCACCGCGACGATCGGGCTGCTGGCTGCGTTCCTCGCCCTCGCGGCGGGCGGCGCGGCGTCGCTCCTCTTCGCGATCGACGCCACGCGCGCCCGCAACGCCGAGGCGGCGCGCGCCGACGAAGCCGAGGAGGCGCGGCTGCGCGCGGAACGCATGAATGGGTACTTCCGCGACCTGCTCGCGAACCTCCGCGAGCAAGATGCGGCGGGAACGCCGACGACCGCGGCGGAGATCGTGAAGCTTGCGGTTCGCTCGCTCGAGACAAGCCAGACGCCACCCGAGCTCGAGCGCGACCTCCGCGCGACGCTCGCCGAGGTGCTCTTCGAGATCGGCGACTACGCGGGCTCGGCCGCGCAGTTCGAGCGCCTCGTTGGCCTGCAGCGCGAGGCGGTGGGCCCGCCCGAACGGGCGCGCGCGCTCATCGGACTTGCACGGGCGAGGCAGCTCGGCTCCCAGTCCGGCAACGCGCTGCTCGCCGCAGAGCAGGCGATCGCCGTGCTCGACGGATCGGTCTCCAAGGCAGCCGACGAACTGCGATCCTCCGCCTACGGTCTCGTCGCGGTCGCAGAGACCTCGAGCGGAAAGGGTCCCGCCGCCCTCGCGGCCGCGGATCAGGCGTTGCGGTTCGCGGAAGCGTCCGGGCTTGCGCCGCAGCGCGCATCCGCGCTCTCGACCCGTGCGCTCGCGCTCGACGCGCTCGGCAACCGCGAGGCTGCGGCAGAGGCCGCGAACGAAGCCGTGCGCACAGCCCGCGGACTCGAGCTTCCGCTCGGCGAATGGTCGCGGCTCCTCCACAACGCGGGATATCTCGCCCTCGCGACCCGACGGTACGACGAGGCGCTCGCGCACTTCGACGAGACGCTCGAGGTCCGTCGGCGGGAGCACGGGGAGCGCCACCCCCGCACCATGCACACGGAGATCCAGCGCGCGCTCGCGCTGCGCGGGCTCACGCGCCATGACGAGGCGATCGACGGGCTCGTCGCGCTCGCGGCGGCTGTGGGAAATCCGGGAGACGATGCATCCCCGGCAGCCGCCTCCAGCCGCGCGGCGCAGCGCCTCAACATCCTCCGCCATCTTGGAAGCTCGCTCGAGATTCGTGGCCAGGAAGGCGACCGCGCGCGGGCGATCGACGCCTACGGCAAGGCTGTCGAGATGTGGTTCGAAGTTCCGGGCAACACGGTCAGCCGCCTGACGGGCACGGCGCACTCGCTCGTGCGACTCCTCGCCCTCGAGCGGGGCGAGGCGGTCGCGGTCGATCAAGCGCGGGCGCTCCTTGCGCGCGTGGCCTCGGCTTCGGGAAGGGCGGAGCACACGGCGTTGCTCCGCGCAGTCTTCGGGCAGCGACTCGCGGAGGCCCCCTTCGCGAAGGACGCCTGGAGGTCGATGGCGGACACCGCGCAGTGCCGCGACGACGCGCGCATCATCGCAGAGCACTTCGGCGCGCGCTCGGCCGAAGCCTTCGAAGGCGAGTTCATGCTGCTCCTGGCGCTCGAGCGCTCGGACGAACCGTCGCTCGTCGCGGAGGCCGCGTCGCTCCGCGCGTCGATCGAGAAATGGTCGACGGACAGCTTCGGCGAGAACTCGGACCGCGTGCGGCGCCTGATGCGGTCACGCCCCGCACTGCCGTGAGCGGGCACGAACCGCGCGGGCACACTCGCTCACTCGGACGCAACGCCTTCGCCGAGGGCCGCAAGCAGCGGACCCAGATGCGCCCGATACCGCGCGCTGCGATGCACCGAAGAGCGGTAGATCGGCTGCCGCACCTGCTCGTTGCTCGCCGTCAGCGCGACGCGGCCGCTCTCGTGGAAGCGCAGGCAGCGCTCGTCGAAGGGAAGCCCCACGAACCCGAGGATGCGGTGGATCGCAGGCTCCGGGTCCGCCACGAGCTCCTCGTAGCGCACCTCCATGATGCGCAACGGGAGCGCCGCGATCCAGTGCGCGAGCAGTCGGTCGTGCGCGCGATGCATTGCACCGAGATGCGCGAGGTCGTAGGCGAAGGGAAGCGCGCCCGCGAAGTGATGGAAGTAGCACGAAAGGCAGGTGTCGACGGGATCGCGGCGGCACACGACGACGCGCGCCTCGGGCAGCATGCGCCAGATGAGGCCGAGGTGCAGGCCGTTGAGCGGCATCTTGTCGGTGATGAGCTCGGCGTCGGGGTTGAGCCTTCGGAGCGGCTCGAGATATCCGCGCGCGAGCCGTGGCAGGGCCTCGGCGTCGATCGCGCCAGGGTCGACGACGAGCGGTGGAACCCCGCCCGCGTCAAGCTGCGCCGCGAGCGCGCCGATTGCCGCGAGCTCTCCCCCGCCATGCGCCTTCGGATGGCTGTCGATGATCTGCTCGACGAGCGTCGTGCCGCTGCGGGGCATGCCCACGATGAACACGGCCTCGCGTCCCATGCCGTCTGCGCATCGGAGGGAGGGAATCCGCTCCGCGCGCCAAAAGGAGATCGCGCGGTCGACCTTGCGCGCGAAGTCCGTGGGGTCGAACTCGGCGTGCTTCAGCGTGTTCGCGCGGCGAAGCGACTCGAACGCTGCGTCCACGCGCCCGAGCTTGTCCTCGAGCGACGCGAGCCTGAAGAGTCCCTCGCACTGGAGGATCCTGGGGACGCCTGGTGAAGCGAGCGCCCGCGCGAGCCGCGCGGCCGCCTCTTCCTCACGCCCGATGCGCGGGGCGAGCTTCGCGAAGGCGAGGGCGATCGCGGGGCTGTCGGGCTCTGCATCAATGGGCTTCAGCGCCTCGCGAAGCCACCGCTCTGCCTCTGCGGCGTTCCCGAGCAGCATCTCCGTCTCCGCGAGTTGCGCGAGCGCGGTCGGGTCGCCCGGCGCGATGGCGAGCGCATCCTCGAGCGCGCGCCGCGCCTCGAGGAAGCGCCCTTGCTTCCGGTAGACGGAGGCGAGGTCGACGCGCACGGTCGGGTTGCGCGGGAGCAGTCGGATGGCCGAGAGCAAGTGCCCGCGCGCCGCGGCGAGGTCGCCGAGCGCAAACTCCGCGGCGCCCAGCGCATGGACGAGCGGCCCGTTCTTCGGAAGGCGCTTCAGGAGCGCGCGGTAGATCGACGCGGCGCCCGCGAAGTCGCCCGCGAAATGCCGCTCCTGCGCGCGACGGAACTCCTGCTCGAGTTGCGGTGGGTTTGGAGGCATGGCGGGAACGGACTCGCGCAGGAAGCCTACCCGAGCGGCGCAACCGCTCGGAAGCAGCAGGAAGTGCAAAGACCGCAGGCCGCCATCGGGCGGCCTGCGGTCGGGTTGGATCGAGGATGCACCATCGAGGATGCACCGAAGTGCGGCTCGGCGCTCAGCGGCGGCGACGCGAACCAGCGAGGCCCGCCATCGCCAGGAGCCCGACGGCGCCAGGGGCGGGGACGAAGTTCGTGAAGGTCGCGGTGCCCGAGCCGAAGAGGCCATCGACGGTGGCCGCGCCGAAGCCGAAGGTGTCGCCCGCGTTCACCGAGAAGGTGAGCGTGCCGCTCGCGGGCGAGCCCGCGTTGATGGCGAGGACGGTGAAGACGCCGTTCAGGACCCAGCCTGCGCCGTCCCAGCCCGCCGAGTCGTTGCCGGGGGCGCTCGAGTAGGCCCAATCGACGCTGATGGTGCCCGCGCCCGACGCGACGGTCGAGTACCACGAGAGGCTGCGCGCGCTGGCATTGCCGCCGAAGAGTTCCATGGTCGACGCGGTCAGCGAACCCGAACCGCCTCCGCCACCGGCCTGCACGGACAGTGTCTGGCCGACGGCGAACTGAGCGCCGCCCGACAGGCCCGAGGTGTTCAGGGTCCACGAGGCGGAGCTGAAGTCCGCGCTCGCGGCCGCTGCGATGAAGGTGCTGACGATTCCTGCGACGAGGACAGGGGTCTTGGCGTGCATGAGATTCTCTCCAGGCTCCGTGAGTTCAGGACGGAAGTTCAGGACGGGACTCAGATCGTGACTCGGTTCATTTCTGGTTCGCGGAAGAACGAAACGCGAGCTCCCACGGGACACCACCAAACCAGCCACGGAACATGGCCAGCGTGCCCACCAAGTCAGAAACGGGAAAAGGGAACGCGGGCACGGAGCGATCGCCTGCGCTCCCTGACCCGCCTCCACCGCCGAAGATGCCGCGGCCATTGCGGGTGTCAAGCAAAACTGCGGATTTCGTGAAATCGGAGCGAGGCATGTGCTTGGGCCGTGCCAAGGTTGGCAGCACATCCCCCGAGGTGCAGCGATGCGCCTAAACCGCTCGTGGAGAGGGACTTCCGTGCGATGCGTCGAGGCGATTCGCGGCAATTCGCGGCGGCGCGCGGCGTTTCCCGATTCGCTCAGGCTGGGTGCCCGATTCCGAAAGAAGCGGCGGCTCCGCGGGCGCGACGCAGGGGCGTCAGTCAGATCGTGCTGTGGTTGAGCTCGGTGACGCGGCGGATCCCCAGCTTGCGGAAGATGCGCTTGCACAGCGTGCCGACGGTGTAGACCGACAGCCCGAGTCGCTTGGCGACCTCGGCGCGGCTGGCGCCGCCGCGAAGCTCGATCGCCACCGAGCGCTCGCGGGCCGAGAGCGGCGCGCGGACCTCGCGCTCCGCATAGCGGCGGACATCCCGCGCGGTCTGCGTGGTGACTTCGATCGTCGGCTGCGGCAGGACATGCCCTCCGAGCGGCGCGACGCGGATCGAGATCGCATGATTGCAGCGCGAGGTCGGCAGCGCGCCGTCCGCGCCGCGGCGTTCCCTGAGGGTGCTCAGGAACTGCTCGACCAGCTCGACGCGCCGCTGCAGCTCGACGAGGTCGTCGCGATCGAGCGTGATCGGATTGCAGAGCCTGAAGTGCCAGTCGGCCGCGGTCAGCTGGTCAAGCGGAAGCGAGTCGCGGAACAGCTGGCCCTCGAGGTGCTGGTCGATGTGCGCCGAGATCCGCTCGACGATCGCGCGCTGTTCGGCGTCGCGGCGGTCGAAGCCGACCACGATCGTCGGGGCATGCACCTTGTAGCCGATCGAGCTGCGGCGTCCGCGGACGCGAAGCCTGCGGACGAGCTTCGCGGCGAGAAGCGCCTCGAGCGCCCGGTCGACCTCCCCGATCGGGCGCGTGGAGGCCTCTGCGATCTGCCGGGCGGACGACGCGCGATCAAGCCTGCGCAGGCACTCCCAGATCGCCATCGCGTCGCTGTCGAGGATCGCCTCGACGAGGGCTGGATTGCGGATGTCGAGCGGTGCTGAAGGCTTGGCGGAACTGGGCATGTCGATCGGGCGTCGAGGTTGCGAAATGCGTGGCGGCGCGTTCGATGGATGACTTCCGCCGCAGCCCGCGGAGCATACGAGAAGCGCTTCACGAGCCTCGCGGCGGGGCCGGCTCCCGAGCGCGCGGGTCTTCCGTGGATTGCGAGCAATGCGCGGCTCGTGTGCCCCGCTCAAGGCACGCAGGCTCCGATCGGCGGGCGAGGGCCAGCAATTCGACGATTGCCTCGCGCCATGCTTGCGCGCGGCGCGGCGCGGGGAATGATGAAGACATGCTCGACCTGCGACCGACCCACCTGCACCGTCCGATCCCGATGCACCGCTTCTCCGCCCTCATGCTCCGCCCGCTTGCGCGGTCGTTGTCCTGCGTGGCGCTCGCAGTCGCCGTGGCACCCGTGGCGACCGCGGCACAGGAGGCCGCCCCCGCACAGCCCCACCGCTTCGATCTTGCGCAAGGCGCTGCGCGCGCCCTCGAGGGCGGGACGCTGTGGCTCGCGCCGGGAGAGACGCACGCCCTGCTCAACGCAGCGCGGGACGCACAGGATTCGCGCCCCGCGATGCGGAGCTTCTCGCGCGATCCGCGCGCGTCGGCGGGCACCCGCACGCGAGACCGCGCGGTCCGCGCCATCAACATGATGATGCTCGGCGGCGGCGCGCAGTGGTCGAACTTCGGCGGCAACGCGCAGCGCAACGGCCGCTCGGGCGGCGCGGGGCCGACGGCGCCCGACCTGCTTTGGTCGAACTCGAGCGACTTCTCGATCATCTCGTGGCATCCCGTCATCGCGGACGGACGCGTCTATGCGATCCGCCAAGCGGGCTTCCCGGGCGCCGCCGCCAACGATGTGCTGCTCGCGCTCGACCTCGAGACAGGCGCGGAGCTCTGGCGCACGGTCGTCCCTTACGGTGGGAACTCGGCGACAGAGTGGATCGCCTATGTCGCGGGCGCGAACGATGGACGCGTCTACGCCGCGCGCGGCGGCAGCGGGCGACAGACTCCCGTCTACGCATTCGACGGCGCGACGGGCGCGCTGGTCTGGGCCTCGACGCACCTGACCCTCGCGGGGCCACAGGACGGCGTCGTCTTCACGGCGAACGGCGACCTCATCGTCGGCGACGAGCAGCGGCTTGCGAGGCTCCGCGCGACCAACGGGTCGACCGTCTGGTCGATCAACCGACAGTGCTCCGTCAGCGGCAACTGCGGCGCCGCGATCGGCCCTGACGGCGTCTTCATCGACACGCCCTCGCCCGACGCGAGCTTCTCCCAGTCAATCGCCAAGTACGACCTCGAGACAGGCGCGTTCCTCTACCGCACGCCGCCGATGGTCGGCGCGACCGTGCAGAACGCGCCGTTTCTTTCGCTCGACGGCTCGACCGTCTACCTCGCGCGCACGCAGAACAACACGGCGACGGACTTCCTCTTCGCCTTCGCCGACACGGGCACGGCGCTCGAACTCCGCTGGCAGCGGCCGATTCGCTGGACGACCTCGCACGAGCACGGACTCGCCGCGGATGGGTCGATCTACACCTTCCTCCAGAACAACGAGTTCGTGCGCCTCGACCCGAACACGGGCGATGTGATCGCAAGCGCGGGCGCGCTGAGCCCGCTGGCGTCCTCGATCTCGCCACGCACCGCGGTCGGCACGAACGGGACCGTGTTCGTCTCGAACGGCTGGGCGAACAACCCCGCGCTCGAAGGCCGCGTGTGGGCGTTCGACGCGGGTCTCTCGACGAACCTCTTCACGCTCACGCTCGATCGCCCGAACTCGGGCGGCCCGTCGCTCGGCGCGCACGACACGCTGGTGGTGGCCGACCGCGTCGGCATTCGCGCCTATCGCAGCGCCACGCCGCCGTGCGCGGGCGACCTCGACGGCAACGGCGCCGTCGACGCTGCGGACCTCGCGGCGCTTCTCTCGGCCTGGGGCGGCGCGGGAGCCGCGGACCTCGACGGCTCGGGCGCGGTCGACGCTGCGGACCTCGCGGCGCTCCTCTCGGCGTGGGGCGGCTGCAGCTGAGGACAACTCCGCGGGGACGCGCAGGAACCGCTGCGCTCCTCCCCTGTCCTCAGAGTGGGACAGACCGATCGCATTCACGCGAGGCTTCCGAATCAGAGGACAAACCTTGACAGAGGCCGCGCGCGCACTGCGCTTGGTCTCCCACAGACATCGTGAACACAGGTGCATGGAACCCGCCCGAGGCGTCCTCGGGCACGGGCCGTGGCGACCTGGCCGGGCCGCTCCGCGTGGATGGCCTTGTTCACGGCATCAACTGCAGGAGTTCCCTTCGTCATGGCCACCCTCTCCAGCGCCAACCGTCGCGCCACCCTCGCGCTCTCGCTCGTAGCCCCGCTCTTCCTCGCGGCAGCCTCGGCCTCCGCAGGCTTCGAGTCCTTCAACCTCGGCACCATCGACCAGCAGCAGGGCTGGACCACGCGCGACGGCTTCCAGACCTCGGTCACCGTGGGCAACTGGGACCAGGCCATCGTCGACGCAGGCGGCAAGCGCGTGTGGCGCATCTCGAACGCCGTGACGAGCGGTACCTACGCCTCGCAGACCTTCTCGAGCACCTCGGCCGCGGTCGCGGGCGAGTCGGGCAGCGCGCTCTGGAACGACCGCGGCACGAACGGCTCGTCGCCGACCGCGCCGCAGTTCGGCGCCTACGCCACCAGCAACCAGTTCTACTCGCGCTTCGACTTCCGCTCTGCGACGGGCGCGGCGCAGAACGGCCTCGCCATCACGCTCTCGGCGTCGGCGAAGCAGTCCACCGTCCGCATGAGCTGGCTGCAGATCGCAGACACGGGCGCTGGCTTCGCGCTGCGGGTCTTCGAGACGGGCCTCAACGGCACGTTCCCCGGGAGCTCGATCACGATCGCGAGCGGCCTGTCGTACACCGACCTCCACTCGATCGAGACCACCATCGACTTCGTCGACGGCGTGACCGACACGGGGAGCGGCATCCTCAGCAACGATGTGCTCAAGGTCTACCTCAACGGCTCGCTCATCCACACGGGCTCGACCTGGGAGAGCTACTACCGCCTCAACGAGCTCACCACCCCCGGCGAGCCGCGCCTGCAGGCGGTCGACTCGATGCTCTTCCGCGTGGCGGGCACCGCGGCCCCCGGCACGCTCGGCAACGGCTTCCTCTTCGAGAATGTCGTCGTCGGCAATGTGCCAGCCCCGGGCGCGCTCGCGCTCCTCGGCGCAGCGGGCCTCGTCGGCGCGCGCCGCCGCCGCTGAGCGCGCGGCGCGTCGGACACGCGGCAAGAAACACCACCACACCCGAGCCCCCGTGCGGTCGTCGCACGGGGGCTCGTGCTGTTTCCCGCGCTGTTTCCCATGCGGCTCCCCATGCGGCTCCCCGTGCCGGCCCGACCGCCCCGCCGCGCGAGTCGCCCCGCTGTACGATCGCGGCGGAGACTCCGATGCTCGAGACCCTGCTCACGCCCGTCGTATCCGCCCAGTTCCTGACGCTTGTCCTCCTTGCGATCCTCTTCCTGCAGTCGGGCGTCGACAAGATCGTCGACTTCAAGGGAAACCTCGCGTGGCTCACGGGGCACTTCGCGAAGTCGCCGCTCGCGCGACAGGTCGCGCCGATGCTCGGCGTCATCACGCTGACAGAGACCGCCGCGGGCGCGCTCGCGGCCGTCGGCGCCGTCATGCTCGCCGTCGATGGGGCGACGACGCTCGGCCTCCACGCGGCGCAGCTCTGCGCCCTCAACATCGTGATGCTCTTCTTCGGCCAGCGCCTCGCCAAGGACTACGCGGGCGCGGCGTCGCTCGTCCCCTACTTCATCCTGTCGGTCGGCGCGATCCTGCTCATGTCGCTGTGACGGGCGCGCCACGGAGAAGCCATGCCTAGATCGGGAACATCCACGAGGCTCGCGCTCATGCGGCCTGGCCTCCTCGACGCGATCCGCGACCTCGAGGCGATGGGGCTCTGGGAGTGCCTCCGCTGCGCAGGCGAGCCCGTGACGGCCGCCGAGCTCGCGCGCAGGACTTCACGGACGCTTCCCGCCGTGCATGCCGCGCTCGACCGCCTCGCGAACGCAGGGCTCGTCGAGACCAAGCTGGCGCGCGGGCGAAGGCGCGCCGTCGCCTACACGGTCGCCATGCGCGAGCTCTCGATCGTGATCGACTCGCAGAGCCCCGAGGAGCGACGCATCGTGAACGAGGTCGCGTCCTTCATCAACCGCGAGATGGCGGGCGCGCTCTTCGCGGCACGACGCCCGATCGGCGGCGCGTCGCAGACGGGCTGGCACTTCCACCATTGCGGTCCGCTCGTCCTCGACGAATCGGATCTCGGCGAGCTGAAGCGCCGCATCGCGCGCGTCGAGGAGTTCGTGCGCCTCCTCGCCGACAAGCATGGCGCACAGGGGCAGCGCGAGGCACCGCGCTGCAACCACGGCATGGTGATCCGCATCGAGCCGCTCGAAGGCCATGTCCTTCCGCAGCCGCATGTCGAGTTCGTGTCGGAGGCGACGGTGCGCGACCGCGCCACCGTGCGGGGCGTCGCGCATGAGGCGCTGACCGCGCGCGAACGGCAGATCGCGCGGGCCCTGCGCGACGGACAGCCACGCGCGGAGGTCGCCACGCGGCTCGGAATCTCCACGCATACGGTCGGCACGATGTGCAAGCGGATCTATCGGAAACTCGGGATCCGCAGGGCCGCCCAACTTCACGACTTCGCCCTCGATTGACCGCAGCACGCAGCCGTGACGAAGGCCCGAGAGGCCGCGCTGGCCTGGGCACGCGCCGTCGCCAAGCCGATGCGCCGTACCCCTCGCGGGGCAATCGGCGACACGAACGCATGGAATCGCCACCCGCGCGCTTGCGGAATCGGCGTGACGGCGAATCCTTCGCAGGGGAAGGCGGCCCTCGGGCAGGACGCCCAGGTCACGGGTCACGCGCTTCCTCGCCGACCACATCCGAGACAACCATGCCGCACCGCACGCCCGAACGCCGTCTTCTCGTCCTGTCGCTCCTTGCGGCCGCGCACTTCACCTCAACGCCAGCCAGCGCGGACTGGTCGAATCTCGGCGGAAACCCCGCACGCAACGGCCTGACCTCCGCCGTCGGCCCCGCCACCCCAACGCTGCGCTGGTCGGGCGCGTCGCTCTCGCTGATCGCGTGGACGCCGATCGTCGAGGGCGGCCGCGTCTTCAACATCCGCCAGACCGTCGCCGGGAGCCCGCTGCTCGACCCGAACAACTCGATGCTCCACGCGCTCGACCTCGCGACGGGCAATCAGCTCTGGACCTACGAGTTCCCGTGGCAGCCTGGCGACTGGACCATGGTCCTCTACGGTGCGAGGGATGGCCGTGTCTACACGGGACGCGCGGACGACGGGTTCACCCGCAGCTCCGCGATCCACTGTCTCGACGCGGCAACGGGCAAGTTGCTGTGGACGACGGCGTGCGACACCTGCGCGCCTGGCCTCTACGACGGCGTTGTGTTCACAGACGACGGCGACCTCATTGCGGTTGCGGGCCTCAACATCCGCAGGATCGACGGCGAGACGGGCGCGGTGGTCTGGACGGCGCCGCACCAGTTCTCGATCAGCGGGAGCTCTGGACCCGCGCTCGTCGGCAACTCGATCTATGTCCATGAGCGGGGCCCGAACAACACGATTCGCGTCGGCTGCTTCGACGCCGCCACGGGCGCGAAGCGCTACTCGAGCGCGCCGCTTCCCGTGTTCTTCACCCAGACGGAGGTCTTCGCAGGGTCGAACGGCATGGTCTTCTTCCCCGTCGTTCCGCGCATCTCTCCAGAGACGGACCGACTCTACGCCTACCAGGACACGGGCACGGGCCTCGAGCTGCGCTGGTCCGCGCCCTGCGCTGCGTTCGGCGGCGAAGGCGGCGCCACCGCCGACGGCGGGGTCGTCTTCGTGAACTACGACGGCTTCCTCGAGATCCGCGACCAGCTGACAGGCGCGCTGCGCGCGACGAGTTCTGTTCCCGTCGCGGCGGTGCCGACCTTCCTCACTTCCCCGCACATCGTGGTCGATGGCGCGGGCACGATCTTCTTTGGAAACGGCGGATTCCCGGGCACCGTCTTCGCCTTCAACCCAGACCTCTCGCTGCGCTGGTCGGTCGAGGTGCCGAACCTGAACGAAGGCGGCCCCGTTCTCGCAGGCGATGGCACGCTCCTGATCGCGGGCGTGGGCAACGACTTCCGCGCCTACTACGACCCTGGCTGCGCGGCCGCCGACCTGAACTGCGACGGCGCGGTGAACGCGCAGGATCTCGCGGCGCTCCTCGGCGCATGGGGCGGTTCAGGCGCGGGCGACCTCGATGGAAGCGGCGTCGTGGGCGCGCCTGACCTCGCGATTCTGCTGTCGGCGTGGGGCTGAACGCGCCGCGGCGGCACGAGCGAGCCGCGCGCGATCATCACTGCGCGTGCGATCAGAACTGGACCTGGTACTTGAGCCGCGGCGTCGCGAGTTCGCTCGCGAGGGCGCGGATGTCCGCGGCGCCACGCAGCGGAGCCTGCGACGCCGAGACGCCCGCGAGACCGCCGAAGAGGTCGATGGGCGGCATGATCCGATAGACGGCGGCGCCGCCCGAGCGGACGCCCGCGCGCACCTCCGCGGCGGCGATCGCGTCGTCGAGATAGCCGATCGAGTCGACAAGCCCCTGCGAGAGGGCGCGCTCCGCGTCGAAGACCTCGCCCGTCGCGATCGCTTCGACCGCCTCGATGGTCGAGAGCTTCGCCCGACGCCCATCGAACACGCGCTTCACGAAGGTCGCGTGCGACACATCGAGGAGCTTCTGCACCACAGCGCGGTCCTTCTCGCTCCACGAGCGGAAGATGTCGTTTGCGGTCGACTTCTCGGGGCTGCCGCTCGCGACGATCGTGAGCGGACGGATGCCGACCTTGTCTGCGAGGCCCTCCATGGTGAAGACTTGCGCGATCACGCCGATCGAGCCCGTCACCGTCGTCGGCTCTGCGAAGATCTCATCGGTGCCTGCCGAGATGTAGTAGCCGCCGCTCGCGGCCATGCCGCCGAAGCTCGCGACGACGGGAATCCCCGCCGCGCGGAGCTTGCCGACGGTGTGCGAGATCTGGTCGCTCGCCGTCACGCCGCCGCCGCCCGAGTCGACGCGCAGGACGACCGCGTCGAACCCGCCGTCGTCGAGCACCGTGCGCGCCGCGGCGTCGACGAACGCGGCCATGCGCTCGTCGATCGCGCCCTCGACGGGAATGACCGCGATGGTCGCGCCGCCGCCCGCGCGAACGGGAACGACCTGAAGCGGCACAGCGCCGCCCATGGCGACGCCGCCCCCGATGCCCACGACGAGACCGACGAGGAAGACGAGGCCGATCGCAATGAGGCCCGTGATGGCGCCGACGGCTCCGCGCCAGAAGCCGCTGTGGATCGTGATCGAGGTCGACGCGGCGCTCGGTGCGGCTGCAAGGGGCTGCTGGAATGGCGATGGCGGAGGCGGTGGATACATGGGTGCTCCCTGGTGAGGTTCGGGCGGTGGTTCAGGTCAGGCGCGAAGTCGGGCGTTCATGCCGAGCCTTCGGTTCATGCATTCGGTTCATGCATTCGTTTCATGCGCTCGTTTCATGCGCTCATTTCATGCACTCGATTCACGCGTCCATTTCAGCCGCACGGCTGCACGATCAACGGAATGCCGGCATCGACAGCCTACGCGATCGGCGCGAAGTGGTTGACGGGCCCGCAGCCCCCGCCGAGCTTCGGCGCGGTCGCGATCGCGGCCCGCACGAACGCGCGGGCGCCCGCGACGGCCGCCTCGAGCGCATCGCCGCGCGCGAGGCGCGCCGTGATCGCGGCCGCGAGCGTGCAGCCCGTGCCGTGGGTGTGGGTCGACTCGATGCGCGAGCCCTCGAACACCGTCACACGGCCGTCGGCGAGCAGCAGGTCCATCGCGCTCCCTGCGAGGTGCCCCCCCTTCACGAGGACGGCGCGCGCGCCCATGGCGTGGATCGCGCGCGCCGCGCGCTCCATGCCTGCGGCTCCGTCTGAAACCTCGTCGACCGACAGACCCGTCAGGCGCGCGGCCTCGGGCAAGTTCGGCGTCACGAGCGCCGCATGCGGAAGGAGCCGCGCAACGAGCGCGTCGACCGCGTCGTCTGCGAGAAGCGGCAGGCCGTGCTTGCTGATCATCACGGGGTCGACGACGAGCGGGAAGGCGAAGCCGCGCGCGCGGTCGGCGACCGCCTCGATGATGTCGGCGCGGCCGAGTGCGCCCGTCTTCGCGGCGTGCGGCGGGATGTCCGACACCACGGCGCCGATCTGCGCAGCGACGAACGCGGGCGCCACGAACTCGATTCCCGCCACCGTGCGCGTGTTCTGCACGGTGAGGAGCGTGACCACGCTCTCGCCGTAGACGCCGTGCTGGTGGAAGGTCTTGAGATCGGCCTGGATTCCTGCGCCGCCCGACGGGTCGGAGCCTGCGATGGTGAGTGCGACGGGTGTCATGCGTGGTCGTTCGAGGGCGTCACGGCGAGCCTGCGGGCGGCGTCGGGGGCGGCGTCGGAGGCAGCGCCTCCGCTGTCGCGTCGGTTGTACCGAGGATCTCCGCCAAAAGGTCGCCCGCCCGCTCGCGGCGCGCCGAGACGCCCGACCGCCACGCGAGGCGGTCTCCGCCGATCGCGCGGTAGGGCGCCACGCGCACGCCCCACATCGGCTCGAACCCCGCCGTGGCGAGCGAGTAGCGCGCGTCGTAGAGCACGGTCGCGGGGCCGTCGCCCTCCTCTCTTGCAAGCACGAAGCCATCGGCAAACGCGGCGAAGCGCGCGAGACGGCCGCGTTCGTCGCTTCCGGCGTCGGCGAGCGCACCGATGTCCGCCACGCGCTCGGACGCCGCGCCCTCGCGCACCGTCGCGTCGCCCCAGAGCGGCACGCGGACCGCGTCGGCGCGCATGACGCCGTCGGGCGTCCTGTAGAGCGAGCGCCACAGGATCGCGTTCCCGAGCGTGGGCAGCGCGCGGCCATGCTCGATCGTGTCGCCGCGCGCGGCGGCGAGCTCATGCTGGATCGTCAGCACCCGCTCGCGCTGCACCACGCCGAGCGCCGCGTAGCACACGACGACGAGCACCGCCCACGCGGCCACGGGCGGCCGCTTCAGAAGGCAGCCCGCGACGACCCCCACGAGGAGCGGCAGCGTGACGAACGGGTCGATGATGCTCAGCGAGTCCCACGCCGTGCGCTCGCCGATGAACGGCCACCAGAGGTGCGTGCCATAGCTCGTGCACTGGTCGAGCACGCCGTGCGTCAGGCACCCGACGGCGCCCGCAGCGAGGAGGAGCCACGGCGCCGTGCGCCAGCGTGAAACCGCGAGAAGCGGCGCCGCCGCGACGGCGCCGAGCGCGGGCGCGAGGACCAACGCGTGGGTGAAGTGCCGATGCAGCTCGAACGGAAGCGCAGGGTCCGAGATGGGCGCGAGGAAGATGTCGGCGTCGGGAATGAGCCCGCCCGCAAGACCCGCGACGGCCGCGCGGCGCCCGATCCGCGGGCCGAGGACGGCAAGCGCCGCACAGGCGCCGAGGCATGCGTGAGAGACGGGATCCATGGGGTGCAACGATAGGCGTCGATCTCTGTGGCCACGGACACGACCCGCGGCGCGCCCCGTTCGTCGGCGGCGGGAGGTGCCTCCGCATCGCTACCATCCGCGCCCATGCAGAAGCAAATCGTCCGCGTCCATGTCGCCCTCGCGTGCTTCTTCCTGCCGATGGCCGTGCTCTATGCGATCACGGGCGGGCTCTACGGGCTGCGCTACACGGGCGCCCACCACGCGACCGACACGAAGCTCGCGCTCTCGGCGCCGCTACCGACCGACCTCGCGGGGCTCGTGGCGCTCGCCGACGCGGAGCTGCGCGCGCAGGGAATCGCAGCGCCGACGGGCGAGGCGCGCGTGCGCAAGAGCGGCACTTCCTATCACCTCGAGTGGTCGGGCTCGACACGCGACATCGAGCTCCATCCGACCGCCGATGCGTCGACCGCGACATTCCGCGTGAAGGAGGCATCGGCGTATCGCCGCTTCGTGCAGCTCCACAAGGCGAAGGGCGGCGACCTCTTCCGCTACTTCGCAGCGGCGTGGATGGTCGGGCTCCTCGCGCTCGTCGTGAGCGGCGCGGTGATGGCGTTCACGCGCAAGCCGTCGAGGAATCTCGCGATCTGGAGCACCGTCGCGGGCGTGGTCGTCTTCACGGCGCTTGCGGTCGTGAGCTGAGCGCGCGCGGACCCCGACGCAGACCCCGATGCGAACTACGGCTCCCGCCGCGGGGTCCGCAGCAGCCACCACAAGGCGAGCGCGATGCCGATGGCGCTGAGGAACCACATCGGCGGCAGATAGGCGTGGGTCTTGTTGATGTTCAGCCCGCGGCAGTAGCCCATCGCGACCACATGCGCGAAGAGGACGCCCATCGTGCCGAGCGAGAGCCACCAGCGGGTCACCGCGTTCCACTGCGGCCGCAGAAGCAGGAAGACGCCTGCGGCTGCGAGTCCGCCGAACATGAAGACGAGCTCTCCCTCGAAGCTCATGCGCGCGTCATGGGGCACGCTTCCGTCGGCCGCCTTCATGAAGAACTCCTTGAAGTAGCTCGGCCGCAGGATCGCGAGCGACATCGGGATGTGCCAGATCGCGCCGAACACGCCCGCGCGGAACCAGTCCGCGGGCGCGACGACGGGAGTCTTCCCGCGGAACTTGCGCAGCTGCGCGAGGAAGCCGAGCGCGAAGCAGAGCGCGGCGGCCATCGAGACGCCTTTGTTCACCACGAAGACGGGCAGGTTCTCGAGGTTCTTCGGCGCGAACACGACATATCGGATCGCGGAGTAGACGACCGAGGCTGCGTAGAGGGCGACGATGGGGAGCATGGCGGTTGATCGAACGGGTGGCTCGAACGGGAGGATCGAACGGGAGGATCGAATGAGAGGATCATGTCGCGGCCCGCAGAGGGCCACTGTGCGGTTGCGTTATACGCGCGGGGCTCGGGCCGCAGGGACCGTTTCGCGGAAAAGTGCCCCTCGAATTGCGAGTTTCGGGCGCCAAGGCCTTTGAGACCGGCGATGGACGGCGTAGTGTGGCGGACTCCCGACGAGCACGCCGAACCCCCGAGAGAGATCCATGCAGAGCCACGCGAACCGCACCGCGCTTCAGACGACCCTCGCCGCAGCGACCCTCGCAGCGGCGCTCCATTCGGCCTCGCCTGCGTTCGGGCAAGGTTCCGACACCGCCGCGGACAAGCCCTCGACCCTCACCCGCGTCCGCGAGGGCGGCACGCCCTACGACCCGCGGCAGTCGCTCTTTCCCCGCGCGGTCGACCTGCGCACGCCCGGCGACGGCGGCGTCGCAGACGCGCCGACGACGGGGCTCCTCGAGTCGCCGCCCGAGTATGGCCCGACGCGCGGCGTGATGTTCCAGTATGGGAACAGCTGGAACTCGGTCGTGACCGCCTGCGTGGCCGCGCTCACGGGAAGCGCGGCCTACGACGAGATCGCCTATGTGGTCGTGAACAGCCAGACCACCGCCAACTCCGCGACGACCGCGTTCGTGGCCGCGGGCGCCAACATGAGCAAGGTCGTCTTCCTGATCGCGCCGAACAACAGCGTGTGGCTGCGCGACTACGGCCCCCACTTCCTGTGGCAGGACGGCACGCTCGCCATCCTCGACAGCCACTACTACCCGACGCGGCCGCTCGACAACTTCGTTCCCACCAAGGTCGGCGACGACGATTTCGGCATGCCGACCTACGACATCCCGCTCTACTACTCGGGCGGCAACTACCAGACTGGCCCGAATCGCTCTGGATTCGTCACGGCGCTGATCAACCTCGACAACCCATCGTCGGCGGGCTTCAACGAGGCCTACATCCGCGAGCTGCACGACACCTTCAAGGGCGTCGACACGCTGCACATCATGCCGCAGCTTCCGCCGACGGTCGACGGCACGGGGCACATCGACATGTGGATGTATCTCGTCGACGACGACACCGTGATCATCTCCGAGTTCATCTCGGGCTCGAACGCGACGGCGATCTCGGTGACGAACAACGCCGTGCCCTACATGCAGGCGCTCGGCTTCGAGGTGTTCCGCCCGCAGGCCTGGAACGCGGGCGGCGCGCACTACACCTACGCGAACGCCTTCCGCGTGAACAACCGCATCTTCATCCCCGCCTACGGCACCGCGCTCGTCCCGGGCGGCAACTCGGCTTACAACACGCGCGACGCCGACGCCCTCGCCAAATGGCAGGCCGCGGCGGGCCCGGGCGTCCAGATCGTGCCGATCCAGTGCTCGAGCATCATCGGCGCGTCGGGCGCGATTCACTGCATCGTGAAGCAGGTGCCGCGCTTCGTCGACACCATGCCCGAGGCCCATGTCGCGGCCCCTGCGGGCGGCGAGCTCTGGATCACCGGCACCACGCAGACGATCCGCTGGAACGCGACCGACACGGGGAACGCGGCGCTCGGAAGCGTCGACCTCGCCTACAGCCTCGACGGCGGCGCGAACTGGACGCCGATCGCGACGGCGATCCCAGACTCTGGCTCCTACAACTGGCTTGTTCCCGCGGGAAGCGCTGAGGCCGCGCTCGTGCGCGTCGTCGCGCGCGCGGCGGACGGCGACACGGCGGTCGCGTTCAGCAACCCGTACCGCCACCTCCCTGGCGTGGCGCGCGTCTACGACTTCTCGACGGGCGCGGGCGTCGACAAGTTCGGCTTCGGCCGCCAGACCTCGAGCTGGACGGGCGTGAGCGGGATCTCGCAGCCCGTGTCGACGGCGCTCACGGCCGCAAACTACGCGGCGCTCGCGACCTCGAACGCGACGGGTGGCACGACCGACGCGAACCGCTACATCTCGGCGACGCTCTCGTCGGGCTTCGAGTCGACGCATGCGTTCCGCTTCATCCTCGAGGAGAGCCCCGCCGATATCGACGAGATCGAGGTCGTGTGGGAAGGCTTCGCCGACAACTGCACGCAGGTCGAGCTCTATGTGTGGAACAACGCGGCCAACCAGTGGGGCGACGCGGAGGGCCGCACGGGCCAGAACCGCTTCCTCGACACCTGGGCGGGCACGCGCGACGGGCGGCTCGTCGGCCGGCTGAACGCGAACCTCGCCAACTTCGTCGCCGCCGACGACTCGATCCGCTTCCTCGTCTACGGCGAGCGGCCCAACGACCGAACCTTCCACGACTACATGGCCGTGACGGTGAAGACCGCGTCGACCTGCACCCTCGACCTCGACGGAAGCGGCGGCGTCGATGGCGGCGACCTCGCGCTCGTGCTCGGCTCGTGGGGCGCGTGCGCAGGCTGTGCGGGCGATGTCGACGGCAGCGGCACGGTCGACGGCGGCGACCTCGCGCTCCTTCTCGGCGCGTGGGGCGGCTGCCCCTGAAGCGCTCCGCGACCGTTTGAGTTCCGCGCGGCCTCCGCGAAGCCCGCTCAGCCCTTCCGCGCGTTCGGCGAGCGCTCGCCGCCCGCGAGCGGGATCTCGTCGATGTGCTCGTCGGGGTCCTGCTCGCGCAGGGCCGCGCGCGCGAGCATGTGCGAGCTCACGGGGAGCGTGGCGAAGAGAAGCACCAGGATCACGACCAGGCGCACCCACCAGTCCGTGTCGACCATGCCCGCCATCGCGCCGAGCGTGACGAGGCTCGCCGCGAGCGTGCCCGCCTTCGTGGCCGCGTGCTGACGCGCAAGCGCATCGGGCAGCGCAAGGACGCCCCACGCCGCGATGAGGAGCGACGCGGCTCCCAGCACGAGGAACGAGAGCGCCACGGCCTCCATGATCGAACCGTTCATCGGCGTGCCTCCTGCCTCGAGCCTTGACGAGCGCGCGCATCGTCGTCCGCCTGCTGGCGCTTGAGCGCCGCGCGGTCGATCAGGCGCGCCCAGCCGATCGTTCCCACGAAGCCGAGGAGCGCAAGGCCGATGGCGACATCGAGGAACACGGTGCGTCCCGTGCCGAGCGCCGCAGCCACGGCCAGCGCGACCGCAGCCGTCAGGAAGAGGTCGAGCGCCAGCACGCGGTCGGCCGAGGTCGGGCCCTTCACGATGCGGATGACGCCGAGCGCGGCGACGACGAGCGCTGCGACGGTGAGGATGAGGACGCCCGCCGCGATCATCGCTCCTCCGTGCCGAAGAGGCGAACGATCGATGGCTCGAAGTCGGCGCGGATCCCCGCGACCGCCTCCTCTGCGCCCGCGACATCGAGGAGGTGAAGCAGCATCTCGCCGCGCTCCATGTCGATGTCGACGGTCGTGGTGCCGGGCGTCAGCGAGATCAGGCAGCCGAGGAGCGTGGCGCCGTTCTCCGTCATGGGCGCGAAGCGCATGCGCACGATCCCCGCCTGCGGCCGACGACCCGTGAGTCCTGTCACGACGATGATGCGGATCGTCTGCAGACCCGAGATGACGACCGCCTTCAGGAAGATCAGGAGGAGGACGAACGCCGTGAAGGCCTTGCTCATCGTGCGCCTCCGATCTCGGCGGCGGCGGCCAGGCAATAGCCCGCGAGGGTGTCGGGGAAGAGGCCGATCAGGACGGTGATGAGCGCGAGGCCGATCGTCACGCACCACGCAGGCGCGAGCCCACGGGCCTCGAGCGGGTGCGACGGATCAGGGTGCGGCTTCCAGAAAGCCTCCATCCAGATCTTCATCATCGAGTAGAGCGTGAGGAAGCTGACGACGAGCGCGACCACCGTCCACGCGACATGGCCGAGCGCGAGCGTCTCGCGCAGCACGATCAGCTTCGCCCAGAATCCCGAGAGCGGCGGGATTCCCACGAGCGAGAGCGCGGGGATCGCGAAGACGATCGCGAGGAGCGGACGCGCGTTCGCGAGCCCGCCGATCTTCCGCAGGTCGTAGCTGCCCGTCATGCGCCACGCGATCGCCGCGATGAAGAACAGGTTCGCCTTCACGATGATGTGGTGCGCGGTGTAGAAGAGCGTGCCGCCGTTGCCCGCCTCTGTGCCGAGCGCGATCCCGAGCAGCATGTAGCCGATCTGGCTGATGATGTGGAACCCGAGGATGCGGCGCATGTCCCAGTGGTACGCCGCGCCGAGGACGCCCGTGAGCATCGTCGCCGCGGCGATCCAGCCGAGCGCCTCGAGCGCGAGGCCGAGCGCCGCCTCGGGCGCGGGGGCGAAGACATCGCCGAAGACCCGCAGGAGCGCGTAGACCCCGACCTTGGTGAGAAGCCCCGCGACCAGCGCGAGGACGGGCCCTGGAAGCGTGTGGTAGGCCGCGGGAAGCCACGCGAAGAGCGGGAACGCGCCAGCCTTCACCAGGAACGCGACCCCGAGCGACGCGAGGAGGAGGAGCGCCATCCCGGGGGAGAGGAACGCCGCCGCCTCCGAGAGCGCCGTGAAGTTGAGCTGCCCCGTCACCGCGTAGACCGCGCCCACCGCGACCACGAGAAGGAGCGTGCCAGCGACATTGAGGACGAAGTACTTGAAGGCCGCCTCGAGCTGGTCGAGCCTCGAGCCCGCCGCGAACAGCCCGAGGACGCCGATCAGCATGACCTCGAACCACACATACATGTTGAAGAGGTCGGCCGTGACGAACGCGCCGCCGACGCCGACGAGCATGCCGTGGAGGAGCGGCAGGACGAACGGCTTGCTCGGCTCGCCCGCAGGGCTCGTCTCAGGGTCGCCGATCTGGAAGACGAGCGCCGCGAGCCCCATGAGCGCGGTCAGGAGCACCATGATCGCCCCGAGGCGATCGACGCTGAACTCGATGCCGAACGGGGCTTCCCAGCCGCCGAAGCTGACGGCCATCGGGCGGCCCTCGATGGCGAACTGGACGAGCGCGACCGCGCACGCGAGAAGCGCCAGGATGCCCGTGAAGCTGATCGCCCGCTGGAGCGCGGGGCGCCGATAGGCGAGCGTCGCGAGCACCGCCGTGAGGAGCGGCACGAAGATCGGGCTCGTGATGAGCATGCTCATGGGAACGGTCATGGGTGACCTCCCGTGCGCGGCTCATCGAGAGGATGCCGCGGATCGCACCCCTCGGGCGACGCGGGGGGCTCGACCGCGTGGGTCGGGGCTGGCTCTGCGTAGCGCAGATCCTCCGCGTCGTCGGTCTCCGCGTCGCGCACCACGCGCACCACGAGGATGAACGCAAAGCAGATCAGCGCGAAGCCGATCACGATGGCGGTCAGCACGAGCGCCTGCGGCAGCGGGTTGGCGGCTGTCGCGGGAAGGACCTTCTCCCCCGCCGCGATCACGGCGGGCTCGGCCGACGAGACGCGGCCCGAAGAGAAGAGCATCAGCACGATCCCGCTCGAGATGAGCGCGAGCCCAACGACCACGCGGAAGAGGTCGCGCGACATCGCGAGCCTCGCGCCGACGAGGAGCGTCGTCCAGACGGCGAGCGCGATCACCCAGATCATCGGCGCGCCCTCCGTGCGGCCTTGGT
Source organism: Phycisphaera sp. (assembly GCA_016124975.1). GTDB lineage: Bacteria > Planctomycetota > Phycisphaerae > Phycisphaerales > SM1A02 > QWPT01. The sequence goes on along the minus strand of WGMP01000041.1, from coordinate 19,965 downwards.
CGTGGCGCGCGCGCGCGGTGCCGCGGCGTCGGCGCCTTCATCGCCGGCATCGTCGTCGATCGCCAGGAGCCCGAGGCCGAAGCCCGACACGGCGCCCCACACGCAGAGGTAGACCCCCGCGTCGAAGAGCATCACCGTGGAGACCCAGAGCTCCGTGAAGCCGAGCGGAAGCATGAACGACTGGTGCGTGAGGTAGCTCGCGCCCACGAACCACGCGGGAATGCCCGACACCGCCGACGCCAGCACGCCCACCGCCGCGAGCAGCACGGGATCGCCGAACGGCAGCTTGTGGCGCGCGCTCGATGGGCCGCGCGCGGCGCCCCAGAGCACCGTCGCCCCGACCGCGACGAGCCCGCCGATGAAGCCGCCGCCCGGCTCGTTGTGGCCGCGCAAGAGGATCCAGACCGACGCGGCGAGAATGATCCAGTAGAGCGGCGCGACGACCGTCTCGAGCACCACCACGCGCGCGTTCATGCGGCGCTTCATCGCTTCGGCTCCTTCCCGCGGGAGCCGCGCGCGAGGCGCAGGGAGAAGAGCACCGGCGCCGTCGCGAGGAACGAGAGCATCACGACCGTGCTCTCGCCGAGCGTGTCGAGCGCGCGGAAGTCGACCAGGATCACATTCACCACGTTGCGGCCGTTCGCATCGGGCACGCTGCGCTCGGAGAAGTAGGCGGAGAGGCTCGGGTCGATCGGATCGGCGCCCGTCACGAGGAAGACGAGCGTGGCGGCGGTCGCGAAGGCGAGCGCCGCCAGCAGCGCCCCTGGCCTGTTGCGCGGGTCGCGGATGCTCGTCGTGCGGCCGAGTCGCTTCAGCTTGAGAAGCACCGACGCCGCCACGATGACGAACACGGTCTCCACCGTGAACTGCGTGAACGCCACATCGGGTGCGCCCGCGAAGAGGAAGAGGAGCGCGCTTCCGAAGCCGACGATTCCCGCGCAGAGGATCATCGCGAGCCGCTGCTCGAAGACACCCGCGAGAAGCGCGCCGAGCGTGATGAGGAGGCACGCGCCCGTGATCGCCACCGACGGCGGCGTCCACGCGGGGAGCGCGAGGCCGCCGCCTGCGAACGCGCCGTCGAACATGCCCGCGCCGAGGAGCCCGCCGCCGACGAGGATCGCCCCGCCGAGGAACGCCGCAGCCGCGAGGAGCAGCGCCACGCTGTAGCTCGGCAGCCGACCGTGCTGGAGCCCGCGCGTGAAGAACGCCGCCGAACGGGGAATCGCCTTCAGGATCCGCGCGTAGTGCGCCGCAGACCCGAGCCAGTCGAGGCGCCCCGCCACCCTGTCGAAGGCGCGGTGAAGCGGATCCCAGAAGAAGTACACCACGGCGCCGACGACAAGCGTCACCGCGAGCATGCCGACCATCGAGGCGATGTCGAACGACGGCTCAAGCACATGATCGAAGGGCCGTTCAAGCGCCCCCGCGACGCCCGTCGTGCCGATGGGCCACATCGCCTCCGCCGCCGCGACGACGAGCGGCCGCGCGATCGACGGCACGGCGCCGAGCACGACGCCCGCCAGCGCGAGAACAAGCGGCGGCAGCACGAGCGCGATCGGCGCCTCGTGCGCCTTCGGCAGCTCCTTCATGCCGCGGTGACTCCAGAAGATGCGGATCGCCGCAACCCCCGCCACCGCGACCGCGATCGCACCAAAGACGCCGTAGCCGATCTGGACAAGCGGAAGCAGTTGCTCTGCGGCCTTCGCGCTGTTGATCGCGTCCTTTGCCACGAACCCGAAGGTGAGCGGGATGCCCGCCATCGAGAGCCCGGCGAGGAGCGCCGCGGTCGCCGTCCACGGCATGGCGCGGCGGAGGTTCCCGAGGCGGTCGATGATGCGCGTGCCCGCCTCGTGATCGACATTTCCCGCGACGAAGAAGAGCGGCGCCTTGTAGAGCGCGTGCGCGAGGAGAAGCGCGGCGACCGCTGCGGTCGCGCCCGCTCCAGGAAGCCCGACGAGAAGGACGAGCGTGCCGAGGGTCGCCACCGTCGACCACGCGAGGATGCGCTTCAGGTCGCGCTCGCGGAGCGCAAGCACCATGGCCCATCCCGCAGTCAGCGCACCGACGGCCTGCAGCGTCCACTGCCACCAGTCCCACGCGCCGAACGCGGGGTCGAGCCGCGCGACGAGATAGACGCCGAGCTTCACCATCGTCGCCGAGTGGAGGTAGGCCGAAACGGGCGTCGGCGCCGCCATCGCGTTCGGAAGCCAGAAGTGGAACGGGACCTGCGCGCTCTTCGTGAAGGCGCCGACAAGGACAAGCGCGACGGCGGCCGTGAGCGCGGGCGTCGCCTCCGCTGCGGGCGCCGCCGCGATGATCGCCGAGATCGACGAAGTCCCGAACGCCTGCGCGAGGAGCACGAAGCCCGCGAACATGGCGAGCCCGCCGCTGCCCGTCACGAGAAGCGCCTGCTGCGCCGACTTCCTGCTCTGCTGGTCGTGGTGGTTGAAGCCGACGAGGAGGAACGATGTCAGGCTCGTCATCTCCCAGAAGAGGAAGAGGACGAAGAGGTCGTCGGCCGTGACGCAGCCGATCATCGCCAGCATGAACGCCGTCAGCGCGCCATAGAGCCGCCGCTGGTGCGGGTGCCCCGCGAGATAGCCGCCCGCGTAGATGAAGACGCCCGTGCCGACTCCCGTGATGAGGAGGAGCATGAGCGCGGAGAGGCCGTCGAGCCGGAACGCGAGGTCGATGCCGAGCGACGGCACCCACGGCGTGCGCCAGACCTGCGGCAGTTCGAACGCCCCGAGCGCCCACAGGAGAAGCGCGAGTGCGGCCGCAGGAAGCAGCGTGAACGCCGCGCGCGATGCAAGGCCCATCGCGTGCCCGCGCAAGGCGACGCCCGGCGCGCCGCCGTGCCCGCCTGAGGAATGGTCGTGCGTTCCTGCCATCGGTCGGAGTCGCCCGCGATGCACGGCCGCGATCCGTCGCAGCCCCGCAGAGGGGGTCGCAGTGTAGGGCTCGAACCGCACCGCGCGCAACGCGACGGTCGGTCCGCGGCTGCTCCCGAACAGCGCGGTGAATCCTGAACGAAACGCTCATCCCCCGCCCGTTGCGCCGCGCACCACCCGCCCCTTCCGCGCCCGCATGAGGCGCGACCGGAGGCACTACCATCCCCGCCATGTCGGCACTCATCGAGAACCTCACGCGCAACATCCACGACCTCGGCGTCCTCATCCTCCGCGTCGGCATGTCGGGGCTCATGCTCACGCACGGCATCCCGAAGCTCCAGAAGCTCGTCGCAGGCGGCGAGATCCAGTTCCCCGACCCGATCGGCGTCGGCGCGACCGCGTCGCTTGCGCTCGCCGTCCTCGGCGAGGTCGTCGCGCCCGCATTCATCATCCTCGGGCTCTTCACGCGCCTCGCCGCGATTCCAGCGGCCGCCACGATGGCGGTCGCGGCGTTCGTCGTCCACTGGAGCGATCCGTTCGGCGACAAGGAGCTCGCGCTCGTCTACCTCGTCGGCTTCGCGGTCCTCGTCTTCACGGGCGCGGGCCACTACAGCCTCGACGGCCTGCGCACGCGGCGCCCCGCGTGACCGAGGTCTCGCGCGAGTCCGAACTGCACCCCGACGCCGTCTGCGCTCAGCACGCCCGGGCTCAGTGCGCCCGCGGCCCCTCCTCCGAGCCTTCCGTAGCCTTCGCGGGCAGCACGATGCTCAGCACCGTCGCGATCGCGAGCGTCGCGAGCACCACCACGAGCGACACGGTCGTGTCGATCTTGATCGGCTTCTGCGGCGCCATCCCGATCACATCGAGGTAGGGAGGCACGCTGAGAAGGAGGAGCTTCACGCCGACGAACGCGAGGATCAGGATGAGCGCGGGCTTCAGGAAGCGGAACTTGGCGATCAGCGCCGCGAGGCAGAAGTAGAGCGCGCGCAGACCGAGGATCGCGAAGATGTTGCTCGTGAAGACGATGAAGGGGTCGGGCGTGATCGCGAAGATCGCGGGAATCGAGTCGACCGCGAAGACGAGGTCCGTGATCTCGACGAGGATCAGCGCGAGGAAGAGCGGCGTCATCGCCCGCCGCGCCGAGAGCGTCCCTGCGGGCGGCGGGTCCTGCACTTCCTTCCCCGTGGCCGGATCGCGGCTGTAGGTCGGCTTCACGGTGCGCCTCGTGAAGAAGCGCTGGCCGTCGTAGAACTCGACCATGGGCAGGAACCTCTTCGCGAGGCGGACCGCCACGTTCTGCGATGGGTCGTCGTTCCCCTTGATGATCGCCATCTTCAGCGCCGTGAAGATCAGGAAGCCGCCGAAGATGATCAGGATCCACTGGTACTTCAGGATCAGCCCCGCGCCGAGGCCGATCATGGCGCCGCGCATCACGAGCGCGCCGATGATGCCCCAGAAGAGGACGCGGTGCTGGTACTTCGCGGGCACCGCGAAGAACGAGAAGATCAGCGCGATGACGAAGATGTTGTCCATCGCCAGCGACTTCTCGACCACATAGCCGACGAGGTACTGCTTCGCCGCCTCGAGGCCCTGGACCTCTCCCGAGATGATGATGGGCTGCTCGGGCACCTGCCCCGCGAGCTCGTGGGTGTTGTAGCGCGGCGTGTCGAGGCCGAGCCCGAGCCAGTGCTCCTCGTAGGCCTTGTAGACGAAGCCCGAGAAGGCGATACCGCAGGTCAGCCACACGACCGACCAGCTCACGGCCTCCTTCATCGAGACCTCGTGCGCCTCGCGGTGGAAGACACCGAGGTCGAGCGCGAGGAAGAGGACGACGAGCCCGATGAAGCCGACATAGGCCCAGACCTTGAGGTTGGGGGCGTTGGCCGCGGTGTCCGCCGCAAGAAGAAGGAGGTCCGACATGGGGGGCGGATGGTACCCCCTCCATCGCGACGGTGGAGGCAGCAGGCTCCCCCGATGAACGGCCGCGCCCCTCGGAGCCATGGGCTGCCGAGGGGCGCGACGGGCGGGGCGCATCAGGCACGCGCGTTCCGCGGAAGGAGTTGCACGCTGCAGCCGCGTTCAGCGGCGGCGGCGACCGACGAGTCCGCCGAGGCCAAGGAGCGCGATCGCCCCGGGCGACGGCACGATCTCGAGGAACGCGTTGTCGACGAACCCCGTGTTGTTGCCGATCGAGGCGTTGCCATAGGCGACCTGGAAGAGCATCCAGGTGGTGCCGACCGGAATCGCCGAGCTGACCGAATTCGTCTCCCAGGAGAGCGGGTTCGCGTCGAGGGCGAGGCTGCCGAATCCCGAGTTCCCGATCAGGGAACCGTAGCTCGCGGCCGTGAAGAACTGCACCACGATCGAGCCCTGTGCGCCCGTGTAGCCGCCGTTCGTGTTGAAGAGCGCGCTGGCGTTCATGGTCGCGGTGCCCGAGTTGATGAGCGCGGAGTAGGCCGTGACATCGACCGCCTGGAAGGACTGGGTGGCCGTGAGGCCGTCGTTCGTCATGCCGAGCATGCGGGCTCCCGCAGCGGGCGTGACGCCGAGGGTGGCGGTCGTGATCGAGCCCATCTCGGGTGCCCAGATCCCCTGGAAGCCCGTGAAGTTCCCGAGGACATTGGAGACGGTCGTCGTGGTGGCGGTCTCGAACCCGGGGTTGTTGAGGATGTTCGCGTTGGCGACGCCCTGGAAGGCGAGGCCGGCGGCGAACGCTGCGAGAGGGGCGAGCGAGGAACGGCGGACGGTGGTGGAGCGAGTGGTCTGCATGGTGGGCCTTTCGTGTGACGGTTCGGGAGCGAGGAGAGAGGAGAGAGGAGAGAGAGGAGGAAAGAGGAGAGAGAAGCGGGAGAGCCAGGGACAGCACGCAAGGAGACAGCGATCCGCGGGACGCGGCGTCGGACTTCCCCGTGCTGGCCGGGACTCCATGTCGTTCGCGAGCGCGCTCCGTCGTGCGATCAAGCGCGCTCAACAGGAGTCCGCACGGCCCCTGCCCCGTCTCTCAGATGACCCGCAAAATCGCGCGGCCCCGCCGAGGCGGCTACTCTTCGCCTCCCCTCCGAACCACCTGCAACCCGCACCGACACGCCCCCAAGGGACACCGACCATGGACACCCGACAGATCGAAGCAATCGGAGCCATCTGCGCGATGGCGGCCCTCGCGGACGGCTCGACGAGCAGCACCGAGCGCGAGCGCATCGAAGGCATCTTCAAGGGCCTCTCGGACGGCGCGGGCGACGAGGCCCGCGCGCTCGCGACGGCCTACCGCCGCGTGATGATGAAGCAGACCTCCGTCGAGGCCGAGGCGAACGCGCTCGGCTCGCCCGAGGCCCGCGCCTACGCCTACGAGATGGCCGTCGCGGTGTGCGACGCAGACGGGCGCCACAGCGACGCGGAGGGCAGGTTCCTCGAGACGCTGCGCGCCGCGCTCGGACTCTCGGGCGCGGAGGCTGCGACGGTGCTCGGCCAGGCGGACGAACTCGCGGAGATCGACCTGACGGCGCCCGTCGCCGCGACGGCGGCGGCTGCGGTCGGCGCAGGCGCCGTGGCGGCCGCCGCCCTTCCACGCACCGCACCCGTTCCACCGCCGGACGCGCGCAATGTGTCCGCCGAAGTCGACTCGAGCATCCTCAAGTACTCGATCCTCAACGGCGCGCTCGAACTCCTGCCGCAAGGCCTCGCCACGATGGCGATCGTGCCGCTCCAGATGAAGATGGTCTACGGAGTCGGCAAGGCCTACGGCTTCTCGCTCGACAAGGGCCATGTCAAGGAGCTCATCGCGACCGTCGGCGTGGGCATGACCTCGCAGGTCGTCGAGGGCTTCGCGCGCGACCTCCTCGGGGGGCTTGCGAAGAAGTTCCTCGGGAAGACGGCGGGCAAGGTCGTAAAGACCGCGACGGGCGCCGCCATGAGCTTCGCCACCACCTACGCGCTCGGGCAGGTCGCGAAGCAGTACTACGCTGGCGGTCGAAAGCTCTCGTCGGTCGACCTGCGTGCCCTCTTCGGCCGCGAGGTCGAGCGCGCGAAGGGGCTCTATGCGCAGCACAGGCCGCAGATCGAGCAGTCCGCGAAGACGCTCGACCCGCGCCAGGTGCTCTCGATGGTGCGCGGCGCGTGATTGGAGCGGCCGCCGCTGCTGCGGCGGCCTCTGGTGTGATCCGTGATCTGCAAAGATCGGTGCCAAGCACGTGCCGTTTGGTGCACGGCACTCCCCGCCACGTGCCAGGCACCGGTGGCGGGGGCCGCACCGGACGGATCGAAACCCGCTCGGCGGGGCCTGCATGCGGTGCCAAGCACGTGCCGGCTGGTGCACGGCACCTCCCGGCACGTGCTTGGCACCGTTTCTGGTCAGCGAGCGCTGGAGGCCGCGTAGATCGCGGTCCAGTCGCGCGCCATGTCGACGACGACCCACCCGCGCGCGGGCGCCTCGTCGAGGCCGCGCGCGAGCTTCCCGATGTGCGACGCGCGGTCGTAGGCCCACTCGCGCACACCGTCGGTATGGTGGACCAGCACGCCGAGCCGCGCGCCCCCTCCCGCGGTCGTCCACTCGAGCATGGCGAAGTCGCCGTCCGAGTTGCCGAAGGCGATCCGCGGACGCATGCCGATGCGCGACGCGATGCCGACGGGCTTCCCTTCCTTGTCGTCGACGAAGTCGATCTCGCCCGTCTTGACCACGCGCGGCACGCCGTCGTTCGACTCGTAGCGGTACCTCGCCGTGCTGCCGACGACCTGGTCGGTCGGAATGCCGTAGACCTCGCCCGCGAACGCCCGCACGAAGTCGACGCCGCCACCCGACACGATGAAGGTGCGGTAGCCATTCGCGCGGAGATGCGCGAGCACCTCGAGCATCGGCTGGTACACCATCGCGTCGTAGCGGAGCCCCGTCTTCGGATGACGCGCGGTGGCGAGCCACTCCCGCACCACCGTGCGGAACTCCTCGTCGGTCATTCCGCCGTGCGTCGCCGCCACGAGCGCCGCGAGCGCGTGCTCGCCTTGCGCCGCCACCGCCTTCGCGTCGCCCCTCAGAAGCGACGCGAACGGCTCCGTCGACTCCCACTCTGGGTGCTGCGCGCGCAGCGCCTTCACGCGGTCGACGATGAACGCGAGCTGCACATACATCGGCTGCTCGGCCCACAGCGTGCCGTCGTTGTCGAAGACGGCGATGCGCTCGGCCTCGGGCACGAAGTCGGGGCTCGCGGGATCGGTCGTGCGCGCGACGAAGTCGACGATGGCGTCGCGCGACGCACCTTCGCGCCATGAAGCGAGCGCCGGTTCCGATGAACGCGCGACGGCGCGCACATCGCGCGCCGTCGCACAGCCTGTCGACACTGCGATCAGCACCGCGGCGGAGAGGCAGCCGAAGGCCGCCGCGCGCGCGCGCTGCATCACTGACCCTGCGGCCTGCTCACCGCCTCCATCACGCGCTCGAGGTTGAAGCTGCCGGGCTTCTGCCGCGGCGGGAACTCGCGGAAGCTCTGGAGCCAGCGGCCGACGTAGGCGCCTGCGGGCGCGATCATGAACATGCGCTCGAGATACCAGCGCTGGTAGCCCATCGCGTTCTCCTCGCGGGCGCGCTCGAACGGATCCATGCGCAGGTTCGTGAGGAGCGGCGCGCGCAGCTCGACGAACGGCTGCTGCCACACCTCAAGCCCTTCGGCCTCCTGGACGAGGAAGGTGACCTTCCAGTTGCCGTAGCGGAGCGCGGCCACGCTGCCGTCGTCGGTCCAGTAGATGAACTCCTGGCGCGGCCACGCGGCCTCGCCCTTCAGCGCGGGAATCAGGTTGTAGCCGTCGATATGCACCTTGTAGCTGCGGCCGCCGATCGTCTGGCCCTTCTTGAGGTCCTCGGTCACGGTCGTGTTGCCCGCGGCGGCAAGCAGCGTCGGCAGCATGTCCTCGTGCGCAGCGATGTCGTTGACGATCGTTCCCGGCTTGATGGTGCCCGGCCAGCGGATCACGCACGGGACGCGGTAGCCACCCTCCCACTGCGTGTTCTTCTCGCCCTTGAACATCGTCGTGCCGCCGTCGGGCCAGGTGAAGCTCTCGGCGCCGTTGTCGGTCGAGTACATGATGATCGTGTTGTCGAGCTCGCCCAGCGCCTCGAGCTTCGCGAGCAGCACGCCGATCTGTCGGTCATGCTCGACCATGCCGTCTGCGTAGATCCCGAGGCCCGTCTTCCCGTCGACCCCGTCGGCGAGGTGCGTGAAGATGTGCATCTTCGTCGAGTTCCACCAGAGGAAGAAGGGCTTCTCCTCCTTCACGGTGCGCTCCATGAAGTCCATCGCCTTCGCGTTGACCTCCTCGTCGAAGGTCTCCATGCGCTTCTTCGTGAGCGGCCCCGTGTCGGTCACGCGCCCATCGGCGAAGCTGTGGATCACGCCGCGCGGGCCGAACTGCTTCTTGAACGCGGGATCCCTCGGATAATCGGGGTTCTCAGGCTCTTCCTCGGCGTTGAGGTGGTAGAGGTTGCCGAAGAACTCGTCGAAGCCGTGCACCGTCGGCAGCATGTCGTCGCGGTCGCCGAGGTGGTTCTTGCCGAACTGCCCCGTCGCATAGCCCTGCGCCTTGAGAAGCGTGGCGATCGTCGGGTCTTCCTTCTTCATGCCCTCGGGCGCGCCCGGGAGGCCGACCTTGGTGAGGCCCGTGCGGATCGGCGACTGCCCGGTGATGAACGCAGCGCGGCCCGCGGTGCAGCTCTGCTGGCCGTACCAATCCGTGAAGATCGCCCCCTCGCGGCCGATGCGGTCGATGTTGGGCGTCTTGTAGCCCATCATGCCCATGTTGTAGGCGCTGACATTGAATTGACCGATGTCGTCGCCCCAGATGACGAGGATGTTGGGCTTCCTCTTCGCAGGCGCCTGCTGCTCGGGAAGCGGCGCAGGCGCCGGGCCCGAGGCGACCGACCCAGCCTGCGCGGCGCAGGCGCCCATCACGCCGATCGCCACCATGGCGAACGCGGGCAGCGCGGCGCGTGCCGCGTGGAGAAGTCTGTCCATCAGTCCCGTCGTGAAGTGCGTTGGCATGGCGTGGCGCATGGAAGCCCTCTTGGTTCGAGTGCGGCCCCGGATTCCCCAGGGATCGGAGTGGGAAGTTATGGCCGCCCACCCGATGCGTCCAATGCATGGACATTGTCGCCCCGATACTCTGCGCGCATGGATCTCGACCTGCGCCACCATCGGCACGCCATCGCGCTCTCCGAGCACCGCCACTTCCAGCGCGCCGCGAAGTCGCTCGGCATCTCGCAGCCCGCGCTCTCGCGCAGCATCCAGGAGCTCGAGCGCCGCGCGGGCGCGACCCTCTTCGCGCGCACCTCGGACGGCGCCGAGCCCACCGACGTGGGGCGCATCTACCTCGCGAAGGCCCGCGCCGTCCTTGCGCAGGCCGGCGAGCTCGCGCGGGAGATGCAGCTCATCCGCGGCCTCGAGGTCGGCGAGCTCAGGTTCGGCGCGGGGGTGTATCCATCCGAGATGTTCGTCGCCAAGGCGATGGCGCGCATGGCGTGCGCGCACCCCGCGGTGAAGCTCACGGCGGTCTCGAACAGCATCGACACGCTCATCCAGCTGCTCAAGCGGCGCGAGATCGACTTCGTGATCGGCGACCAGAAGACCGCCGAGCTTGAGCGCGGGCTTTGCGTGACGCCGCTTGCATGGCACAAGGGCTACCTCGTCGTGCGGAGGGGACACCCGCTTCTCTCTGCCGCCGACCTCAAGCTGAGGGACGCCCTGCGCTATCCGCTGACGCTGACGACGCGCGTACCACCCGACATGCTCTCGAACTTTCTGCAGGGGAAAGGCACGCGTCGCGGCGCGGCGGCATCGGTTCCATCGATCACCTGCGACTCCCCGGGGATGATGAAGACCGTCGTCGCGGAGAGCAACGCCATCGGGCTGATGCCGATGTCGCTTGTGGCACGGGAACTCGCTGAGGGAACGCTTGCCGCGCTCCCGATCGAGGCGCCGTGGCTCGGCCGCACCTTCGCCATCGTCGAGCTCGAGAACCGCACCCTGACCCCGTCCGCAGAGCAGTTCCTTCAGTTCGTCCGCGAGGCCGATGCGGCGGCCGCGACGGCGCCGAGCACGAGCCCGAGCCCGACCGCGAGCCCGACTCCGACTCCGTCCCCAAGACGCAGATCCCGATAGGCCCGAGGAAACCCTACGGCGCGGCGTCCGCTGGCGCCGCCGCCGTTGGAGCGGGCAGGACGACGGGCCACGAAAGGTCGTCCTCCGTGTTGAACATGCCGTCTGGCCCCGCGCTCTCGATGGTCGCGAGCGGTGGCGCGTCGGACCCCCCGCCATCCCGCGACACCTCCGAGTTCACCCTCAGCACCATTGGCGAGCCCCACGCGTCCGCGACGCCCATCCCGTCATTCACCGACTCGAGATCCGCGGGCCACTCGCCCGTGGACGCGAAGTGGTCCGCCGCCGCAGCCGCGGCCCACTGCTGCGAGCGCAGCGTCACCGCCGTGGAGCTCTGCACGCTGAAACCCTGCATCGTGCGCGTGAAGAACCCGACCATCACGGCGAAGAACATGATCCCCGCGCACGAGACGAGAAGCCCGATGGCGGAGATCGCCGTCCCCGCGACCGCAAGGCCCTTCGGCTCGCGGCGCATGGCGAGGAGGCCAAGCACGAGTCCGACGAAGCTGCCGACCAAGGGAAGCAGGACGAAGCCGAGGATCGAGAAGACGAACGACGCGACGCCGAGCCCGTTCGTCTCGAGAGCCGCGCGAGGCGCAGGCGCCACAAGCTCGGGAAAGCGCGGCGGCGCGTGCGGCGCGGGCGTGCCGTGCCCGTCGACGCGCGCATCGAACCCATGCGAGACTCCGTCCGTCGAGCGCCCGTCGTCCTGGTGCATCGAGCGCATCCTATCCCGTTGCCGTGCCGCGTTGCTTCAGTACACTTCGGCATGATCGACGGCAACGCGCTCATCCTGCCGACCATCCTCGCCGTCGGGGTCCCGCCGCTCCTCACGACGATCGCGGCGGGTTTCGCCGCCGCGTGGCTGCTCGGCATCATCACCCAGCGCCTCGGGCTCTCGCCGATCGTCGGCTATCTCCTCGCCGGGGTCGCAATCGGCCCGCACACGCCTGGCTTCCAGGGCGATGTCGCTCTCGCGCAGCAGCTTGCCGAGATCGGCGTCATCCTGCTCATGTTCGGAGTCGGGCTCCACTTCCGCCTCGCGGACCTTTGGGCGGTTCGCGGCGTGGCCATTCCAGGAGCCGTCGGGCAGAGCCTCGTGGCCACGCTCGCCGCGATGGTGATCTTTCACTTTCTCGGCTGGCCGCTGAAGTCTGGCGTCGTGATCGGCGTCGCCATGGCGGTGGCGAGCACGGTCGTCCTTCTCCGCGTGCTCCTCGACAAGGGCATGCTCTCGACGCCGCACGGCCACGCGGCCATCGGATGGCTGATCGTCGAGGACCTTTTCACGATCCTCGCGCTCGTCATCCTGCCCCTCTTCGCGCTCGACGACGCAGGGGTCGCCAAGGTGCTCGCGGGAGACGGCTCCGTGTGGGGCGCGATCGGCCTCGCCGTGTTCAAACTGGTCGCGCTCGTCGCCATCCTGCTCGTGGTCGGCGCGCGCGTCCTGCCGTGGGTGCTCAATCTCGTGGCAAGGTTGCGCTCACCTGAGCTCTTCACGCTCACGGTGCTCGTCCTCTCGATCGCGATCGCCGTTGGGTCCGCGAGCCTCTTCGGGGCATCCGTCGCGCTCGGCGCGTTCCTCGCGGGCATCGTCGTCGGGCAGTCTCCCGTCAGCCACCACGCGGGCGCCGACGCGCTTCCCATGCGCGACGCCTTCGCCGTGCTCTTCTTCGTTTCGGTGGGCATGCTCTTCGATCCCGCATTCCTCATCGAGCAGCCGTGGATGGTGGCGGCGGGCCTCTTCGTCGTCCTCGTGTGCAAGCCGCTCGCGGCGCTGGCGATCGTCGCCCTCTGTGGACGACCGCCGCGCACGGCGCTCACGGTCGCGATCGGCCTCGGGCAGATCGGCGAGTTCAGCTTCATCCTCGCAACAGTCGCCCGCGAGTACGGCCTCATGCCGGAGGACGGGATGAATGTGCTCGTCGCCACGGCGATGATCTCCATCACCTTGAATCCTCTCGCATTCCGCTCGCTCGAGCGGATCGAGCGGGCCGTCGCGGCACGACCGTGGCTCTGGAAGCTCCTCAACTTCCGCCACGCGAAGCGCGAGCGCGCGCTCAACGCCCCGGCCCTCGCGACGGTGGCGTCGACGGAGAAGCCGCTCGCGATCATCGTCGGCTACGGCCCCGTCGGACGCCTCGTCGACGCGCTTCTCCGCGACGGCGGGCTGCAGACGGTCGTCATCGACATGAACATCGAGACCGTGCACGGGCTCCTCAAGACGGGCCGCACGGCGATCTACGGCGACGCGACCCGCCGCGACGTGCTCGAGCAGGCGGGCATCCGCCGCGCCGTACACCTCGTCATCAGCCTTCCGCATGCGGACGCCCGCGTGGCGCTCGTCCTCCTCGCGCGCGAGCTCAACCCGACGGTCGAGATCACCGTGCGCACGCGCTACATCGCAGACCGCGAGGTCCTCGCCAAGGCGGGGGCGAACAAGGTGGTCTTCGAGGAAGGCGAGGCGGGCGTCGCGCTCGCGCGGCATGTGCTCGAGCAGCGCGGCCTCGAGCCCGCGCGCGTCGATGCGCTGCTCGCGGCGGTGCGCAAGCTGTGGCATCTCGGCGGCTGAGCGGACTCACCGCGCGGGCTGCGGCGGCTCGTCGGACGGCGCGATCGGAGCGATGCGCGGTGCCACGACGGTCGGCGCGATGACCTCCGCCGGCTCCTGGCCGAGGTCGAATGCAGCGCGCGCAAGATGGAACGCGAGGCTGTCAATCCAGAGCGCGCCGTCCACCCGCCGCATCGCGTCGTCCGGGTCAAGCACGCCGATGGCGGCGAGCCGCAGCGCATCGGCGCGGATCTCCTTGCGCAGGGCCGCGACGCCGCCCGACGCCTCGAGCATGCGGGCCACCGCCGCCCGCATCGCCTCGCGCGGCACGCGCTCGGGTGCCTCGTCGCGGCATGCGTCGAGCAGCGCGCGCGGAAGTTCGAGCGCCCTCTGTGCAAGCGCCGTGAGCCCAGGGTCGCCTTCGGAGAGGCTTGCTCCCTTCTCAGGCGCACGCAGCGCTGCGATCGCGCGTTCGATGTGGTCGGATGCGTGCAGCACGACCTGCTGCGTGGCTCCCTCGGAACTCCCCTGCTCGCCGCGGCCGAGGTCGTGGACGAACCGCACGACCTCCGCCCGCGCGATCGACGCCTCGTCGAGCGCGGCGCGTCTCTGGCCGTGCGGCGTCTCGCCGCGAAGGACGTCCTCCGCGGACTTCGCGACATCGACGAGCACATCGATCATGGCGCGCCTCGCGGCCTCCGTCGCCACGGGCCCGACCCGCGCGACCGCGAGCCCAAGGTGACGCGTGGCGCGCGTTCCACGCTCCGGGACCAGCCGCTCGATGAGGCGCGCCAGCTGTCCCGAGAGCGGCAGCAGCACCGCCACCCCGAGCGCGTTGAAGAAGGTGTGGAAGAACGCGAGGACGGTCGGCGCATCGGGGGTCCCGAGGGCGGCCGCCGACCACTCGCAGACCTCAAGCAGCCAGGGGAACACCAGCAGCGCCACGCCCGCGGTGAAGACATTGAAGAGGACATGGACGAGCGCCGTCCGCTTGGCGGCGGTCGGCGCACCGATCGAAGCGACGACCGCCGTCGGCGTCGTGCCGATGTTCTGGCCGATCACAAGCGCCGCGGCCTGCTCGAGGCCGATCGCCCCCGACGCGACCGCCGCAAGCGTCGCCGTCATGGTCGCGCTCGAGGACTGCGTGATCACGGTCGCCACGCAACCGACGAGGACGAGCACGAGTCGAGAGCCAAGCGAGCCGTTCCCGCCCGCTCCAGGCAGGCTCGCGGTGTCGAGCTCGGCGGTGAACGCCGCCATGCCGTCCTGCAGGAAGTCGATCCCGAGGAAGAGGAGCGCGAAGCCAGCCACCGCGGTTCCCGCATGCGCCCCGCGTCCCTTGAAGAGGAGGCGCAGCGCCGCCCCAAGAAGGACGAGCGGCGGCGCGAGATCCCCGAGCGAGACCTTGAACCCGAGCTGCGACACGATCCAACCCGTGCTCGTGGTGCCGAGGTTGGCTCCGAAGACGACGCCGATCGCCTGCGTGAAGGTGAGGATGCCCGCGCTCACGAAGCCGACGGTCGCGAGCGTGGTCGCCGTCGACGACTGAACGAGCGCCGTGAGTGCAGCGCCCCACGCCACGCCCGAGCGCGCGGACGAGACATGACGCGTGAGGATCCGCCGGAGCGCATCGCCCGCAAGGGCCTTCAGGCCATCCGTCATCAGCAGCATGCCGAGGAGGAAGAGGCCGATGCCGCCAAGGATCTCGACGATCATGGCGCGATTGTAAAGACCGCGTCAGCCGCCGCGCGGGTCACCCGTCCTTCGGTCGGTTTCCCTTCAGGCGGGCGATCTCAGCGAGCGCCTCCTCGAGCGCGGCCTCGAGCCTCGAGAGATCCCCCGCAGCGCCGGCCGCATCGGGCGCCGACGCCGCGGCGCCCCGCGCAGGCTCTTCCGCGCGCGCCGCACGCTCCTGCTCGGCGGCACCCTCGCTCAGGCTGTTCACGATGACGCCCACGAGGAGGTTCAGGAACACCATGGTCCCCGAGAGGATGAAGCTCACGAAGAAGATGGGCGCCGCGATGGGCGAGCGCCGGTCGCCGCCCCCCGCCTCCACCGGAATGCCGCCCATCTGGTCCTGCATGTTGTCGACCCAGCCCTCGAGCGTGAGGATGCCGAACATCGTCAGCATGCTCGTCCAGAGGTTGCCGAAGCGCGCAGGGTCGTTCACGCCGAAGAGCGCGACGCCCATCACGCTGTAGACGTACAGCAGCAGCATGAGGAGCGCGGTGATCCAGCCGAAGCTCGGAAGGCTCCGCAGCAGCACGTCGACGAGCAGCTGGAGCTTCGGAAGCGCGCGCACGAGCCGCAGGCTGCGCACCACCCGCGCAAGGCGCAGCACCTGCGCGAACTGCCCCTGGAGCGGCAGCACGCAGATGACCGTGATGGTGAAGTCGAAGAGGTTCCAGGGGTCGCCGAAGTAGCGCAAGGGGCGCGTGCCCGCCGCGACGATCTTGAGGATCGCCTCGATGACGAAGAGCCCGACCACCACCGCGTCGACGCGCTTGAGAAGGGCGCCGTGCCGCTCCGCCACCGCAGGCACGGCCTCGAGGCCGACCACGACGCCGCCCACGACGATCGCCGCGAACACGATGCCTTGGAACCACTTCCGAGCGACCATCCGCTCGGCGAGCGCACTCACCACGCCGACGCCTCTTGCATCCTGTTCCTGCATCGACACCTCCATGCCCCGCGCGCGTCAGGCGGCGGGGCGCGGATGGTAGGCCGAGATCGGCGTCACTTCCCCGCCATCTTCTCGCGGACGCGGCCGATCAGGTGGTGGAGCGCAGGCCGCTGCTCCTCGGGCGCCATCTTCGCGCCCGCCTCGAGCTGCGCGAGGACCTGCGGCAGCGCCTCCGCGGGAACCTCCGCAAGCTGCGCGAGCGCCTGGTCGACGAGCGCGCGCTGGCCCTCGGTGAGGCTCTCGTAGGAGACCGCAGGAACCTCGACGGGCGCATCGAGCGCCTCGACCTTCGACCACGGCGTCTCCTCGACCGGAAGATCGAGCTCGCCCTTGCTCACGACCATCGCGGAGGACTTGCCGAGTTCGTCCGTCATCGGCTCCGCGCGGCCGCCGATGTGGCGGGCGAGGAAGGTCTCGACGACGGCGTTGAACGCGATGTTGTTCTCAGGCTTGGCGAAGCCGTGGCCCTCGTCGGGGAAGAGCACATAGGTCACGGGCAGGCTCTTCCGCTGCATCGCGCGCACGATCTGGTCGCTCTCCTGGCGCTTCACGCGCGGGTCGTTCGCGCCTTGGCCGACGAGAAGCGGCTTCTTGATCTCGTCGACATGCGAGAGCGGCGACATGTCGCGCAGCCTGCGACGCCCCTCGGGGGTTCGCTTGTCGGCCACGCGCTTGGCGAACATCTCGGTCATCGGCGCCCAGTAGGCGGGCACCGACTCGAGCAGCGTGATGAGGTTCGACGGAGCCACGATGGCCACGCTCGCCGCGAAGAGGTCGGGCGTGAAGGTCACGCCAGCGAGCGCCGCGTAGCCGCCGTAGCTGCCGCCCATGATCGCGACCTTGTCGCGCTGCGCGACGCCGTTCGCGACGGCCCACTCGACCGTGTCGACGAGGTCGTCGTGCATCGCGTCGGCCCACTGGCCGTCGCCCTTGTTCACGAACGACTTGCCGAAGCCGGTCGAGCCGCGGAAGTTCACGGAAAGGACGGCGTAGCCGCGGTTGGCGAGCCACTGGTGGTACGGGTTGAAGCCCCACGAGTCACGCGCCCACGGGCCGCCGTGGACGAGGAGCACCATCGGCAGCGCGGACTCGGGCCGGCCGTCGCCGTCCGAATCGCTCCACGGCGGAAGCGTGAGGTACGACGGCAGCACGAGCCCGTCGCGCGCGGCGATCTCGATGCCGTGCATCGGGGAGAGCGCGCCACCTTCGCGCGAGAGCGCCTCGAGCCGCGAGTCGCTCGCGAAAAGCCGGGTTGCCTTGCCCGCGGCGCGGTCGTGCAGGTAGTAGCTGATCGGTCCGTCGTCGCGGCGGATCGAGACGATCCACTTGCTGTCGTCGAACGAGCGGCTGGCGACCGACACGACGCCGCGCTCGAGGGTGTCGAGATAGGCGAGGTCCTTGGCGACCGCCTGCGAGAGCACCGTGCGCTCGGGGCGCAGGTAGTTGACAACGACCGCCTCGACGGTGCTGTCGATCGGGTTCACCATCGCGCCCGCGATGTCCGCACGCGTTCCCGCATGGATGACCTCGCTCGCTCCCGTCGCCAGGTCCGTCGCGACCAGCGCGGAGGTGTCGCGCCCGCGCGAGTCGATCGCGAAGACGCGCTTCCCCGCGCGGTCGATGCCCTGGAAGCTGGTCGTCATCGCGTCCTCGTACGGAACCGACGCGAACGGCTCGAACGCCTTCGCCCCATCGGCTCCGTCGACCACGCGAAGCCACTCGGTCGAGCCATCGGACTGCGGCTCGGAGACGAGGCGCACCTTCATCGCATCGTCGACGACCACGCCCGCGAAGCGCGGGTTCTCGAAGATGAGCGTTCGGTCGCCCGTGATGGCGTTCACGAGATGGACATCGAAGTGCCTCGGGTCGCGGTTGTTGACGGAGATCGCCACCGAATCGGGGTAGTCCCTGCTCATGTGCTCGATCGAGGCGGTCGCGCCCTCGAACGGCGTCAGGTCGAGCTCCTTCCCCGACGCGACGTCGACCGAGTACACGCGGTAGTTCTCGTCCCCACCCGAGTCCTTCATGTAGAGGACATGCGTGCCGCTCGGGAGCCAGTCGTACATGCGGATGCCGCGGTGGGTGTCGGCCGTGATCGGCTTCGCGGCCGACAGGTCGCCGACGGGCGCAACCCACACGTTGAGGACGCCGTCGCGCGGCGCGAGATACGCGACGCGCGACCCATCGGGGCTGATGGTCACGGCCGCGCGCTCGGGGTTCCCGAAGAGCGTCGCGCGCGGCACGATGGGCGCCGCATCGGGCGGGACGAAGGCGATCGCTGCAGGCGACACGGAGAATCCGAGCATGAGAACGGCGGCGAAGGAGGAGCGGATGAAGGTCATGGGAGGCATGGCGTCCTTTCGGGGCGCGGCGATTCGGGGCGCGCCCTCGTCGATTTCAAGGCGACATCATGCCATGAACCAGCCCTTTCGGGCAGGGTCACCCCACGGTGAAACCGACGGCGCGCATCCGCCCGCCACTCGGGCCGCCAGGCGGCGAGGTCGGAATCAGGTCGTGCCGCTGCGACCCACGAGCCGCTGCGTCAGCTCGGCGCGGCTGTGGACGCCGAGCTTGCGGTAGAGCCGCTTCGTCAGCGTGGCGACCGTGCTCGGGGTGATGCCGAGGCGCGCGGCGATCTCGGAGCGCGCGCGCCCTGCGACGATCCCCACGGCCACATCGCGCTCACGCGCGGAGAGCGCGGGGTGCCCCGCACCCGCCTCGGCGGAGACCTCGGCGCCGACCTCATCCCCTGCGCTGCCCATCGCGACCACGGCCACGCTCGGCGCGGCGGCGACGGGCGGCACGACCTGGCCGACCTCGATCTCGAGCGCGTGGTTGCAGCGGAAGTGCTCGAGCGCATGCTCGCCTCGGTTCCGCGACTCGAGGAGGCGCAGGAACGCACAGAGGTCGTCGATGCGCGCTGCAAGCTCCTCGGCATCACGGTCGGTCAGATGCGCCCGCACGCGGATCGAGCGGGCGATGCCTGCCCCACGGCCGGCCGGTCCGCGGCCGATCCACGCCACCGAGTGCTTCGCCTTGCTGCGCCACTCCTCGAGGAGCCGAAGATCCTCGGCGTCGTCTTCCTGATACCGAACCACGATCGAACCGCCCCGATGCGTGAACACGGTCTGGCGACGGCGCCCCCTGGGCGCGAGGGAGTCCACAAGGCCTGCGGCGGAGAGCTTCGTCAGCGCGCGCTGCGCCTCGACCTCGTCGATGCCGAGATAGACCGCCACGCGTGCGGCCGAGAGCGCCCCGCCGAACCGCCGCAGGAGCTCCCACGCGGACATGGCGTTGCCGTCAAGCAGCAACTGCATTCTTGATTGATCGCGAACATCGAACGCGTGGGCGTCCATGTGGCCCTCCTCGGCAAGCGTGTTGTGACGCCTCAGCCCCAATCGGGGATCAACGGGCGCCGCTTGCCTGTCCCCGCGCCATCCTGGCGAAGGGTGCCATCCGCTCACGCATCCGTCCCGAGGGATCGTCGACGATTTCGCGATCGGCCTCCAGTGAGCGTCCACCCCAAAGTTTTGCGCCAAATCGTATGGCCCCGCCTTGAAATAGAGGGGCTTCAGGCTTTCGTGTGGGTTTCGACACCGTCCGCTCCCGCCGCGCGCCGTGCCGCGTGCGGCTGGCGGTCTCGTGGTCTCTCACGGAGGCGCGGAGGCACAGAGAACAGAGAACGGGACTCGCCGAGATGCGAAG
>WGMP01000045.1 GCA_016124975.1 Phycisphaera sp. | reverse complement strand
GCCAGCAGACTTCAGTCTGCTGAACGACAACCGTCGGAGTCGACGGCTGACGCCACCCGTTCCGCGGACTGAAGTCCACGGGCACCCCTGATTGTCGTATCGCATGATTCAGATCGTCGGAGTCGCTCATCAAGGGTGCCCGGGGACGGAGTCCCCGGAACGACACGCGTCGGAGTCGAGGTTCGAGCGCATCATCTCCGCGCTTCGGTCGGCTTCGCGATCCGTCAGCCGTTCGCCGCTCGCGCCTTCTCGCGCGCGATCCACGCATCGATGTTCCGCCACAGCACATCGAGCGGCAGCGGCCCCTCGAGGAGCACCGCGTCGTGGAACGCGCGGATGTCGAAGGCCTGGCCAAGTTCCGCCTCCGCCTTTGCGCGCATGGCGCGGATCTCGAGCTCGCCGATCTTGTAGGCGCACGCCTGCCCTGGCCAACCGATGTAGCGGTCGACCTCGTTCACGATGTTGATCTCGCTGAGCGCGGTGTTCGCCTTCATGTAGTCGATCGCCTGCTCGCGCGACCATCCGAAGGCGTGCAGCCCCGTGTCGACGACGAGCCGCGTCGCGCGCCACATCTCGTAGAGAAGCCGCCCGAAGTCGTCGTACGGATCGGTGAAGAGCCCCATCTCGATCCCGAGTCGCTCCGCATAGAGCGCCCAGCCCTCGACGAACGCGGTCGAGTCGAGGTCCTTGCGGAACTCGCGCAGGCCGTCGAGCTCCTGCGCGAGCGCGATCTGGAAGTGATGGCCCGGCACGGCCTCGTGGAGCGAGAGCGGCACGAACTCGTAGGTCGGGCGCTGGTCGAGCGCGTAGGTGTTGGCGTAGAACCACCCAGGCTCGCCCCGCTGCGGCGAGCCTGGCTGGTAGTAGGCCGTCGTCTGCGCGGGTGCCATGAAGCGCGGGATCTCGCGCACGCCGTAGGTGAGACGCGGCAGCGTCTTGAAGAGCGCTGGCAGCTTCGGGTCGATGCGCTTGCAGACCTCGCGGTAGCGCGCGAGGAGCTCCTCGGCGCTTGCGACATAGAAGCGCGGGTCGGAGCGGAGATAGGCGATGAACGCCGCGAAGCGCGCATCCTCGGGAAGCGCGGCGCGCGCGGGGTCGGCCGCGTGCCAGTCGGTCCGCGCGATGACCTGCATCATCTCCGCGCGGATGCGCGCGACCTCCGCGAGGCCCGTCGCGTGGATCGCCTCGGCGGAGCGGTCCGTCGTCGTGTGGAGGCGAAGCTGGTAGCCGTACCACGCGAGCCCCGCCGCGCCGTCGCCCGCCTTCAGGTCTCGCGCGCCGACCGTCTCGCGGCAGGCGGGGATGTAGTCTGCGAGGAGGAACGCCTCGAGCTCTGTGAGCGCGGAGTCGGTCTCGTCGAGACCGCGCTCGAAGCGTGCGCGGAGTTCGGCGCGCTCGGCCTCGCCGATCGACGCGGGAATCGAGCGGAACGGCCTGCCGAGCGTCTCGCGAAGGCTGCGGCGCACGGCGCCCACCTGGGACGGGACCTGCACGATTGTGACCTTCGGGGGAACGACGCCTTCCTCGAGGCCGCGGCGCATGACCTCTATGGTGCCGAGGACCATGCCGCGCGCACCGAGGATCTTGTTCACGAACGCGTCGTAGTCGGCGAAGGTCGCGAAGGAGCCGAAGTCCGCGAGCTGCGCGATCTGCTGGTGCGGGCCGCTGCGGCCGCCGACGGGCATCATCCATGAGCCGAAGCGGAAGCCCTCGTCGGAGAGCTCGAGCTCGCGGAGCAGCAGCGCGTGGTCCGTGCGGTCGCGCTCGGAGAGCCTCGCGGGCGCGATCTCGCGCAGCAGCGCGACAAACTCAACCACCTGCGCTGCGCGCTTGTGGACGCCCGCGAGCGAGGTGTCGGTCCACTCGCCCGCGCGGTCCTTGATGCCGCGCTGAAGGGCGTATTCGGGGTAGACCGTGAGGCGGAACGCGTCGTACTCCGCGGCGATCGCATCGAAGCGCGCCGTCTCATCGGCGCAGACCGCGTCGGCGGCGGTCGTCGCTCCGACATCCGCTCCCTGCGCCGTCTGCGCGGAGGCGGGCAGCGCGGAAGCCGCGAGGAACGCGGCCAAGGCCGCTCTTCCAAGCGCCAGTGAGACGCGGAACGAGAATGGTCGAAACGCGCCGACCGAGGCGCCGCCGATGGGATTGGACCGTCGCATGCCGCGGAGCGTATCCGCTGCGAATTCCCGCTGCGGCGCGCCAATCCGATCGGATAGCATGGCGGCTCCATGAGCACGATGCCTCCCGACACCGAAATCGGCTACGCGCCTCCCACGGTCAGGCACTTCAGCATCTTCCTCGACAACCGGGTGGGGAAGCTGCTCGAGCTTCTCGGCGCCCTCAGCGACGAGGGCCATGTGTGCGTGCGCGCGATCTCAATCCAGGACAGCTCGGACTTCGCGGTCATCCGACTCATCGTCGACCAGCCAGCGACCGCACGCGAAATCCTCGAGCGCCACGAGTTCTCGCTCAACGAGACGCAGGTGCTGGTGGCCGAGCTCGGCAAGGACCACGAGATGCACGATCTGTGCAAGTTCCTGCTCGCGGCGGAACTGAACATCCGCTTCGCCTACCCGACCATGCCGCGCAACTCGGGCCATCCGACCGTGGTGCTGTCGACCGACGACAACACGCTGGCCGGCCAGATCCTGCGCCGCAAGGGCTTCAGGCTGTACGGCGAGGCCGATCTCGAGCATTGACTCACGCAACCACTTCGATCGGGCGGCACGCGCCGCCCGCGGAAACATCAAAGGGAGTTCCACCATGGCACGACTCGTCAAGCTCGAAGCAACCGGCCCCGTGAAGGTCGAGCCGAGCGACAAGCCCGTCTTCGTCTGCGCGTGCGGCCTTTCCCGCAAGTTCCCGTTCTGCGACGGCAGCCACAAGCCGACCCGCGACGAGGAGCCCGGGTGCGTCTACCGCTATTCGGGCGAATCGCGCGAGGTCGTCGGCGACGCCGGAAACTCCGCGGCGGGCTGAGCGGTTCGCTCAGGCGATCGAACCCCGGCGGCCCGCCTCACGGCTGCCGCGGAATCGGCACGGGCGAGATGTCGACGGGATCCACGGGCGTCGCCTGCATCGGCGTCGGCTGCGGCGGTGGCGTCACGGGCATCGGCGGATTGATGCGCGTCTCGAGGGCGCGCGTCGCGGTGCCGGGCCTGCGCGGCATGGTGTAGTCGCCCGTCGGCACCTCTTCGAGGCGGATCCCCTGGTACGCGCGGTCGCGCTTGCGAAGGACGCGCGCGGAGAGGATCGCGTCGTCGGGGCCGAGCCGGCGCACCGTGTCGAGGCCTTCGGCAACGCGTCCGAACGGAGCATGGTTCTCTCCGAGTTGCTCCGCGTGGTCGAGGAGGATCATGAACTGACACCCCGCGGAGTTCGCGCGCGGCTTTTGCCCCGTAGCGTCCTCGGGCTGCGCCGCCATGAGAATGCGCCCCGAGAGGAGCGCGCGACGCTCGCCGCGCGCAGGCTCGTCGGGAATCGTCCATCCGCCCGTGCCCGTGCCGCCCGCGCCGCCGCTCGCGGTGTCGGGGTCGCCTCCCTGCACGCCGAAGCCGCGCAGCACGCGGTGGAAGCGGGTGCCGTCGTAGGTGCCCCGCTCGACATGCTCGATGAAGTTGCCCACGGTGTTGAGGGCGTCGTCCTCGAAGAGCTCGAGCACGATCGTGCCCTTCGCCGTCACGAACTCGACGAGCGGAAGGTCGTTGCGCCGCATGTCGCGGGCCATCAGCACGATCTCGGTGTTCCAGATGTCGTCGAGGAGGTTGATGCGCTTCGAGAGGAGCGCGATCGTGGTCATCTGCTGCGCCGAACGCTGCGCGGGAATCGCATTGAGTGCGGCCTGCGCCTCCTGGAACCGGCTCAGGCCCGTGAGCGCCTGCGCACGCGCGATCTCCGCGTCGATTCGGCGGTTCGGCGCGAAGGTGTGCCCTGCAAGAAGCGTGTGCGCGCCCTCGAAGTCCGCGAAGGCGAGGCGCTCACGCGCCCACGCGAGCACCACGGCGTCGCTTGATCCTGCCACCGCCGCAAGCCGCGTGAACGCCGACTCCATCGCGTCGCCATCGTCGAGAAGGCTCGCGGCCTGCGCGCGCACCGCGAGGAGCCGCACCGCCGATGCGCGTGGAAGCGAGGCATCATCGAGGTCGATGTCGAGCGCCGCGGCCACGCGCGCGAGGTCCGCGCGCGTCGCAGCGTCGAGTTCGCCGCGGGTGCGGATGTACTCGGAGATCTCGCGGAATCGCCGCTCGTTGTCGTTGACGGGCGCCGACTGCTGGCTCGCGGGTGTTCCCTGCTGGGGCCTCGTCACCGGCGCACTCACTGGGGTCAGCGTCTGCGCGCAGGCGACGGTTGCGGGAAGTGCGGTGGCGAGGAGCCCGGCCGCCAGGAGCGCGGCGGAGCGGGAGCGCGGTCGTGCGAGGCGTGGTTGGCGCGTCATGGTTCCATCTTCGGCCGAGGCGGGGCTTGGGATCAAGCGGGATAGCGGCAACTTGTCTTCTCGGTCTCCCAGACGCGCACGAAGCGCAGGGCGCCTCCGCGGGTCGCGATCGCCGGGGCGAGGAGATCGTGGCAGACCCGCGCGATGTGCTCGACCGACGGGTTCAGGTCGCGGAACTCGGGGCAGTCGAGGTTGAGGTGCTTGTGGTCGAAGCGCGCCATGATCTCGCGCCCGACGACCTCCTCGAGGTCGGGGAAGCCGAACCTCGGACGGCCGTCACCCGCGCCGTGCGCCGCAGGGTGCACCGAGGGAACCTCGACGGCGACCTCGATCCTGTAGTTGTGTCCGTGGCCGTTCGGGTTGTTGCACTTCCCGAAGAGCGCGCGGTTGGCGTCGTCGCCGAGCGAGGGGATGTGCAGCCTGTGCGACGCCGCGAACTCGAAGGTCTCGCTGAGAAGGACGCGCCTCGCGTCGGGCGTTGCGTGGTTCGTTGTCGCGCCGTCTGGCATGGTCGTTCCTCGCGGATTCTGCTGTGTCGCGTCGGGGCCGCGCTCGATCGTGGCCGAGCGGAAGGGGGAGGTGCGATAGGTGAGCGAGCGGACGGCGGCGGGAAGCGCGGGCTCGAGCGCGGCCAGCGCCTCGGCGAGGAGCTCGGCGGGGTCGCACGCGCGGGCCATGGCGCGGGAATCTCGGAGTTCAGACTCGGAAAGGGCCCACAGCGCGCGGAGTTTCCGATGAAGGACTCCCGACACGCGGGTTCGCACGGCCCGGTCGATCACGCCGATGTCGACGAGGTAGCCGCTTTCGTCGGGGGAGCCCGCGCAGCACACCTCGAACTCGACGATGGGCTCGAGTCCGAGCGCCGCCACGGCGGAGACCAGTCCGTTGCTCGACGCAGCCGAGCCATCGGCGTGCGGACCGACCGCCAGCCGGACGGTGCGTGTCAGGAGATGCGTGGAAGGCTGGGAGGTCACGGGTGGGCTCGCGCGAAGGACACCGTGCGGGGGCTAGGTCGCGCGGGCCGGGCGCCCCGCGTCACCGATCCTGTAGGAACCGAATTCTCGGACATAGATTTCCTGCCCAGGACGCCGAGAATAGCGGGCTCAAGCAATCGGCGGCCCAGAGTCGCCATCAAATCAATTTGTCCCTTTTGAGGGAAGCCCCGTTGACCGATGGAGCATTTCAGGTACTGTGTAGTTGTTCGGGGTGGGGCATTCACCCACCCAAATCCCCTTGCCCCCGGAAGGGCTCGGCCTGAGGTTCTGCCTCGGCCGGCCCTTTTTCTTTGGCGAGCCCAGCACGGCCTACGATCGCATGGCGTGAGGGATTATCAGCGCGGACTCTCGGCGCAGCGAGATGGGACGAGAAATGGTGACCCGTTTGGGTGACAGAATCCGCAGCGCGTCCCTGTCTCGCGGATGTCATCGTGGCGCGATGCTGTCCCCCGATGGAGGACGAGCTCGTACGCGAACCTTGACGCGCGTGCCTGGTGTCGGCGCGCGCTCTGTAAAGACTTCCCACACGGGGGCGGCCGCCTGCGCCGAGTCGGGGATCACCTCGACCGCGCCGATCGTCTCGTCGCCGAAAGTCACGAGACCGATGAGCGAGCCAGATCCGTCCGCGGCGTAGCGCTCCTCATGCGTGCGTGGGTTGCGCACGAAGCGCGAGCCCGCGAAGACGAAGGTCGAGGGCGGTGCGGCGCCCGATGCAGTCGAGATCGGCGACGCACGCACGAACCACTCGATGCCGCGCACGGCGCCGTCCGGAAGCTCGACTTCGATCGCGACATCGGTTCCCTGCGGAGGGACGCCTTCGATCGCGCTCGACCCGTCTGCGGAGGTCACTTCGCGCCAGTGCCCGGGCCGCCCCGGCAACGCGCCCACGAGAAGAAGCGCCGCATGGATCTCGCTCGGCTTTCCTTCGAATGCGAAGATCGACTCGTGCTCGCGCGTTCCGACCATGCAGACGAGCTGCTCGAGGAAGCCCACATCGAGGACGGCGACGGCGTCGAACTCGACCGTGCGCGTGGCGCGGTCGACGCGGACGAGCGGCGTGAGCGCGGTCCACTCGGATGCGACGGACCGTGGGGCGGGCGGGCGTGCGTCGCGCGGCGCGGCGTCGGCGGCTTCCCGCGGAGCCTCGGGCGCGGTCGAAGGCGCGGGACGCGCATCGCCGCGCGTCGGCACGGGTTCGGCGGCAGACTGCGTCGCACGCTCCGAAGGCTCGGCTTCGGCGGGCGCCGCGGGAAGCGTCGGTCGCGGAGCGGCGCAGGAGCAGAAGAGAAGCGCGGCCGCACACCATGGAGACAGCGCCCGAACGGTGCGGGCGCGCGGCGGAAGCGGGGCGCTCACGCGACCACCTGCAGCCTGCGGCCACCTGTGAGCGCGATGCCGATCGCGTCCGCGACATCGGGCGGCTCTGGGATCGTCGCGAGGCCGCATTGCGACATCACCGCACGCTGCATCTGCGCCTTCGTCGCGCGGCCGTTCCCCGTGAGCGCCTTCTTCACCTCGGCAGGTGGCAGCTCGGCGACTGGAAGCCCGCGCTGCTGCGCGGCGAGGAGCACCACGCCGCGGCCATGCGCCATCTGGACCGCTGTGCGGCCGTGCTCTGGATGGACGAACACCGCCTCGAGCGCCATGTGGCTCGGCGCGTGTTCCGCGATCAATCCGCCGACATCGTCGTAGAGCTGCGCGAGTCGGGCGGCGAGGGTCGCGGTGACCGAGAGCCGCAGCACGCCCGCGTCGACGATGCGCGCGTCGCCGCGCTCGGTGAAGTCGACGATGGCGTAGCCCGCGATGCGCGTGCCAGGGTCGATGCCGAGGATGCGCGTGCCCGAGCCGCGCGTCACCCACGCTCCGCCGCGCGCCGTCGACTTCACCCGTTTCCTCCCGCATCCGCGCGTCGCCGCGCACGGCCGCCGCCGTCGCGGTCGCTCTCGAGCATGCCGTCCGAGAGCCGCACCACCCGCTCGCAGCGGTCTGCGATGCGGTCGTCGTGCGTGACCATGATCAGCGTGAGCCCCGCTGCGTGCAGCGTCTCGAAGGTCTCGAGGATCGACTTGCCAGTGCTGCTGTCGAGGTTGCCCGTCGGCTCGTCCGCCATCAGGATCGCTGGTTTCCCGACGAGCGCGCGCGCGATGGCGGCGCGCTGCTGCTGTCCGCCCGAAAGCTCGCGCGGGCGATGGGTCATGCGGTTGTCGAGACCGACGATCTTGAGGCTCTCCGCGGCGCGCTCGCGCCGTTCGGCCGCGGGAATGCCCTGGTAGAGCAGCGGAATCTCTACGTTCTCCGCGATCGTGAGCTCGGAGATCAGGTTAAACGCCTGGAAGACGAAGCCGATCTTCTCGCCGCGCACGCGCGACAGTTCGTCGTCGTCGAGCTTCTCGACCGCGGCGCCGTCGAGCTCGTACACGCCCTCCGTCGGGCGGTCGAGGCAGCCGAGGATGTTCATGAGGGTCGACTTGCCCGAGCCCGATGCGCCCATGATCGCGATGTACTCCCCGCGGGGAATCACGAGGTCGAGCCCCTTGAGCGCGTCGACGAGGACGCTTCCGTCGGGCTTGTAGTAGGTCTTGCGGATCCCGACGAGCCGCGCCGCGGGTGGTGCGGTCGCGGGGCTTCGGGCGGCGGCTGCTGGCGCTGCGGACATAGCGGCGATGGTAGCGCGGTCGCGATCGGCTACCCTTCGCACCGTGCAGGAACTGAAGGAATCGTTCGATCGGCAGATGCGCGAAGGGCCGCTTGCGATCCTCTCGCGGCGTCTCATGAGCGACCAGCTCACGCCCGTCCTCGCCTATCGGCGGCTCGTCCTTCCCGACGAGCGCACGGCGCCAAGCTTCCTCTTCGAATCGGTCGAGAACGGTGCGAGCGTCGGGCGCCACTCGATCCTCGGGGCGCGGCCGCTTCTCGAGCTTTCCGCGCGCGCGGGAGAAGCAGAGATCGTCGACCACCGCGACGGCACGCGGCGCGCGTTCGCGTCGGACGACCCGCTCGCGGTGCTGCGCGAGCTCGCGCGGCCCTATCGACCCGCTTCCGTCGAGGCGCTTGCGCCGCTTGCGCTTCCCGCGGCGTTCACGGGCGGGTTCGTGGGCTTCGCGAGCTTCGACAGCGTGCGCTATCTCGAGCCTGAGAAGCTCTCGTTCGCGCGCGCGCCTGCCGACGACCGCGGCCTTCCCGACCTCCACTTCGGGCTCTATGGCGATGTCGTGGTGTTCGATCATGTGACGAAGACGATGCATGCGGTCGTCAGCGGCCTCGTCGAGGAAGGTTCGCCGCACGGCGTCGGCTCGTCGCGCGACGAAGCGTTCGCCGCCCTCGTCGCGCGGCTCGACCGCCTCGAGGCGCAGCTCTGGGCGGATGGCCCCGCGCTTGCGCACGGCGCGATCGCGCTCGACCTCGCACGCAGGCCCGAGGTTCCGCGCTCGAACACCTCGCGCGAGGACTTCGAGGCGATGGTGCGTCGCGCGCAGGAGTACATCGCGGCGGGCGACGCCTTCCAGATCGTCCTGTCGCAGCGGCTCGAGCGCACGACGAGGGCCGATCCCTTCGACCTCTACCGCGCGCTGCGCGTGGTGAACCCGAGTCCGTACCAGATCTACCTGCAGGCGGGCGGCGTGATCCTCGTGGCCTCAAGCCCCGAGATCCTCTGCCGCGTGCGCGGCGGCGTGGTGACGAACCGTCCGCTCGCGGGCACGCGGCCGCGCGGGCGCGACGCGGCCGAGGACGCGCGGCTCGAGGCGGAGCTTCTCGCAGACGCGAAGGAGCGCGCCGAGCATGTGATGCTCGTCGACCTCGGCCGCAACGACCTCGGGCGCGTCTGCGAGCGCGGCTCGATCGCCATCGAGCGCTGCATGGAGGTCGAGCGCTACAGCCATGTCATGCACATCAGTTCGACCGTGACCGGGCGTCTGCGCGAGGGCTTCGACGCGTTCGACGCGCTGCGCGCCACGCTTCCCGTGGGCACCGTGTCGGGCGCGCCCAAGGTGCGCGCGATCGAGATCATCGACGAACTCGAGCCGACGCGACGCGGGCCCTATGCGGGAGGAATCGGCGCGATCGGCTACTCAGGCGACATGGACATCGCGCTCGCCCTGCGCACGATGGTGATTCCCGTCGCAGGCGCACGCGACGGACGCTGGACCGTGCACCTTCAGGCGGGCGCGGGCGTGGTGCTCGACAGCGACCCCGCGAGCGAGTGGCAGGAGACCGTGAACAAGGCGTCCGCGCTCGGGCGCGCGGTCGATCTCGCGGAGCAGGCGTTTCCGCGCTGACGGATGCGGCGCGCATCGTCGGGCTTCGACCCGCAGCACAGAAGCTATTGCTTCGGCTCGCGCGGAAGGTCGTCGCGCGTCTCCGCGAGGAACTCGGCCGAGGGCGGCGGCAAGTCGATCATCTCGACGGCGGGAGGACCGTGGTCGGGCGTCTTTCCATGGCGGACGACGCCTTTCGGAAGTTCGTCGAGGTCGGGCGCCTTCGTGCGCAGTTGCTCGAAGACGGGACTTTCGAACGCGCAGCGCGATGCAGCGGAGAGGAACCCCCATGCAGCGACCGCTCCGAACGCAAAGACCACCATGCCGCCGATCGAGACAAGGACGCCGAGCACCTTGATCGACGCGGACAGCGTGGCGCCAAGTGCGTTCGGCGCCAGGTTCGTGGCCGCGACCAGCGCGACGCCTGCGATCGCGCCTGCGACGCCTCCCGTGAGCAAGACCCTGATGCGGCGCGAGGGCTGTGGCGCTGCGTTTGTGGGCGGCGTGAACACGCGATTGCTTGCGGCGGCGAGCTCAAGCTGGTGGAGCAGCGAGAGCGTCGCAAACGACCACCACACGGCGATGAGGACGGGATAGGCGCGCTCGGCCCGCGGCGGCAGGGCGGACA
Source organism: Phycisphaera sp. (assembly GCA_016124975.1). Lineage (GTDB taxonomy): Bacteria > Planctomycetota > Phycisphaerae > Phycisphaerales > SM1A02 > QWPT01. Next base: position 36,115 of record WGMP01000045.1, on the reverse strand, counting down.
CCGTGCCTGCGATCGCGAAGAGCACGACCACGCATCCGACCGCGATGTCGACGAGGTTGGCCGCGTGGGCGCGCGAGAGCTGCGGGCCGAGGCGCGAGACGATCGGTCCCGGCGCCGCCGCAAGCGTGCGGAGGTGGATCAGGCGGAAGAGCGGGGCGAACACCATCGCCGCGGCGCCCACGAGTCCGATGGATCCGAGGAATGGAACTGGCGAGACGAGGGCGATCGCGGCCAGCGAAGCCGTCGCGAGTCCGCTCCACGCATCGAGCTGCTCTTCGCGCCTCCGCCGGCGTTCCGCCATGGCGTCCCGCGCGGCGTCGGGTGCCGCGCGAAAGACCGCGCGGATCTCGTCGCGAAGGCTCCAGCTCGTGCTGTTCCAGGCCTCGAGTTCCGCGCTGGTCGGCACGATCGTGCCGCACTCGGGGCATCGCGAGCCTGGGAGGCTCGCGCGCAGGTCGTAGCCGCACGCGTGGCACGGAACGCGTCCGTCAGCGGGCGCCGCTCGATCTTTCGCCGTGGCGGGAGGCGGTGGGGGCGTTGGCTCGATCTCGAGCGGTCGCTCGTCGGCGGATTGCTGGCCGTCGGATGGCTGCTCGTCGTCGGCGGGGCGCCCGCCCTCGACTCGGATCTGGGCGTCGACTGCAGGCGTGTCGGGCACGATCGGACGGATCGGACGGCGCACAGGCGGCGCAGCGAGAAGGGCGTCCGTGTCGAGGGCGGGGTCGCCGCACACCGCTCCGCCATCCTCCCCGCGCCCCTCTGCGCTTGCGCGAGGCGGGTCGAGGGGGGGCGGAGCGGCATGCTCGCCCGAACCCTCCTCGAGGATCCTGGGACGCTTGGGTCGATCGGGTGGTCCGTGCTGCGTAGGCTCCATGACCAATTCTCTGAGGAGGCTTTCGGCATGTGAACCCGTGGCCGATAGAAACGGTAGACAAAGTTCCCGCTCGGTTCGGTCTGGCCTGCCTCGGGCCAGACGATTCTGAGACACTGAACCAGTTCGCCGTGAACCGATGGCGGAATCAGGCCGACCACACATCGTTCGAGAGCCGAGGCGCGCTTGAGAGCCGAGTCAGTCCTCGGTTCAGGAACGCCTGGACAGCACCCGTTGGAAACCCCGCGTTCCCCGTCACGCCCGAGTCAACCCCGACCCTCTTCTCGCGGCGTGATCGCCGCGCGCCGCTCGGAAGCCCGAGCAGCGCGCCCCGAGCGCCGCGCCCACGCGGCGGATCCCGCCGAGCATCACGGAGCACAGCATGCGCCAGTTCCAGACCCTGACCCAGTTCGGTGCACTCCTGACGGGTGTTGTACGCACGCCCCTTTCGCGAATCGTTCAGAGCGGCGCGGTGCTGGCGGGTGCGGGTGCGCTTGCCATCGGGTTGCTGGCCACGACGCCCGCGGCGGCTCGTCCCTTCGCCGCATCCGCCACGGCGCGCGTCCTCGACGAGCGTGGCGAGGAGGTCGGCCGCTGGTCCGACTCCGTGTGGAACGCCGCGAAGAGCGGGGACCTGACCGCCGTCGAGAAGGCGCTGAACGCGGTGCCCGAGGCGCTCGCCACCGACAACGCCAAGGTGCTCCGCGAACTCGTCGCGCTGCGCACGCAGCACGCCGACGAGGGCGCCAAGACGCGCGACGCCGACCGTGAGAAGGCGCTCGGGTCGCTGAAGGAGAACCTCGCGAAGGGCGAGGTGACGAAGGCGCTCACAGACGCGGTCCGGCTGCAGACCCTCTCGGACGACTGGGCGGCCGTCCTGACGATTCCCGAGATGGCCGAGCTTGTGAAGGTGGCCGAGACGCGTCAGGCCGAGGCCGACGCGGCGGGCGACTTCCTCGTGGCGCAGGAGATCCTCTTCCGTCTCCGCACGCTCTTCGAGGAGGGCGACGCGCAGGCGTTCCGCCGCTACGGCGCGATGCTCGACACCGTGAACAAGCGCATCATGCTGCTCGCCCAGTATGCGCCGCGCGAGCTGTGGCGGCTGCGCAAGGCCTACGCCGAGCGCGTCGAGCCCGAGCGCGAGTTCCCCGCGTTCAACGAGGCCTTCGCCAACGACTGGAAGGAGGCGCTTGAGGGCGTCTCGAAGGGCATGCTCACGAGCGCCCTCACCACCGCTGCGAACGACCACATCAGTTCGGGGGGATGGGAGCCGCTCGTCACGGGAGGCCTGCGTGCGGTGCGCGTGCTCGCCACCACGGAGGCGCTCAAGGAGAACTTCGAGGGCCTCGCAGACCCCGCGCGCCGCAGCGTCCTCGTGGACGCCGTGACCCGCGCCGAGGAAGGCCTCGCGCGCATGAACCGCGACCAGGTCGGGCGCCCGCAGTACAACGCGGTGCTGCGCGAGATCCTGACGGCGAACGCCGCTGGCCCTGCGCTGCGCGAGGAGGTCCTCTACCGCGAGTTCGGCGACGGCGCGATCGAGGAACTCTCGAAGCGCTTCGAGGACGAGTACACGCAGATCATCTGGCCCGACCAGCTGCGTCGCTTCGAGCAGATGATCAAGGGCAACTTCGTCGGCGTCGGCATCATGATCCGCCACGACGACCGCCGCGACATCCAGGTGGTGAACCCGCTCGAGGGAAGCCCCGCCTCGCGCTCGGGCGTGAAGAGCGACGACCGCATCCTCGCGGTCGATGGAAAGTCAACTGTCGGCTGGACGCTCAACAAGGCCGTTGACTCGATCACGGGTCCTGCAGGCCAGAATGTGCGCCTCACTGTCAAGCGCGATGGCCTCGAGGAACCGATCGAGATCACGATGGTCCGCGAGGAGATCAAGATCCGCTCGGTCAACGGCTGGTGGAAGAAGGCGCTCGACGAGAAGGGCGTTCCCGTGTGGGACTGGTTCGTCGCGCCCGAGTCAGGGATCGGATACGTGCGGCTCTCGAGCTTCAACGACGACAGCTTCGCCGACTTCCTGTCGGCGGTGCGCCAGATGCGCCGCGAGCGTCCGCTGCGCGGCGTGGTGCTCGACCTCAGGCACAACCCGGGCGGACTCCTCAAGAGCGCGGTCGACTTCTCGAACGCGTTCATCGAGCGCGGTCGCATCGTCGCGGGCCAGGACCGCAACGGCCGCCAGGTGTGGGCGATGGGCGCGGAGTCGCCGCGCGCCGTCCTCAAGGACCTTCCCGTCGTGGTGCTCGTGAACCAGGGCTCTGCGAGCGCGAGCGAGATCGTGGCGGGCGCGCTCAAGGCGCACGATGCAGCGGTCGTCCTCGGCGAGCGCACCTTCGGCAAGGGCTCGGTGCAGACGGTTCATCCGTGCGGCGACCAGCGCGCCGACGCGCAGCTCAAGCTGACCACGCAGTACTATGTTCTTCCGCCCGGGCCCGGCGAGACCGAGCCGCGCCTCGTCCACAAGCGGCCCGGCTCGAGCGACTACGGCGTCCTTCCCGATCTCGTCGTGAAGATGACTCCCGAGCAGATCGAGAAGTCGGTCACGCTCCGTCAGAATGCGGATGTCATCGAAGAGTGGAAGGCGACCGCCGACCAGCGTCCGCGCCCCGATGTTGCCGAGCTTCTTTCCTCGGGCATCGATCCCCAGCTTGAGCTGGCGGTGCTCATCCTCAAGGCGAAGGCCCTGAAGGACATCGAGAGCGCCGCGCAGGCGAACGCGGCCAAGCAGGAAGCAGCCGCCCCGAAGGGCGGCTGAGCGCGCCGCGGTCGCGGCATGGACCTCTCGCGTAGGTCGCGTCTGTTCAAGAGCTTGCAAACGAGCGCCCGTCCGCAGGTCGGACGGGCGTTCGCCTTGCGGAAACACCCCCGTTTCGGATATGAATACGGGACTTGCCACCTTTTGTGACGGTGGCGTCCCGAAGTCTCGGGTTGGACGAGTCGCCGAGCCCGGCACTGGGCCGATGCCCGGCGCGACAGCCCGCGGGCCCCCGTCCGTTCCCGTTCTCGAAAGCCGAGCAAACACCACATGGCAACCACCACGCCAAGCGGATCCGCAGGAGCGACCTCTCCGACTCCTCGGAAGCTGCCGAGCCTGCCGCCCGCGACCCTCGTCAAGTGGCTTCGTGACATGCATCTCATCCGCGAGTTCGAGGTGCGGTGCACGCAGAGCTACCAGGACAAGAAGATCGGCGGCTTCTGCCATGTCTACATCGGGCAGGAAGCGGTCGCGGTCGGCTGCACGCAGGCCGTGCGCCCTGAAGACCCGATCATCACCGCCTACCGCGACCACGGCCACGCGCTCGCCCGCGGCATGACCGCGCGAGCCTGCATGGCCGAGATGTACGGCAAGGTCGGCGGCTGCGCGAAGGGCAAGGGCGGCTCGATGCACATGTTCGACCGTCCGAACAACCTCTACGGCGGCCACGGCATCGTCGGCGCGCAGACACCGCTTGGGGCGGGCCTCGCGTTCGCCACCAAGTACGAGGACGAGGTCATCAACGGCGGCAAGAACACCCGCGTGACGCTCTGCTTCCTTGGCGACGGCGCGGTGAACCAGGGCGCCTTCTACGAGGCGATGAACCTCGCGGGCCTCTTCGACATCCCCGTCATCTTTATCGTCGAGAACAACGGCTACTCGATGGGCACCGCGATCGATCGCGGCACCACGATGAGCCACGACCTCTGCATCAAGGGTCGCGCCCACGGCCTCAAGGAGGCGGTGATCGACGGCATGGACCTCCTCGCGGTCTACCACGACATGCACGAGCTCGCAGAGTGGTGCCGCGCAAACTCGCGCCCCGCGTTCGTCGACATGAAGTGCTACCGCTACAAGGGCCACTCGATGTCCGACCCGCGCAAGTACCGCACGCGCGAGGAGGAGGAGCGCTACGAGGCGAACGACGCGATCGCGAAGTTCGAGAAGGCGCTGCTCGACCATGGCGTCGTCACCGAGGAGTCGGTGAAGGAGATGCTGAAGGGCGTTCGCGAGGAAGTGCGCGACTCGATCCAGTTCTCGAACGAGTCGCCCGAGCCGCCGCTCTCCGACCTCTACACCGATGTGTTCGTCGAGCCGTGGGGCCGCTACACGGGCTCGTCGCTCCCTGAATTCATGGGAGGCGCTGACAATGTCTGCGGCTTCCGCGCGACCGACGGAAAGGAAGGCCTGGTATGACCGCAGTTCTCTCGAATCCCGTCTTCCGCGAGCCGTCGTCGCTCGCAGGTCCCGTGCGCGAGATCGAGTTCCGCGACGCGATCCGCGAGGCGATGAGCGAGGAGATGCGCCGCGACAAGCGCGTGTTCCTCCTCGGCGAGGAAGTCGCGCAGTATGACGGCGCCTACAAGGTGTCGAAGGGCATGCTGGCCGAGTTCGGCCCGCGCCGCATCATCGACACGCCGATCTCGGAGTCGGGCTTCGCCGGCATGGCGATCGGCGCCGCGGCGATGGGCCTCCGCCCGATCGTCGAGTTCATGTCGTGGTCGTTCTCGCTCGTCGCGGCCGACCCGATCCTGAACAACGCGCCGAAGATGCTCTACATGTCGGGCGGCCAGCTCGGCTGCCCCATCGTCTTCCGCGGCAACGACGGCGCGGGCGGACAGCTCGGCTCGACGCACAGCTGGTGCGTCGAGGGCCTCTACTCGAACGTTCCCGGCGTGAAGATCGTGATCCCGTCGTGCCCCGCCGATGCGAAGGGCCTGATGAAGACCGCGATCCGTGACGACGATCCTGTGTTCTTCCTTGAGAGCGAGCGCATGCTCGGCAACAAGGGCCATGTGCCCGAGGGCGAGTACCTGATTCCGTTCGGCCACGCGGCCGTGCGGCGCGCGGGCACGCACTGCACGCTGGCGTCGTGGGGCCGTCCGGTCAACTTCTGCCTCGAGGCGGCGGAGATCCTGGCGAAGGAAGGCATCGACTGCGAGGTCATCGACCTCCGCACGATCCGTCCGCTCGACCTGCCGACCGTCGTCAAGAGCGTCAAGAAGACGAACTGCGCCGTTGTGGTCGACCAGTCGTGGAGCTTCTCGTCGCCCGGCGGCGAGCTTGCGGCCTTGATCCACAAGCACTGCTTCGACGACCTCGACAACTTCGTGCACCGCGTCCACTCGGACGATGTGCCGACGCCGTACTCGGCGAAGCTCGAGCAGGAGTACCTGCCGAATGTCCGCAAGATCTGCGAAGCCGTGCGCAGCGCGACCTACCGCGCGTGACAGGAAGTCGTCCCAGGGAATCTCAACGATCGACACCCGATCGCCGCAAGGAACGCAGCCATGCCGATTGAACTGACCATGCCTCGCCTTTCCGACACGATGGAGGCGGGCACCGTCATCAAGTGGAACGTCAAGGAAGGCGACCCCGTGAAGTCGGGCGCCGTCGTCGCCGACATCGAGACCGACAAGGCGACGATGGAGATGCCGTGCTTCGACGATGGCCGCATCGCCGCGCTGCTCGTCGAGCCCGGCAAGCAGGTGAAGGTCGGCACGCCGATCGCGATCATCGCGGTCGACGGGGAGGACCTCGCGACGGTGAAGGCTGGCGGCGCGAAGGGCGGCGGGGCCGCCGCCGCGGCGCCCGCCGCGAAGCCCGCGCCTGCGGCGGCTCCTGCGCCTGTCGCACGGCCTGCCGCTGCAGCGGCTCCTGCGCCGACGCCTGTCTCGCAGACCGAGACCCGCCACGGCATGGAGGAGTTCGCCGCCGACGGCCCGCGCATGCGCGTGAGCCCCGTGGCGCGGCGCATGGCCGAGGAGCACGGCGTCGACATCCGCAGCGTCGCTGGCACCGGCCCTGGCGGCCGCATCATCAAGCGCGATGTCGAGATGGCGATCGAGAACAAGTCTGCGCGCGGCGCAGCGACGCTTGCCCCTGCGCAGGCGCTCGCCGTGTCGACGGGCGGTGTCCAGACCCCGAGCGCGCCGCTCGCGCTGTCGCTCCCAGGCCGCGATGTCGCGCTCTCGGGCATGCGCCAGACGATCGCGCGCCGCCTCGTCGAGTCGAAGACGACGATCCCGCACTACCAGGTCACGATGAAGTTCGACATGGATCGGCTCGTCGAGATGCGGGCGAACTACAACGAGAAGCTGAAGGCGTCGGGCGTCAAGCTCAGCGTGAACGACTTCCTCGTGCGCGCGTGCGCGCTGGCGATGGCCGAGCACCCGTACTTCAACGCGAGCTTCGCGGGCGACCATGTGCGCGTCCACGAGGTCGTGAACATCGGCGTGGCGATCTCGCTGCCCGAGGAGAAGGGCGGCGGGCTGGTCGTCGGCGTCATCAAGGACGCGGACCACAAGAGCCTGCGCCAGATCTCGCTCGAGGCGAAGGCGCTTGCCGAGAAGGCGCGCACGAAGGGCTTGTCCGTGCAGGACATGTCCGACGCCACCTTCACGATCTCGAACCTCGGCATGTTCGGCGTGGAGCACTTCACGGCGATCATCAACCCGCCGAACTCTGCGATCCTCGCGTGCGGCGCCGCCGTGCAGCAGCCTGTCGTGCGCGACGGCCGCCTCGTGGTCGGCACGCAGATGCAGGCGACGCTGTCGCTCGATCACCGCGTGATCGACGGCGCGATGGCCGCGCAATACCTCGCGAGCCTCAAGGAGTTCATCGAGGAGCCCGAGACCCTCGTCGTCTGACGGGATGCGGCGTGGGCCGGCGCAAGGGCGTCAGCCTCCCGTAGTGAGTCGCATGACGAGAGGCGCAAGGAGCGGGGCCGTGAGCGCGACCACCGCCGCGACCGCGGAGGCCGCCGCGAGGACAAGCGCGGCTTCGGCGGCGAGGAACGCGGCCACGCGCGCGCGGCTCGCGCCGAGCCGCTCCATGAGCGCGAGCTCGTCGGCGCGAAGGCGGATCGAGAGCGCGAAGGTGGTCGCGGCCACAAGCAGGACGAGCGCGGCCACCGCGATCGCCACGCCGCCGAGGATGCGGCCCACGCCGAAGATCCGCTCGAGCACGCGGTCGATGAACAGATCGGGGCGCACCAGGTGCAGGGTCTCGCCCTTGCCCGTGAACCGTCCGAGCAGGATGGCCTGGGCCTTCGCGTCGATCGGGTAGACGAGCGCCGCGTCGATCGGGAAGGCCTGCGTGTCGCCGTGGAAGTGGAAGTCGGCCGCGATGCCGTCGGTCGCGGCGCGCTCGATCCGCAGCGCCTCGCCTGCGATCGCGCGCGGGCCGTCCTCGCCGATCAGCGCGCCCGGCTCGGCGGCGTCGCGCGGATCATCGTGTCGGTGGCCGAGGCCGCGGATCGTCCACATGGTCGGCAGGTCGACGAAGATCGCGCCGTCGTCGGGGCTTCGCGTCCGCGGCAGCACGCCCGAGACCGTGAGTTCGAGCGGAAAGACGCCGGCGAGGTCGGAAAGCGACGCGGGGTCCGTGAAGATCCGCGCGCCCGGCGCGAGCGCGAGCGCGCGCGCGGCGTCGCTTCCGACGACGCACTCGCCGATCGTGGCGAACATCGCGCCCGCGGCGGGTCGCAAGGAGCGCCTGTCGAAGTAGTCGATGCTGGTGCCGACGACGGGCGCCTTGCCCGCGGTCGCACCGAGCGCGATCGGGACCGCGGTTGCGAGTGCGTCGCCCTCGACGCGCGCGAGGTCCTGCGGCACGAGCCCGCGCGGCGGCGTTGCCGCGAAGAAGAGCCCGCCGAAGACGAGATCGGACTCGCTGCCCCGTGCGCCGAGGACGAGCGGGGCGGACGCCGCGCGTGTGCGCATGTCGACCGACGCGCGGTCAAGGAGCGCCGTGAGCGCGAGCGGCACTCCGAGCGCGAGGCCGAGCGCAAGCGCGAGCAGCGCGTTGCGCCTCCATGCGTGCCGAAGCGACCGGATCGCGAGGAAGAGCGCGTGGCGCGCGATCACGCGTCGCCCCCGATCGCAAGCACGCGGTCGAAGCCGCCGAGGATCGACTCGTCGTGCGTCGCCACGACGAGCGCGGCGCCGGCGCCCTTCGCCTCCTCGAGGAGGAGCGCCGCGATCTCGCGCTTGAGCGCAGGGTCGAGGTTTCCCGTGGGTTCGTCGGCGAGGACGAGCGACGGCCGCGTGACGAGCGCCCGCGCGATCGCCACGCGCTGTCGCTCGCCGTGCGAGAGCCTGTCGATCGCGCGCGTGGTCTTGTCGCCGAGCCCGACGCGCGCGAGGAGTTCGCGCGCGCGGGCACGCGCATCGTCGTCGAGCACGAGCGCGGCGTGCAGCCTGAACGGGAGCAGCGTGTTCTCGAGGACATCGAGACTCGCCACGAGCTCGAAGGTCTGGAAGACCTGTCCGACGCGGGTGGCGCGGTAGGCGCGGCGCGCGGCATCGCCCATGGCCGACAGCAGGCGGCCGCCTGCGCGGACCTCGCCCTCAAGCGGGAGAAGTTCGCCCGAAAGAAGCCCGAGGAGGGTCGACTTGCCCGACCCCGACGGCCCGCGCACCGCGAGCGACCCGCCCGGTGCGAGGGTGATCGGCGCCACGCGAAGCTCGAAGCCCGTCTCGCGGCGGAAGACGAGCGCCGTCGTCTCCACGGGGCACGCGAGGTCGGAGGCTGGGGCTTGGGCCTGCGGCTGCACGGGGTCAGCGTAGCGGAGCGCGCTATGCTGCGGCGATGCACCGAGTCGCCGCGTCTCTCTCTGCGCTCGCTACGGTCCTTGCCGCCATTTGCCTCGGCTGTGCGCCCGCTTCGGAGCCAGCGGCGCCTCGCGCGGCGGGTGAGAAGCCGCGGGTCTATGCGCCGAACGCTGCGCTCGCCTCGATGATCCGCGAGCTCTCGGGGGACGGGGTCGAGCTCGTCGTTCCGTGGCAGGACGGCGGCGACCCCGCCTTCTGGCGGCCGAGCGCCGACGCCGTGCGCGAGATCCAGTCGTGCGACCTCGTCGTCCTCAACGGCGCGGGCTACGAGCCGTGGGCTTCGCAGGCGGCGCTTCCGCGCGCGCGCACCGTCGACACGACCGCAGGCGTGAAGGCGCGGCTCATCGAGGTCGAGGGCGAGGTCCACTCGCACGGACCCGAGGGCGAACACTCGCACTCGACGATCGCCTCGACGACCTGGCTTTCGCCCGAACTCGCGCGTGCGCAGGCCGATGCCATCGCCTCGCGGCTGTCGCAGCTCCTTCCCGACCAGGCGACCGCGATCGCGGGGCGACGCAAGGGGCTCGAGGAGTCGTTCGTCGAAATCGACGCGCAGCTTGCGCGCATCAAGGCGCTCGAGCCGAGGTGGCTCGCGTCGCACCCCGTCTACCAATATCTCGGGCAGGCCGCTGGGCTCGAGATTGAGAGCGTGCACTGGGAGCCGGGCGAGATGCCCCCCGAGCAAGAGTGGACGAAGTTCCGCCTGACGCGCGCGGCGTTCCCGAGGCCGACGGCGTGGATGCTGTGGGAAGGGGAGCCCGGGCCCGAGATTCGCGCGGTGCTCGAGAAGGAAGGCGTCCGCGTGGCGATCGTGCCGCTCGTCCCCGACGAAGACGGCGGTTTCGCCAAGAGCTACGCGGCCTTGCTTGGCCGAATCGCCGCCGAGCTCGAGCGTCGGTGACGAGGGCGGTCGGATAGACTGCGCGGATGCTCCGTTCCTCCGCTGTTTCGGCCGTTTCCGCGCTGCTTGCACTCGCCGTCGTCGCGCCAGGCGCCGTGGCGCAGGCGGGGCAGCGGGCGTCGCAGGGCCAGTCGCAGTCCGAGTCCAGGCCCAAGATCGCACCGCTCGAAATCGCCTTCGGCATCCCGACGGCGCGTCCGAAGGCAAAGGGCGCGCTGCGGCTCGCGACCTACAACGCCGAGAATCTCTTCGACGACTTCGACGACCCCACGCTCTCGGGAGAGTACGACGACATCAAGGAAGCGACGAGCGAGGCGCGGCTCAAGGCGGTCGCCAAGGCGATCCGCGAGCTCGACGCCGATGTCCTCTGCCTGCAGGAGATCGAGTCGAAGCGCTGCCTCGAGTGGTTCCGCGACAAGTATCTGAAGGGCATGGGCTACGACTACATCGCGAGCGAGGATGTCGGGAACTCCCGCGGGATCGAGCAGTCCGTGCTCTCGCGCGTTCCGATCAGATCGGCGAAGGTCTTCACGGGCGAGGATCTCGTCATCAGCGACATGGAGTCGCGCCGCACCGACGCCGAGGCCAAGCGCCTCGGTGGTACATGGGCGAAGCCGGGCGCAACGATGGGCGACAAGTTCCAGCGCTCGCCGCTGAAGGTCGACCTGAAAACGAAGGACGGCTACGAGCTCACCGTGTTCGTTGTCCACTTCAAGGCTGGCGCGTTCGACCACCAGCGCGAGCTTGAGGCGCTGCAGGTCGAGCAGTTCATCGAGGAGATGCTCAAGGAGAACCCGAACGCGAATGTGGCGGTGCTCGGCGACTTCAACGGGCAGCCAAACGCGATGAGCACGAAGGCGCTCCGCATCTCGGATGACGGCCTCGTGAGCGGATACGACTGGCGCTTCGACAAGAGCGCGCCGCGCGAGCGCTACACGACGCACGCGAGCGGCCGCTCGATCGACTTTATCGTGATGAGCCCAGGCCTCGCGGCCGACGCGGTCGAAGGCTCGTACTTCGTGCTCGGAACGCCGCACGCGGGTTCCGACTGGGATTGGCGCAAGGCCGACGAGAATCCGCCGCCAAACGGCTATGCGGCCGACCACTATCCCGTCGCGATCGAGATCATGACCGCGGTCGACAAGCCAGCGAGCGCGTTCACGCGCGCGGCGGACGCAGACGGAGACGCAGGCGCGCGGCCGTCCGCGCGACCGAGCGCGACCCCGTCGAACGCCGACGCTCCCAAGCCCGTGCCCGCCGCGACCAACGCCGACGCGAGCGGCCCACGCCCCGTGGGCGACGCGCCCGCCGCCGACCGTTCGCTCGCCGCCGAGCTGCGCGCCGCGGGCTGGACCTACATCCTGCCAGAGCCGAAGAGCAACGCCGCGCGGTGGGGCAACACCGACACGCGCACGACCTGGTGGCCTGGCTACTGGAAGAACGAGAAGACGAACGCGACGAGCGTGTCGCAGCCGAAGAAGCCGGGCTTCGCGGGCGACGCCCAGGACAAGCCCAAGTGGCGCGACGGCGGCTCGCCCGGTCCCGTGACCTGGGTCGAGTGGCTGTGCTCGAAGGAAGGCACGGGGGAAGGCGCGGGGGAAGGCGCGGGGGAGAGGTAGGCGCGCGTGCCTCGGATGCCCGGCATCGTCTCCGAGGCCATCGCCTCGCTTCCGCTGCGAGTTCGGGGGGTCGCGGTACTGGCACTCGGACTCGTCGTCGCGTGGCATGGCTACGGGCGGGCGCTTGCCGACCCTTCGGCCGGTCTTGAAAGCGCGCCGAGCCACCTCGGAGCTCAGGTGTTCACGCCGCTCGTGCTGGTCTATGGCGTCCTGTGGACCCTGCTCGGCGCGAAGTCCGCGCCGTGGCTTGGGACGAGCCTTGCCGGCGACCGGCCTGCGAAGATTGCGGCGGCCGTTCTGCTGGCGCTCGGCGTCGTGCTGATGCTGCTGTTCAGACTCGTCGTCGGCTCCGGCGGGTAGGTGCGCAGGGCGCGAGGAGTCCGTTCGAAGCGGACTCGGAGACCCGCGTGGCGGGTCGAGTCATCACGCTCCGCTGTACCGCACGCCGTCAGGAGGAGCCTCGCGATGCGCCGGCAGTGCGTTTGCACGGCGCAGCCGAGAAGGGGGCACGAATGTGCGAGACTCAGGCTGCTTAGCCCTGCCCAAGCAGCCGCATGACCTCTGTCACATCCTTGTCGCCGCGGCCCGAGACGTTGATCACGACCGTCTGGTCGCGGGGCATTGCGCGCGCGGCCTCGACGGCGCCGTGGATCGCGTGGAGCGTCGGAGACGGAGGGAGTCGGAAGCGAGCACGGGCGTGCGGCGAGGCTTGGCACGACTGAAGGATCCGCTCGGGCGGTCCGAGAACGAGCGTCGGACATGCTGTGCGGGGTGGTGGAGCGGTTTTCTCATTGAGAAACGCCAAATCTTCTTCTCAATGAGAATGAGATGCGATGCTCCTTGCGCCTTCATCGGCGGGGCGCAGTCGCTCCCCTGCGGCGCCGACCGCCATCGAGAACGCCGACGCCGGCGCAATCCTGTCTGAGACTTCCACCTTCCACCAAATGGAGAATTCCATGTCGCACCGTACTCATCCCTCCGCGAGGGTCCTCGGCTCGCTCGCCGTCGCCTGCGCGGCCGCGCTTCCTGGCACGGCTCTCGCTTCCTTTTCGTTGACCTCTCTTGGCCCCGAATCGTCCGGCGGCACCGCCACTGCCTACGGCACGAGCGCGAACGGCAGCGTTCACGCGGGATGGTCGACCGGGCCGTCCGGTGTCCGCGCGACTCGTTGGAGTATCGGAAGCGCAGCGGCCTTCCTGAACCCGACGAACAGCTACGCGTTTGCCGTCAGCGGCGATGGACAGTCGATGGTCGGCTACCAAGGAGGCTCCGCGCCGCGTGCGTTCCGCTGGACGGCGTCTGGTACGAGCGAGGAACTCTCCCTGCTCTCCGGCGGCTTAGGTGCCGCAGCGACCAACATCAACTCGGACGGCACCGTGATCGTCGGCCATGGACTGCGCTCAGACGGGCAGAACCGCGCGATCCGATGGGTCGGTGATGCGGCCCTGGACATCGGACTCCTGAGCGGTTCCTCTGGTGCGTCGCAGGCGTGGGATGTAAGCGCCGATGGCAGCGTGGTGGTGGGATTCTCGTCCACCACTTCGGCATCGCAGCGGGCGTTCCGCTGGACAGCCGCTGGGGGCATGGTCGACCTCGGTTCGCTCGGTGAGACCTCGCAGGCCCGAGGCGTCAGCGATGACGGCTCGACCGTGGTCGGCTTCAGCACTCTCGCCTCTGGGGCCTGGCGTGGTTTCCGTTGGACTGCCGGTGCGGGCATGGAAGACCTCGGGTCCCTCGGCGGCGATACCACGATCGCTCGAAGCACGAATCGCGACGGCAGCATCGTCGTAGGCACGAGCAGGCTCGCCAGCGGAGTGGACCGAGCCTTCATCTGGTCGCAGCCGACGGGAATGGTGGAGCTCTCTGCACTCCTCGCCGCGAACGGTGTCGATCTCTCTGGGTGGACGCTTCAGAGCGCGCTCTCGATCTCCGCCGACGGGTCAACGATCGTCGGATCCGGCCTGTTCAACGGACAAAGCCGTGGTTTCGCGGCCGTCATCCCCGCGCCCGGCGTGCTGCCCCTCGTGGCTGCGGCGGCTCTTCTCCGGCGGCGCCGTCGTTGATGTGACGGTCATGCTGCCGCCACGGACTCATGGCCATCCTTTGGAGTACATCGATCGATCAACCCTGCGCGCGTCGCGCTCCGCGAAGCCCCGTTCGAGGGGATTCGGTACGCGACCGCGCATGGGTCGGTCGCTCGGGAAGTCGGTACCACATCTCATGCCAAACGCCAGGGAGAGGGTAGCGGACAGAGAGCCTATACCGCTCGAAGTCATCGGGATCGAGCGACATGCGCTCGAACGCCCGCGCGACGACGTCGGCGTCCGCCGAGATCGTCCCGGCATGGCCGGGTTCTCTTGGTGGGATCCCTCGTCCCATCGGTTGGTACTCAGCGGAGTAGCCGACGGCGCCAAACTCCTCGACTGGGGGGCCGTTCAAGAGGTCCGGTGTCGCGAAGGGATCATGCTCGCGGCGATACCGCGGGATCACATCGCGTAGATAGCCACTGGGCACCATGAAGTCGATGACGAGTGACTCGACCGGCCTACGCAACATGTGGCGGATGCAGGCGAACCGTTCGCGAGCGGTCGCGAAGCGCCGGTCTCGCGAGAGCTGTCGGAAGCCGATCGCAATCGTCATCGGCTTGTCGATCGGGGGATCCTTGGGGCCGAGTTCCAACCGCACATAGGCACCCTCACGGCGCGACTGCAGCCGATCGCAGGGGCCCGCGCAGAACTCGCGCATGAGCGTCCGTTCTATGTGAAAGCCGATCTGGTCTCCCTCAAGGGTGAGAAGGCCGCAGGGGCTCTCCGGGCCCTGCTGGATCCGGCTCGAGTGCACATGGAGGGGCGCACCAGCGCGGAGGCGCATCAGTTCGCGGTTGACGGAGACGCTGGCGGGTTCGAACAGGTCTGATCTGCTCGTCGGGCACTGGACGCGGAGCGAGTACTGGTGCGTCGAGGTCGCGCCCGCGAAACAGCGGTAGCCGGTGAATATCGCCCGAGCGGCCGCGCGCTCGGCGCGCCCGCGATTTCGCGTGAGCGCATCGAGGTGGCCTGGCGCCTTCGCCGAACTCCTGCCGCGCGCTTTGGATGTCGTGTCGCCGCCAAGCGCCTCGATCGCGACTGCGCGCCCGCCGGGGACCTTGGAGAAGCATCCGCGGAGTTCGTCAAGTGCCTGTCGTGCGGTCGCCAACCTCGCGGTTGAGGCGCCGCGGGCCTCGCAAGCCGCCACGACCTTGGCGATTCCGTCGACGGCGGGGAACTCGCGCAGCGCGCACTCTCCGTCCGGCGCGCGGATGCCGCGAGCGACTCGACTCGCCGTTGACTTCTCGATGGCAAGTTCGCGAACCAGGGACTGCACGCGGGGCTCGACCTTCACCTCTGCGAGCAGGGCGCGCATCGCAGTCTGGAGCAGTTCGCCGCTCTGAATCAGGCTTGTCAGGATCTTGGGCCGCATCGGAGGGAGAGACTAGCACGGGTCGGAGAGAGGGAGGTGCAACGCTCGCTCAGGGACCGTCGAGGTGCCAACTTCACCCCTGCCCCAGCAGCCGCATGACCTCTGTCACATCCTTGTCGCCGCGGCCCGAGACGTTGATGACGACCGTCTGGTCGCGGGGCATCGCGCGGGCGGCCTCGACGGCGCCGTGGATCGCGTGGGAGGTCTCGAGCGCGGGGATGATGCCTTCCATCCGCGCGAAGAGCTGGAAGGCCTCGAGCGCCTCGGCGTCGGTCGCGGCGACATACTCGACGCGCTTTGTGTCCTTCCACCAGCTGTGCTCGGGCCCGACGCCCGGGTAGTCGAGTCCTGCGCTGCATGAATGGACATCGGCGGTCTGGCCGAACTTATCCTGCAGCACATAGCTCATCGACCCGTGAAGGACGCCGGGCGTTCCGTAGGTGAGCGGCGCCGCGTGGTCGCCCGCGCCCTCGCCACGGCCGCCCGCCTCGACGCCGATCAGGCGCACCGACGCGTCCTCGACGAACGGGTAGAAGATGCCCGCCGCGTTCGAGCCGCCGCCCACGCACGCGACGACCGCGTCGGGCAGGCGCCCGAGCTTCTCGAGGCACTGTGCGCGGCACTCGCGGCCGATCACGCTCTGGAAGTCGCGCACCATCATCGGGAAGGGGTGCGGCCCCACGACCGAGCCGATGATGTAGTGGGTCGCGCCGACAGAGCCCATCCAGTCGCGCATCGCCTCGTTGGTCGCGTCCTTGAGGGTCTTCGAACCCGACTCGACTTCGATCACCTTCGCGCCCATGAGCCGCATGCGGAAGACATTCAGCTTCTGCCGCCGCACATCCTCGCTGCCCATGTAGACGCAGCACTCGAGGCCGAAGCGCGCGCACGCGGTCGCGGTTGCCACGCCGTGCTGGCCCGCGCCCGTCTCGGCGATGATGCGCTTCTTGCCCATGCGCTTCGCGAGGAGCGCCTGGCCGAGCGCGTTGTTGATCTTGTGGGCGCCCGTGTGGGCGAGGTCCTCGCGCTTCAGCCAGATCGCGGCGCCGCCTGCGTGCGCGGAAAGCCGCGGTGCGGGCGTGAGCTGCGTGGGGCGCCCCACGAACTCGCGCAGGAGCTGATCGAGCTCGAGGAGAAACGACGGATCCGCGCGGGCCGCGCGATAGGCCTCGTCGAGCTCGTCGAGCGCCGCCATGAGCGTCTCGGGAACATAGCGGCCTCCGAACCGGCCGAAGCGGCCGCGTTCATCGGGAACGCGCGCCACATCGGACGATCCTGGCTGCGCGGGCACCGCCGTCATGGAGCGTCCGTCCGAGACGCGGGGTCGCGGCGGAACACCGCCATCACGGGCCCCGACAGCGCGTAGATCACGAAGCCCGCCGCGAGCGCTTGCACGGGCCACCAGATGGCGATGATCACTGGGAGCACGATCTTGAGCAGGCTCTGGAAGCCGCGGCGCGCGCGCAGCACGCGGTTCGAGAAGTGCTGGTAGCGGATGTTCGAGATCATGGCGAACGCGACCACGATGGTCACGAACGGAATGCCGAGCGCCGCGAGCCGTGCGAATGCGAGGCCGCCTTCGATTCCCGGCGTCTCGTGCAGCAGGTGCTGGTGCAGCACGATGAGGCTCGCCACGGTGCCGCCCGCGCCCGGCGAAGGAAGGCCCTTGAAGTAGAGGTGGTCCTCTTCCTTCGCGCTGCGCACCTCGGCGTTGAATCGCGCGAGGCGCAGCGCCGTGCAGCACATGTAGAAGGCCGCCACCGCCCACAGCACCTTTGCGTAGGCGCTGTCCGCGGGCCCGAGGATCGTGAGCTCGCCCGCGGGGCCGTAGTAGTGGCTGATGAGCCTGAGCGTCATGAACGCAGGCGCGACGCCGAAGGTGATGACATCGGCGAGGCTGTCGAGCTGTGCACCGATGTCGGAGGTCGAGCGCGTGAGGCGCGCGACCGAGCCGTCGATCGCGTCGAAGAACATGCCGAGGAAGATCAGCGCGCCCGCGACCGTCAGCGTCGACCAGCCGAACGGCGTGTCGGAGATCGGCTTCGCGGCGTAGTGGATGGCGGCGAACCCGCAGATGGCGTTTCCGAGGGTGAGCAGCGTGGGCAGGACGCTCGCGGCGCGCCGTCTGCGGCGGATGCGGCCGAGGTCCCGCGAGGCGAGCCTGCCGTCGCCGCTCGTGGCGGCTGTGCTTTCTCTGGAGATGTCCTCGTGGAGCGGAGACATGGTTGAAGGGGCGACGGGTGGAGGCGCGCTGCGCCCGCCGTGCTATCGGCTTGCTGCGCGGGGTTCGGGCAGGATATCCGCGACCGAGGGCACGACCACGAGCACGGTGACGCGATCGGGGAAGGGGCTTCGGTCGAGGAGCAGGGCAGCGACGGTCGGAGGCAGCGGGGTTTCGGGACCCTTCTCCTCCGCTGGCGGAGGAGCCGCGGGACGCGCCGCGACGACGAGGACCTCGTCGGAGCCGAGTTCGATCACCGCGCGTCCGTCGGGGAGATCGGCGCGCCGCGGCCGCGCGAGCGAAGGATCGATGGTGACGGCCGCGACCTTCGACTCGTCCTCCCCGAGGCGGAACTCGACCCGCGCCGCCGCGGCCTCGACGGTCGGGAAGCACCAGCCCCTGAACGCAAGCCGCAGGATGCACTCCGCGCTTTCGCGGGGTCGGCCGGCGACGAAGAGGACGGTTCCGGCGCGGACGGGGGCCGTGGCGAGATCGGTCCACTCGAGCGGCTGGCCGAGGAGCGTCGACCGCGCGTAGGGCGAGTCGCCGAGCGCCGCGCGGACCTCTCCGAGGCGCGCGCGATCCACGCGGAGGAGCAGGAAGCCGTTGTCCGCGAGGTCGCTCTCGACCGCCTCCGCGATGCCTTCGTCGACGATCCGATCAAGCGCCGCGGCACGCGCCTCAGGCGCCGCACCCACGAACCAGCGCACCGAGGTGAACCCGATGCCCGTCGGCGCGTCGCTGCTCGCCGCGTCCGCGCGCGGCGGCACGAATCGGGCGGTCCGCGTGGTGCTCGAGGCGCAGCCGGGCGAGGCCGCGGCCCACGCGGCGGCCAGCGCGCCGAGGGCGAGCGTGGCGGCGACCGCGGCAGTCGTGCGTGGCTTCCGGCGTGCCCCCTGGCGTGGCTTCCCGCGCAACCTCACGCGTGGGTTCTCGCGGGCGCGCCGTTCAGCGCATCGATGAAGCTGCGAAGACGGCTCCATGCACGGCGGTTGAAGCGGAACGCGAGCCGCGGCAGGTCGCGGAACTCGAGCTCCTCCTCGAACGCGCCGACGACGCTGAACGAGCCTTCCGAGCAGAGATCGGCGCGGTACTCGCGCTCGAGCGCCGACAGTTCCGCAGCGTCGGGCGCGCGGTGGAGCCGCAGCACGAGGTCCTTTCCGACGAAGCGCATCGAGTGGAAGCGGCTGTAGAACGCGCTGATCTCGGCGACCGCGGCCGCCGGGTCGTGATGCACCGAGTAGAGCCCGCGGTCCTCCGGCGAGATCAGCCCGCGGCGAGCGAGCGGCTTCACGCAGCCCTCCTCCCAGCCCGACCAGTAGTCGCCGCCCTCGTGCTCGATGAGCACGATGGGGATCAGGTTCGACTTGCCCGTCTGGATGAGCGTCAGCGCCTCGAAGAGCTCGTCCTGCGTGCCGAATCCGCCTGGGAACACCGCCACGGCGTCGGAGTGCGCCATGAACATGAGCTTGCGCGTGAAGAAGTAGCGGAAGTTGACGAGCTTTCGGTCGCCCGTGATCACCGAGTTGGCGCCCGCCTCGAAGGGAAGCCTGATGCGGAGGCCGAAGCACTTGTCGACCTCGGGGCCCTCGTGGCCCGCCTTCATGATGCCGTCGCCTGCGCCTGTGATCACCATCATGCCCGATTCCGAGATGATGCGGCTGAAGACGCGCGCGAGCTGGTAGTCAGGGTCGCTCTCGGGCGTGCGTGCGCTGCCGAAGATCGAGATCTTGCGCGTTCCCTTGTAGGGATTGAAGATCCGGTAGGCGTGTCGCATCTCCTTGAGCGCGCTCCGCACGAGCTTGAGCTGCCCCATGTCCGCGCCATCTGCCACGAGCTTGAGGCCTGAGAGCATGATCTCCGCCACCAGTTCGCGCGCCTCGTGAGAGGCCTCGACCCCCGAAGTGGCGAAGAATCCGTCGACGGCGGACTCAATCTGCGAGAGATCGAGGGAGGGGCGCTGGGGGCGGTTCTGGTCGGGAGGCTGCTGCATGGGTCGGTCGTTCGTCGGTCGTCCGCGGCGGGTTCGAAGAGACTGGGCTGGTCGTCAGGGTAGGGGTTTCACGGCGGCATCGGCGGGCGGTGGCCCTGCGTCTGCAGGAGCGGGCGGCTTCACTTCCGGCACCGCGGTGATCCCGGGAAGCGGCGCGAGCGAGACCTGCGGGTCGCCGAGCGGGCCCGAGACATCGATCGCGAAGATCGCGCGCGTGAGGCCGCCGATCAGATCGCTGACGATGGGAACGGTTCCCTTGGGATAGAGCCGCAGCGCGACGGACATCGTCGGGATGTCCATCGTGCCTCCGCCCGTCAGCTCGAGCGTGCCGCTCGAGAGGCGCGCCGACACGATCTCGGCGGTGTCCCCGCGGATGCGGGCCTCCGCGTCGCTGCGTTGGAGCGCGCTGTTGATCGGAAGCATCAGCTGCGTGAGCTGCAGCGCGCGCATGGCGACGGGCGTCGATGCGATGGTCGCGTCGCGCACCGAGACGCGCGCCGTGCCTTCGCGGGGAGGCGCGCCGTCCTTCGGAGTTCCCATCGGGCCCGCAAGCGACAGGAACCCGCTGATGCGGCCGCCTTCGCCCGCGCGCGACGGCGAGCCGGGTGCGCGCAAGCGCTCGTAGTCTGCGTCTGCGACGCGCAGGCGCAGGTCGTAGCGGTTCAGGTCGCGGTCGATGGTCGATGCGATGTCGAAGCGGCCGCTGGCGAGGTCGCCGTCGGCCTTGATGCCGATGGTGCGCGCGTCGTCGCGCGACTCGATCGTGGCGCGGCTCTTGCCGACCGCTCGGCCGAGCACGGTGGCGCGCGACGCGGAGAGCGCGCTGCGGAACCGCACGGACTCGGCGGCGGCTGGCTCGTAGCGGAAGGCGATCGGCATTTCGCCCGAGAGGCCCGCGACGCGCGTGCCTGCGTCGAACGACGCGTCCTCAACGCGGAGCGTGCCGCCAAGGGCGTAGAGCTCCGCGTCGACTTCGGGCGCGCCGCCTGTGGAGGCGGCTCCTTCATCGCGCGGCGCGTCCGCGAGGCGCAGGTCGATGGCGGGGAGCTCGAGCAGGAATCGCCCCGCGCTCTCGAGCGAGATCGCGCGCGCCGCGTCGTCGAGCGGCGGCGGCAGGATCGCACGCAGCGCAGGCGTGAGCGCGGCGGCGTCGAGCGTGTATTGCGCCGCGAGCGTCGGGGCGGACGCGAGGTCGACGCGTCCGCGCAGGCTGACCGATCCCGAGGCGCCCGACGACAGGGACCCGCGGAGATCGATCTCGACGGCGTCTTCGTCTGCGACGATCGTGCTGTCTCCGTCGAAGGTGATGGCGAGCCTTGCGTCGTCTGCGCCGAGCTCGAGCGCGCGCGGCGAAAGCTCGAGCCGCTCGCCACCGCGCGCGGTGTAGCGCGCGTCGTAGGTCCCGCGCACCCCGCGTGCGCGCAGGAGCGCCACGAGCGCGGGGTTTCGGGTGGAGAGCATGCCGCGCAGGAGCGGCGACTCGAACCGCGTACCGCTCAGGCGGGCGTCGAGTTCCTCGGCGGAAAGCGGCCCCGAGAGCCGCAGGATGCCATCAGGCGCGCCGCCTGAGGCGAGGCGGAACTCGAGGCTCTCCGCGCGGAGCGACAGGCCGTCGACCGAGACTCGCCCAGCCACGCGGTCGGCAGACACGCGCGCGCCGTCGAGGAGGATCTCGATCCGCTCGGGCGTCAGGGTGCCTTTGGTCACGGCACCTTGGGCGTCGACCGTGCGGCGAATGACGCCGTCGATCACGCCCGATGGCTCGAGACGGCGGAATCGCGCCTCGGCCTCGCGCGCGTCGCTCGAGAGGAAGTCTTCGAACGCGCGGTCGAGCGGGAGGTCATTGAGCTCGAGCTCGACCACGCGCTCGGGGCCGACGAGATCGGCATACCCGCGCGCGACCACGGTTCCATCGCCGCGGCGGCCGATGCACTGGTCGAACTGGACTCGCTCGGGCGTGATGTCGACGCGCGCGGTGCACGACTCGAGCACGAAGTCGTCGGGCCAGGGGAGGCCTTCGCGCGAGAGCCACGCGCGCCCTTCCGCGTCCGGCTCCGCGCGTCCGTCCGCAAGCGCGAGGCGCACGCGGAAGTCCTCCGTCCCGTCGGGCCTGCTCGTCACGATGCCCGTCATGTCGAGCGCGCCCGCGAGCCCGAGCGCGCGCAGCAGTTCGCCTGCGGGCGCGAGCTCCGCGCCCGGCCAGCCCTGCGGCACCGAGTCGGACGCGTGCGGGATGGCCGCGAGAAGCGCAGGGTTCAGCGCGTCGTTCTCGTCGGCGATCTGGATCAGCGGGCGCACGCCGCGCCCGCCTTCGCCATCGCGCGGAATCTGCACGGAGCCCGAGATCGTGAAGCGGCCTCCCGCGGGCGTGGTCGCCTCGATGCCGCCGCCACCGATCACGATCGCCTCGTCGAGCACCGTGAATGTGCCGCGCTCGATGCGCAGCGGATAGGGGAAGCGGCCGAAGAGAAGCCCCGCGGAGCGGACCTCGACCGAGCCCGTGACGAAGACGGGCTGCCCGAAGCCCGCGGGGGAGTAGACGCGCATCGAGAATCCGCATCGCCCGCCGAGCGTGAACGGCCCCGCCGCGATGCTGCGCTCGAGCCTCGCCCGAGCGGCCGCACGCGACGGGTCGTCGCCGATCTGCGCAAGCGCGCGGCGCTGCGTGACGAGGAGCGCCGCGTCGGGCAGAAGGTTCGCGGCCTCGAGATTGCGCGCGGCGCGCGCGTCGAAGAGGAGTTCGAGCGCGTCGCGCGGCCCTGGCTCGAACGCCTCGAAGAGCCGTGCGTCGATGGGCGCGTCGGCGCACTCGACGCGCAGGTCGATCTCCGCGCCCGTGGCGATGCCGACGAGCGTGCCCGAGATCGATGCAGAGGCGCCGTCCGCGCCGAGGCCCGTGATCCGCTCCACCGTGACGTTGTCGCCCTCGAAGCGGATGAGACCCTGCACATCGTCGAGGCGATAGCGGAACTGGTCGAACGCGCCCGAGCCCCGCGAAAGCGCGAGGGTGCCGCTCGAGCGGAGCTCGCCCGCGCGGCCGTCTGCGGAAGGGGCGTCGCGTGAGAGCAGCGTCTCGACGTCGATCTCCCAGGCGGTGATGTTGAAGTCCGCGAGCACCTTCACGGCTGCGCGCGGCAACACCAGCATCGGCGCGTCGGCCGCGCCGGCCGCGGCCTCCGCCTCCGCCGTCGAACTGAAGCCGCGCACTGCGAGCGACAGCGAGAACGGCGCGAGCCGCGCGGCATCCTCGAGCCACCGCTCGCGGTCGTCCCAGTCGAAGGTATCGAGCTGCCCGCGGGGAAGCTGCGCGGAGAACTCGCATTCGAACGGAAGCGCGAGCACGGGCCTGCCCGCGTCGCGCGACCCGAGCTCGCCGCGCAGGCCTTCGAGGCTCAGCCGGTCGCCCTGGATGCGCAGCGTCCCTTCGCGGATCGTCATGCGCGGCGCAGCATCGATCTCGACCGCCTCGCCGCCTGCGAAACCCGCCCAGTCGCCGCGCGCATCGGGGCCGCCGAACGCCTCGATGGGGAGATCCATCGCGAGTCCGTCGACATCGAGTTCCGCCGTCGGGCCCGCCTGTGGTGTGTAGGAGAGCCGCGCGAGCGGAATGCGTCCGACGAGGCCGAGCCGCTCGGTCGAGGCGCGCAGCGCGATCGGCACGACGCCGAGGTGGTCCGGGTCGAGGCTCAGGTCGAGCAGCTCGACCGCGAGCGCGCGCGCGTCGGGATCGAACGAGCCCTTGAGCGAGGCGATGGCGCGGCGGCCGTCGAGGTCGCCGATTCCCGTCAGGCCGAAGGAGAACGCTGCAGGCGCGCTCGCGTCGGGCAGGATCGAACCAGCGAAGCGCACGATTCCCAGCGGCTCGTAGCCGTCGGCGGTCTCGACGCCGTGCTCGACGGCGAGTTCGCCGATCGCGATGCGGGCGGGGCGCTGCCGCTTCGCCTTCGTGTCGTCGTCGGTCGCGGGCGTGAGCGCGAAGAGCGAGAAGTCGCCCGGTGCCTCGCCGCGCTCGGCGAGGCGCAGCGTGAAGCGGTCGATGTCGACCGTGCGGACATCGACATCGCCAAGAAGGAGCGAGACGAGCGAGAACTCGAGACGCGTGGTGTCGGCCCGCACGACCTCGCCCGCGTCGCCCGACCAGTTGCGTGCGCGGATGCGGAGGTCCTTGACGACGATCGTGTCGAGCCCCTCGAGCCAGAGCCGCGCCGCCGTGACATCGCCGCCGATCGCGCGCGATGCGGCGGGAAGGATGATCGACGCAAGCGTGGACGGCCGGGTGATGTAGAAGAGCCCTGCGAGCACGAGCCCGAGCAGGGCGAGCGCAGCGTGGACAAGCCGCCTCTTCGTGCGCGACGGCCGCAGGGCCTTTGGTGCTGATGTTCTCGCGGATGAGCCTGCGGGCATCGGGCGGGTATTCTAGGAAACTCGCCCGGCCGCGCCGCAGCGGCCGCACGGTTCCCCGCAGTGCGCGGAAGGCCTTCCCATCCCGATCGGACACATGACAGCGCGACCTGATTCCAACGGCAGTTTCCCTGGCGCGCCATCGCGCGATCCCGGCGTCCCGCGCCCTCCTCGCGCACGCGTGCTCGTGACGGGCGCGTCGCGCCGCGTCGGCCGCGCCACGGTGCTCGAGCTTGCCCACGCAGGGGTCGAGCCCGTCCTCACCTTCCGCGCACGCGAGGACGAGTGCCGCGCGACCGCGCGCGAGGCAGAGGAGGCCGCGCGCGCCGCGGGGTTCGCGGTCGAGCCGCTCGTCCTTCCGCTTGATCTTTCCGTGGCCGCGTCGGTCGACGCGTTCCTTGCAGCGCTCGCGCCATCGGTCGAGCGCCGCGGGCTCGATGCGATCGTCCACAACGCCTCCGACTACATCGTCTCGCCGCTCGATGCGTGCGAAGGCCCCGCGCTCGCGGCGCTGATGGAGCGCGCGCACCGCGCGGAGGCCGTCGCGCCCGCGACGATCACGCTCGCGCTGCGCGGCGCGCTTGCGAAGAGCGCGGTCGCAGGCGGCGGGGCGGTCGTCTTCTTCAGCGACATCTACGCGCTCGGGAAGCCGCGCGCGGGATATCTCGCCTACACCGTCGCGAAGGCGGGCGTGCGCGCGATGGCGGAGCAGCTCGCGGTCGAGCTTGCGCCTGCGATTCGGGTCCATTGCGTGGCGCCTGGCGTCGTCGCATGGGCTGAGGGCATGGACGAGTCGACGAAGGCCGCGGTCCTCTCGCGGACACCGCTTGGCCGCGCGGGAACTCCCGAGGACGCGGCGAAGCTCGTGCGGTTCCTCATCCTCGAGGCGCCGTATCTCACGGGCGGCACGATCACGGTCGACGGCGGGCGCAGCCTTCGCTGAGCGCGACCTTCGCCCCCAAAGCGGGCATCGTGCGGACATCTTGCGGACATCACGCAGAGATCATGGCGCCTGCGGGGCCGCGCGAACCGCCTCCTCGACGCGGGCCCGCTCGCGCATGCCGTCGACGAGGGACTCGAAGCCATCGAGGAGCGAGGCCGCGCGCGTGTGCTCGCCCGCGCGCAGGAGGGCGATGGCAGCCTCGGCCCGCACGAAGGCGTCCGTCGGGTTCGCGCGGCGCGCGTCGTCCCAGGCCTGTGCGGCCGCGCGGAGGTCGCCGCTTGCGACGAGCGCGCGGGCGAGCGCGTCTGCAACGGGAACCTTCGCGCGTGTCTCGGCGGGGAGCGCCGCAAGGAGACGCGCGGCGTCCGAGGCGCGCGCGTCCGCGAGGAGCGCCGCCGAGAGGACGAGCCGCACCTCGAGAAGCTCGCGGTCGCGGGCGACGGCCTCTGTCGCCCGCTCGACGGCGCGCTTCGTGTCGCCGTCGAGGAGCGCAAGCTGCGCCTCGAGCGCGGCGCTCCACGGGTCTTCGGGCGCAAGCGCCGCGTGGCGCGCGACGAGCGGCCGCGCGTGCGCCGCGTCGCGCGCCGCAAGCGACGCGCCCGCCGCGAAGAGCAGCGCCTGGAGGTCGTCGGGCGCGAAGGCGAGCGCCTCGTCATAGAGGTCGCGGGCGCCGATCGTGTCGCCCGACTGGCCCGCAAGGAGCGCCGCGAAGCGAAGTCGCACGGCGTCGGGTGCGGCGCGCGCGGCCTCGCGTGCAAACGCCGCGGCCTCGCGCACGAGCTCCGCACGCTCGGCCTTGGCCAGCTCCGCCGCGTCGAGCTGCGCGCGCGCGAAGAGCGTGCGCGCAGCGAGTTCCGCAAGCCGCGACTCGCGCCGTTCCGCGGGCACCGCCGCGACGAGCTTGCGCACCAAAAGCTCGGCCTCGCGCGTCCGTCGCGCCTGGATGAGCCGCTCGATCGCATCCGAGGCGTCCTCGATCTCGCGAAGACGCGCCTCGCGCGCCGCACCGTCGCCCGACGGCGCCTGCGTCGCGTCGCCGCATCCGGAGAGCCACAGCGCGAGCGAGACGCAGAGCGCCTGCGCAGCGGGGCGCGCCTGCATGGCGCCGGGTCGGAAGGCGGTCGTCGGTGCGGGCATGCGCAGAGCCTAGAAGCCGTTCTGCGTGCCGAGGATCTCGTTCAGCACCAAGCTGATGATCATGCCCACCACGAGACATGCGATCGACACGAAGAGCGCCACCATCCCGTGCTTGCGCTGGCCGGGCTGGCCCATGGCGATCGCCGCGCAGATGATCGCGGGAATTCCCGTGAAGCACGAGCAGAGCACCGCGCAGCCCCCGAGCACATACGCCGCGATCACGAGCGGGCTCGGCGACGCCGCGGCCTGCTCGACGCCATAGGGCGACGGCGCATACGGCTGCCCGCGCGACGCGAACGGGTCGGTTGCGAACGGATACGCGCTCGGGCCGAACTGCGGGGAGCGATCCGAGACGGGAGGAGGCGGAGGCGCGGCCGAGGCGCCTCCAGGAAGGTCGGACGCAAGGATCCAGTCCTTCATGCCCTCGCGCCACACATAGGCCTGCGGCGGAACCATGCCCTGTGCACGCATGCGCTCGAAATCAGCCTCTGGATAGGGGCCTGCCTGATTCCCGTTGACGCTGACATACCAGTTCGCCACGCATGCCTCCTCGGCTGAGTCGCGCTTCGCGGCCCGCAGGGCTTTATCCGCGCCCGCGAGGTGCCGTGTCAAGCGCCGTATGATGCGCCCCCACGACCGAAGGACCGATGACCGCAGGAATCAGATCCGTGACGCCCACAGACCCGCAACGACCCGCCGCCGAACTCCCGACCGCCGCCGAACTCCCGAAGGCGTATGTTCCCGCCGACGCGGAGGGCGCGGTTCGCGCGAAGTGGGACGCTGCGCGCTGCTTCCACGCCGAGCCGTCGGCGCCGGGCGAGGCCTACGCGATCTTCATCCCGCCGCCGAACGTGACGGCCGCGCTTCACCTCGGCCACGCGTTCAACAATTCGCTGCAAGACCTCCTCACGCGCTACCACCGCATGAAGGGCGCGAACACGCTGTGGATGCCCGGCACCGACCATGCGGGCATCGCCACGCAGACGGTCGTCGAGAAGCGGCTCCTCCTGCAAGGGAAGAAGCGCACCGACTTCACGCGCGAGGCCTTCGTCGAGAAGGTGCAGGAGTGGAAGGACGAGTACGAGGCGACGATCCTCGGGCAGCTGAAGTCGATGGGCTGCTCGTGCGACTTCGACCGCACGCGCTTCACGATGGACGAAACCTGCGCGACCGCGGTGCGCACGGCGTTCTTCACGCTCTTCAAGGACGGCCTCGTCTACCGCGGCAAGCGGCTCGTGAACTGGGACCCGGTCACCGAGACCGCGCTCGCCGACGACGAGGTCGAGATGGAGGAGGTCGACGGGCACTTCTGGTACCTGCGCTATCCGCTCGCCGATGGCTCGGGCCATGTCACGGTCGCCACCACGCGCCCCGAGACGATGCTCGGCGACACCGCCGTCGCGATCAACCCGAAGGATCCGCGGGCGGCGGCCTTGCGCGGCAAGAAGCTGCGCCTGCCGATCGTCGGCCGCGAGATTCCAATCGTCGAGGACGACTATGTCGTCATGCCCGCGTCGATGGGCGGCGACCCCGCCGACCCGAAGGCGCAGTTTGCGACGGGGTTCCTCAAGGTCACGCCCGCGCACGACCAGAACGACTGGGACATCGGGCAGCGCCACGGGCTCGCCGCGATCAACGTGATGGCGCCGAACGGCGCGATCAGCGACCGCCACGGCTGGACCGATGTCTCGGACGAGGCGCACGCGTTCGTCGGCCTTTCGCGCGAGGAGGCGCGCAAGCGAGTCGTCGCATGGTTCAAGGCGAACGGCCTTCTCGAGGACGCGAAGCCCTATCGCCACGCGGTCGGCCACTCGTACCGCTCGCATGTGCCGGTCGAGCCCTATCTCAGCGACCAGTGGTATGTGCGCGTGACCGACGACCGCCTGCGCGGCACGGCGCTGCGCGCGATGGCGAAGGACCAGGTCGAGGGCGCGCTGCCAGCGGCGGTCGCGTCGGGCCCCGCGATGTCGGGCGACGGCGAGCTGCGCTTCTTCCCCGCGCGCTACGCGAAGAACTTCCAGATGTGGCACGAGAACATCCGCGACTGGTGCATCTCGCGCCAGCTGTGGTGGGGGCATCGCATTCCCGTGTGGTCGCGTCGCGGCGAGGCGTCGGCGCTGGCGGCGCATCTCGGCGCGCTCGCATCGCTTCCGTCGGCGCGCGCCAGCGTGCGAGCTTCGCGCGTCGCCGACGGCGCAGAGGTGGCGCTCTCGGCGCTCGCGGGCGCGAAGGGCGAGCATGACCTCCATGTGTGCCTTCTCGACGACTCAGACGGCGCAGCGCTCGAGTCGGCGGGCTTCAAGCGCGATCCCGATGTGCTCGACACCTGGTTCAGCTCGGCGCTCTGGCCGCTTTCGACCCTCGGCTGGCCCGATCCGTCGAAGTGGCCCGAGATGGCGGGGCTCCTCGACCGCTACAACCCGAGCTCCGTCCTCTGCACCGCGCGCGAGATCATCACGCTGTGGGTCTCGCGCATGGTGATGTTCAACCGCTACTTCCTCGGGCGGCTCCCGTTCAGGCATGTCTTCATCCACGCGATGATCCAGGACGGCCACGGGCAGAAGATGTCGAAGTCGCTCGGAAACGGCGTCGATCCGCGCGACATCATCCACTCGCACGGCTCGGACGCCATGCGCTTCACGCTCGTCTCGATGGCGACGAACACGCAGGATGTGCGGCTCCCCGTTGACATCGTCTGCCCGCACACGGGCGACACCTTCACGCCGAAGTGGGCGACCGCAAGCGGCGGCTACACCGTCGCCGATGCGATCCAGTCGTCGCCGAAGGACCCTTCGAGGAAGATGGTGTCGGGCTTCGGCGCGGCCACGGGCGTCGCGACGCCGACGGCCGACATGCCGCTCGCGCGCAACACGAGCGCGCGCTTCGACCTCGGGCGCAACTTCGCGAACAAGCTTTGGAACGCGACGCGGTTTGCGCTTGCGAACCTCTCGCAAGCGAGGCCCGACAGCACCAAGGAGCCGCTCACGCTCCTTGACCGCTGGATGCTCGCCCGCCTCGAGCGCGCGGTGCGCGCCTACGACGAGGCGGTCGCCGACTATGAGTTCCACCGCGTGGCTGAGGTCGTCTACGACCTCGTCTGGCGCGACTTCTGCGACTGGTACCTCGAGGGAATCAAGCCCACCGTGCGCTCGAACGCCACGCAGCAGGCCGTCCTCGCGGGCACGCTCGACGCGATCCTGCGGCTCCTGCACCCCATCTGCCCGTTCGTCACGGAGACCTTGTGGCCGAGCGTCCAGGCGCTGCCGAACCGCGCGGTCGCGGGCCTGTCGCTTGCGCCGAGCGCGCTCTGCGCCACCGCCGCGTGGCCTGCGCCTGCCGCGAGCCTCCGCGACGACGCTGCGCTCGCCGAGTTCGCGCGCGTCCAGGCGCTCGTCGACGCCATCCGCAAGGTGCGCGGCGAGCGCCAGGTGTCGCCGAAGCGCAGGATCGCGCTCCTCGCGGGCGACTCCGTGCGCGCGCTTGTGACGGCCGCGGGCGGCGTGGTCGAGACCCTCGCCGGGCTCGAGACCGTCTCGCCGTCGCCGGCCACCCGTCCTGCGGGCGCGGTCGCGATCCCGTTCGAGGGCAGCGAACTGCTGCTCGACGGCCTCGCCGACGCGGTCGACGCAAGCGCCGAGAGGACGCGGCTTTCAAAGCTGATCGCCGAGCGCGAGAAGCAGGCCTCGGGCATGCGCGCCAAGCTCGACAACGCGGGCTATGTCGCGAAGGCCCCGCCTGCGGTCGTCGAGGAGACCCGCCAGAAGCTGGCCGAGATCGACGCCGACATCGCGGCCGCACGGGGTGCGCTTGCAGCGCTCGGCGGATGAGCCGTCCGCGATCTCGACGATTTCCTGCAGCCCGCTGAAGGATCAGGCACTACACTCGGCGCCGCGGGCGTTCCCCCGCGAAGCGAGGGACGCCATGCGGATTCGAACCTCCAACCTCGCAACCGCCGTCGTTGCAACCTCCGTCGTTGCGACCTCCGTCGTTGCAACTTCCTTCGTCACTCTGCTCGCGTCGTGCAGCCCCGCTCCCGTGAAGTCCTCTCCCTCCGCGGCGCAAGGGACCGTGGCCACGCCTCCCGCGCCAGCGGCCGTCGGCTCCACGCTGCGCCGCACCGAGCCGATCATCGAGAGCTGGCGGTTCCGAGAGCAGCCGGGGGAGTGCATCGACATCGGCACCCATCGCGTCCACTCGACGCTGCGCGACCCCCTCATCCGCGATCGGATGCAGATCTTCCTGCCGACGGCGCTCGAGCACTACCGCACGGCGCTGATCCCGCTTCCCGCCACCGATGCGCCGATCGACATCTTCCTCTTCGGCACGCGCGAGGACTGGATCGCCTACACCCGCGAGCGTCTGCCGCGTGAGGCGGGGATCTACGAGCGCATGGGCCGCGGCGGCTACACCATCGAGGGCGACGCGGTCCTCTACGACATCGGCCGCTGGGACACCTTCACGATCGCCGCGCACGAGGGATGGCACGCCTACACCCAGCGCGTCTTCCGCCATCCGCTGCCCGTGTGGCTCGAGGAAGGGATCGCCTGCTACATGGAGGGCGTGCGCGGCAACCCGAATGGTGCGCCACCGACCTTCATGCCATGGCGCAACTTCGAGCGCTACGGCGAACTGCGCGATGTCGTGCGGCGCGACCGCTTCGTTCCGCTCGAGCAGTTGATCCAGGGAACGCCGCAGGACTTTCTGCAGAACGGCCGCAACACGCTTCTCGGCTACTACGCGCAGGTGTGGGCGCTCGTCCACTTCCTCAACGAGGGCGAGGGCGGGCGCTACCGCAAGGGACTCGAGCGGCTCCTCACCGACGCGGTCGAGGGCCGGATCTCGGGCACGATCTGGGAGTCGAGCAGGGCGGGCACGCGCAACGAGCGCCGCATGGCGATCGGCAGGCAGGTCGGCCCCGCCGTCCTGCGGGAGTACTTCGACCCCGACATCGAGCGGCTCTCCGCGGAGTACAAGGCGTTCGTCGAAGCCATCGCCCGCCGCGGAAGCGGCGAGTGGATCGCGCGCGGCGAGTCGCCTGTCGCGGCCATGAAGCAGACGGAGCAGTGAGCCGCGCGCGCTCCGCGCGCTTCTGTACACTCGACGCGTGCTCAAGATCATCGCAGGCGAGTACCGCTCGCGCCAGCTCCTCACGCCCGCAGGCGAAGACCGCACCCGCCCGATGACGGCGCGCGTGAAGGAGTCCGTCTTCGCCATGCTCCACGGCTGGTTCAAGGGCGCGCGCGTCCTCGACCTCTTCGCGGGCGTCGGCACCGTCGGCATCGAATGCGCGAGCAGGGGCGCGGCAGAGGTCGTCTGCATCGAGCGCGACCGCGAGGTCTTCCGATACCTCGAGCACAACATCGCCACCCTGAAGTGCGGCGACCGCGTCGCTGCGGTGCAGGCCGACGCGCTCGGCCCGACGGCGCTCGCGCGCAGCCCAAAGCCCGTCGATCTCGTCTTCATGGATCCGCCCTACGCGCTGATGGTCGAGCCCGCATCGCGCAAGCTCGTGCTCTCGCAGGCCGCGCGCACGCGTGCGCTCTTCGCGCCGAAGGGCTTCCTCATCCTGCGCACGCCCGTCGACCTCGACGAGGCCGAGCGCGCGATCCCCGGATTCAAGGGCCCAGAGAGCCACCAGTACAAGGACGACATGTGGGTCTATCTCTACATGCCCGACACGCCCGACACGCCCGACGCGCCGACCTCCTCGGATTCCGCCGACGCGACGAGCGGCGGGGAGGCGGCCGATGCCTGAGATCGGAGGCGGACTTCCCGCAAGCGTCCGTGAGAAGGCGCGCGTCGAGACCTTCGCCGGCGTTCCCGCGCTCGTCGTCCACCCGTCGTTCGCACCCGACGCCGACGGCGCGGTCGAGCGCGCGCCCGTCCTCTTCTGGATGCACGGCCGCACCGCGAACAAGGAGCTCGATCCGGGCCGCTTCCTGCGTCTCGTGCGCGCAGGAATCGCCACGGTCTCGCTCGATCTCCCGGGCCACGGCGCGCGCGAGGACATGGCGCTCCAGCAGCCCGAGCGCACGCTCGAGTTCGTCGAGCAGATGGCGAACGAGATCGACACGGTCGTCGAGGCCGCGCTCGCGACGGGCTGGTTCGACGACACCCGCATGGCCGTCGGCGGCATGAGCGCGGGCGGCATGGCGACGCTCGTCAGGCTTTGCCGCGCGCACGCGTTCCGCGCCGCGTGCGTCGAGTGCACGACGGGAAGCTTCGCGTGGCAGCGCAACCGCGCCATGTTCGAGCCGCAGCGCGCCGCGCGGCTCGATCCGATCCAGCATCTCGACGCGTGGCGCGCGATCCCGCTCCTCGTCCTCCACAACACGCTCGACGAGTGGGTCGCGGTCGAGGGCCAGCGCGAGTTCGTCGAGACGCTCCGCGCCCGCGGCCTCGGCCGAGAGGTCGAGATGCACGAGTACGGCGAGACGGGCGCACCGCACGAACACTCGGGCTTCGGCCGCTTCGCAGCCGACGCGAAGGACCGGCAGACCGACTTCCTCGTGCGTCACCTGCGGGACGGCTGAATTCGGGCGCGCTTCCTGTAGAGTGCCCGCATGCATTCCCTGCTGTTCGTTGCGCTCGCCGCGCGCTCCGTCGCCGTCGCCCTCGGCGCGTCCGACCCCGTGCTTCCCACCGACGCAGAGGCGATGTCGCTCGGCGTCGCGAAGATCGTCGCCATGCAGGAGAAGGGCCCCGGCGCCGAAGTCGCCGCCGAGTGGCCCTACGAGGGCGTATACCGCGTCGGCGGCAAGATCCCGTACGGCTACCGCGTGGGCGGGACCTCGATCGCGGGCATGGCGCTGCTCGCGGCGCCTGGTTTCGCGGAGGACGCCGCGCGCAAGGACGCCGTCGCGCGGGCGGTCGAATTCGTGGCGAAGTCGAAGGACGAGCCGCTGCTCTCGCCCGTCTATGGCGGCAACTACGACGTGCGCGGCTGGGCGCACTGCTACGGACTGCGCTTCCTCCTCGCCGCGAAGAAGGCGAACGCCGTCGCCGACGCCCAGAAGGCGCTCCTCGACGAGGGAATCGCGTTCTACCTCGACGCCCTCAAGAAGACGGAGATCCCGCGCGTGGGCGGCTGGCAGTACGCGCGCGGCCCGGGCCTTGAGAACCCGAGCCCGACCTCGCCCTTCATGACCGCACCGTGCCTCGTGGCGCTCATCGAGGCGAAGGAGGCGGGCCTCGAGGTGGGCGATGATCTGATCGCGCGCACCGTGAAGGCGCTCGAGATCACGCGCGGCGAGTCTGGCTATGTCGCCTACAACGCCTCGCGCCAGACGCGCGACGACGAGGGGCAGATCCCAGGTGCGATCGGCCGCATGTGCGCCCTCGAGGCCGCGCTCGCCCGTGCGGGCAAGGGCGACGAGAAGCGCCTCCGCTTCGCCGTCGACAGGTTCTTCGAGTTCTGGCCCGAGCTCGAGAAGCGCCGCAAGAAGCAGGGTACGCATGTCGCGCCGTACGGCGTCGCGCCGTACTACTTCTTCTACGCCTTCACGCACGCGGCGCAGGCCATCGAGTTCCTCCCCGAGGCCGATCGCCCCGCGCTGCGCACGAAGTTCCGCGAGCTCCTCTTCAAGGTCCGCGATGAAGACGGGACCTGGAACGACCGCGTGTTCCCGCGCAGCCGCAGCTTCGGCACGGCGATGAGCATCCTCGCGCTCCTCGAGGCGGGAAACTCGGACCTGCCCGCGCAGCCCGCACAGCCCGCAAAGGCCGCAACACCCGACCTTTCGCGCAAGTCGGCGCCCTGAGCAGCCGACATGGTTGGTTGACGGCGGGCCTCCTCCGCATCCGCGAGCCGATTCGCGGCGAGGGCAGGCAACTTCGGCGAGTCGTGTCGTCGATCGCGCCGTTGAATTTCGGGGGGCCGCTTCGGCGGCGGGGGTGTCTCATGCGGATCATGCTGATCGATCCTTCCAAGGAATCGCGGGACGAGCATCGCGCCACGCTCGCGACGCTCGGCTACAAGGATGTCGTCGAGGCGCAGGACGGCCAGGATGCGCTCGCGCGCGTCGCGGCCGATGCGCCCGACATGCTCGTCGTCGAGAACGACATGCCCGGGATGAGCGGGCTCGCCTTCGTCGACACCTACCACCAGCGTGGCGGTACGGCGCCGATCCTGCTCGTCGACGGCGCGGCCGATCATGACAAGGTGAAGGCCGCCATCAGGGCGGGCGTCGCCAGCTTCGTGCTGAAGCCCGTGGACCAGGACACCTTCGCGCAGCATGTGCTGAAGACCCTCGCGAAGCGCAAGAGCGCGTGACGGGGCCGCGCACCGCCCTTCGCGCGATACCATCCGCACCATGCGGATCGGAGTGATCATCGCGGCGGCAGGCAAGAGCTCGCGCTTCGGCGCGGGCGACAAGCTCTCACAGGATCTCGGCGGGCGCCCCGTCCTCCTACGCACGGTCGAAGCGTTCACGAGACGCGACGAGGTCGTCGCGATCGTGGTCGCAGGTCCGCCCGACGACATGGAAGGCTTCCGCGCCCGCTTCGGCCCTGCGCTCGGGTTCAACGGCGCGAAGATCGTCGAAGGCGGGCGCGCCGAGCGATGGGAGTCGATCGCGCGCGCGATTCAGGCGCTTCCCGACGACATCACCCACATCGCCGTCCACGACGGCGCGAGGCCGTGCGTCGGCAACGACCTCATCGGCCGCATCTTCGCGGCCGCCGAGGTCGCGCCCGCGGTCATTCCAGGGGTTTCCGTGCGCGACACCCTCAAGCGCGTCGGCGACGCGACCGTGTCGGCCGCGGCCGACGATGCGATCGCGGACTTCATCCTCGGCGATGTCGGCAAGGCCTCGACAAGCGGACGACCCGTGGTCGAGACGGTCTCGCGCGAAGGCCTCGTCGCCATACAGACGCCGCAGGTCTTCGACGCGGCGCTCCTCCGTCGCGCCTACGCAAGCGTCGAGCTCGCAGGCACGACCGACGACGCGAGCGTGATCGAGCGGCTCGGCGAGACGGTGCTCGTCGTCGAGGGCGACCCGCGCAACCTCAAGATCACGACGGAAGAGGACCTCGTGCTCGCACGCGCGATCATGCGTTGAGCGTTGTTGCAGCGGTCGCCGCATCTTTGAGCGGTCGCCGCTGCGGCGGCTCCCTCTGGTGCTTGGGGAGGTTCGCGATTGACTCCGACGCGTGTCGTTCCGCATGCTGAAGCATGCGGGCACCCCTGGCTGGGGACTCCGACGGTTCGAATCGTGCGACACGACAATCAGGGGTGCCCGTGGACTTCAGTCCGCGGAACGGATGATGTCAGCCTTCGACTCCGACGCGTGTCGTTCAGCAGACTGAAGTCTGCTGGCACACTAGATTGACGACTCCGACGATCTGAATCGTGCGACACCAAAATCTGGGGTGCCCGTGGACTTCAGTCCGCGGAACGGATGACGTCAGCCGTCGACTCCGACGGTTGTCGTTCCGCATGCTGAAGCATGCGGGCACCCCTGGCTTGGGGACTCCGACGGTTCGAATCGTGCGACACGACAATCAGGGGTGCCCGTGGACTTCAGTCCGCGGAACGGATGGTGTCAGCCTTCGACTCCGACGGTTGTCGTTCCGCATGCTGAAGCATGCGGGCACCCCTGGCTTGGGGACTCCGACGGTTTGAATCGTGCGATACGAGAATCTGGGGTGCCCGTGGACTTCAGTCCGCGGAACGGATGACGTCAGCCGTCGACTCCGACGGTTGGCGTTCAGCAGACTGAAGTCTGCTGGCACACTAGATTGACGACTCCGACGATCTGAATCGTGCGACACCAAAAGTCTGGGGTGCCCGTGGACTTTATTTAACGAAACGGCGACCGCCGGGCTCTGCCCCCTTCCCCTGCACTACGCTCTTCCGATCTATGCGGGCACCCCTGGCTTGGGGACTCCGACGGTTCGAATCGTGCGACACGAGAATCTGGGGTGCCCGTGGACTTCAGTCCGCGGAACGGATGACGTCAGCCGTCG
>WGMP01000056.1 GCA_016124975.1 Phycisphaera sp. | reverse complement strand
CGGCGGCCTTTGGCGTGGATGACGCGGGGGGCATATCCCGCCGCTGCGGCGGCGGCCTTTGGCGTGGATGACGCGGACTTTCGACTCCCGCGCGCGTCGTTCAGCAGACTGAATTCTGCTGGCACACTTGCCTGGGGACTCCGGCGGTTTGAATCGTGCGACACGACAACCAGGGGTACCCGTGGACTTCAGTCCGCGGAACGGGTGATGTCAGCCTTCGACTCCGACGGTTGTCGTTCCGCATGCTGAAGCATGCGGGCACCCCTGCCTGGGGACTCCGGCGGTTTGAATCGTGCGACACCAAAATCAGGGGTGCCCGTGGACTTCGGTCCGCGGAACGGGTGATGTCAGCCGTCGACTCCGACGCATGTCGTTCAGCAGACTGAAGTCTGCTGGCACACTTGCCTGGGGACTCCGACGGGTGTCATCTACGCCAGAGGAAGCCGCCGCAGCGGCGACCGCTCAAAGATTGAGCGCCTTCATCACCTCAGGCGTGATGTCGATCGCCTCGGGATACTTCAGGAATGTCCGCGCCTGGATCTGCGAGAGGGCCTCGCCCATGCGCTCGGTCTTGAACTCGCGCTCGGTCGGGTAGAAGCGGAAGACGATGTCGATCGACTCCTTCTCGCTCACCGTTTCGACCGCCGCGACAAGTTCGCGATAGGCCTGCTCGAACTGCTCCGCTCCAAGCTTCTCGTCGCGCCGACGGATCCCGTCAAGCCAGCGCTGGTACTCCTGCTGGAGCGCCATCAGCTCCTGCTGCGCCTCGGGCGGCGGCGGCGCGTTCTCGGTGAGCGAGTGCTTCTCGCGGAGCGCCTCGAGGCGCTTGTTGAACTCCGCTTCCTCGGCCTGCGCGGCCTCCTGGGCCTCGCGCCGCGCATCCATGTAGCTCGAGCCCTCGAGGATCCGCTTCATCACCGTGTCGATGTCGACGCACGCGACGCTCCACACGCGGTTG
The DNA here is from genome assembly GCA_016124975.1 of Phycisphaera sp. Taxonomy (GTDB): domain Bacteria; phylum Planctomycetota; class Phycisphaerae; order Phycisphaerales; family SM1A02; genus QWPT01. The sequence goes on along the minus strand of WGMP01000056.1, from coordinate 15,113 downwards.
GTTGAGCGCTCGCCCCATGCGATGCGGTCGTCCGCGATGGTGACGCGCACGGGTTCGTCGCGCCCCTTGGCGCTGAGAAGGAGGCCCTCGGCCGGCCCGAGGTCGGACGGCACGGGCGCACCTGCGATCGCAAGCGACGACGGCGCGCCCCGATAGGCGAGGACGAAGGCGGACAGGGAGAGCAGGAACGAACCGGCGACGAGGACACGCGAAAGAGGCGTCATGTCACGAGTGTAGCCGAGCGACCTCCCCGACGAACCACCCTGCGACCCGCGTCTTGACGAGGTCGAGGGCAGGCGCACGCGGACCAAGTTCGGCCGCGAGGCTCGTGACGGGACGGGTGAGCCCGCACGGCACGATCAATCCGAAGTGCGAGATGTCGGGCGCCACGTTCAGGGCGAATCCGTGCAGCGCGACGAAGCGCGAGAGCCGCACGCCGATCGCGGCGATCTTGCGCTCGGCGCGAAGGCCGTCGCCGACCCACACGCCCGTGGCGCTCTCGTCGCGCAGGCCCGCGAGCCCGTCTGCGGCGATCGTGTCGATCACGCACTGCTCGAGCCAGCGCACATATGGATGCACCTTGAGCCCGAGCCGCTGGATGTCGAGTATCGGATACGCGACCAACTGCCCGGGCCCGTGGTAGGTCACGTCGCCGCCGCGGTCGGTCTCGATCTTCTCGATGCCGTGGGCGGCCAGGACGGCGTCGCTCGCGAGAACATTTCCTGCGGCGCCGACCCGCTTCGTCACCGTGACGACGGGCGGATCATGCTCGAGCAGAAAGACCGTCATCTGCACGCGCGAGGCGCCCGACTCGCGCGCAGCCACGAGCGCCGCGTGCGTCTCGCGCTGGATCGCGAGCGCATCGGCGTATCCGACGCGCCCGAGGTCGACGACACGCAGCAAGGATGTCTCGGCGATCGCTCGCATGTGGTTCGGCGCAGGCCGCGAAGCGTACGCGCGGAGGTCAAGTCCGTACAATCGCGCCGTGCCGAAGATCCACCCGACCGCCGTCCTTCATGGAGAGATCGAGCTCGCAGACGATGTCGAGATCGGCCCGTACTGCGTGCTGAACGGCCGGATCAGGCTCGGGGCGGGCTGCGGACTCGTCGCGGGCGTGCACCTCCAAGGCACGCTGTCGGCAGGCGCGGGAAACATCTTCTACCCCGGCTGCGCCATCGGATTCGCGCCGCAGGACAAGGGCTTCCCGTTCCACAAGGACGGCGCGGGCACCGTCATCGGCGACGGCAACATCTTCCGCGAGCAGGTGACGGTCCACCGCGCCACGCGCGACGACCGCCCGACGCGGATCGGCGACCGCAACTACTTCATGGCGTGCTCACACGCCGCCCACGACGTGCAGATCGGAAACGACTGCGTGTTCGCCAACAACACGCTGTTCGCGGGCCATGCCGAGGTGGGCGACCGCGTCGTGACGGGCGGCGGCGCGGGGGTGCACCAGTTCGTGCGCATCGGCCGCGGCGCGATGCTCGGAGGGCTCTGCGGCGCATCGAAGGATGTCTGCCCGTTCTTCACGCTGAGCGCCACCAACTACATCGGCGGCTTCAACCGCATCGGCATGAGGCGGGGCGGGTTTTCCTCCGCGGAGATCGACCTCGTGCGCGAGATGTACGGCATCATCGTGCGCAGCAGGCTGCCGTTCTCGCAGCGCGTCGCGCGGCTCGAGACGCTCGCGGGCCAGCCGCTCGCCGACGAGTTCATCGCATTCGTGAAGGGCTCGAAGCGCGGCATCTCGACGCGCCATGGCCGCGCGACGGGCGCTCGCGGCGGAAGCGGCGCGGAGGGCGAATGAGCGCGGCGCACCAGCCGCGCATGCCGCTCTTCGCAGCGCTTCCCCGCCGCGCGCGCTGCGGCACGGCCACGCTTGAGTTCGCGGTGCTTGGCTCGAGTTCGTCGGGCAACGCGAGCGTCCTGCGCGTCACGACGCGCGAGTCGCGGCGACAGATCCTGCTCGACGCGGGCCTCTCCCCGCGCGCGACCTTCGGCGCGATGCGCGCGCTCGGCTTCGCGCCCGAGGAGACGGCGGAGGTTCTCTTCACCCACTTCGACCACGACCACGCGCGCGACGGATGGGCGCGCGTCGCGTCGACCACGGGCCTTCGCCTCCGCTGCGCCGCCTCGCACCGCCGCGCCGCGCTCGGCCGCGGATATCCCGAGGCCTGGATCGAGACATTCGACCCGCGCGAGGGCGGCTTCGATCTCGGCCCGATCCGCGTCGAGCCCTGCGTGAACCCGCACGACGAGGGCGGCACGGTCTCGTTCCGCATCGAGAGCGACGCGGGAAGCCTCGGTTTCGCGACCGATGTCGGCCGCGTGTCCGACGCGCTCGTCGATCTCCTGCGCGGCGTCGACATCCTCGCCATCGAGTCGAACTACGACCGCGACATGCAGATCGCAAGCGCGCGCCCTGTCTTCCTCAAGGAGCGCATCATGGGCGGACGCGGGCATCTCTCGAACGAGGAGTGCGTCGGCGCCGTGCGCGCGATCGCGTTCCCCGACGAACCAGCGCAGATCGTGCTCCTCCACCTCTCGCGCGACTGCAACCACCCCGACGCCGTGCACGCGCTGTGGCGCGAGAGCCTTCCGTCGCTCGCGCCCCGCGTGACGCTCGCGCAGCACGCGCGCCCGACGCCCGTCTTCCGCATGCGCGGCGGAGCGCTCGAGGCGACCGATGGAAGGGTCGCGCCATGAACGACGGAACCGACGCACGCGCAGACGGCCCGAAGGGCGACGAGAGCGGCCGCGACCTCGGCCCGCTCGCCTGGGCGGCGCTCGTCGCGCGATGGGTCGAGGTCGCGCGCGCCAGCCGCGCGATTCCGCCCGAACTCGCACAGCTGCGCGAGTCGGTTCCCCACTTGATCGCAATCGAGGCGACCACCGCGGCGCTCGGCGAACTCGTCCGCGTGCCCGAGATCGACCGCCCGCACGCTCGCGCCGTCGCCGAGGTCGCGATCCGCCGCGCCGCGGGCGAACTTGACAGGCTCTGGCGCGGCGAGGAGTGGCCCGAGGAATTCGTAGAAGCCTGCGAGGCCGCCGGGCGCGCCCTCGAGCGCGCCGCCTATGCGGGGCTCGCTGCGCTCGTCGTCACGGGCGACGCAGCGCTCGAGGTCCCCCGCCTCGGCCTCGGCTTCGACCGCGACGACCCCGCGACCCATCGCGGGAGCCTCGCCGCGATGCCGCCAGGTTCGCTCGCGATGCCCGGCGAACCCGTCTGCTGGTGGGTCGGCCGCGAGGCACCGCTCGTGCCCGCGGAGGCGGCTGAAGCCGCGTCGAGGCTTGCCGTCGTCCGAGACATCGATGCGCTGCAGGTCTACCGCGGGCTCGACGAACGCGGCCGCTTCACGGCGGACACGCTGGTTCCGATCACGGCGGATGTGCTCGCGGGCCTCCCGATGCTGGTACCGCTCCTTCACGACGGGACCCCGATCGGCCACTTCATCCGCGGCGAGGCCGAGTGGCGCGGCATGCAGCGCGCGGCCATGGACGGGCGGGCCACGATTCCCGTCCACCGCTGACGCCGAGACGAGCGGAGATTCCTCGGTCGCGGCCGCATCCCATGGCCCGCGCCTTCCGCTACCCTCCGCCCCCGATGTCCGATGCCCTGACCCATGAGTGCGGCCTTGCCTTCGTCCGTCTGCGCAAGCCACTGGCGTGGTTCCAGGAGACGCTTCTCGACCCGCTCTGGGGCCTCCGCAAGCTCTACCTCCTGATGGAGAAGCAGCACAACCGCGGCCAGGACGGCGCGGGCATCGCCTGCGTGAAGTTCGACATGCCCGCGGGAGACGCGTTCCTCGAGCGCGAGCGCACGGCCAAGCGCAACCCGATCGAGCGCCTCTTCGACGACGCCCTCGCGCCCGCGGCCTCGATGAAGGACTCCGAGCTCGCTTCCCTCGACCCGACCGAGCTCAAGCGGCGCTTCCGTCTCCTCGGCGAGGTCCTGCTCGGGCACCTCCGCTACGGCACCCACGGCGGCCGCACGAGCGCCGTGTGCCATCCCTATGTACGCCGCTCGAACCGCGAGTCGCGCTCGATCGCGATGGCGGGAAACTTCAATCTCACAAACTCAGGCGAACTCTTCGCGCGGCTCGTCGAGTACGGCCTCCATCCCGTCGGCGAGAGCGACACGGGCGTCGTCCTCGAGAAGATCGGCTACTTCCTCGACCGCGAGCACGCCCACCTCGAGGCGGCGATGGGCGAGGGCTCGTTCGTCGGCCTCGAAGGCGCGGCGCTTGCCGCCGAAATCTCGCGGCAGCTCGATCTCGCGCGCGTCCTGCGCCGCGCGACCGCGCAGTTCGACGGTGGCTATGTCTTCGCGGGGCTCCTCGGAAACGGTGACAGCTTCGTCTGCCGCGATCCCGCGGGCATCCGCCCCGGGTTCTTCCTCGTCACCGACGAGGCGGTCGCCGTCGCGAGCGAGCGCGCCGCGCTCTCGACCGTCTTCAACCGCGACCCGCGCGAGATCGAGCCGATCCCCCCTGGCCACGCCCTCGTCATCAAGCGTGACGGCGCGTTCTCGCTCGAGCCGTTCGCGGAGCCGCTGCCGATCCGCCAGTGCACCTTCGAGCGCATCTACTTCTCGCGCGGAAACGACCCCGCGATCTACCGCGAGCGCAAGCAGCTCGGCCGCAACCTCGCGCCGCGCATGATGGAGCTCCTCGACGGGAACCTCGAGAAGGCCGTGTTCGGCTTCATCCCGAACACCTCGGAGACCGCGTACCTCGGCCTCCTCGAGGCGCTCTTCGAGGAATCGCAGCGGCTCTCCGCCGAACGCATCTGGCGGCTCGTCGAGTCGGGGCGCGCCACGCGCGAGTCGATCGCGGCGGCGCTTTCGCCGCGGGTGCGCGGCGAGAAGATCGCGCACAAGGACCAGCGCCTCCGCACCTTCATCACGCACGACGCCGCGCGCAAGGACCTCGTCAACCACATCTATGACATCACGCGCGGCACCGTCGCGCATGACGACACGCTTGTCGTGGTCGACGACTCGATCGTGCGCGGCACCACGCTGCGCGAGTCGATCATCACCATGCTCGCGCGGCTCAATCCGAAGCGCATCGTGGTCGCGAGCTCGAGCCCGCCGATCATGTATCCCGACTGCTACGGGATCGACATGAGCCAGCTCGGGCGGTTCATCGCGTTCGAGGCGGCGGTGGCGCTCGCGCGCGAGAGCGGCCAGGCAGGCGTCCTCGACGAGATCGAGGCGCGCTGCACCGAGCAGGCGTCGTGGGAGCCCTCGCGCATGAAGAACCATGTCGCGAAGCTGTACGGGCTCTTCTCGCTCGACGAGATCGAGCGGAAGGTGGCGCAGCTGATCCGCTCGCGGTCGCTCGCGTGGGACGGCCCGATCGAGGTGATCTACCAATCGGTCGAAGGGCTGCGTTCGGCGATGCCCGAGCACTCGGGCGACTGGTACTTCACGGGCGAGTATCCGACTCCGGGAGGTTATCGGGTGCTGAACACCGCGTACCTCAACTGGCGCAGGGGCTCGGACGGGAAGCGCGCGTACGAGGTTTGAGCGGCGGCCGCTGGCGGCAGCCACCTCTGGCGAGCTGACGCGGGTTTGAGCGTCGGCCGCTGGCGGCTCGCCGCGACAGCCGCGATGACTTGACGCAACTCGGCGTTTCCGTTCTACTTGTCCTTCCCCCCTTGGTGGGCCGAAGGCGCGTGGGCGCCCTCGGATTCGCTGTGAACCGCCCTGTCGGCGTCGCTTGAACGCGCGCAGACGGAGCCGTAGGAAACTGGAACACTCATGTCGCGCTATCTCGGTCCCAAGGTGAAGCTCTCGCGCAAGGTCGGAGTCCCCGTCGCGGACATCCCAAAGCACACCTCCAAGCGCCAGCTCACCACGCCGGGCATGCACGGCTTCCGCGGGCGCCGCCAGAAGGACTACGGCATCCGCAAGGATGAAAAGCAGAAGCTGCGCTTCCACTACAACGTGCTCGAGCGCCAGTTCCGCCGCTACCTCGCCGAGGCAGGCCGTCGCCCGGGCAACACGGGCGAAGTGCTCCTCCAGCTCCTCGAGCTCCGTCTCGACAACGTGATCCGTCGCGCGGGCTTCTCGCGCACCATCTGGGGCGCGCGCCAGCTCGTCGTCCACGGCCATGTCAAGGTCAACGGCGAGAAGGTCGACCGTCCGTCGTTCTCCCTCTCGGTCGGCGATGTCGTCACCGTCAGGGAAGGTGTCCAGAAGCTCTGCCGCGAGCAGATGGAGTCGATCCCCGGCCACCAGGTCCCGGGCTGGCTCGCCGTCAACCCCGCCGAGCTCTCGGCGAAGTGCGTGGCGAACCCGACCTCGGACCAGATCCCCTTCGATGTGAACACCAACCTGATCGTCGAGTTCTACCGCTGATCGACGCGCCAGCGCGCGTCCGTTCGGCGCCTCTTCGGCGCAGGAGCAGTACGACCCCGAGGCCGAGGCGCTTGCCTCGGCCTCTTTCTTAGGCCCGCTTCCCAGGCCGCACCCCGCGCCCTGCCGCAACCTTCCAGTACCCTTCCCCAGCCATGCTCAAGCTGCTCCGACAGTACAACCAGTGGATCCTCGCGGTGGGCGGCACGCTCCTCCTCGTGGCATTCCTCATGCCGACCGCGATTCAGAACTGCGCCCAGCAGAGCGGCGTGGGCGGCGCCGTGTGGGCGACCTACGAGAACGGCGGCGAGCTGAAGGGCACCGACCTCGACAACGCGCGGCGCGAGCTCTTGCTCGTCGAGTTCCTCGGCAATCCGAACAGGGCGCAGGATCCGATCGCGATCATTGGCGCAGACCAGGACCCCGCGCACTGGTGGCTCCTCGTCCACGAGGCCGAGCGCGCGGGACTCGTCGGCGGTCAGGCGGAGGGCCTCGCGCTCATCGCGGCCCGCGCGGCCGCGCAGACCGCGGCCGGGACCCCCATCTCCACCGAGCAGGCGATCGAGAACTTCCGTCGCGCAACCGAGTCGACGCGCGAGTTCGTCCTTGAGACCGCGTCGAAGTGGAGCGCCGTGATGCGCCTCCTCGCGCTCGTCGAGGGCGTCGACAGGGTCAGCGACCGTCGACTCGAGCAGTTCGTCGCCAAGACGCTCCTCGGAATCAACGGCGACATCGTGGTCATCGACGCCCGCTCGGCGACAGCGCCCATCGCGGTCGATGCGCCGACCGACGAGCGCCTCGCGGCGCACCTCGCGGCGTTCGGCGACAAGCCCGCGCCCGCGGACATCGGCCTCGAGCGCTTCGGCTACCGCCTGCCTGACCGCGTGCGCCTCGAGTGGATGAGCATTCCGAAGAGCGCCGTCGAGGCGTCCGTCCAGAACTCCGATGAACTCTCGAGCCTCGCGCTCAAGAAGCGCTTCGCGCTCGACCCCGCCAAGTACGGCGCCGATCCTCGCAGCGCCACGGGCTACGCGGCGTTCGAGTCGATCGTGCGCGCGCGCACGGTCGAGGAACTCACGAAGTCGCGGCTCGACGAGATCACCAAGTTCGCGAGCGACCAGCTCAGCCTCGCGCAGCGCGGCCTGAAGCGGCGCGACCTCTACTTCGTCCTCCCCGACGACTGGGCGTCGCTGAAGCCGTCGTTCAGCGAGCTCGCTGCGTCGATCGCGGAGGAGTTCGGCATTCCCGCGCCCATCGTCGAGACGAGCGGCGTCGCACCCGTCGCCGTCAGCACCGTCGGCGAGCTTTCTGGAATCGGCCGCGCCTCGACGAGCCGCTTCGGCACGCCGATGCGCCTGCAGCAGCTGGTCACGGGCGCACGCGAGCTCTCGACCCCCGAGCCGACCGCGCCCGTCCAGACGGGCGTCGCGGGCCCCGCGCTCGTGGGCGAGAACGGCGATGTCTACCTCTTCCGCATCGAGGAGGCGTTGCCCTCGACCGCCGAGACAGACCTCGCCGCCGTGCGCGAGCGCGTCGCGGCGGACCTGACCGCCCTCGAGCGCTACCGCGTCCTCGAGCGCGACCTCGCGTCGATCAAGTCGGAGGCAGCGTCGCAGGGCCTCCGCGCCGTCGCGGAGCGGTTCGGCACGAGCGTGCAGGCGGTGACCGAGCTGCGCGAGGCGAATCCGCAGCTCCTCGGATTCGGCTTCCGCCTCCCATCGCCGATTCCAGGCCTCGGCAACGAGCCGAAGGCGCTCGCCGCCATCATCGACGCGGTCCGCGTGCTGCCGCTCACGGGCGACCTCTCCACGATTCCCGTCGCCGACCGCACCTTCGCGGTCCTCTCACCCGACAAGCTGTCGCTCATCCTCGTCGAGGTGCGCGAGCTTCTGCCGGTCACGGTCGAGTCCTACAGCGGATTCGTCGCCAATCCCGCCATCGTCGACACCGTGCGCGACGAGTCGGTCGCGCTCGATGTCCGCACAGTGTTCGGCTTCGACGAGCTCGCGCGCCGCATGAACTTCAAGCGCATCCGCGGCGAGGACGGCGCCGAGCTCGAGCCCGCGGCCGACGCCGCGGCACAGGCCGAGGCTCCGTCGACGGGCACGACTGGAACAGGCAGCTGACCGTTCACGGAGGAACCAATCATGCACGCCGACGCCGCACCAGCACCAGCTTCCGTTCCCGCCCCCGCTGCGCAGCCCTCGACGGGCTTCCTGCCTGCGATCAAGTTCGATGACTTCGCGAAACTCGACCTTCGCGTCGCCACGGTTCTTTCCGCGGAGCCGCACCCAAACGCGGACAAGCTGCTGAAGATCCGCCTCGACGACGGTACGCCCGAAGGCCGCCAGGTCTGCGCGGGAATCAAGGCGTGGTACGACCCCGCCTCGCTCGTCGGCAAGCAGGTCGTCATCGTCGCGAACCTCGAGCCGCGCCAGCTGCGCGGCGAGGTGAGCCAGGGCATGATCCTCGCAGCGAGCGATCTCAAGCCGCTTGCCGAGGGCACAGCGCCGTCAGGCGACGCGAAGCCAGGCGCGGAAGAGCGCGATGTGGTGGTCCTTACGGTGCAGAAGCCCGTGAAGGCGGGCTCGCGCGTTTCCTGATCTGCGCGGCGTCTTTGAGCGGGCGCCGTGTTTGAGCGGGCGCCGCTGCGGCGGCTTCCTTTGGTGCTCGTTCGTGCTCGTTCGGGCTCGTGCGGGGTCGTTCGGGGTCGTTCGGGGTCGTTCGGGGTCGTTCGGGGTCGTGCGGGCTCATCCGTGCTTATGCGGGCTCACATGCGGGCCGATGCGTGCGGGCGGTGCGGCGACGCTGCTACAGCTCGGCGTCTTCGGGCGGGATCTCGATCGCACCTGGCTCTGGCGCAGCCGCGTCCACGCGCTCCTGGCGTGTGACCTCCGCGTCGTGGATCCGCCATCCGTCCGCCGTCGCGATCACCGTGAAGCGGCCGTCGTACTCGTTGGTGCGGTCGTGCGAGTGACCCCAGTGGGTCACGCGGCCATCGACCTGCCAGGTCGCCTCCACCTTGAAGGCCGCGACCCTCGAGCCAGCGTCGCGGTCGGCGCCCTCGATCGCAAGCTCGCCCTGCGAAACAAGGCGCGTCGCCACGGGCCGCACCGCGACCACCCTGCTCATCGCGCCGCCCTCCTCCTCCATCACGAGCGAACGCCGCACGCCGAGATAGGTCTCCTCGAGAAGCTCGCCCGACACGCTGTAGGCGAGCGCGTCGTAGACGGCGCCCTCGGTCTCGTAGTCGAACGCGCGATAGAGGTTCCGCTGCAGCGATTCGAAGGTCTCGCGGGCGGAAGCCTCGTCGATCGCGTCCGGCAGGCGTGTTCCGAAGGCGAGGAACGCGGGCCCCGAGGGACGCACGACGAGCACCACCGCCGCTGCGAGAAGCCCGCTCCCAAGGGCGACCTTCGGCCCGCGCCGCGCCGCGGCCGCCGCTCCGAAAGCGACCGCGAAGACGGCGATCGACAGCGTCGCCCACGCGGGAACGAGCGGCCGCGGCGTCGGCGGCCCGGGCACCGACACGAGACGCGCGGCGATCCCGCCGTCGGGTCGGTGCCAGGTGTAGCCAGGCTCGTCGCGCGTGAGCTCGAAGAGCGTGCGCAGACCGCCCGCAGACCACTCGGTCGCGATCACGATCGGCGGCTTCGAAGGCAGGATCGAGAGAAGGTCGGGCGGATACGCGGCCCACACCACCGAGATCGAACGCGGGGTCTCCGCGGCGTTCGGCAGCGGATAGGCGAGCTCCCACGAGATCTTGCGCAGCCCGCGCCAGCCGCTCAGCGGGAAGAGCGGCAGCAGCACGGGGTCAGGGTCGTTGATGGCGAGCGCACGCACGGCGGGCGCGACGGTCACGCCATCGATCACGACGGGCAGCTGCGCGCGGCAGTAGGCCTCGATCCGCGGCGCGATCGCCCCGAGCTCGGCGGGGTCGATGCGCTCGGCGTCCTCCCTCGGCGCCTCGATCATCCAGTCGAGGAAGACGAGGTTCATCGAGATCTCCGTGACGAACTCGGTGGCCTCGAGGCGATATCTCAGGTCCACATGCGGCCCGTCCTGCGGGTGGCGCGCCTCGGCGCGAAACGCAGCGATTTCAGCCTCCGCGGATGTCGACGCCGCCGCGACCGCGGTTAGACTGAGGGACCCAGCCGCGATGCACGCGGCGCGCACAGGAGCCATCCATGCACTCGACCACCGTCGCGACCGCCGTCGCGCCACGCCGCCCGATCGCGCAGTTCTCCTTTGTGTGGTCGATGGCGTCTGCCGTCGCATGCGCTGCCATTGTGGCGACTTCGCCCGCGCGTGCACAGGAGACCGCGTCGGCCGTCGCTGAAAGCGCAGCCGCCGCGGTGTCCGCGGCGCCCTCCACGGAGTCGCGAAAGCTGCACGAGGTCATCGCGGCGGCCGACCCGCTGGTGCAGGAGTTCAACGAGCACCTGACGATCCTCGCGAGCCCATGGATGGAAGGCCGCCTCCCAGGCACGCGCGGCATGGAACGCGCCATGCAGTACATGGAGGACCAGTTCGCGCGCACGGGCCTCGAGCCGGGGTTCCAGCCCTCGGACGGCGGCCCGAAGACCTACCGCCAGCCCTTCCCGCTCGGGTCCTCCCGCGAGGTCAAGCTTGAGTCGATCACCATGCGCTGCGGTGACGCGGAGACCGCGCTCGCGGCGGGCACCGACTTCAAGTTCAGCTCGCTCGGCAGCGCAGGCAACGCCTCAGGCCAGCTCGCGTTCGTCGGATACGGCATCGAGGACGGCCCCGATGGATTCACGAGCTTCGCCGAGGGGCATTCGCTCGAAGGCAAGATCGCGCTCGTCCTGCGATTCGAGCCGATGGACGAGAACGGCAAGAGCCGCTGGTCCGGCGGCGACGGTTGGTCGGGCCGCGCAGGATTCCAGGGGAAGCTGAGCGCCGTCGCGCGCCGCAAGCCCTCAGCGATCCTCGTCGTCAACACCCCCGGCGCCGACGACCCGCGCATCACGAGCCTCGGGACAGGCAGCGGTGGCCGCGCGATCGCCGATGTCCCCGTCTTCATGGTCAGCACAGAAGCTGGCGAGCGTCTCGTGAAGGCTTGCGGCGATGGCCGCAGCCTGATGGATCTCCGCCGCATCGCCGACGAGCCGCCCGCCGATTCGCCGCGCAGCTTCGACCTCGCGGATTCGCGCGTCGACATCGCGGTGGAGGTCGAGGAGCGCTCCGTCATCGCCGAGAACATCATCGGCGTCCTGCCAGGCCGCGGCGCGCTCGCGAAGGAAGTCATCGTGATCGGCGGCCACCTCGACCACCTCGGCATGGGCGACTTCGGCTCGCGCGAGGGCCCCGGCAAGCTCCACCCGGGCGCCGACGACAACGCCTCGGGCTCCGCAGGCGTGATCCTGCTCGGCGACCTCCTCAAGAAGGACTACGAGCGGCTCGATCCGGCCACCCCGCTGCGCACGATCGTCTTCATCGGCTTCAGCGCCGAGGAAAGCGGCCTCAACGGCAGCCGCTACTACGCGCAGAACCCGATCTACCCGATCCGCGACACGGTCCTGATGATGAACTTCGACATGATCGGCCGCATCTTGAACAACCGCCTGTCGGTGACGGCGGCGGGCGCGAAGGGCCTCGAGGAATGGGCGCAGGGCTTCTACCCCGCGTCAGGCCTGACGGTGGTGCCGCGCGGTGGTGGCGGCGGCGGCAGCGACCATGCGAGCTTCCTCGCGGTCGGCGTGCCGATCCTCTTCGCGATCATCGCGGACTTCCACGACGACTACCACACCTCGCGGGATGTCACGGGGCTCATCGATCGCGAGGCCTCCGTGCTCGCCGTGCGGCTCTGGCACCAGCTCGCGCTCGACATGGCGCAGCGGGCCGAGCGCTTCGAGCCGGAGTCGGCGGGCGGCCCCATGCGCCCGCAGCCGATGCGCGTGCGCGTTGGCCTGCGCACGCGCGCCGCGGACGATGGCTCGGGCCTCGAGGTCGTCGATGTCACCTCGGGCGGCAGCGCCGACAAGGCGGGCATCAAGCAAGGCGACAAGATCGTCAAGTGGAACAAGAAGGACATGCCCGACCGGAACGCGTTCGTCGAGGATCTCCGCACCCATGAAGGCGGCGCCGTCGTGCAGGCCGTCGTCCTGCGCGGCGAGGAAGAGCTCACGATCTATGTGACGCTCGATGGCACGAACTGACGGGTTCGGGCCTCGTCGGCGAAGCCGCGCGAATCCTCGCGCCTCCGCCGACCGGGCGCTTCGCGCTCACTCGAGCCGCCGAAGCTCGTCGCGAAGGATCGCCGCAAGCTCGTAGTTCTCCGCGCGCACGGCCGCGCGCAGCCGCTCCTCGAGCTCGCCCCGCTGCGCGGGAGGCAGCTGCGGAACGAGCGTCTCGCGCAGCGTGCGCAGCGCCTGCACGTCGCCGAGCGTCTCGAAGCGCTCACCAAGGCCGATCCGTTCGGCCGCGCCTCGAAGAAGGGTAAGCCCCGCGTCGATCGCAGCGGGCGCCTCGCGGGGGCGGCCTGCCGCGACGAGCCCCGACACCGCCGCGCGGGTCCGAAGGACAATGACCGAGAACCGCGCGCCCTCGGCCCAGTCGACCTCGTCCGCAGGCCCGCGTCGGATCATGGCGGCCAGTCCTTCGAGCACCGTGTCCGCGTTGCGCAGCGCCCGTGCGGCGTCGCCAATCGCGAGAAACGCCACCGCCCGCTGCTGAACCTGCACCAGCTCGAGCCGCGCCAAGGCTGCGAAGGCGGGTTCACCGAGCCGATGCCGCTCGTTCAGCACGCTTGTCCCGCCATCAGGGCGACCCTCGACAGCCATCTGGAGGACCCCGAGCTCGACGCGGACCTGCAGGTGCTCGCGACCGTCGGCAGACCTGATCAGGCGCGCGCTGATGCGTCCTGGCTCGTGCGGGAACCCGTTGAGGAGCTCTGTGAGGTCGTGGCTCATGGCGTGCTCTCGATGGAAGGGTGCCCCCAAACAGGTGCCATCCGCGGGCGGCCGACTCGGGCTCCCGAGGACGCGGCCGCCCCCTGATGGGATCATCGACCAATCCAAACCGAAAGTTCGCACCACCCCGTGCGATCGGAACCCGAGTTCGATGGGGCGCCGTATATGCTGTCAAGCGTCGGCAAGGCTGAGCCGACCCACCGAACGGAGGTTGTGTTCCACGGTCAGGCCTCGGGAACGGAGCGGCGTCTACGCCGCAACCCGATCACCCGAGGCGCGAGTTCCGCCCACACGGATGTGCGGCGACAGAGGGAGCGAACAAGGGACGGCTGCATCGAGCCTCCGTTCCTGCGTTCATCGTGCGCCCAGCGCGCGTTCTTCTCCGTCGCCGTCGTGGGCCGCTCGCGGCCGGTGCATGGAGTCCTTTCAGGGCCTCGATGCGTCGGCTGTGTTCCGAGCGGGCACTTGCGTGCGTCGTCGTCCTTGCATCGCGCGAGGCGACTGTCCCGAGGTGTCGTCCGAGGATGTGCTCGGACGGGTTCATCGAGGCGAGGTGTTCATGGGTCGTTCCTCACTTCAGTCCGAGCTTCATCTCTATCTGCGCCAGATCAACGAAGTTCCGTTGCTCAGCGCGGAGGAAGAGAAGGCGCTCGGCTGGCGCATCATCAACGACAACGATTGCGCCGCCAAGGAGCGGATGATCCGCGCCAACCTGCGCCTGGTCATCTCGATCTCGAAGAACTATGTGAACCGCGGGCTCTCGCTCGCGGACCTCATCGAGGAAGGCAACATCGGGCTCATCCGCGCCGTCGAGGGCTTCGACCCCGCGCAGGGCGCGCGCTTCTCGACCTATGCCTCGTGGTGGATCAAGCAGGCGATCAAGCGCACGCTCATCAACGCCGTGCAGCCGATCCACATCCCCGCCTACATGATCGACCTGATCGCGCGCTGCAAGGAGGCGTCGCGGCGCCTCGAGGAGCAGTTCGGCAGGCAGGCGTCCGTGCAGGAGCTCGCGGACGACCTCAAGATCCCGGTGCGGAAGCTCAACATCGTGCGCCGCGCGCTGAAGGCCTACAACGCCCCGAGCCAGTCCCCAGGCGGCGAATCGGGCGAGGGCGCCGAGCTGCACGAACTCTTCGAGGATCACCGCCACGGGAAGCCCGAGGAATCGGTGACCAAGCGCGAGGAGTTCACGCTCGTGCTGAAGCTCCTCGAGCAGATCGACGAGCGCGACGCGCGCGTCATCCGCCTGCGCTACGGCCTCGAGGGCAAGGAACCGCTCACGCTGAAGCAGATCGGCCGCGAGGTCGGGCTGACGCGCGAGCGCGTGCGCCAGATCGAGGTCGAGGCGCTCCGCCGCCTGCAGGCGCGCATCAACGAGGAGAAGCCGCTGCGCTTCCTCCGCTCGATGATGCAGGAGCGCATGGACCCAGGCACCACGAGCCCGCGCAACGGCGGCCGTCGCGACGACGGCGCGCGCGACGCGGAGGCTCCGCGTCCGCTGCCGCGGTCGATTCCGATCCAACGGCGTGTTTGAGCGCTCGCCGCTGCGGCGGCGAGCTTTGGTGCCGCTGAAAGCCTGTGTACCCGTGGGCGGAACGGATGATGTCAGCCGTCGACTCCGACGCGTGTCGTTCCGGGGACTTCGTCCCCGGGCACCCGTGGTCATCGACCCCAACGGTTTGAATCGCGCGACACGACCCGCACGGGTGCCCTTGGACGAAGTCCAAGGAACGGACGACGCCAGCCGTCGACTCCGACGCGCGTCGTTCCGTGGACTTCGTCCACGGGCACCCGTGGTTGGCGACTCCGACGGT
>WGMP01000034.1 GCA_016124975.1 Phycisphaera sp. | reverse complement strand
GTGAACTCCGCCATGCCGACGGCGTCGCCTCGTGCGTTCACGCCGCGCAGGGCGCGGACGACGAACGAGGAGTAGCCCTCGATCGGCGGCGTCGGGGACACCAACTCGTTGATGTCGGCCACGGCCCAGTTCGAGACCTGGTCGCCCTCCGCGAACCAGACGAGGCCGCGCAGCGCGGGCAGGAACTCGAGGTGCCCGGCGGGCCTGCCGAAGCGCGGTCGGTCGAGGTAGAAGAAGCCTTGGTAGACGGGCACGGCTGCGATCTGCCTGTTCATCTGCCCGACCACGATGCCGCAGTCGGTGACCTCGTAGGCCATGTTGTGGACGGTGAAAACCGAGAACTCCGCGGCCCCGAGCACCACCAGCTCGTAGTGGGAGATCCCGCCGATCCCGGCATCGCCCGATTGTCCGAAGGCGGGCGCCGTGCCCGCGAGCGCGACCGCTGCAGCCAGCGCGCGCGCCGTCAGGCCGCGGGCATCAGAGAGCCAGCGGCTGTCCTTGGTCCTTGGTCCTTGGTCCTTGGTCCTTGGTCCCATGCCGATCCTCGCCCGAGTCATTGCCATCCGATCCCGCCCTTCCCGGCTGAGCCGATGCCCCAATCTACGCAAGATGAGGCGGGCATCAAGTCATTGACGGATGAATTCAAGAAGTTTGCCGAAGCCCTGCCTCGCGAAGGGCGGAATGCACCCCGTTCAGGGCGTTTGGACACTTGGAGCGATTGCGGAGAAGTCTATGGAAATGAGACCGCTTGACTTCGCACTGGACATGTGAGCCTGAGAGTTGACTCTCTTGGGTGACCGCATGCTCTAGCAGGTGGAACGGATGATGCCAGCCGTCGACTCCGACGGTTCGCGTTCCGCAGGTTAAAACCTGCTGGCACCCCTGCTTGGGGACTCCGGCGATCTGAATCGCGGGACACGACACGCACGGGCAAACTTGGTTCTCGACTCCGACGGTCGTGATCCGCGCCAACGCGAGCGACCATCTCCGCGGCCAGCCGAAGTCACGGCCCGAAGCTCAAGTCACGAAGATCAAGTCACGAAGATCAAGTGACGCGCGCTCAAACTCAATCGTTCGTCCTGAACCACGCCCGCGCGCGGTCCGACGCCACCTGCGGCGTCATGCGGAACACGCGGGAGAACCGCGTCGCGAACGGTTCGAGCGGCTGCGCGCCGCCCTGCGCCGCGGGCTGCTTCCCGTCGTGACCTTGCCACGGGCCCGTTCCCTTCGCGAGGCGCAGCAGCCCGTCGGGATCGTTGTCCCAGAGCCAGCGCACGAAGATGTACGAGAGCGACTGCGCCAGCGCGCGGTCCGATCGCCACGGCTCGTCCGCATAGCCCGCCGCGAAGAGCGGGACGAACGAGCCGCCGCCACGGATCGCACGGAGCGCGGGAGCGCGGAGGCCCGCGTCCATGCCCGCACGGGGCGCCGACACATCGGCCATCACGCGTGCCAGCCCTTCGTTCAGGAACGCTGGCGGGCGCGCGGGCGCGTCGGTGTAGTGGAGGATCGCGCGTGACAGCCCGACGAAGGCCGCATAGCGCGCCCTGTTGCGGTCGCCTTCGGGCGCGACCAGAACGACGGGCGCCTCGAACGCAGGCGAACCGGCGATCGGCAGGTACACCGTGACGCTCTCGGGATGCGCCTCGGCATCGCCGCCGAATGCGGCGACCACGAGCTGCCGCCAACGGTCGCGCTCGCTCACGAACACGACGGGAATCCGCGCCTGCGGCACCACGCCCGCCCCCGAGCGCGCGAGGCGCCCCGACCACTCCGCGAACACAGCCTCGAGCGCCGCGGCCTCGCGCCTGTAGATCTCGTCATCGCTCTCGACGAAGACCACGACATGCTCGGTCTCGTGCAGCGTGGCGCTGCCGCCGGCGCGGGCGAGAAGCGCGCGCGTCGCCTCGACGACCGCGTCGCTTCGCCGCTTGAAGACCTCGTCGGTCGGCGCCGTCCAGGGAACCTGCGCAAACACCCCGCTCTCGGGGGTCGCGCGCGAGAGAAACTCGGCGGTCTCTGCGCGCGCGCGCTCGCTCCATCGGTCCACGATCCTCTGAGCCTCAGCGCGCGCCAGATCGATGTCCGCCGCCGCAAGTCCCTGCCGCTTCGCCCAGTCGACCGCGAGCCTCGCGATCTGCGTGCCATCGGGCAGCGCAAGCAGCACCGTGAGCGCATCGCGCACAGCGGCCGCGTCACCCGCGGGCGTGATCGCCTTCAGCGCGCCGAAGGCCGATCCCGCCTTCAGCTCCTGCCATCGGAACGACCCGCACGACCCCTCCAGGCCGAACTCGTCCCACGCAGTCACGGCGCAGCGAAGGTCCTTGCCCGACGCAAACCCGAGCGAGAGCGGCACTTCAGTCGCCAGCTCGCGTCGTTGGATATCCGCCGAGGCAGATGCATACATCGCCAGAACGGCAGGGAGGGCAAGAATCGCCGAACGAAACGACCGCATGAACTTGGAAGAATACAGCGTCATGGGCGTATCTCGCGGCCCGGTCGGGCCGAAAAGGGAAACAGGAGAAGGTACGGGCTTTGCGTGCCCTCATTCCGTCCGCACGGTCTCGCTTCATGCGAATCGTTCGGAGTGCGTACGATCCAGCCCGCTGCGACCAGCGTACGGCCGTCGATCGAGGATGCTTCCGCGCCATCAGGCGAGGACACCGAGACGGGCGAGCCGCTGCGAGGGACGCGAGGGACAAAGGTTCTTAGGAAGGAGTGCCGCATGTTCGAACGACTGACCGACCGCGCCCGCAAGGTGATGGCCCTGGCAAACCAGGAGGCCCAGCGCCTCAACCATGAGTACATCGGGACGGAGCACATCCTCCTCGGCCTCGTCAAGGAAGGCTCGGGAGTCGGTGCGAACGTGCTCAAGAACCTCGACATCGACCTGCGCAAGGTCCGTCTCGAGGTCGAGAAGCTCGTCAAGAGCGGCCCCGAGATGGTGACGATGGGCAAGCTTCCGCAGACCCCGCGCGCGAAGAAGGTCATCGAGTACGCCATCGAGGAGGCCCGCAACCTCAACCACAACTACGTCGGCACCGAGCACCTGCTGCTTGGCCTCCTGCGCGAGCACGACGGCGTCGCCGCGCAGGTTCTCATGAACCTCGGCCTCAAGCTCGAGGAAGTCCGCGAGGAGGTCCTGAACCTCCTCGGCGCGGGCGTCGAGAGCGAAGAGGCCCCCCCGCCGAGCGAGCCGCAGGAACCCCCGATGGGCAGCGGCCCGCCGCAGGGCGGCGACGGCTCCCGCGCGCGCGGCGCCGCGAAGAGCAAGACCCCCGCGCTCGACAGCTTCGGCCGCGACCTCACCGAACTCGCCCGCAACGGCGAGCTCGACCCCGTCATCGGCCGCACGAACGAGATCGAGCGCGTCGTGCAGATCCTCTGCCGCCGCACCAAGAACAACCCGGTCCTCCTCGGCGAGGCGGGCGTCGGCAAGACGGCGATCGTCGAGGGCCTTGCCCAGCGCATCGTCGACCAGGAGGTCCCCGACATCCTGTTCGACCGCCGCCTGGTCGTCCTTGACCTCGCTGCGATGGTCGCGGGCACCAAGTACCGCGGCCAGTTCGAGGAGCGCATCAAGGCGGTCATGAACGAGGTCCGCCGCGCGAAGAACATCATCCTCTTCATCGACGAGCTCCACACCCTCGTCGGCGCAGGCGGCGCGGAAGGCGCGATCGACGCGTCGAACGTGCTCAAGCCCGCGCTCGCCCGCGGCGAGATCCAGTGCATCGGCGCGACCACCTTCGACGAGTACCGCAAGTACATCGAGAAGGATGCCGCGCTCGAGCGCCGCTTCCAGTCGATCTCGGTCGAGCCGCCGAACGCGGAGCAGACCTTCGAGATCCTCAAGGGCATCCGCCCGAAGTACGAGGCGCACCACCGCGTGAAGATCACCGATGTGGCGCTCCGCGCCGCGATCGAGTTCTCCGGCCGCTACATCCCCGGCCGCGTGCAGCCCGACAAGTCGATCGACGTGATCGACGAGGCTGGCGCGCGCCTGCGCCTCCGCTCGATGGCGAAGCCGCCGAACCTCGCCGAGATCGAGGAGAAGATCGAGCGCCTCGCGATCGAGAAGGACGAGGCGGTCAAGAACGCCGACTACGAGCGCGCCGCGCAGATCCGCGACCAGATGGACAAGCACCGCCGCGAGCGGGAGCGTCTGCAGGCCGAGTGGAAGGAGCGGATGAGCGAGACCGTCGGCACCGTCGACGAGGAGGTCGTCGCCGAGGTCGTCAGCAAGATGACGGGCGTGCCGCTCACCCGGCTCGAGAAGGCCGAGAGCGAGCGCCTGCTCCAGCTCGAGGCCGAGCTCCACAAGACCGTCGTCAGCCAGGACGACGCGGTCAAGGCCGTCGCCCGCTCGATCCGCAAGGCGCGCTCGGGCCTCAAGGACCCGAAGCGTCCGATGGGCTCGTTCATCTTCGTCGGCCCCTCGGGCGTCGGCAAGACGCTGCTCGCGAAGGCTCTGGCCGAGTTCATGTTCGGCGACCCCGATGCGCTCCTCTACCTCGACATGTCGGAGTACATGGAGAAGCACAACGTGAGCCGTCTCGTGGGCGCGCCCCCCGGATATGTCGGCTATGAAGAGGGTGGCCAGCTCACCGAGCGCATCCGCCGCCGTCCGTACGCGGTCGTGCTGCTCGACGAGGTCGAGAAGGCGCACCCCGATGTCTTCAACATGCTCCTGCAGATCATGGAGGAAGGCCGTCTCACCGACAGCTTCGGCCGCCATGTCGACTTCAAGAACGTGATCCTGATCATGACCTCGAACCTCGGCGCCGATGTCATCAAGGGCGGCTCGACCTTCGGGTTCGGCAAGCGCTCCGAGGTGCAGGACTACGAGAAGATGCGCAAGGCGCTGATGGGCGAGGTGGAGAAGTTCTTCCGCCCCGAGTTCATCAACCGCCTCGACGACGTGGTCGTGTTCCGTCCGCTCATCAAGGAGGACCTCGTCACCATCATCGAGTACGAGCTCTCGAAGGTGCGCAAGCGCCTCGCAGAGAAGGGCATGAAGATGGAGCTCGACGCGGCCGCGAAGGACTTCCTCATCGACAAGGGCTACAACCCCGACTTCGGTGCGCGTCCGCTGCGTCGTGCGCTCGGCCAGTACATCGAGGATCCGCTTGCGGAGAACCTCCTCATGGGCGAGTTCAAGTCGGGCGACGAGATCCATGTCACCCGCGTGGAGGGCCAGGATCACCTGACCTTCAAGGCGACGCGGACGGGCGATGGCGGCGGCGGCGACGATGGAGGCCACGGCCCCTCCGAGCCGAGCCCGACGCCCGTCGCGGGTGCGCGCGGGTCCTGACCCGACGCATGAAGCAGAGCTGAACGCAGGCCCGGCAGACGCCGGGCCTGCGGCGTTTTTGAGCGCTTGCCGCTGCGGCGGCTCGCTCTGGTGCTGGTTCGCGTCGACCTTTGAGCGCTTGCCTCCGCGGCGGCTCGCTCTGGTGCTGGTTCGCGTCGACCTTTGAGCGCTTGCCTCCGCGGCGGCTCGCTCTGGTGCCGCCTTGCGCTCCTCGATTCAGCGAATGCCCGCCAGGAAGGCCCTCTGCCCCTCGGGTGAGGTTTCGATGACGACCTCGACCACACGCAGCTTGAAATCCTGCGAGATTTGCGGCGCGAGGCTCAGCTCGAAGAGGCCGCCGCCCTTGCCGCGCATGACCACGCCGTTGGTGCTGAAGGCGAAGCTCATGCGGTTGAGGAGCGTCATCGCATCCGTGCGGTTTCGCGCACCCCACGCCGCAAAGCGCTCGCGCGCCGCGTCCGCGCCGCCTTCGGATTCCGCGCGCGACCGCACGCCCTTCGAGACGAGCTGTTCCCACAGGTCGCCATACCGCTCCTCGCGGAAGCCGCGCATGGCGTTCGCGACGACATGCTCGGGAGAGCGCGCCTCGATGCGGACAGAGCCATCCTCCAGTTCCTGCCACGGAAGGAACGACGGCGCGGCGGGCTCGCCCACCTTCTGCGCACCGCCCTCCACATACTTCTCTCCGCGCTTGAGCGCGCGCTGGCGGGCGAGGAACTCGCCGATCGAGACATAGCGGATGATCGTGCCGTCCTCGAGGACGACCTCGTCGGGAAGCTCCTCCGAGGACGCGTATCCAGGTCGCGCGCGATACTCGACCCGCGGGCCGCAGGCGCACGCCAGCGCACCGACGATTGCAAGAAGCGTCGCGGCGGGCAGAAGCGACCTCACGCGCCGATCTCCGCGGGCGCGGTCGTCACGGCGTGCGCGGGCGCCACCGCCACCGTCCGCGGCGCCGCGAGCGCGGCGCCGTAGATCCGACGCAGCGCGAACTCGGGGCGCTGCGCGGGGAAGTCGCTGCGCACATGCGTTCCGCGCGACTCCTCGCGCGCAAGCGCGGCCACGGTCGCGAGCGTCGCACAGCTCAGCATGTTCTGGATCTCCCAGCCCGAGGGAGCGTCGAAGATCTTGTCGAGCGAGTAGCGCCCCCAGAACTGGATCATGTCGAGGGCATCCGCAAGGCGGTTCCCCGCGCGCACGATCCCGACATTGCGCCACATGGCGCTGCGGAGGCTCGAGCGGACATCGACGAGGTCGAGCTCGCCCTTGTCGCTCGGACGGATGTCGCTCACCACGCGGATGTCGCCACGCGCCTCGCCTCCCGAGGTCGCGGCCGCATCGCCCGCGCGGCGCCCGAACACGAGGCCCTCGAGGAGCGAGTTCGACGCGAGCCTGTTGGCGCCGTGCAGGCCGTTCGCAGCCGTCTCTCCGCAGGCGAAGAGCCCCGGCACGGAGGTGCGTCCGTCCGCGTCGGTCGAGACACCGCCGATCGTGTAGTGCGCTGCGGGCATCACGGGGATGAGCACCGTCGCAGGATCGATCCCGAACCCCGCGAGCAGGCGATGGAGCCCGGGGAAGCGCGTGCGGAAGCCGTCCGCGCCGAGGTGGCGCGCATCAAGGAACACATTCGGCTCCTGCGTCGATGCGAGGTGCTCGACGATTCCCCTGCTGACGACATCGCGCGGCGCGAGCTCGGCGAGCGGATGCCGCCCGACCATGAAGCGCCGCCCCGCGCGGTCGACGAGAAAGGCGCCCTCGCCGCGCACGGCCTCGGAGATCAGCGAGCGCCCCGCGCCCGCGACATAGAGCGCCGTCGGGTGGAACTGCTCGAACTCGAGGTCCGCGACCTCCGCGCCCGCACGCCACGCCATGGCGATGCCGTCGCCCGTCGCGATGCGCGAGTTCGTCGTCTCGCGCCAGAGCTGTCCCATGCCGCCTGAGGCGACGATCGTCGCGCGCGCCCAGATCAGCTGCAGTCCGTGGCGCGCGTGGTAGGTGACGGCGCCGAGCACGCGGTCCTTGCCGCGTGGAGCCGAGCCCGCTGTGATCAGGTCGAGCACGAAGCAGCGGTCGAAGAGCCGCACGCGCGGCGTGGCGCGGCACGCCGCGATCAGCGTGCGGGCGAGCTCGCGGCCCGTCGCGTCGCCGTCGCTGTGGACGATGCGGCGCCGGCCGTGCCCGCCCTCGCGCGTCAGGCTCAGCGCGCCGCCCGGCTCGCGGTCGAAGCGCATGCCGAGCTCGATCAGCCGCTCGACCTCCCGCGGACCTTCCTCGACGAGCGCGCGCACGGCCTGCCCCGCGCACAGCCCCGCCCCCGCCTCGAGCGTGTCGGCCGCGTGGGCATCGGCGCTGTCGTCGGCCGCGATCGTCGCGGCGATTCCGCCTTGCGCCCACGCCGTGTTCGAGAGGTCGAGCTCGTCCTTCGCGGCGACGATCGCCTCGCCGTGCTCCGCGGCCGCAAGCGCCGCGCGCAGCCCCGCAACGCCCGACCCGATCACCAGCGTGTCGGTGAAGATCGAGGGCAGGAGCTGCGAGCGGAACGGAATCAGGTAGCGCCGTTCGGAGATCGCGCTGAGGAAGGCATCGCTCACGGCGCCGCGTTCCCCGAGGTGGCGGCCTCGCCCTTCGCGGCGTCCGCGTCCGTCTTGCCGCCTTGGTCCCTGTAGCGCCCGACATAGAGCTGGCTCGAGCGGCCTTCGTGGCGCTGTCCCGTCCAGAGGATCCAGGTTCCGTCGGGCGAGAAGACGGGCAGCACATCGGCGCCATCAGCCTCCGTCACGCGTCGGCGCACCACGGGCGTCGATGCGTCCGCGGGCAGCGACACCTCGAAGATCTCGTAGTTGCGGTGGCCGACCTCGCTCGAGGCGTAGACGATCGTCTTCCCGTCGGGGCGGAAGAACGGGCACCAGTTGACATGCTCGTTGTCGGTGAGCTGGGTCTCGTTGGCGATGCCCGTGATCGAGCCGTCGGCGCCGAAGACGAGGTCCGCCACGAAGACCTGCAGCAGGTTGTCGCGGTTCCTGTCGGAGCGATAGCAGATGCGCTTTCCGCAGGGCGAGAAGAACGGCCCGCCGTCGTAGCCCGGAGCCGAGACGACGAGCGTGCGCGCGCCCGTCTTCAGGTCGCGGATGTAGAGGTCGCCGTCGCCCGACTCGAGCGAGCAGAAGAGGAGGAAACGCCCGTCGGGGGACCAGCTTCCTTCGGCCGCGTAGGCCTTGCCGTCGCCCTCGAGCGGCGTGAGCGACGCAGCCGTGCCGTCCGCCTTCGCGAGGTCGACTTCGACGATGCGCGTCTCGGGCGGGAAGGCCCAGCGGTAGCGCGAGGTGCCGCGCTGGTATCCGGGCGCGTGCTCGGCCGTCGGCGCCGTCACGGTCGAGGCGAAGAGCACGCGGTTCGGGTCGGTCGGGTGGAACCACCCGCAGGTGTTGGCGCTGCCCTTCGGAGAAATGCGCACGATGCTCGAGACGCCCGTGATGTCGCCCGCAGCGTCACGCACCACATCGCACACGAACATGGCATAGAACTCGTCGGGCTCGGTGCCTTCCGCTACGACCTCGATCGCCTGGAAGACGATCTTCTTCATGTCGGGCGAGAAGTAGGCCTCTCCCGCCTTGATGAAGCGGTCGGGGAAGGTCAGCTGCCGGGCGTGCGAGACCCCGGGCTCGGCCTGCGGAGCGGGCGTGGCTGCGGGCGGGCCGACGACGACGGCTGCGACAAGAAAGAGCGTGTTCATGAGCGGAACCATGGGTCGGATAGTGTAGTGACCGTGTCCGACGGAACAGGCCCAATCCTCCACGCCGACGAGTGGCTTCTCGCGGTCGACAAGCCCTCGGGGCTCCTGTCCGTCCCTGGGATCGGCCCCGAGAAGGCGGACTGCCTCGTCGCGCGACTGCAGGGCGCGTTTCCTGGCGTGCGCATCGTCCATCGGCTCGACCGCGACACCTCGGGCGCCATCGTGCTCGCGCGCGACGCCGAGACCCACCGCGCGCTCTCGATGGCCTTCGAGGCGCGCGCGGTCGAGAAGGAGTACGAGGCGCTCGTCGCGGGCCATGTCGCGGCGGACGCAGGCACGGTCGACCTGCCGCTGCGAAAGGAGGCGCTCGGAAGCGCGCGCCAGATCGTGCACAGGACAGAGGGAAAGCCGAGCCGCACCGACTACGCCGTGGTCGAGCGCGGGTGCGATGGCGACGGCCTCGCGTGGACGCGCGTGCGGCTCACGCCCTTCACGGGCCGCAGCCACCAGCTGCGCGTCCACATGCTTGCGCTCGGCCATGCGATCCTCGGCGACGAGCTCTACGCCGATGGCGCCGCGCGTTCGGCGCGGCCGCGGCTGTGCCTTCATGCGCGACGGCTTGCGTTCACGCACCCCCGCACGGGCAAGCGCGTCGAGTTCGTGGCGGAGACCCCCTTCTGACGGCCCATCCGTGCCTCGGGTGGTAGCATGCGCCGACGCAGGGAATCCACATGATCATCGTCAACACAGAAACCGTGCCTGGACATGAAATCATCGCCCTCTGCGGGCTCGTGCAGGGAAACACGATCCGCGCGAAGCATGTCGGGCGCGACATCGCCGCGTCGTTCAAGAACCTCGTGGGCGGCGAGCTCAAGGGCTACACCGAGCTCCTGACCGAGGCGCGCCGCGAGGCCATCGAGCGCATGATGGCGCAGGCGCAGCAGCTCAACGCGGACGCCGTCGTCAACGTGCGCTTCAGCACGAGCGCCATCACGCAGGGCGCCGCGGAGCTCTACGCCTACGGCACGGCCGTGAAGCTGCGTCGCACTGCGGGGACAACCACGCCGCCGACGGCCCAGCCCTTCGGCGCCCCGCCCCTGCCCGACGCACCGTTCGCCCGCTGAACGCGGCGGTCCGCCTCTTGTCCCAGGATCGAGCTCCACCGATGGAATTCATCGCGCCGCTCTTCAACTGCGCCATTCCGATCTTCCTGATCGCGCTCGGCTTCTTCGTCGGCCGCGCCGTCGAGGCGTCGCACCTGCGCGCACTCGATCGCCGCGAACGGGAACTGTCGGGCATGGCGGCCACGAATCTGCGCGTTCCACCCGCTGGATTCGAGCGCTCCGACGGCATGCTGGTCTCGGGCTCCGTCGTGATCGGCTCCGACTACTTCAAGACCTTCGCCGCGGGGCTGCGCAAGATCATCGGCGGCGAGGTCCGCTCGTACGAGCGCATGATGCTGCGCGCGCGGCGTGAGGCGCTGTGCCGCATGCTTGAGGACGCGCGCGCGCGCGGCGCGAACGCGGTCATCAACGTGCGCTTCGAGACGAGCTCGATCGGCGGAATGATGGGGCCGAACGCCATGCCCATGGCCGAGGTGATCGCCTACGGCACGGCGCTCGTCCCCCGTCGCGCCTGAGACGACGGGCCGCCCGCGAGTCCAAGGCATGTCGAGCGCGCCCGACCACGACCCGAGCGTCTACCGCGAGCCGCACATGCGGGCGCGCCCGATCGACCTTGGGTGCGCCGACAGGCTCGAGGAGGAACCCGCGCGGGCGGGCGCGTATGACGCGGCTCCCGACGAACTTGCGGAGACCTCCGTCCGCGACGAGCCGTCGCTTGGCTGGCGGGCGTCGGAATTGACGGGCGTCGCTGGCTACGCGGATCTCCTCGCCGAGCGCGAGCGCGCCACGCCGACCATCCTTCGCGCGCTGGTGTTCGTCGGGCTCGTGCTTGTCGCGGGGCCGGCCGCGATCCTCGGCGCGCTCTGGTCCTCGATCGGCGCGGGAGGTGGGCTCGGCTACCTCGCCGTCACCGTCACGGGACCCGTGGTCGAGGAGATGGCGAAGGTGGCGGTCGTCCTGTGGGTCGTCGAGCGCAAGCCGTGGCTCATCGGGGAAGGGCTCATCGGGAAAGGGCTCATCGGGAAAGGGCTCATCGGGAAAGGGCTCATCGGGAAAGGGCTCATCGGGAAAGGGCTCATCGGAAGAGGGCTTCTCGGGGGAAGCGCTTCGATCGTCGCCACGGGCCTCGCAGGCGGAGTCCTCTTCGGCGCGATCGAGAACCTGATCTATCTTCGCGTCTACTTTCCAGACGCGGGCGAAGGCCTCGCCGCGTGGCGCTGGGGCATCACCATGCCAATGCACGCGCTGTGCTCGACCATCGCCGCCGTCGGCGTGGCGCGCATGTGGCGCGGCGTCATGCGCGCGCGGCGTCCTGCGCGCATCGCCGACGCCTTCCCGTGGATCGTCGCAGCGATCGTGGTCCACGGCGCCTACAACGCGTTCGCGGTGACGCTCTCGCTCGCTGGCAACGAGCCGAGTTAGCGGGCTGCACCGTCGCGCCGCCGCTCAGCGCGGACGCCTCGCCCGCTCACGCACGCGGCCATCGCCCGTCACGATGAACGAGATGTCGTCCTCGCCGCCGACCGCGCGGTCGGGCCCCGCAGAGACGATCTGCGCGATCCCACCGTCGCCCTGCTCCGCGCCGTCGAGCACCACGAACGCGGTGCCCCAGCCGTCCGCGGGCGCGGCGCCGTCGCCTGCGGCAAGCACGCTGCCCGCGCTGCGGCCGCCCTCGATCGCGGCGACGATCTTCGGGCCAAGTCGCTCGGCCGCCACGCGCGTCTCCTGCCTGCGCTCGGAGTCGCCTGCGTCGCGCATCGGGTTCCCGCCGCGCGTGCGCGGCTCAACCGCGAACCAGCGGCGCTCGATCTCCTGCGGGAACATGTTGTCGCTCGGGTCGCGGTCCGCCGTCTGCCGACGCCTGTCGAGCTCGACGCGCGCGACCTCCTGGGCGGTCACGAAGAGCTTCGTCGCAGAGTTTCCGCCCGCGTACCGCCAGATCTCCGCAGGCAGCGTGGTCTCGACCTCGCTGCCGTCGCCGAGAACGAGGACGATCGGCAGCGGCGTCGGCAGCCCGCCGCGGTTCGAGAAGCGCACCACGGTGAAGTGGAGCGGCGTGTCGAGGAGCGCCGCGTCACGCGCGCCGAACTGCTCCACGAGGCGCTGGAAGCGGCGGCGGTCCTCGTCGGTGACATCGAGCTCGTCGAAGGTCGAGTAGAAGTCGAGGAGCTCGGGATAGCGGTCCGACCGCAGCGCAAGGTCCTTGTTGCGCAGTTCTGAGAGCGTCTCGGGCCGCGAATCGCGCTCGGCCTTCTTCTCGGCCTTCACAAGCGCGGGATCGCGCGTCTCGACCGTGTGGCGCGTGACGCGCTCGATGCCCACGTCGACCGCGCGGGTCGAGTAGAACCAGCCGCGCCAGAACCAGTCGAGGTCGACGCCCGACGCATCCTCCATGGTGCGGAAGAAGTCGGCGGGCTCTGGGCGCTTGAACGCCCAGCGGCGGCAGTACTCGCGGAAGGCGAAGTCGAAGAGCTCGCGCCCGAGCACGGTCTCGCGCAGCACATTGAGCGCCGTCGCAGGCTTCGCGTAGGCGTTCGGGCCGAGGCGCCGCACGCTCTCCGAGTTCGTCATGATCGGCTCCTGCTCGGCGCTCGTCATGTAGTCGATGATCTTCTCGGGCTCGCCGCGGCCCGAGGGGTACTTGTCCTCCCACTCCTGCTCGGCGAGATATTGGCAAAATGTCGTGAGTCCCTCGTCCATCCATGTCCACTGCCGTTCGTCGGAATTGACGATCATGGGGAACCAGTTGTGGCCGACCTCGTGGATGATCACGCTGACAAGCCCCCACTTCGTTCCCGCGGAGTAGGTGCCGTCGGCCTCGGGGCGCGGGCCGTTGAAGGAGATCATCGGATACTCCATGCCGCCCACGGGGCCGTTCACGCTGATGGCGACGGGATAGGGGTAGGCGATGGCGTAGCGCGAGAAGCAGTCGATGGTGTGGGCGATCGCGTGCGTCGAGTAGCGGCTCCAGAGCGGCTCGCCCTCGACGGGATAGAAGCTCATCGCGAGGACGGAGCGGTCGCTCCCCGGGATCGGCGCCTTGGCCGCGTCCCAGATGAACGCGGGGCTTGCCGCGAAGGCCACGTCGCGCACATCCTTCGCTGCGAAACGCCAGGTCTTCGTGCCGCTCGGCTTCGCGGCGCGGCGCGCGGCCGCCTCCTCGGGCGGGGTGACGAAGCGCGGCCGCTCGGACCCGCGCGCCGCCGCGAGACGCTCCCGCTGCTCGGGCGCGAGGACCTCGTCGGCGTTCGAGAGCTCTCCCGTCGCGGCGACCGTCCATGTGTCGGGCACGGTGACGGCGAGCGTGTAGTCGCCGAACTCGAGCGCGAACTCGCCCGTGCCGAGGAACTGCTTGTGGTGCCATCCGCGCACGTCGGTGTAGGGCGCGGCGCGGGGAAAGAACTGCGCCATGACGTAGATGGGCGCGAGGTCGGATCCTGGCCGCGTCGGGTCGTTCTCGCCCAGGAGCTCGTAGGCCGAACGCGCACGCGCGGTGGTGTTCTTCACCACATGGAAACGCCACGAGATCGACAATTCAAAGACCCCGCCTGGGGCAAGCGGCGCGGGCAGGTCGACGCGCAGCATCGTGTCGACCTCGGTCGCGGGAAGCGGAGCGCCCGACGCGTCGGTCACGGCGAGATCGCGGTAGCCGCCCTCCCACGCCGACTGCTCGACGATCTGGCGCATTGCGCCGACGGGCTGCGGCTGCGAGAGGTCGGGCGCTGGGCTCGCGAGCGCGCCCAGCGAGTCGCGGCGGAATCGGTTCTGGTCGAGCTGGAACCAGAGATACCTGAGCTCGTCGGGCGAGTTGTTGCGGTAGACGATACGCGTCTTGCCCGTCAGTTCGGCGCGCTCGGGGTGGATCTCGACCTCGAGGTCCTGGTCGACCCGCTGCTGCCAGTAGCGGGCGCCAGGCGCGCCGCTTGCCGCACGGAAGTCGTTCGCGGTCGGAAGCACCTCCTCGAGCTGGCGGAACGGGTCGCCTTCGACGAGCACCGATGGAGGCACCACGACCGCCTCGGCCTGGCGCCAGTCCTCAGGCGGGCCCGCGAAGGCGGAAGCGACAACGGCTGCTGCGTAGGCAAGGGACGCGAGCGCTGAGAAGGGAAGTCGCGGCATCCGCGCACTGTACGCGAGCGCGGGCGCCCCGCCACGCACGGCGGTTCAGCCAAAGAGCGCCGCGCGTTCCCCGCGGTCGATCAGGCGCTTGCCGCGCACGCCGCGGCCCGTCGCCGCGAGGAATCGCCCGATCGCCATCACGGGGAAGTAGAGGCGATAGAGGTGGTAGCGCAGGTAGAAGACCTTCGGGAAGCCCGTGCCCGTGTACTCGATCTCGCGCCAGCTGCCCGCGGGGTCGCCGTCGGGGTTCGCGATCGGATCGTTCGCGGCGCCTTCATCGAGCTGCGTGCGGCAGAGCCACTCGATGGCGCGCCGAAGGTCGGGGTCCTCCGCGCCGTAGATCTCCTGAAGGACCATGGCGGCCCATGCCGTCTGGCTCGCGGTCGAGGGCCCCTGCCCCTTCTTCGCGGGATCGATGTAGCTGTCCGCAGACTCCCCGAAGCTGCCGTCCGCCTTCTGAATCGACTTCATCCAGCGGCCCGCGCGCTGGATCCACTCGCTCTCCCGCGGCACGCCGCAGCGGATCGGACCGATCACCGCCTGCCAGGTGCCATAGATGTAGTTGACGCCCCAGCGGCCGAACCAGGAGCCGTCGGGCTCCTGCCGCGCGCGGATGAAGTCGATCGCGGCGCCCACCGCAGCGTTGCCAAGGTCGAGGCCATGCCACGAGAGGCACTCGAGGACGCGGCCCGTGATGTCGGGGCACGATGGATCCTGCATCGCGTTGTGGTCTGCGAACGGCACATAGTCGAGGATGCGCCTGTCGCGCGTCCTGTCGAAGGCGGCCCATCCGCCGTCGTCGTTCTGCATCGCGAGGAGCCAGCGCACGCCGCGCCTCGCGGCGCGCGCGAAAGCGTCGGCCTCCGCCGCGCGCGGCGACGCAGGCGACTCGGCGCGCGTTCGCGCAAGCGCCATCGCCACCATCGCGGTGTCGTCGCAGTCGGGGTAGAAGGCGTTCGCGTGCTCGAAGAACCAGCCGCTCGCGGGCTGGACATCCTCGACGTTCGCGGTCCAGTCGCCCGCGAAGCGGCACTCCTTCGCGAGAAGCCAGCGCGCCGCGTGCGCGGCCTCGTCGTCCTCGGCGTCGAAGCCGCAGTCGGCGAGCGCGTAGAGGGCGATCCCCGTGTCCCACACGGGCGAGAAGCACGGCTGGATGCGGATCGGCGCATCGTCGCCTGCGCCGAGCGGCACGAAGAAGGCGTCGAGCTCGCGCTCGGCGCGCGCGACGAGCGGATGCGAGCGCTCGTAGCCGAGCGCACAGAGGACGATCTGCCAGTAGACCATCGGTGGAAAAATCGCGCCGACGCCGTCGGTTGCGGACGCGCCGTCCTGACCCGCGCGCGCCTCGATCCACGCAAACGCTCGGCGGACCGCCTGCTGCCTGAGCGGCGTGCCGCCTGCGTCGTGCAGCCGCTTGAGGAGCGCGTCCACCTTCAGGAAGAAGCCGCGCCAGAACGGTGGCGCGTCGTTCGTCGGCTTGAGGACATGGCGCGCGTCGTGGTCGAGGAAGAGCTCGCCGATCCCGAGCTCGACGGGGAGCTCGCGCGTCGGCCGCCTGGTGGCGACGATCGCGAGCGGCAGGATCATGGTGCGGCTCCACGCACTCACCTTGTCGAGGTGGAAGTAGAACCACTTCGGGAGATAGACGATCTCGGGAGGAATCGCGGGCACCGCGCTCCACGAGATCTGCCCGAGCGCCGCGAGGTAGAAGTTCGTGAACGAGTTGCACTTCTCCGCGCCGCCGAGATGGCGGATCAAGGCGCGGGCCTTCTTCATGTGCGGCGCGTCGGGCGAGTCGCCGAACAGCTTGAGGCAGAAGTACGCCTTCACGCAGGCCGAGACATCGGGAGCGGAGCCCGGGTACTGGCCCCATCCGCCGTCCTCGCGCTGCTGCGAGCGGAGATAGGCAAGGATCCGCTGCAGGGTCTGCGGCGGGCGCCCATCGGCGAGCGGCGCGGCCTCCTGCCCGAGGATCCACTTCATCAGGAGGTACTCGCTCTGCAGGATCGAGTCGCCCTCGAGCTCGGCGCACCAGTGGCCGTCGGGCTTCTGCAGCGACTTCAGCGCGCGGACCGCGCGCTCGAGGTGCTGCTCGATCTCGGCGTTCGAGAACGGGCGCGCGTCGGCCGCGGCGCGACGGGCGTGGGAACGGGATGGCTGCGGAACTTCTCGCATGGTCGTGGGAAGTCGAGGGAGGGACGGCCACTGTACACGCGGGCCGCGGACGAATCGCGCGGAGGGCTCCCGTTCCGAACCGCGGGCGCGGAACCGGGCGGGGAGCCGGAGCCATTCGCGGAAACGGTGCCAAGCGCGGGAACGGTGCCACGGAAACGGTGCCAAGCACGTGCCAACTGGTGCCAGGCACCTCGCGGCACGTGCCAGGCACCGCACTCCACTCGGAGAGAGGGTTCCCAGACCAGAGAGACAGCGCCGAACCTAGGCCCGGCCACCGTGCCAGGCACGTGCCGGCTGGTGCCAGGCACCTCGCGGCACGTGCCAGGCACCGTTTCCGCGACTCAGAACTTGTCGAGTTCCCTGATCGGCACCGGCCGCCGCTCGCGCGCGCTGCGGATCGCCGCCTCGAGCACGCACTGCGTCTTGAAGGCGTCCTCGAAGTCGGGCAGCGCCACCACGGGCGAACCGCCCGCGACCACCGCCGCCGTGTCCGCGGCCTGGCTGATGAAGCCGTGCTCGTAGCCGAGGAGGTGCGCCGCGGGCCAGTAGTGCGAGGCATACGGGTGCGAGCCGTCGGTGCACATGATGCGGCTCCACCCGCGCAGCTTCGGCTCGAGCGTGTGGTCCCACCACTCGAGCTCGTTCATGCGCTCGAAGTCGAACCTGATCGAGCCCTTCTCGCCGTTGATCTCGATGTTGTTGCGGTTCTGGTTGCCCGTCGCGAGGCGCGTCGCCTCGAAGCTCGCGATCGCCCCCTGCTTGAAGCGCGCGAGGAAGAGGACCGCGTCGTCGACGGTGGACTTCCCCGCCTTCTTGCCCGCGGCGGCGCTCTTCGCGCCCTTGCCCGAGATCGCGCCGCCGGCGCTCGCCACCACCGCGCGCTCCTTGACGAAGGTCTCCTCGATCGCGCCCGCGACCTCGGTCACCTCGTCGCCCGTGATGAAGCGCGCCATGTCGATGATGTGGGCGTTGAGGTCGCCGTGCGCGCCCGAACCCGCCTGATCGGCCTGGAAGCGCCAGAGAAGCGGCGTGTCGGGCCCGCCCCAGTCCTGGAGATACGACGCGCGAACATGGTAGATCCGCCCGAGGCGGCCTTCGCGCACGAGGCGATGCGCCAGCGCGACCGCAGGGCAGCGGCGGTAGTTGTACCAGACGAAGGTGCGCACGCCCTTCTTCGCGGCCGCGCGCGCCGCAAGCACCATCTTCTTCGCATCGGCGAGCGTGCCCGCGAGCGGCTTCTCGCACGCGACATGCTTGCCCGCCTCGAGGCACGCGATCGACATCTCCGCGTGGAGATGGTTCGGCGTCGAGACATCGACGAGCTCGACCTCGGGGTCGGAGAGGAGGTCGCGCCAGTCGGTGGTCGCGCGACGCCAGCCCCACTTCGCGGCGAAGGCCGCGGTCTCGTCGGCGTTGCGGCCCGCGACCGCGGCGAGGCGGGGCTCGCGGCGCAGGTCGAAGAACTGCGCGCACTTCCCCCACGCGGTCGAGTGGGCGCGTCCCATGAACTTCGTTCCGATGAGGCCGACCCCGAACGGACCTGTCGCCGTCGCGCGGGCGGGTGCGGCGTGTGTGCTCTTGGCCATGAGGACTCCTCGCGAAACGGATCGTGACCGGCATCGCGCGGCGCGCCACCTTCGGCAACCGCACGGAATGAGGCCGATATGCTAGCGACCACGCGCACGGGCCGAGCGCGGCGGCGACGCGCCGCCGTCGGAGGCCCGAAGCGACGGACCGCCGCGCCAATCCACGCCTCGAGGGAGCATTCGCCATGTCGGAACCATCTCACCCGTCGATCGAGTCCACCGAGGATGCGCGCATCGCGTCGCTTGCCCTTGAACTGCGCGCGTTGCGGGGCGAGGTCGAGAGCCTCCGCGTGAAGACGCGCAGCGCGCGCATCCTCGGCGCGTTCTCCGCAGCCGCGCTCGTTCTCGGCGCTGGCCTCGGCGCCATCGCCACGCCCGAGCAGCAGGCGTCGCGCGTGGTGCAGACGAAGCGCCTCGAGATCGTTGACGACGCCGGGCGCGTGGCGCTCGTGGCCACGGCGACGGCGCAAGGCGGACGGCTCGATCTCTGGAATGCCGCAGGCGCAAACACTGCCCGCATCGGCGCAAACGATTCGGGCGGCGATCTCATCCTGTGGAACCGCGACGGATCCCCCGCCGTCAGCGCCTACGCGCAGGCCTCGGGCGGAAGGCTCGAGCTCGGCGGCGGAGGCGCGCGCGTCGCCGCGCTACTTGAGTCGAGCACGCTCGGTGGGCGCCTTGCGCTCGCGAACCGCGCGGGAAATCCCGTCGTGGGCGCGGCTGCGTTCGACGAAGGCGGCACGCTGCGCGTCGGAAACCGCGAGAACCGCGATGTGGCTGTCCTCTCGACCGCGGAGCACGGCGGAAGCCTCGTCCTCGGCGCAGATACGGGCGAGCGGTTCGCGCGGCTCCTCGCAGGAGAGGAAGGCGGCGAGCTCGACCTCGCGTGCCGCAGCGGCGCGCACCGCGTCGCAGCGTCGGCCACCGAGAAGGAGGCGCTCGTGACCACGCTCTCTGCCAAGGGTGCGTCGCGGCTCGAGGCGACTGCGGACGGCGGCACGGTCGATGTCCTCTCGACCGACGGCGCGCGCCTCGCGTCGCTCGAGGCGAACGCCGTCGGCGGCGTCGTCGTCTGCCGCGCGGGCGGCGAGCGCGCCCTCGCGAGCATGGGCGCGAACCCGTCGCTCGATCGCGGCGGCATCTTCCAGATCTACAACGCGTCGCAGGCTCCCGTCTTCGCCGCGGCCGTGAACGCGGAGGGCGCGGGACGCCTCGCGCTCGGAACGCGTGAGGGCTCTGCCACCTTCATCGCCGAGAGCGGCGGAGACGACGGCGCGAGCCTGAGCCTGTCGCGCTCGGGGCGGCGCGCGCTCGCGCTCCTCGCGGGCTCGAACGGCGGCCTCCTCAACCTGTTCTCGGCGGCGGGCGCCCCCGTCGTCGTCGCGGGCACGGCCGAGGACGCGGCGGGCGGCGCCGTGATCGTCCGCGGAGGCGAGGGCAAGGACCTCGTCCGCGTCGGAATCGACGAGCGCGGCGGCGGCAATGTCATCCTCTTCAACAAGGATGCCAGCGAACGGCGCGCGGTGGCGGCGCCCCGCTGAGCGCCGCGGCGCGCGATTCCGCGGAAAGTTCACGCGACACGGGCTCGTTCTGCCGAAAACCGCCCGTAGAAGGCGGTTTTCGAGCGTGCCTCGACCGCCTCGGGAGGTACCGTTCCACCATGCTTTGCGAATTCCGCCGTCTGCCATCGCTCCGCGCGTTCCTCACCATGACCATCGTGGCCGCAGCGAGTGCGGGCGTGGCGCCCCTCGCCTTCGCGTCGGCCGCGTCGCGCCCCGCCGATGCGCGCGCTGCGGCGGACGAGTTCCCCGACGCCTGGTTCTGGCGCGCGCGTGACCCGAGCGCCCATCGATCGATGGTGGGCAAGCCGCCACCTGCGGTCACCGTCGCGAAGTGGGACGGCGGCGCGGCGGGCGAGGCCGATGCGCTCAACGCCGGCGGTCGCGATCTCTGGACCAGCCTGAGGGGCCGCGTGGTCGTCGTCGACTTCTGGGCCACCTGGTGCGGCCCATGCATGCAGGCGATCCCGAAGAACATCGAGATGGTCCGCGACCTCGGGCCGCAGGGCCTGACTTTCCTCGGCATCCACGACGCGAACCGCGGCGGAAACCGCATGAAGGACACCGCGGACAAGACGGGCATCAACTATCCGCTTGCGATCGACGCGGGCGGCAAGAGCGCGCGGGCCTGGAATGTCTCGTTCTGGCCGACCTATGCCGTGGTCGACCGTGCGGGCATCGTCCGCGCGATCGGGCTTCAGCCGCAGCATGTGCGTTCGGTGGTCGAGAAGCTCCTCGCGGAGCCAGCGCCAGCGGCCGCGAAGCCCGCCGATCTGTCCGAGGAAGCGTCTGCTGCGGACGACGGCGCAACGGACTCGGACGAGACCACGAACGGCGAAGAGACCACGAAGCCCGAAGAACCCGCCTCGCCCCCGCCCGCCACGCCGAAGGACCGCGCATCTCCCGCAGCGGATCCCGCTCCGAAGTCGCGCGGCGCTGGCTCAGGCCGCGCGCAGCGGATTCCCCGCGAGATGCTTGAAGGAAGCGGCGAGCGCCGCGGCGCACTCGCGAAGTTCGACCAGTGCCCCGAGGCGCCCGCGCTCGGCGCGGTCACGCGCTGGACGAACACGGAAGCCGCGATGGGAACCGCCACGAGCCTCGAGGAGCTTCGCGGGAAGATCGTCGTCCTCGACTTCTGGGCGACCTGGTGCGGCCCCTGCATCGCGAGCATCCCGAAGCTGAACGCGCTCGCAGAGAAGTACGCCGACAAGGGCGTCGTCATCATCGGCGTCTGCCACCCCGAGGGCGGCGAGAAGATGCTCGACACGGCGAAGACGCACAAGATCGCCTACCCGATCTGCCTCGACGCACGCGGCGAGGCGAACAAGACCTACTCGGTCGACGGCTACCCTGACTTCTACATCATCGATCGCGAAGGCAGGCTCCGCGGCGCCGATGTGGTGAACGCGCGCATCGGGGATGCGATCGAGCATCTCCTGGCGGAAGACGCGAAGAAGTGACGCACGCCCGCAGGCGAGAGATCGATGCAGACGCGCGTGGCGCGTTCAGGCCGCCGTGCCTGCAACGCCGTCGCGCGTCACATAGAAGAGCTCGCGCGTGATCGGGTAGGGAAGCCTGCGGAAGTCGTCCTCGACGCGCTGCTTCAGGCGCCCGACGAACGGCCCCGGGCCGACGCTGATCGCGATGAAGGTGTCGCGCGCGGGCGTGGCCACGTAGAAGTCGCCCTTCATCTCGCGCGAGAGCCTGTCGTAGAGCGACGAGAGCAGGAGCCGAGCGGCGTCGTAGCCATCCTGCTGCGACACGATCGCGGCGCGGCCGCCATCGTGCGAGTCGACGAGCCGGACCTCGAGGTCGGGCGCGTAGTGCGCGAGGTTCTCGCGCGCGATCGCGTCGAGGTCGTCGCACTGGAGGCCCCATCGCACCATCTGCTCGGTGGTGATCGAGACGGTCAGCTGCGGGAGATCGATGACGAAGACGATCGAGGTCTCGTTCACGAACGGAACATGGGCGACCTGCTCGCGGTCGAGGTGCTCGAAGATCGTGTCGGGCTGGATGCGCGGCATGATGCGCGCCCGCACCACCGAGAACGGAAGCGGTGCGCCCGAGATCTGGTCGCCCTCGAGCAGCCGGTCGAGGTAGTTCGCGATGATGTCGTCGCCATTGCGCGGATCGCGCAGCACCATGCGGTAGAGGTTCTCGAGGCCGAGATGACGCCCGTCGAAGACGACATGGAGCGGCCCCGTGACCGCGGAGGCGCGGTCGGGAAACTGCTTCTGCAGCAGTTCGATCACATGCGCCGCGAAGGCGTCTGGATCAAGGGGGAGGTTGTCCGAGTCGTCCATGACCGAATTTCCTCTGGCCGGTTCCTCTGACCGATTCCCCGCGACGGACGGGACTCCGCATCGGGCACGCGGGCTGGGAAGCCGCGGGAAGGTGCCTCCGAGGCCCCGCTCGGGCCAAGGCGGGTGAGCCCCTCCACACGGTCACTTCGGCGTTCACGGGCGCGGCCTTTGCCGAACCTTCGAACTCCGCGGGAGATTTCGCCCCCGCGCCGCGCCGTACACTCCCCGCCTGTCATCGCATCCCCTTGTCCCTGCGCCCCAATGCCCGAATCCACACCCCTTCACGCCGCTCCGCCCGACCCGCGCATCCATCCCGTGCTGTCAGCGTGGTTCGAGAGCTTCGCGCGGTCGTGCACGGGCGGCGCGAGACCGCCGCTCCTCGTGATCGCAGGCCCCTGTGTCCTCGAGGACCACGACACCAACCGACGGATCGGCGACACCGTCGCGGAGATCTGCGCGGACCTCCGTCTTCCCTTCGTCTTCAAGGCGAGCTTCGACAAGGCGAACCGCTCGAGCATCCACAGCCCGCGAGGACCTGGGCTCGCGCGCGGCGTCGAGATGCTGGCGGCGATGGGCGAGCGCCTCAAGTCGCCCGTGACGACCGACATCCACGACCCTTCGCAGGCGGCGCCCGTGGCGGAGGCGGTCGATCTCCTGCAGATTCCCGCGTTCCTCTGCCGCCAGACCGATCTGCTCGCAGCCGCGGCGGCCACGGGTCGCGCGGTGAACGTGAAGAAGGGCCAGTTCATGTCCGCGCCCGAGATGCGAAACGCCCTCGAGAAGCTGCGCGAGGCGGGCGCCGCGCGCTCGATGCTCACCGAGCGGGGCACGAGCTTCGGCTACAACCGCCTCGTGAGCGACTTCATCGGCGTGGCCGACATGATGGACATCGGCCGGTCGTTCGAGGCTCCCACCTGCTTCGACGCCACGCACTCGACCCAGCTCCCGGGCGGCGACCGCACCACGACGGGCGGGCGCCCCGACCGCTGCGCACAGCTTGCGCGCGCGGCGGTCGCGGTCGGAGTCGACGCCGTCTTCCTCGAGTGCCACCCCGACCCGAAGCGGTCGAGCTCCGATTCGAGCACGATCCAGCCCCTCGAGGCGGTTCGGCCCCTGCTCGCCTCGCTCGTCGCGCTGCGGGGGGCGCTCGCGGCGACCTGAGCGCGGCGTCGCCGGCGCTCAATCTTCCGCGAGAAGACGACCGATGATGGAAGTCCGCGGCACGGCGCGGCTACAGTGCTCTCTTCCGCGCGCCCGAGGTCGTGCCTCGCGGCAGCCCTGCGGAACCCTCGCAGCGCGTCACGAAACGCCCCCGAGCGCCCCCAACCGACCGTCACAGATCGTCCTCGACCGTCATGGAACGCACCTGCGACTGCTGCCCAAATCCGGCCGTCGTCCACGAGATCGTGGTTCGCGACGGCGTCAAGGCCGAAGTGCATCTCTGCGCCGAACACGCGCAGGAGCGCGGCTTCCTCATGCCGACCTCGCACGGCCCCGCACTGATCGTGGGGAAGCTCCTCGAGCAGGCCAAGGCCGCCGCACCCCGCGCCCCGAAGGCCTGCGCATCATGCGGCACCACGATGCAGCAGGTCCGCGAGACGGGCCTTGTCGGCTGTCCCCTCTGCTACCGCTCGTTCGAGCAGGAGCTCTCTCCCATCATCGAGCGCGCGCAGGCCGGCGCGTGCGCGCACCTCGGGCGACACCCCGCGCAGGCCGCGGAACTCGTCGACCGCGCCGCGCTGCGCAACCGCCTCGCGCGCGAACTGCGCGAGGCCGTGGCGCAGGAGCAGTACGAGCGCGCGGCGCGCCTGCGCGACAGGCTCGGCGAGCTCGGTGCGCCCACCGCGCTTGCGCCGAACGGGGCGGAGGTGGCGCCCGACCCGATGGGTGACGAGGAGCGCGGAGGTGCGCCATCGTGAGCAACCCCGACGATTCCGCACGAGGAGCGTCGCCGTGGCAGCGCGGAGGCGCCGATGACCCACGCGCGCACGACGACTCCTGCCGCGACTGCGTGCTCTCGAGCCGCGTCCGTCTCGCGCGCAACCTCGTCGGCTTCAACTTCGTCAACCGATCCACGCCCGAGCAGCTCTCCGAGGTCGTCCACCGCGTGCAGGCGGCGCGGCTCGGCGGTCCGTTCGAGGGCGGCGTGCGCTGGGTGAACGTGCAGGCGACCGCGGCGCTCGACCGCCTCATGCTCTTCGAGCGCAACCTGATCTCGCGGCCCTTCGTCGAGGCGCAGCATCCGCGCTGCGTGGCGATCTCGACCGACGAATCGACGAGCGTCATGGTAAACGAGGAGGACCACCTGCGCCTGCAGATGCTCGCGCCAGGCCTCCAGCTGCGCCCGCTCGCCGCGCGCATGCTCGAGCTCGACCGCACGCTCGAGCGCTCGCTCGAGTATGCCTTCCACCCCCGCTTCGGCTACCTGACCGCGTGCCCCACCAATGTCGGCACGGGCATCCGCGTCAGCGCGATGATGCACCTGCCAGCGCTCAGGCTCCTCGAGGAGCTCGACAAGGTCCAGCGCGCCGCGAAGGACATGCACCTGGCGGTGCGCGGCTTCCATGGCGAGGGCACCGACGCGCTCGGCGATTTCTTCCAGATCTCGAACCAGACCACGCTCGGCCGCACAGAGGAGGATCTCGTCGAGGAGTTCGCGGAGACGATCGTGCCGCGCTTCGTCGAGTACGAACGCGCCGCGCGGCGCGCGCTCCTCGAGCGCGACAGGCTCGCCGTCGACGACAGGGCGCACCGTTCGCTCGGCCTGCTGCGCAGCGCGCGGCTTCTCTCGCTCGACGAGTGCATCAAGCACCTCTCCCGCGTGCGGCTCGGCGTCGCGCTCGGACGCATCGAGCATGTCGAGCTAGCGCATGTCGACCGCCTGCTCCTCGAGGCGCAGCCTGCGCATCTCGCGCACGCGACGGGCCTCTCGCTCGGGATCGCAGGCCTCGGCTCGGCGGGCGCAGACGACCGCGCCGCACGCGCGACCGCGATCCGCGGCGCGTGGCGGTGAGCGACCACGCGCGACGGACGCGCACCGGTCGAAGCCTGCGGAAGGAATGATGCCTGCCGTCGACTCCAACGCCCGACGGAACCGAACCTCACCGCCGCCTGCGGGTCGCCGCGAGCGACGCGAGCGCGAACAATGCCACGCCCCCCGGCACCGGGATCTGCGTGAACATCACGGCACGACCGAAGGTCGGGTAGGCGCCGTAGAGCACGACCTGGTTGAACGGAAGCGTGCTCGTGAAGCCGTAGAAGTTCGTCGGACCTGGAATTCCATCGCTTCCTTCGAGATTGATGGTACCTATCAAGGTGGATCCGCGGTAGAAGCGGGCACTGTACTGACCTGGCCAGAAGGACTCGTTGAACAGCCAGTCGATCGCAAAGGAGGTAGCGATCGGCTCCGCAAACACGAAATCGCTGCTCCATCCCCCATCCCAGCCGCCAATCCCCATCACATTCGTCCCAGCGGGAAGATCCCACGGTTCGATCAGGAATGCTGGGATCGGGAAAGTGGCAACTGCCGCGTCGAGCCCCAACTGCGGGAGATAGAGCCCCCCCGATGGAACATTCGGCGCCGCGATCGTCGTCACCGCCCCTGCGGCGGCGCGCCACGAGGCCTCGTCGGCGTAGGTTGTGAGCGCGGCCGATGCTTGCGATGCGCAGGCGATCGTCGCCACGAGGCCCGCGATGCGCGCCAGAGAGTGCGGCGCGCACACACGGCGGCCAGACAGTGCCTGTGCTTGTGCTGGTGCTTGCGCTTGTGCTTGCGTACTCGTTCCTCGGTTCATTCAACACCTCCCTTTGCTGTGTTCCACACGACCTGCTCGACCAGCTCGCGCAGCGGCGCGGTCGCGGCCCATTCCTTGTCGTTCCGTAGGTTCAAACCGGCGGGCACCCTTGGTGATTGACTCCGACGATCCCAATCGCACGACACGAAAATCAGGGGTGCCCGCATGCTTCAGCATGCGGAACGGGTGACGCCAGCCGTCGACTCCGACGCGTGTCGTTCCGTGGACTTCGTCCACGGGCACCCGTGGCTGGCGACTCCGAGGGTTTGAACCGTCCGACACGACACGCACGGGTGCCCTTGGACGAAGTCCAAGGAACGGAGGGTGTCAGCCGTCGACTCCGAC
>WGMP01000039.1 GCA_016124975.1 Phycisphaera sp. | reverse complement strand
CGCGCCGAGCTCGATCGACGCGGTGCCGATCTTCGCGGAGGAGCCCGCGCTTGCGGGGATCTTCGACCTCGTGATCACGAACTCCGCGCAGGCGTCGCTGACGGTCTTCTTCAACCCCGGCGACGGCGAGCCCGTGCCGACGCTGACGCTTCCGTCTGGCACGGCGCCCCGCACGGTACGCGGCGTGGACATCGACAACAACCGCTTCTTCGACCTGGTGGCGGCGAACCAGCAGAGCGGGACGGTGTCGGTCTTCATGCGCCAGCCCGAGGACCCGAAGAACCCGGGCGGCACGGGCTTCTCCGACGCGCTCAACCTCGTGATCGGCGACGACCCGGTCGACCTCGTGACGGGCGACCTCGACGGCGACGGCCGCACCGACATCACGACGGTGAACCGCCTGAGCAACTCGGTGAGCGTGCTTCTGAACCGCACGACGGCGACGGGCGAGGCGCTGTTCGCGCCCGCCGTGACGCTGCCGACGGGTGGCGAGCCCGAGTCGGTGGTGCTCGGCGACTTCGACCTCGACACGCCGGAGGGCGACCCCGCGGACCTCGACATCGCGCTGACGGCGCGCGCGACCACGGAGCCCGACGCGCCGCGCGTGATCAAGGTGCTGCGCAACGACCGCGTGAACGGGGTGCTGGCGCTGGCGCCCGCCGACGACATCGCGGTGCCCGGCGCGCCAAAGCTGATCGTGGCCGACGAGTTCGACCCCGTGGAGGGTGCCGACATCGTGTCGCTGAGCCTCGGCGGCGCGCAGGCCTTCCAGGGCGGCGAGCCCGCTGCGACGGCGAGCCTGCTTCCCGCGCGGGTGAAGGGCAAGTGCATCTTTGCGGATGTGAACTGCGACGGCACGGTCGACGCGAACGACCTCGCGGTGTTGCTCGCCGCGTGGGGCACGAACGACCCCACGGCCGACCTCGACGGAAGCGGTACGGTCGACGCCGCGGACCTCTCCTTCATCCTCGCGAACTGGGGCGCGAGCGGGGCGAACTGAGGGCGGTCACTGCTCCCCTCACCACGCCGGAAACCGCGGCGCGCGGCCGGCGAGCACGGCGGCGATGTCCTTGACGACCCAGCTCATGTTGTCCATCGCGGTCATCGTGCGGCTTGCGAGGTGCGGGGCGAGGTACGCGTTCGGGACATCGACGAGCGGGTAGTCCTCGCCGAAGGGCTCGGGGTCGTGGACATCGAGCATCGCGGCGGCCGCAGGGTTCTCGCGCAGCCACTCGGCGAGCGCGTGGGCGTCGAGCACGAAGCCTCTGCTCGTGTTGATAAGGTAGGAGTCGGGCCGCATCGAGCGGATCAGGTCGCGCGAGACGAAGCCGCGGTTCGACGGGCGTCCGTCGATGTGGATCGTGAGGAGGTCGCTTTCCGCGAAGAGGCGCTCGAGCGACACGGGCTCGGCGCCCGCGCGCCGCTCGGCGGGGATCTCCTCGATGTCGTGGTAGATCACCGTGAAGCCGATCGCGCGCGCGACCTCCGCGACGCGCTTGCCGATGCGGCCGAGCCCGAGGATGCCGAGCGTCAGCTCGTTCATCTGCCAGAGGCCGACGACATCCTGGCGGATCAGGTTCCACTCCGCCGAGTCGACGGGCTCCTCGAGGAAGAGCCTCGGCCGCAGCACGTCGCAGACGAGGCAGAGGATGTACTCGACGACCGCCTGCGTGTTCGCGTCGGGCGCGTAGACGACTTGCACGCCGCGCGCCTTGCACGCGTCGAGATCGATGTTGTCGAGCCCGACGCCCGCGCGCCCGACCACCTTGAGCCTCGGGAGATGGGCGAGGATCGCCTCGTCGACGCGCGTATAGGTCCGCACGACGAGCGCCTCGACCTCGGGCGCCGCGTCGACGAAACGCTCCTCGTGGATGCCGCATCGCAGCACCTCGAACCGCTGCTCCAGCCACTCCGCGGCCTCGTCCGCCAGATGCTCCGTGACCACCACGAGCGGTCGCCGCTTCGCGGGGTCGCGGGCAAGGCTGGACAGTGGATTCGGCTCCATGACGGACGGTGAGGGACGGAACAGATCGCTGCAGGCGCGCGGGAACGGCGCGGGAAGGCACGATAGGGGTTCTTCGCGGACCGTGCCACGCCCGCACGACCCGCACAGCCCGACCCCTCGGAACAGGTGGAACGGGGGCGAGTAACTCTCGCTTCTCTCTCGGACCTCGGG
Source organism: Phycisphaera sp. (assembly GCA_016124975.1). Lineage (GTDB taxonomy): Bacteria > Planctomycetota > Phycisphaerae > Phycisphaerales > SM1A02 > QWPT01. Next base: position 8,167 of record WGMP01000039.1, on the reverse strand, counting down.
CGGATCTTCCGCCCGCAGAGTGCCGATGCGAGGACGCACCCTCGGGTCCCTTTGGGGAGTCCTGTTTCCCGAGGTTCTGCAGGGCCGTCGCGCGGGTGTCGCGGCGGGCGTGCCGAATCGTGCGAGTCAGGCGCGGAGTCGCGCCTCGGAGGCGACCGAGATGGACAAGGCATCGCTCATCGGAAGCATCATCGGGTTTCTCTGCTGCGCCGTCGTCTGCGTGATGGCGTCGGGCGGCAACCTCATGATGTTCTACTCGCCGAAGGGCTTCATCATGGTGTTCGGCGGAACGATCTCCGTCATCTTCATGGCGATGCCGATGGAGAACATCAAGGCGATCCCGGGCTACTGCAAGCGTTTCATGTTCAACGGCGGCCTTACGCCCCTCGAGACTGTCAAGGTGATGAGCGCGCTCTCCGACAAGGCCCGCCGTGACGGCATCCTCTCCCTCGAGAGCGAGGTCGAGAAGATCAAGGATCCGTTCCTCGCGAAGGGCCTCCGCATGGCGGTCGACGGCACCGACGAGGAGATCATCGAGACCACGCTCCGCCTCGAGGTGATGGCGATGCAGGAGCGCCACAAGAACGGCAAGAAGTTCTTCGACCTCGTCAAGCTCTACTCGCCCGGCTACGGCCTGGTCGCGACGCTGATCGGTCAGGTCGGCATGTTCGGCAACCTCGGCGGCGACATCGCCACCCTCGGCTCGATGCTGGCGATCGCGGTCGTCGCCACGATGTACGGCACCGTCCTGGCAAACGCGGTCGCAGGCCCGATGGGCGACAAGCTCGCCACCCGCTCGGGCGAGGAGATCCTCTCGCGCGAGATGATGGTGCAGGGAATCCTCTCCATCCAGGCGGGCGACAACCCGCGCGCCACGCAGGAGAAGATGCTCGCCTTCATCCCGCAGGGCGTGCGCAGCAAGATGAACATCGCGGCCTGATCCAGGCGTCACGCGTCCGAACCGCCCAGCGGCAGGGAGTCCCAGCATGTCGGAGCACAAGGAAAAGGACGCTGGAAAGGGCCACGGCGGTGGCGACGCCCACGGCGGCGGCGACGCCCACGGCGGCAAGAAGAAGCACAAGAAGCACCACGGCGGCGGCCACGGCGGCGGCCACGAGGAAGGTCACGAGGGCGCGCCCGAGTGGCTGATCTCCTTCGCCGACATGGTGATGCTCATGATGGGCTTCTTCGTCATCATGTTCGCGATGAACCTCCAGCCGAAGGGCGGAAACGCAGGTGGCGGCGGCGAGGAGTCGGAAGGCGTCGCGGCGCAGCCCGACATGATCGACTTCGCGATCGCCGTGCGGAAGGCGTTCCACAACGAGGTCGACATGTCCTCGGACGACCCGCAGGATCAGCTGCTGATCCAGCGCATCCTCCAGTCGCAGAACGGCGGCGCGGGCGAGAGCAAGGACGAGGGCACGCGTGGCAAGGACCAGAACGTGCAGAGCGTGCGCCAGAGCGACCACTTCGGCCGTGGCACGAGCGTGCTCTTCCCGACGCGCTCCGCCGCGATCACCGAGGCCGCGGGCAAGGCGCTCGCGGAGCTCGCCAAGCAGCTGCGCGGGCAGGCGACCGTGGTCGAGGTGCGCGGGCATGTCGGCGCGAGCGAGAACTACGGCGAACCCGCCGAGGCGATGACGCTGGCGGCCGATCGCGCGCTCGCGGCCGCCAACAGGCTCGCCGCGGGCGGCATCGACTGGTGGCGCATCCGCGTGGTGGCCGCTGGCAGCGGCGAGCGCGTCGAGCCGTTCCCCGAGGACGCCGCGGCGGATGCGAAGAACGCGCGAGTCGAAGTGCGTGTGCTTGACGAAATCGCCGCGCCCCGCGAGCCCGCGAAGAGCGGCGAAGCCGATGATGCACGCAAGCCAGGGATCCGCATCGACCTCGACGCGCCGAAGGACGGCAAGGACGAAGGCGGCGCCGCGGCGCCCGCGGCGGGCGCAGCGGTCGGCTCCGCCTCTGGGCCGCGCGACGCGCCTGCGGGCGGCAGGACGCGGGCGCCGTGAGCGCAAGAGGAGCGAAAGCCGCGGAACCTCGCGGATTTCGCGGTTGCAGGCTTGATCGACGGGTGGGCGGAAGTAGGGTTGCCTCGGCGACACGCCAACGCCTCTTCGGTGCGGGCTGCGCATCGGAGGCTGGACGGGTGGAGGAGGCAGGGGAGACGCCGTGCGCCGCGCGGGTTCCCGCCGGTTCGTGAGTCAGGAGTTCCACGCATGACGACATTCCCCCCGAACGCTTCTCCGCGAACCGCGCCGCTCGCCGACTCCCTCTCCTTGCCGCGCTCCGCCGCGGATGGTCGACGAATCGCGCTCGCCGCAGCGCTTGCGTTCCTGACCGTCCCGCTCATCGCGCGCGCCGACACCTTCTCGGACATCCGCTACACGGATCTCGTCGCGCGTCTCGGGAACGACACGCCCACGGGCCTCGGCATCAAGGTGGGGCAGGTCGAGGCGCCTGAGAACTCGCAGGGCGCCTACGCGCCCGACTCGGCGAACCCCGAGTTCGCAGGGGTCACCTTCTTCCTCATGTCGGGCTCGGGCGCGCCGTCGAGCTGGCACGCGACCGAGGTCGCGAAGCCCCTCTTCGGAAACACGCTCTCGATCACGCCCGATGTCGAATCCGTCTATTGCTGGAATGTCAACAGCTGGGCTGGGCCGTCGTATCTGAATGTCAACGGAGCATCGGCGCCCGCAACGCCCCCCGCGGGCGTTCGGGTCTTCAACCACTCGTGGATCGGGTCGTTCGGCTCCGCCGCGACCGACAACAACGCCCTGCGCCGCGTGGACTTCCTGATCAGCCGCGACAACCTGCTCTTCACCGTCGGCACGAACAACGGCGCGGGAAGCGCCGCGCAGCCGCTCGTCAGCTATGCCTTCAACGGGATTTCCGTGGGGCTCGCGAACGGGAACCACGCGAACGCGACGACTCCCGCGGGGATCGACGGCGCGGGCCGCCGCAAGCCCGATATCGTGGCGCCCGGGCAGTTCACCAGCTTCTCGACGCCCGTCGTCGGCGCGGCGGGGGCGCTCCTCTTCGATGCAGCGCAGTCCGATCCGGCCGTCGCAGGCAACCCGAACGCGAACCGTGCGCTGACCGTGAAGGCCATCCTCCTCGGCGGCACCACGCACCGCGCGGGCTGGTCGAACGGCGCGCCGACCTCGGGCGCCTCGCGCGGCATCACGGCCACGCCTCTTGACCCGCTCTACGGGACGGACCTCCTCAACATCGACCGCGCGCACCTCATGCTGACCTCGGGCGAGTGGAACGGCAGCTCGACGCCGCAGACGAGCGTCTTCGTCGAGCACGCGGGCTGGGACTATGTTCCATCCGTCGCGTCGGGCGCGAGCGTCTACTACTCGTTCAAGGTGCACGCGGCCGTTCCCGAGTTCAGCGTGCTCGCGACCTGGCCGCGCCAGGTGGCGACGAACTTCTCCGCATGGACCCTGCAGAACTTCGATCTGCGGCTCTGGAAGCTGCAGGGCGGTTCGCTCGCGTCGATCTCGGGCGAGGCGGGCGTCGGCGTGTTCGGCTCGGGCAATGTCGAGAGCGTGAGCACGGTCGACAACGCGGAGCACCTCTACATCCGTGATCTTGCCGCGGGCGAGTATGTGCTCGAGCTCAAGCGGCAGACAGGCACGCAGTCGGCGCAGCCCGTCGCGGTCGCCTGGTACATGCCGCCCACCGCGCCGAACGCAGACTTCGACGGCGACGGCACGGTCGGGGCGACGGACCTCGCCATCCTGCTGACGCAGTGGGGGACAAGCGGCTCGGCCGACCTGAACGGCGACGGCACCGTGAGCGCGGCCGACATGGCGGAACTCCTTGCCGCGTGGGGCTGAGCGGCTCGGCCCAAGTACCGTTGGATGCAGACGCCCCGCGTGAAGCAGCGCATCGCTCGGCCGTGCGGGCGAGATGGCGCGGTTCCTGACGGATGCCCGCGGGTTCGGTAGCATCCGCGCCCAATGCGTCCGTCCGCCCAGCGATTCTGGCTCGTCACCCTGCTCCTCCTGGTGGGTGTGCCGCTCCTCTATCCGATCTGGCTTGGCGTCGGCAGCGCCTTCGTAGGCGAGGACGGCCAGCCGACCCTTGCCCATGTGGTGAATGCGTTCCGCGACCCCGTCATGCGCGGAGGCCTCGGAAACGCCTTCCTGATCGCCTGCGGCACGACCACGATCGCGGTCCTGATCGCGCTGCCCCTCGCGATGCTGTCCGCACGCACCACCTTCCGCGGGAAGTCGATCCTCGGAACGCTTGTCCTCGCGCCGCTCATCCTTCCGCCCTTCGTGGGCGCGATCGGCATGCGGCAGCTCCTCGGGCGCGAGGGCGCCGTGAACTCCGCGCTCCTCGACCTCTCCATCGTGTCGGAGCCGATCGACTTCCTCGGAGAGGGCGGCTTCCTGCTCGTGATCCTGCTGCAGGCGGTCGCGCTCTATCCGATCCTCTACCTGAACCTCGTGGCGGCGATCGCGAACCTCGATCCGTCGATGGAGGAGGCGGCGACGAACCTCGGCGCGAGCCCCGTCAAGCGCTTCCTCCGCGTCACCCTGCCCCTGATCCGCCCCGGCCTCTTCGCGGGCGGCACGATCGTCTTCGTGTGGAGCTTCACGGAGCTCGGCACGCCGCTGATGCTCGAGTTCACCCGCACGACGCCCGTCCAGATCTTCAACGGCATCAAGGAGATGGAGGCGTCGCGCGCGCCGTATGTGCTCACGGCGGTCATGCTCGCGGCGACCGTCCTGTCGTATGCGGTGGGTCGCCTCGTCCTCGGCGGCCGCGGGCACGCCATGCTCTCGAAGGCGAGCGCGGGCGCGGGCTACAGGCACCTCACTGGTCGGAAGGCCTTCCTCGCGGCGCTTCCCTTCGTGGCCGTCATCTCGATCGCCACGCTTCCGCACCTCGGCGTCATCGGCACCGCGATCTCGTCGAACGGACAGTGGTACGGGACGCTTCTTCCGACGAGCCTCACCTCGAGCCACTTCGGCGAGGCACTCACGCACCCGCTCGCCGCGGGATCCGTTCGCAACTCGATCATGCTCGCGGGCGCTGCCACCGTCATCAATGTGGTGGTCGGCCTCTTCGTGGCGCGCCTTCTTGTGCGCGGAACCGTGCGCGGCCGCGCGATCCTCGACTCGCTCGTGATGCTGCCGCTTGCGGTGCCCGGGCTCGTCTTTGCCTTCGGCCTCGTGGCCGCGAGCCTGCGGTGGCCCTTCCACGGCACGCCACCCGCGTGGCTTGGCGAGGTGTTCGCCGTGCTGCCCTCGGGGCTCGGCGAATGGCTCGCGAACGCGCCGCTCAAGCCGATCGGCGACATCCTCGGCCCCGTGCCGAACCCCGTTCCGTTCCTCATCCTCGCCTACGCCGTGCGGCGCCTCCCGTATGTCGTGCGCGCGGCGGTCGCGGGCCTCGAGCAGACCTCGGTCGCGCTCGAGGAGGCGGGGTTCAACGCAGGCGCCTCGCGCTGGCGCGTGACGCGCAAGATCGTTCTTCCGCTTCTCGCGGCGAACCTCGCCGCGGGTGCGATCCTCGCGTTCTGCTTCGCCATGCTCGAGGTCTCGGACAGCCTCATCCTCGCGCAGCGCGAGGGCGACTATCCGATCACGAAGGCGATCTTCACGCTGGCGGAGCGGCTCGGCGACGGCCCCGGGGTAGCGAGCGCGCTCGGCGTGTGGGCGATGGCCTTCATGGCGATGGCGCTCGCGACCGCAGCCGCGCTCGTCGGCAAGAAGGCGGGCGCGGCGTTTCGTGGTTAGAGCGCTCGCCGCTGCGGCGGCGAGCTCTGGAGCAGCCGACGCGCGCAGGCGTTTCCGCGCCGCTGCGGCGGCGAGCTCTGGAGCAGCCGACGCGCGCAGGCGTTTCCGCGCCGCTGCGGCGGCGAGCTCTGGTGCAGCCGACGCGTGCAGGCGTTTCCGCGCCGCTGCGGCGGCGAGCTGGGCGACGCAGACGGGGGAACGGCGGTCACCCGTGCGCGCCGATCTCCGCCGCGAAGTCCGCGCCGAAGTCGGCGTACTTCTTCTCGCCGATCCCGACGATCGCGAGGAACCCGTCCTTCGTCTGCGGCCGCTCCGCCGCAAGGGCGCGCAGCGTGACATCGGAGAAGACGACATAGGGCGGCACGCCGCGCGCGTCGGCGAGGCGCTTGCGGAGCGCGCGCAGTCGGTCGAAGAGCGGGGCGTCGGCGGGTGAGAGCTCTGCGACGACGCCTCCGCCGCGCGACGGCGCGCGCTCGCGGGTCCGCTCGGCCGCGGCGGGCGCGATCGCCTTCGTCACGCGGATCTCGCTTCGGCCGCGCAGCGCGTCGACGCCGCGCTCGCTGACCCGCACGACGGCGAATCCGTCGTCTGCGACCTCGAGGTAGCCCTCCTGCAAGAGCTGCCGCCCGAGCGACACCCATGACGCGCGCGGGCGGTCCTTGCCCGCGCCGTAGGTCGAGAGTTCGTTGTGGAACCAGCGGCGGATCTTCTCGGTGTCGGCGCCCGAAAGCACCTCGGCGAGGTGCTGGAGCCCCACGCGGAAGCCGCTCTTCTGCTCGATGCGCAGCACGCAGCTCATCAGCTTCTGCGCGTCGGTCGTCACGACCTCGCTCTCGCGCGGCGTGAGGCAGTTGTCGCAGCCGCCGCAGCCTCCGTCCCCGCGCGCTTCACCGAAGTAGTCCTCGCCGAAGTACCCGAGGAGCGCCGCGCGCCTGCAGGTCGCGATCTCCGCGAAGGACACGATCTGGTCGAGCTGCGCCTTCGCCACCGCGCGCGCGCGTTCATCGGAGATCTCTGCGAGGAAGTGGAGGTGCTTCGCCACGTCGCCGCGCGAGTACAGGAGGAGGCACTCGCTCGCGATTCCGTCGCGGCCCGCGCGCCCCGTCTCCTGGTAGTAGCCCTCGATGTTCTTGGGAAGGTCGGCGTGCACCACGAACCGCACGTTCGGCTTGTTGATTCCCATGCCGAAGGCGATCGTGGCGGCCACCACGCGCACTTCGTCGCGGAGGAACGCATCCTGGTTGCGCGCACGGACCTCCTGCGCGAGGCCTGCGTGATACGCGCGCGCGGGCACTCCCGCGCGCTCGAGCGCCTCGGCCATCGACTCCGCGGCCTTGCGCGACTGGCAGTAGACGATGCCCGATTCGTCGCCGCGCGACTTGACGAACGCCACCGTCTGCGCGCGCGCGTCGTCCTTCGCGACCACGCGGTAGGCGAGGTTCGGGCGGTCGAAGCTGGCGACGAACACCGCGGGGTCGCGCAGCTCGAGCTGCGCGGCGATGTCCTCGCGCACGCCGGGCGTGGCGGTCGCGGTCAGCGCGAGGACGGGCGCGTGCGGGAACGCGCGCCGCACCGCGCGGATCTGCCTGTACTCGGGCCTGAAGTCATGGCCCCACTCGCTGATGCAGTGCGCCTCGTCGACCGCGAGCGCGTCCACCTTCCACCGTGCGAGCCTCGCAAGGAACTCGGGCGTGACGAGCCGCTCGGGCGCGACATACAGGATGCGGATCTCGCCGCGGTCGAGCGCCGCGCAGCGCGCGCGGAACTCGTCGAGGTCGAGCGTCGAGTTGATGAAGGTCGCGGCGACGCCCGCAGCCTGCATCTGGTCGACCTGGTCCTTCATCAGCGCGATGAGCGGCGACGCGACCACCGTCAGCCCGTCGCGCACGAGCGCGGGCAGCTGGTAGCAGAGGCTCTTTCCCGCGCCGGTCGGAAGCACGGCGACCGCGTCGCGGCCCTCGAGCGAGGCCTCCATGATCTCGCGCTGCAGCGGGCGGAACGAGTCGTAGCCGAAGACCGACTTGAGCGCGCGGGAAAGCGCATCGGGCGGTGCGGTGTCGGCTGAAACCGCATCGGACGCGGCTACATCGGACGGATCGACGGCGTAGGTCTTCGGTTGCTTCGGCGCTCTGGGCACGCGGCGAAGATAGCGGCATTCGGGCCACCGACCGCGGGTTTCCGCAGAAATGCAGGAGCGAAGCTGGTCGAGCGATCGCGTGCCGCATCTCAAGCGTGGCGTCAGCACCCCTGATGTTCGTGTCTCGCGGTCCAGTTCGTCGGAGTCGACGGCTGACGCCACCCGTTCCGCGGACTGAAGTCCACGGGCACCCCTGATTGTCGTATCGCATGATTCAGATCGTCGGAGTCCCCAGCCAAGTGTGCCAGCAGACTTCAGTCTGCTGAACGACAACCGT
>WGMP01000009.1 GCA_016124975.1 Phycisphaera sp. | reverse complement strand
ACGACAACCGTCAGAGTCGAAGGCTGACATCACCCGTTCCGCGGACTGAAGTCCACGGGCACCCCTGATTGTCGTGTCGCACGATTCAGATCGTCGGAGTCGTCAATCACGGGTGCCCGGGGACGAAGTCCCCGGAGCGACACGTGTCGGAGTCGACGGCTGACATCATCCGTTCCGCATGCTGAAGCATGCGGGCACCCCTGACTTTGGTGTCGCATGATTTTGATCGCTGGAGTCGTCAACCACGGGCACCCAGGATTGTCGTGTCGGACAGTGCAGCACGCGGCGGTCCGGCTCTTCGCTCGCGGTTCGGTGCGGTGATCCTCCGTGTTCGCCGTCAGCGCCAGCGTTCGACGACTTCGCGGAGGTCGGCCTCAAGCGACTCGCCTGCGTCGGGGCCGAAGTACTTCAGCTCGAGCATGGCGATCTCCTTGCGCAGCGACTCGGCTCGCGCGGGCTCGAGGCGCGCGCCTTGCTCGCGCTCGAGCCTTCGCAGCGAGGTGACGACGCCGAGCGGCGTGAGGCGCGCGGGCGCCCAGCTGCGTGCAGCGTCCGCGGTGTCCGCGGGCTTTCGCCGCAGGAACCATCCGACGAGCGCGGTGACGCCGATCGCGCCGAGCACAGCGAGCGCGATGCGCGCGGGCGTCCACGCGGCGGCGTGGACGGGCACCGCGCTTCCGTCGACGGGCATGATGTCGAGCTCGGCGAAGTAGCGGTTCGCCACCTTCGCGTCGACGCCCGCGACAAGCGTCGGCAGCGCGAACTCGCGGCCGAGCGCGCCGGCGCCGCGCGTGTATGTGATGGTGAACGAGCGCTCGAGCGGCAGCCTGTACATGCCCGACGCATCGGGCTCGGGGTAGCCTTCCTTCGGGCCGCTCGGCGAGGGGCCGCCGAACGGCGACATGAAGCGCGAGCTCGGCGCCTCCGCGCTCGAGACGCTGATGACGGGGTTCGCGACGATGCCGTCGGCCGCGATCGCGTAGCCGGGGAGCGCCGTGTCGAGCCCCGCGAGCGCCTCGCGCAGCTCGGGCAGCACGCCCTTGCCGCGCATGCGCACCTCGAGCGTGACCGTCTCTCCGTCGGCCGCACCGCGCGTGTCGACGAGCTGCTCGATCTCGAGGTCGAGCGCGCGCCGCGGGGCGCTGGCGGTGCCCGTCGCGAGGAGCGGCGTGTTGCTCGGAAGGGCGAGCGTGACGGGGCCTGTCTGGTCTGTGAACTGCATCTCCATGACGACGGCGGGAACGGTGTCGATCGCCGCGTCGGTGCGGCTCAGGACGACATACGCGAGCGGCTTCTCGAGCCAGCCCGTGTCGCCTTCCTCGACCACGCCGCGCGCGGGTATGTAGGGGTCGAAGAACGCGATCGTTTCGACCATGAACGAGCGGCCGAAGGCGCTCTCGATCGTCTTCTTCAGTTCGTCGCGGTGGTTGACGGGCTGGTAGTTGTTGCCGACGCGCGACCACACGCCGTTCATGAGGTACTTGCTGAAGCCGCCCGTCTCGCGGTCGACCGAGTGCGTGAAGCGCAGCGAAAGCAGCATGCCGAAGGGCTTGCCCACGCCGACCTCGCCCGCGCCGTCGACGGCGAGGCGCAGGCGGATCTCGTTCTTCACGAGGTCGCGGTAGAGCTCCTCCATCGAGCGGAGCGACGCGCCCGCGGGGTGGTCGCCGATGACGCGGAGCGCGTGGCGCACGAGCCGCGGCTTCACCTCGGGCGCCGAGCGCTGCACCGCGCCGACGATGTCGGACGCGAACGACGCGAGATGGCGGTCGCGCGCCTCGGGCTCGATCGAGAGGATCGACTTGCGGATCAGGTCGATCTGGTCGTCCTGCAGCGTGCCTTCCTTGGGGAGGTCGTCGGGGCGGAGGAAGTTGAGTTCGGCCGTTCCCATCGCGGCGCCGAACCAGCGGCGGTAGACGGTCGGGTCATCGCGCGTCTCGCCGCGCGCGAGCGCCTCGGTGTACCGCCGCGCCGCGTCGCCGAACGCCGCGAACGCCGCGCGGCGGTACTCGTTCTGCTGCGCGGGGTCCTGCGCGGTCTGGAGCGACTGGCGGAACTGCAGGCGGTCGTAGCTGAGCGCCGCCTGCAGGACGGCGAGGTTCCACGCCTCGGGGCGGCTCTTGACGGCGCTCTCCATCAGCTCGATGGCGACGCCGTAGCCCTTGTCGACGAGATTCGCGATCTCGCCGTCGGAGCGCTTCGTGCCCGTCGCGCGCTGCGCCTCGCGGCTGCGCCAGTCGCCGTTCAGGCTCGCCGCCATCGTCGCGGAGAGGCTCGCGGCGGTCGCGGGCGGCATCGTGCCGATCGGCCCGAGGATCCGCTCGATGTCGGCCTTCTCGTAGACCTCGGTGCGCGCGTGGCAGGCCTGGAAGGCGCGCACCACGCTCGGAAGCGCGACCGCGTCGACGCCGACCTCGCGGAGCGTGGCGATCAGCCCGCCGAGGCGGTCGAGGTTGCGGCGCTGCCTGCCGCGCGTGAGCGGCGCCATGGGCATCGCGTCGCGGTAGAAGGAGAAGAACATCATCATCTCCTCCGAGTACTCGACCGTCGGCTGGAGGCGGAGGACCCAGGTGGAGAGGAAGTGGTCGGCGTAGCGGGCCGCGTCGCGCGGGCTCGCGGCGATCGCCGCGTCGAGGAGCGAGAGCGCCTGGTCTGTCTCGTCGGCGACGGTGGCGATGGCGATCGACGCGAGGCGCGCGCGCAGGGCGACGCTCGGCTCAAGGGCCTTGATCCAGCGCTCGCTCGGGATCGCGCGGTAGAGGAACTGCGAGTCGCGGCCGAGGAAGCGCTGGCCGCCTTGCTCGGTGACGGCGCGCTCCATCTCGCCGACGAGCGCGGTGGTCACCATGCGCAGCGGCACGCGCAGCACCGCGGAGTCGACATCCTCGCGCGCGAGGAGCACATCGACCGACTCCTTGAGGTTGAGGATTGCGCGCGCGCGCTCCTCGGCGGGAACCTGGAGGTTGCCAATCTGCGCGGCGCTGAGCGCGAGCTGCTCGAGCGCCGCGGGTCCGAGCGCTGCGTTTGCGAAGACTTCCGCGAGCCACGGCTGCACCTGCGCCTTCGGCACATCGTTCATGCGCGCGATCGCCATGCGCAGCGCCTCGCGCCTGAGCTCGGTGGACTCGCCGTCGAGGAGCGAGGTCTCCGCGAGGATGCGGAAGGCCTCGATGCGGAGCGCCTCGCCTTCGGGCCCGTCGCCCGCCTTCTTCGCGAGGTCGAGGAGATAGCGCGCGTGGACGACGAGAAGCGTGCCGTCGCGCGCGGCGCGGGCTTCCTCGAGCGGCGTGAGGAACTCGTAGGCCTCTGCGAGAAGGCCTGCGGCCGCGAGGAACTCGACGGTGCGGCGGCGTTGCGCTGCGTCCTCGGCGCCGAAGAAGCGGGTTCCCGCGCGGATCGAGGCCATCATCTCGGCGATCGAATTCTTCGCCGCCGCCTGCTGCAGCATGCGGCCGAGCGTCGCGGCCTGCCACGGCTTGAACTCGGCGGGCGTGGCCTCTGCGAGCGCGAGGACTTCCTCGGGCAGAAGGCCGATCTCGCCGCGGTTCATCGACTGGAGCACCGCCGCATAGACCGGCTCGCCCTCGACCGCGGGGCGCGAGGCAAGGAACGCTGCGAACGACTGCCACTCGCCTGCGAGGATGTGGAGGTGGATCCAGCTTGCGACCGTCATCGGGTCGGCGGTCGCCGCGTTCGGGAAGGGAATCTGCCCGAAGCCGAGGCGCGCGCGCGCGGCGAGGACGGCCTCGGGTGCGCGGGTGAAGTCCATGTCGCGGAGCATCATCGCGACCATCTGCCCGCGCGACTCCTCCATCGAGCGCGCTGCTGCGATGCCGAGCGCGACATCGATGTCGAGGCCGAAGTCGAGGTAGTAGGCGCGCATCTCCTCGCGGCCAGGGGCGTCGAGCGCGTCGTAGATCGCCTTGAGCGCGGCGATCTCTTCAGGTGGGAGCGCGGGCTGCGCACCCGCGGGCGCTGTGTCGAACTGGAGGACGGGGCCTTCCATGCCGCTTCCCGCGGCGCCTGCCACGCCGCCGCCTCCCGTGGCGTTGTTCGCCTCCTCGATGTCGACCGCCTCCACGATGGTCGCAGAGGATGCGGGTGTCGCGGGCACGATGCGCAAGGGCTGCCCGGGCACGACGGCCCCCGACTGCGGCGCTGCGAACGACGCGCTCGGCAGCGCCAGGATGACGGCGGAGAGCGAGAGCGCTGCGAGGGTCGAGAGGGGGGCGGTGTTCGCGTTCAGGGTCTTCATTCGATGCGTTCCGTTCCGTGCGGGCGAGGACTTCCGCGCTGCGCGTTCACCAGCCTGTTCCGATGTCTCCGCCCATGCCCGCGCCCTTCGAGGGCTGCTCGCCGTTGCCTGGCCGCTTGCCCGGCTTCTTGCCAGGTCGCTTGCCCATGCCGTTGCACTGCCCGCCCGGGCAGTCACGCGGGCTTGGCTTGCCGTAGAGCTCGTCGAGCGAGCTCTGCTCGAGGTTGAGGACGAGCTCGACATTGCGCTCATGGCGCGCTGCGTCGTCGTCGGCCTCGCCCGCGTTCGCCTGTTCGGCGAGCGCGCGGAAGTGCTGCCGTGCGAGCGCAGACACCTCGCGCCACTCTTCCGACGGCTTGCCTGCGAGGCGCATGAGGCGCGCGCCGTAGTAGTAGGCGGTCGCGAGTTCCTCGCGGGCGGCGCGGGCGAGGGCTTCGCGGGCGGCCGCTTCCTTCGGGGTGCTCGCTGCGGTTCGCGTCGCCGCCGAAGAGAAGTCGGTCTCGAGCACCGACTCGAGAAGCTCCGCGCCGACGCCGACATCGCCGCTTCGCACGATTGCGCGGGCGCGCGCCACGCGGATCTCCGCGTTGCGCAGCCCGCCTTCGTCGGCAAGCGCGGTCTCGGCCTCCGCGAGCGCGGCGGCCGCGGCCTTCCAGTCTGCGTCTGCGGAGGCGTAGGCGGCGTCCTCGGCTTCGGTCGCGCGCGTGGCGGCCTCGCGCAGCGCTGCGTCGTCGGTGCCGAACGCGGCCATGCGCGCGGCGACGGCCGCGAGGTGCGCGGCGTAGGCGCGCTCCTGGCTTGCGAGCGCGATCTCCTCGAGGCTCGACGCCCGCGCGACGAGACGCGACGCCTGCTCCTCGCGGTGGATCGCCTGCCCCGGGCCGAAGTGGAAGGCGAGCATGCCCACGGGTACGAGCGCCCAGAGCGTCCAGGCGATGCGGGAAGAGGTCTTCATGCTGCGGTCTCCTGAAGGGTGTTCGGACGAGAATCGGTTCGCGGGTCAGAGGCGGCGCGGAGCGAGGCGCGATGGCCGCGCGGTGCGCCGAAGGCGAGAAGAAGCGGCGGAAGGAGGCCTGTGATCGCGCCGCCCACGCCGAGCGCGGCGAGGCCCGCCTCGCGGAGGCCGACGCCTTCCGCAATCGAGGGCGCGACCGAGGTGAGCTTGTCGAGGACAGCGTTCGGCAGGTGGCGTGCGTTGCCGTCGTGGTAGATGCCGCCGAGGCGCGTGGCGAGCGCCTTGAGGCGCCATGCGTCCTGGCGCGACGCGTGGCCCGCGATCACCGTGGCGCGCGTCGGGTCGCCGACGCCGATCACGAGCGCGTCGGCGATCGACGCGGGCCGCGCGGGCGGAATCACATCCTGCGAGAGGTCGCCGTCGGTGAGGACGACGAGCGTGGTCGAGCCGCGCGCCCAGCCCTTCGAGAGCTCGAACGCGAGGTCGAGCCCCGCGCGCAGGTCCGTCTCGCCCGCCTTGAACGCCGTGTAGAGCGGCAGGCCGTCCATGAGGCCCGCGACGAGCTCCTTGTCGGTCGAGTCCTGCAGCATCGGGATCGCCTTCGTGTAGAAGGCGACGAGCGTGACGCGCGTCTCGCGCATGTCGAGGCGGTCGAGGATGCCGCGGAGGACCTTGCCCGCGCGCACGCCGCGCATCTCGTTCGTGCCGACGGGGCCTGCGTCCGAGAGATTCATGCTCGGCGACACATCGAGGACGACGAGAAGCTGCCGCGATGCGCGCGGATTCGGCTCCTCTTCGCTCGCGACGGGGTCGTGCAGGAAGAGCGCGGTCGCGCCGAAGGCGACGAGCGAGAGCCCCGCGACGCGCAGCGCGGGCGCGAGGCGCGCCCACGCTGCGGGCTTCCCCGTCGGGCCGAACGCGAGGCGCGCCACGCGCGCGGTGCGGCGCGCATGGCGCTCTTCGGCGATGAAGGCGACGACGAGCGCCGCCAGGCCCGCGAGAAGCGCCGTCACCATGGCGTGTACCTCGCGAAGAGGAGGCCGACGCCGTGGAGCGACGCGAGGATGAGTGCCGCGAGCGCGAACGGACGGAAGTCGTCGAGCGGCACGGTGCCCGCCTGCACGAACTGCGCGGGCTTCATGCGGTCGATGTGGCGGAAGACGGCCTCGAGCGCTGCGGTGTCGGTTCCCTCGAACGACTCGCCGCCCGTCAGCTCGACGAGGTCGCGCACATCGGCGGGCGCCTCGCTCTCGTCGATGTGGATGTGGTAGACGGTGATGCCCGCCTCGGCGAGTTCCTCGCCGATCTCCTGCGGCGTGTTCCCGCCGAGATCCGCGCTGAAGCCGTCGGAGACGAGGATGATCATCCTGTCGCCCTCGGTCGCCTCGAGGACCATGTTCTTGAGGCAGAAGCGCAGCGCTGCGCCGATCATGGTGCCGCCCATGTGCGCGGGCTGGTTCTCGGGGTTCGCGAAGGGAAGCGCGTTGCGCACCGCGGCGAGGTCCTTCGTGAGCGGAAGCCAGCGGATCTGCTCGACGCCGAAGAGCGTGAGGCCGAAGGCGTCGCCCTCGCGCGCGCGGGTGAAGTCCTCGATCGCGGTGCAGGCGAGCTCGTAGTTGCGGCCCATCATGCTGCCCGAGACATCGAGGCAGATCTGGATGTTCGTGAGCGAGCGCTCGCGCTTCGGCTGCTGCAGGCTCTGCGGGCCTGCGAGCACGACGATCGCGAGGGCGAGGATCGCGAGCGGCACGAGGTCGAAGCCGCCGAGGACGCGCGCCATGGCGCGGCTTCGCCACGAGGTCGCGGCGGGGGCCGCGTGATCGGCGGGCGTGACGACGCCCGCGGGGCGTGCGAGCACGCTCCACACGAGGACGACGGGAATCGCGAGGAAGAGAAGCACCCACGGATGCGCGAAGGTCATGACGCGCCTCCGTCGCGCGTGGCGCGCATCAGGAGGCCGTCGCGCAGCCGGTCGATCTCTGCGAGCGCGCGCGCGGCCTCGCCTGCGTTCGGCGCGTGGAGCCACGCCTCGACGGCGCGCACGACCGAGGCCGTGCGGTCGTCGCTGCGCAGGGAGCGCACGGCGTCTGCGAGCGAGCGCGCGTCGCCCGCGCGGAGGACGCGCAGGAGCCTGAGCTCGAGTGCGCCGCGCTCACGCGCGTCGAGGTCGCGCGTGCGCGCCTCGTCGACCGCCGCGAAGAGCCGCTCGGCGATCGAGGGCTCCGCGACGGCGGGCGCGGGCGGCGCGGGCGCCAGCCGCGCGAGCCGCCGTCGGACGAGGACGACCGCGGGCACCGCGACCCACGCGGCTCCCGCAAGCCAGAGGAGCGTGGTGTAGTGCTCGCGCAAGCCGATTCCTGCGGGCGGCGCAGCGAAGACATCGGTTCCGTGGCCTGGAGGAAGCTGCGTGAAGACCTCCGCAGCGAGCGCGGTGCGCGCCTCGCCCGCGACGACGACGCTTGCGACGGGGCGACCGTCGACCTGCTCGAGGTAGGGGAGGAGATCGAACGCGCCCTCCACCGAGCCGATGAAGTCGATGCGGTGGCGGCCTTCGCCGAGCGGCGTGACGCGGACGAGCATCGGGCTCGCGAGGTCGCGCGTGGCCTTCGCGCGCAGCTCGATCGACTCGTGGACGACCTCGATCGAGCCGGCCGCGCCGCGTGGCGCGCGCACGACCGCTGCGTCGGCCTGCTGCGCGAGGCCGTGCGCGGGCGCTGCGCCCGCCGCGAGCATGCATGCGCACGCCGATGCGAGCGTGGCTCGCGTGATCGCAGCGAGCGTGGCTCGCGGGGAACGCCGCGTCATCCGCGCCCCCGTGCGAAGAGGCCGCGCGCGGCGAGATGCTGGCGCAGCGCGGGAATGAAGGGTTCGTCTGTCTCGATGCGCAGGTAGTCGGCGCCTGCGCGGATCAGTTCGTCCTGCACGAGCGACGGATCGAGGAGCGCGCGCCGCGAGCCCGTGAACCAGGTGCGGCCCGTCTCCGCCTCGCGCGCGCGGAGAAAGCCCGCACGCAGCGGCCGCGATTCCGCGGGGTCGCCGAGATGGATGGCGAGCGTGTCGTGGCGCTGCGACGCGTGGCGGATCGCGGGCACGGCGGCTGGGTCGTGGAGGTCGCTGAGGACGACGATGACGCTCGCGCGCTCGGCCTGCTCCGCAACGCGGCGGACGCGCGCGCCGACCTCGGTCGACTCCGCGAAGCCGTGCGCGCGCAGTGGCTCGAGCGCGCGCCAGAGGTCGTTGCGCGAAAGACTTGCGACAAGCGGTACCTCGCGCGTGCCGCCCGCGACGAGCGCGACGGGGCTCATGCGCCGATGCGCCACGAGCCCGAGCGCGGCGGCGATCCACACGGCGAGGTCATGCTTCGAGCGCGCGGTCGACGCGACCGCCATCGACGCCGAGGTGTCGACGACGATGTAGACGGCCGTCCGCTTCAGCGCCTCGTATTCGCGCACGAAGGGCTTCCCCGTGCGCGCGGTGAGGCGCCAGTTGAGGAGCCGCACGGAGTCGCCCGGGACATAGGGCCGCGAGCTTGCGTACTCGAGG
The DNA here is from genome assembly GCA_016124975.1 of Phycisphaera sp. Lineage (GTDB taxonomy): Bacteria > Planctomycetota > Phycisphaerae > Phycisphaerales > SM1A02 > QWPT01. Next base: position 124,771 of record WGMP01000009.1, on the reverse strand, counting down.
CCGCTTCCCACGAGCCGCGAGGCGTCGCTTCCGAAGGCGAGGTCGTCGGCGAGCCGCCGCACGACGAGGTCGAAATCGCCGCGCGCGAGCGACTCGGGCGCGGGAAGATCGAGGTCGGTGCTGGCCGCTTGCGTGGTCATTGCGGGGGGCTTACGCCATCGTGTCGAGGAGTTCGCGCAGCACGGCTTCCGCGGTGCGGCCCTTCGCGAGCGCCTCGTAGGAGAGGCGCATGCGGTGAAGGATCACATCGTCGGCGAGCGCGAAGATGTCCTCGGGAATCGTGTAGCCGCGGCCGTGGATGAAGGCGCGCGCTCGCGAGGCGTGGACGAGGGCGAGCGCGGCGCGGGGGCTGCATCCGAGCTCGATATCCTTGTGGCGGCGCGTGAGGTTGACGAGCTCGACGACATCGCGCACGAAGACATCGCTCACATGGACGGCCTGCACGGCGGCCATCGCGGCGGTGAGATCGGCCACATGCATGCGGCGGCTGCCGTCGATCGCGTCGAACGCGCTCATCGGGACGGCGCCGTCGCCCTGGCGCTTGAGGCGCAGGCCGAGGCTCCTGCGCACGACCTCGGCCTCGTCGGCGGGCGTCGGATAGGAGAGCCTGTGGCGCAGCATGAAGCGGTCGAGCTGCGCCTCGGGAAGCTCGAAGGTTCCCGCCTGCTCGACGGGGTTCTGCGTGGCGATCACGAGGAACGGCGCGGGCAGGTCGTGCGTGGCGTCGCCGATCGAGACGCGGCGCTCCTGCATCGCCTCGAGGAGCGCCGACTGCACCTTCGGGCTCGCGCGGTTGATCTCGTCTGCGAGGAGCAGGTTCGTGAAGATCGGACCCTTGTGGATGCGGAACTCGCTCGTCTTCTGCTCGAGGATCTCGCTGCCCACGATGTCGCTCGGCAGGAGGTCGATCGTGAACTGGACGCGCGCGAAGCGAAGGTCGATCGCCTTCGCGACCGACTGGACGAGGAGCGTCTTTGCGATGCCCGGCACGCCCTCGAGAAGGAGATGTCCGCCTGTCAGGAGCGCGATGAGCACCCGCTCGACGACCGTGTCCTGGCCGACGACCGTGCGCGCGACCTCGGTGCGCACATGGTCGACGAAGGGCGAGTGTCCGAACGGCGCGCCCGTGTTCGTGCGGGCGTTCGAGTCGATGGCGGTCATGGGTTGGGCGCCTCCTCGGCGAGCAGCTTCTCGAGCAGTTCCTTCGTGCGGCCTGGCTTGACTCCCGCGGCGCGCACGACGCCCGCGCGGTCGACGAGGACCGTGGCGGGCAAGTGGTCGATGCCGAAGGCGCGCGCGGTGGCGCCCGACGCAGGCGCGCGCACGCGGCCGTCCGTCGCGGCAGGCGGTGCCGCCGAAGCCGCCGAAGCCGCCGCGGCCTCTGCAGGCGCCGCTGCGGCGTCCTGCGCGACGAACGCCTTCGACTCGAGCGCCGTGAGTGCCGCGCGCGTGGCGGCGGGATCGGCGGAGGACGCGCAGATCGCAACGCATGCGACACCCTGTGCGGCGAACTCCTTCTCGAGCGCGGCGAACTCCGCGAGCGCGCGTTCGCCGAGCGGTCCAGTGCGCGTGAAGTGCACGAGAACGACCGAGCGCTTCATCGCGTTCGCAGGGATCGCGTCGCCGTTCCACGACGCGACCTCGAGCGCGGGCGCCGCGCGGCCTTCCGCCTCGCGGAGCGCGGCGGGGCGCTTGGCGCCGCCTGCGAAGAACTCGTCCGCGAAGCCGCCGCCCGCGCCTGCGCCTGCGGGCGCCGCCTCCGCGAGCAGCATCTCGACCACCTTCTCGACCTCGGTCGGAATGAGTCCCGCAGCGCGCACGACGCCCGCGCGGTCGATCACGATGTAGGTCGGCCAGAACGGAACGCCGTAGGCCTTCGCAGACGCGCCGCCAGAGCCGTCTTTCGCGATCCGGTAGTTGATCTTCTTCTCTCGCGCGACCGCGTCGGCGCGGTCCCAGCCCGAGTTCGCGTCGTGCATGCCGATGAAGACGAGGTCGCCCGAGGCCTCGTGCTTCTTGACGAGCGCGACATTCTCTGGAATCGCCGCCATGCATGGCCCGCACCAGGTCGCCCAGAAGTCGAGGACGACGACCTTGCCCTTCGAAGCGGCGAGCGTCACGGCCTCGCCGATCCACGACTCGGCCGCGATCTCGGGCGCGGGCTTCCCCTCGAGCGCGCGGAGCTCCGCGGGGCGCGCGGCGCCGCCGAAGAACCACTCGTCTGGAATCGGGGGCGCCTGCGTGGCGGCCGTGGCGGAACCGTGCACGAACATGGCCGCGGCGACGAGCGGTGCGAGGATCGACTTCATCATGGAGAGACGGGCCTAGGAAGGTGAGGAGACTGTCGGGCGCTGCTCTCGGGACACGCAGGACGCGGGCGCCGAGGGCGTTGAGGGCGTGACGCGCACTGTACCTCCGCGATGGTTGCGCCCGCACCATCGGGTGGGCACTTCTCTGCGGATTGAGCGCTGCGGTTGAAGTCTCAACGCCGCCCGAGGCGGTCGTTCGCGCGCCGACCCGGAAGTTTCGTCGGACCAGTTGACCAGAGGGTCAGCGGGTGCGCTCGCCCGCGTCGCCCTGCGCCGTCGGCTGCGCGCCGCGCGGCGGAATCGTCGGCGGCGACGCGCCGAACCCAGTCGACGCGCCGCCCGTGCGCACCCAGATCATGGGCACGGCGACGAGCCAGCTCGGGAAGAGCCCGAGCCCCGGGACGGCCTCGAGGAGCAGCGCGAAGAGAAGCTCGATGCGGAACCCAAGCAGGAACACGATCGCAAGCGCGATGCCGAGGTCGAAGGCGACGGCGAAGCCCTCGCCGAACGGGGAACCGATGGTGTCCGCGAAGAGCGCCACGCAGAGGGCAAGCGCGTAGCGAAGCTTCGTCGTCTGCTTCGGGCGTGCGGGCGCCGCGGCTTCCTCGTCGGCGCGCGGGATGCGGCGGACCTCGACCTCGGTGACGGTGGGGAGGTTGCGGGCTCCGCCATCGCCCGCGCCATCGCCTGCGCGTGCGGTCGCGCCGTCAGGATTGGTCGATGGCCTTGGCTCGTCCATGGTGGTTGGCGTTCTCCGCGCGGCGTGGACCGAAGCGTAGCCGCTTCCGCGCGGCGTGAGCGTCGGCGACGGGTTTGGCGGGCGCCTTTGCCTGATTTCAGCCGCGTGCGGGGCGCACGGCGGACAGCTCGAGCGAGAGCCCGAGCTGCGCCGCGAGTCGCTCGCACGCGGAGCCGGTGGCGGCGCGAGCGGCCTTTGCGGGCGCGCCGTCCTCGAGCCAGATGCGGTCGACGCGGAGGACGCCCTTCGCACGGTCGCTCGCGAGGTCGACGCGGGCGACGAAGCGCTCGCCCGCGAGGACGGGCATGGTGTAGTAGCCGTGGACGCGCTTCGCAGCGGGCACGAAGGCCTCGAAGCGATAGTTGAATCGGAAGAGCTCCGCGAGGCGCTCGCGCTCTCGGACGAGCGGGTCGAACGGCGTCAGGAGCCGAGGCGTCGCGTCGGGCTCGATGCGCGCGGCCGCGCGTCTCCAGTCGAGGCGCGCGAAGCCCGCGCGCGGCGCCCGCCCGTCCCGCTCGAGCGCGACCGCTGCGATTTCCCCGCGTTTTGCGGCGTCTGTGCACCAGCGCGTCGCCTCGGCGGGGGAGATCGCGTGGAGGAAGCGCGCGATCTCGCGCGGGGTCGCGGCGCCGAGTCGCTCGAGCGCGGCGAGACAGGCGAACCGGATCAGCTCGTCGTGCGGCGGTTGCGGCGGCATCTCGCCGTAGACGCGCTCCGCGAGGTCGTAGACCTTCTCGAAGCCGCGGCGCGAGTGGACGGCGACCTCGCCCGTCCTCCACAGGAACTCGAGCGCGGCCTTGTGCGGCGACCAGTCCCACCAGCCTTCGCTCTTGCGTGCCCCCGCGGGCCGAGGGAAGTCGCGTGTCGCAAGCGGTCCGCGCGCGGCGAGCGCGCCGCGCACCTCGTCGAGCGTGCGGCGCCAGTTGCGCCCGAGCCGCTCGCGCATCCACGCGCTCTGCCGAAGCCGCGCGCGGCTTCGCTCGAAGCGGTGCGTCCACCACGGCAGCCAGTCGCTGCGGATCAGGCTCGCGTCGTGCGTCCAGTGCTCGAACGCGGCGCGCGTCGACTCGGCGTGGTGCGCGAGATGCGCGGGGTCGTAGCCGTCGAGCCGCGCATGCAGGACGAGGTGGTGCGCGCGCTCGACAGAGCTGATGCTGTCGACCTGCACGAACCCGAGCTCGCGGACGAGCGCGATCACGCGGGGCTTCGTCGCGCGCGCAGGCGCGCGGTCGAGGGCGCAGCCAGCGAGGAGGAGCGCCCGCGCCGACTCGATCGGCACGGTCTCGGGTGCGTCGGCGCTTGGGCGGATGGGCGCGGGCATTCGGTCGGCAGACTACACCCGCTGAATCAGGGAAGTTCCCCTGACCGAGGGAGGGCCCGCCTCGGCTCTTCTTCCGTGGGGGGAGCGACGGACGCGGAGAGCGGCGGGGCGGACGAGCCCCGCGCCGACGACGACGATTCGAAGAGCACGATGCCGCGGCTCCCGCGAGGGGCGCGAGGAGCCTGTTCCCATGGACATCCATCCGAAGTGCGAGCAGGAGCGGCGCCGGCCGCGCATCGGCCTCGTCGGCGCGCTCGGTCCGCTCGAGCGCAAGGTGCTGCTGCCCGTCCTCGCGGCGGCCGTCGCGGCGATCGCGCTGGTCGCCGTCGCAACCTGGATGATCCACGACGCACAGCGGGAGCGGCAGCTGGCGAGCGAGTCGCAGCTTCTCGCCCACGCGATCGCGGATGCGGAGGTGCGCGACCCCGAGGCGCTGCAGGGATTCATCGAGAAGCTCGGCGAGGACCAGCGCGTCAATCTCGTCGTGGCCGTCACGGGCGATCCGCCCTATGTCTTCGCAAGCACGCGCCGCGGTTGGATCGGCCGGGAGCTCTCGACGCTGCCGCCGCATGAGATCGGCGCCGAGCTTGCGACGACGATGCGCACGCGCGGAGACGCGATGCGGCTTCGCCCTGAGGACGGTGTCTTCGCATGTGCGACACCGCTCGACGGCGAAGGGGCCGTCGTCGTCCATCTCGACTCTTCGACCTTCGAGGCGGCTGCGCTGCGCTCGACGCTCTTGCTCGGCGTGGTGGCGACCATCGCGATCGTCGCGTTCGCGGCGACGGTCGTGCTCGCGGTGCGCCGGACCACCACGCTACGGCTCGCGCGGCTCGCGCGCGCCTTCGCGGCGGGCGCGGATCCGCCGAACCCCGTCGAGTTCAGGAGCGCGCGCGGCGACGACGAGATCACGGCCCTTGCGCGCGCTGTCGCCGAGGCGCGCGAGCGCGAGGCCCGCGACTATGCGGAGATCGAGCGCCTCGCCCTGGTGGCGCGCCACACGACGAACGCGGTCATCATCACCGACCTTGCGCGGCGGATTGCGTGGGTAAACGAGGGCTTCACGCGGCTCACGGGCTACTCGGCGGCGGAGGCCGTCGGGCGCGTGCCCGGCGAGCTCCTGCAGAGCGAGCGCACGGATCCCGCGACCATCGCGCGCATGCGGCGCGCGCTCGATGCGCACGAGCCCTGCCGCGTCGAGGTCCTCAACCGCGCGAAGGACGGACACGAGTACTGGCTCGACATCGAGATCCAGCCCTTGCGCGACGACAGAGGCGCCGTGACGGGGTTCATGGCGATCGAGGCCGATGTGACCGCGGCGGTCGAGGCGCGCGAGGCGATCGCCGCAAGCGAGCGCAGGCAGCGGCTGATCGTCGAGGGCGCGAACCTCGGCACCTGGGAGTGGAACATCGCCACGCGCGAGGTTCGCTTCAACGAACGCTGGTGCACGATGCTCGGCTATGCGCCCGGCGAGGTCGAGCCCTCCGTCGAGTCGTGGGAGAGGCTCATCCATCCCGACGATCGGCAGGCGGTGCAGGCGGCGCTCGACGAACACTTCGCGGGGCGCACCGACTTCTACCGCTGCGAGCATCGGCTCCGCCACCGCGACGGCTCGACCGTGTGGATCCTCGACGCAGGCAAGGTGTACGAGCGCGACGAGTCGGGGAAGCCGCTGCGGATGTCGGGGATCCATCTCGACGTCACAGAGGGGCGCGTCGTCGAGGACGCGCGGGCGCGCCTCGCGGAGATCGTCGAGGGTTCCGAGGACGCCATCCTCGGCGTCGCGCTCGACGGCACGGTGTCGTCGGCGAATGCAGCGGTGGCGAGGCTCCTCGGGATTCCCCGTGAGGAGATCGTCGGAGCCACCGAGGCGCGTTCAATTCCCGCCGCCGAGCGAGCCTTCGAGCACGCCGCGCTCGCACGGATCGCGGCGGGCGACCGCGCGGCGCAGTACGAGTCGCGCCGCGTGAGGGCCGACGGCGCGGAGATCGAGGTGTCCGTGTCGCTCTCGCCCGTTCGCGATGGCGCGGGCGCGCTCGTCGGCGCGAGCAAGATCGTGCGCGACATCACAGAGCGGCGCGAGAAGCTCGAGCTCGAGAAGCTCGCGGCGCTCCTCGGCAGGCAGAACCGCTCGCTCGAGGAGATGACCGCGCGCGCGCATCGCTTCGTCGACGATGTGTCGCACGAGTTCCGCACGCCGCTCACGGTCATCAAGGAATACACCGCGATCGTGGCGGACGGGCTCGGCGGCCCCGTGACGGCGCAGCAGGCGGAGTGGCTGCAGATCGTCGATGTCGCGGCCGCGGACCTCAACCAGATGGTCGAGGACTTCCTCGACTCGAGCAAGCTGCGCGTCGGGCGGCTGCGCGTCGACCGCAGGCCGTCGTCGGCCGAGCTCATCGTCGCAGGCGTGCGCGGCATGGTTGCGCGCAAGGCGGCCTCGCGCGGCATCCGCGTCGTCGAGCGCGTCGAGGAAGGGCTCGTGCCCGTCTTCGCCGACGAGGAGAAGGTGCGCCGCGTGGTCATGAACCTCGTGTCGAACGCGATCAAGTTCTCGCCCGATGGCGGGACGGTCGAACTCTCGGCGCGGGCGCTCCCTGCGGGAGACATCTGCTTCTCGGTGTCCGACCAAGGGCCAGGCCTCTCGCCCGAGGACCAGTCGCGGCTCTTCGAGCGGTTCCGCCAGCTGCCGAACGCGCTCGCGCCGAGCGTGAAGGGCTTCGGCCTCGGGCTCAACATCGCGCGGCAGCTCGTCTGGCTCAATCTCGGGCGGATCTGGGTCGAGAGCGAGCCCGGGCGCGGGGCGACCTTCTCGTTCACGGTGCCGCCCGCCGACATGCGCGTCGTGATCGAGCGCTTCTTCGAGCGGCTCGCCGAACGCGAGGACGCGGGCGGCGCCATTGCCATGCTTCGCATCGACCCTGGCGACGCCGAGGCAGGCGGGGCGCCGATCGACGCCGAGCAGTTGCGCCGCGTGGTCGTCGGAGCGACGCGCCCGTCCGACATCGTTCTTCCCGCGCGCGGAGGCCGAGGGCTCGTCGTGGTGGGCCCGACCGAGTCGACCGCCGTGTGGACCATGCGCATCGAGGATTCCTTCCGCCGCCACGACATCGACGGAGCGCACGCGCCCTCGATCTCGGTCGCGGGCTTCTGGATGACGCCGGCGGACACGGAGGCTGCGCGCGATGCGATCAGGGAAAGCGTCCTCGGCGCGGAGACCGTCGATGCGCGATAGCGTTCTGGTGATCGACGACGACCGCGGAATCGCCGAGGCGCTCGCCATCCGGCTGCGTGCGGCGGGGCTCGATGCGACGACCGCCGCAAGCGGTGCGCGCGGCCTCGCGTGCGCGCGGGAGCGGCGGCCCGACGCGGTCGTGCTCGATGTGCGCATGCCCGAGCTCGACGGGTTCGAGGTCCATGCGCGGATGAAGCGCGAGCCCGCGCTCGCGGAGGTGCCCGTGGTGTTCGTCAGCGCGAATGTCCAGGATTCCGAGCGGCAGCGCGCGCTTGCAGGGGGGGCGTGGGCGTATCTCACGAAGCCCTACGACGCAAAGGAGATCGTTGCGACGGTGCGCGCGGCAATCGAGGAGCGCCGCCGCGCCTGATCGAGGGAGTCCGCGCACGAACGGGCGCGGAAGGAAAGGGAGGTGACCGATGACAGCAGCACGCGAAGACGGACGCACGCACGCCACGGTGCTCGTGGTCGACAACGATCCCGAGATCTGCCGCGTGCTGGCGCGGCGTCTCTCGGACGCCGGGTATTTCTGCGTCACCGCCGCGAGCGGCGCGCAGGCGCTCGCGGAGTGGCATCGCCACACCTTCGACGTGGTGGTCACCGACCTGAACATGCCGGGCGGCGACGGCATCGCGCTCGCGGACGCCCTGCAGCGCTCCGAGCAGGTTCCGATCGTCTTCATCACGGGCTTCCGCGAGGACTTCAAGCGCCGCATCCGTTCGATTTCCGACGCGATCGTGCTGGAGAAGCCCTTCGAGGGCTCGAAGCTGGTGGAACTCGTCGACGCGATTCTGCTTGAAAGGGCGACGAGAACGGGGTGACTGCGTTGCATCGGGCGCTCCGCGCGGCGATGATCCACCCACGCGCCGCGATCTTCCGCGCCGCACGGAGGATCGATGTCGAATCCTGGCGACGCATCAGGGCATGTGCAGGAGTGGTCGGACCGCGACCTCGCGCTGATCAAGGCAGCGCGCAAGCTCGCCGCGCGGCACATGGTGCGCGATGGCGACGGCTTCAAGCTGTCGCAGCACGACCCGGCAGACATCGGAGCCTTTGAGAACGGCGATCATCCGCTCATTCCCGACGCGGCCGCCGGTTCGCGCAAGGAGGCGACGAAGGACCTTCTCGCCGAAGGCGTGCGCATCGTGTCGCGCCTGCAGGACATGCTCTACGCGCAGAACCGCTGGTCGCTGCTTCTCGTGTTCCAGGCGATGGACGCGGCGGGCAAGGACGGCGCGATCAAGCATGTGATGAGCGGCATCAACCCGCAGGGATGCGCGGTGCACTCGTTCAAGGCGCCGAGCGCGGAGGAGCTCGACCACGACTTCATGTGGCGGTGCACGCGCCTGGCGCCGCGGCGGGGCATGATCGGGATCTTCAACCGCTCCTACTACGAGGAGGTGCTCGTGGTGCGCGTCCACCGCGAATACCTCGCGAAGCAGCAGCTTCCGCCCGAACTCGTGACGAACGGCATCTGGGACGAGCGCTTCAAGGACATCCGTTCCTACGAGCGCTACATGGCGAGGAACGGGACGATCGTGCGCAAGTTCTTCCTCAATGTCTCGCGCGAGGAGCAGAAGAAGCGCTTCCTCGAGCGGATCGACGATCCCACGAAGAACTGGAAGTTCAGCGCAGCCGATGTCGCAGAGCGCGCGCACTGGGACGAGTACATGCGCGCGTACCAGGACATGATCCGCGGCACCGCGACCGACTTCGCGCCGTGGAGCGTGGTGCCTGCGGACAACAAGTGGTACACGCGGCTCGTGGTCGCGGCGACGATCGTCGATGCGCTGGCGTCGGTCGACCTGCACTACCCCGCGCTCGACGAGGCGGGCCGCGCGAAGCTCGCCGACGCGCGCGCGCGGCTTATGGCGGAGTGAGCCGCTTCAGTGCTGGCGGAGACGCGCGACGAGCCTGTCTTCAAGCAGATCCGCGAGTCCATTGGCGAGCCCCGCAAGCGTGAAGAACAGGACGGGAATCGCCACGAGCGGCACCAGCGCAAGCAGGATCGCCACCATCAGGCCCGCCATCGCGTTCAATCCTTGCACGCGGACAGGTGCGGAGAAGGCCGCGAGGAGCCAGAGCGTCCCGATTGCGACGAAGAGCCACGCGCATACCTTGCAGAGCACCGCGAGCGTGCGCAGCGCCCTCGGACGGTGCGCGCCGCGGCGGTTGGCGGCGATCGCCTCGAACCGCTCGTGTAGGCGCGGATCAGGCGGAGACTCGGGGAGCCCCGACATCTCGAGCGCGTGGCGCCTGGCGTCCGCGCTGAAGAAGGGCGCAAAGAGCGGGAGCGTCGCGAGCGGTACGCGCGCGGTCGAGCCGGGGGCGATCGCGTTCGTCATCGGGCCCGCGCGTCGCGCAAGGATGAATTCGCCGATCTTCTCAGCGGTGCACTCGACGCGCACGCCCTTCGCGGTGCCGTCGTCGAGGAACATCGTCCAAAGGGCGGAAGCCGCAGACGCGGGAGCAGCAGCGTCGTCACGATCGTGATTCGCCGATTCCGTCATTCTTCTTCTCCTTTGCGCGCGGTGCGTCCAGGGCTTGTGCGCGCAGACGCGAAAAGTTTACAGGATTCGCCTGCTCCGCGCCGTCGCCCCGAGCATCTTGTAGAGAACCCGCGCGCCAACGTTCGCGTTCCAGTCTTCGCCGTTCGGGCCTGGCGCCACCTCGACGAGGTCGAAGCCCACGATGCGGCGGCCGCTCTTCGCGAGCGTCTCGAGGAGGTGCGCGACCTCGGGGAACGACAGTCCGCCGGGGACGGGCGTGCCCGTGTTCGGGCAGAGGTCAGGCGAGAGGCCGTCGATGTCGAAGGAGATGTAGACATCCTTCGGGAGCGCCGCCACGATGTCCTTCGCGATCGCGCTCCAGCTCGCCTTCGCGCCGCCCGCGAACTGCCTGTCGCGGATCGCCTGGTCGTAGAAGACCTTCACCCGGCCGCGCGAACCCTCGGCGAACGCGCGCTCGCGCGCGCCGAAGTCGCGGATCCCGACCTGCACCAGCTTGGCGACGCCATCGATACGCGTCATCACATTGTGGTAGATGCTCGCATGCGAGAAGGCGAAGCCCTCGAACGCCTCGCGCAGGTCCATGTGCGCGTCGATCTGGAGGACGCCCATGCCGCGATGGCGCTTCGCGAGCTCCTCGACGAGGCCGAACGGGCTCGCGTGGTCGCCGCCGAGAATCGCGGGAATCGCGCCGCGGTCGAGGATCTTGCGCGCCTCCGCCGCGACGAACGCGTTCACGCGCGCGCTCGCTGCGTTCACGGCCGCGAGCGCCTTCGCGTGCGCGCGGTTGCCCGACTCCGCGCCGCCCGCGGCGATGACGGGCTCGGCCGCCCTGCGCGCGCGCCGCGAGAGCGCGGCGATCTCGCGCGAGATCGGCAGCATCGCGATGCCTGCCTTCCAGATCGCGCCGTACTGGAGGTCCTCGAGATCGACCTGCTTGCTCGCCTCGAGAACGGCCTCGGGCCCGCGCGCCGTTCCCGGGCGGTAGCTTGTGGTCGCGTCGAACGGCACTGGAATCACCACGATCCGCGCATCGGCGGGCGTGGTCGTGAGGCCGAAGAGTCCGTCGCCCGTCGCGGCTGCGTCGGGGTCGAACGACGGGTCGATGTTCCTGTCGACTCGCGTTTCGGCGGCTCGTGCGGCGCGCAAGCGGGCGGGAGAAGCGGCGGAGTTCGTTCGAGAGAGCATCGCGGCAATGTAGGGTCGCCGAGCGAAGCGTGGCCTCGGGAGATTTGTCGGAAGCGCACGCTTGGGCGTTTCCCTCGCGCGTCCTTTGTGGTTGAATGCGCCGCATGAGCGAGCACACCTCCGACCAGACCCTGTCGCGCCGTCGATTCGTCCTCACCGTGGCCGCCGCGCCGATCGCCGCGGGACTCGCCTCGCAGATCGCGGCGGGCGCAGCGCCTGCAGTTCTTCGCCGCGGTCTCAACCAGAACTCGAAGCTGCGCGTCCTGCAGGTCGGCGTCGGTGGAATGGGCGGATCGGACCTCCGCCAGGTGGCGTCGCACCCGATGGTCGAGATCGTCGGCCTCTGCGACATCAGCCAGGTGCAGCTCGACGGCTGGACCAAGGACTCGAAGGACGACAAGGGCAACACCCGCCCCGCGCGCTTCCCGAATGTGCCGACCTTCCGCGACTGGCGCGAGGCCTACGCCAAGCTCGACAAGGGCTTCGACGCCGTCGTCTGCTCGACCGCCGACCACATGCACGCGCCGATCGCGATGAGCGCCATGAACCTCGGCAAGCATGTCTATTGCCAGAAGCCGCTCGCGCAGGGCGGCTTCGAGAACCGCGCGCTCGCCGAGGTGGCCGAGCGGCTCCCCTCGGTCGTGACGCAGATGGGCACGCAGCGCATCGCCACCAAGTGGCGCCAGTGGGGCGGCCAGCTGATCCGCGAGGGAATCGTCGGCCCCGTGAAGGAGGTCTACGCGTGGACCAACCGTCCCGCGGGCTGGTGGCCGCAGGGGAATCCGCGCCCCGAGGGCGAGGACCCGATCCCCGAAGGCCTCTCGTGGGACCTCTTCCTCGGAACCTCCGCGGCGCGGCCCTACAAGAACGGCTACACGCCCTTCGCGTGGCGCGGCACGATCGACTGGGGCACGGGCGCGTTCGGCGACATGGGCTGCCACATGCTCGATGTCCCGTTCTACGAGCTCGGCCTCGGGTCGCCGCTCTCCGCGATCTGCCACCCCGTCAAGCCTTCGAAGGACCAGTTCCCCGAGAGCGAGTCGGTGGTGCTGAAGTACGCGCCGAACGCGCGCACCTCGAAGGACGGCCTCACGCTCAAGTGGTTCGACGGCGGCCAGTTCCCCGACTTCAAGGCGATCGGGCTTCCCGATGGCTGGGAAGGCGGCGAGCAGGGCAAGAATGTCGTGCGCGGCGACGGCGGCGTGATCCTCGTCGGCGAGAAGGGCACGATGTGGTTCCCGATCGAGGGCGCGTGGAGCCGCGTCTTCGTCGATGGAAAGGCGATCGAGCTGTCGCCTGGCGAGTTCAGCGAGACGAACCACTGGCACAACTGGGTCGACGCCTGTCTCAACGGCAAGAAGGCCTCGTGCGTGTCGCGCTTCGAGCGCGCGGGACGGATGTGCGAGAGCCTCTCGATCGGCGCCATGAGCGCGGTCGAGCCTGGCACGGTCCTCGAGTACGACGCGGCGAAGTGCGTCTTCAAGAACAGCACCGCCGCGAGCGCTGCGCTGCGCCGCACCTATCGCAAGGGCTGGGAAGTCGCGAATCTCTCGTAACAGGCGCGCTCAGCGCCCGAACAGCTTGCCGAGGATTCCCGCGTGGCCGCGGTCCGCCTTGAGCAGGAGCTCGACCTCGCCCGCGTCGAAGTAGATGCCGCCGCACGCTGTGCACTTGTCGATCATGACGCCCTCGAGCGACTGCTCGGCCATCTGCCCGCCGCACTTCGGGCAGCGCATCCAGTGGGCCTCCTTCGCCGCGGTCTGCGCGGTGCTCGCGCGCTGGCTGTCAAGCTTCGCGCGGAGCTCCTTCAGCTGCCGCTGCTCGACTTCCCTGAACGCAGCGTCTTCCATGTCGTAGCCCTTGTGGTCGTTGATGCCGCTCATGACGTCGATCCCTGCTGGGGTTGGTGGAATGGCGAAGCCGCGCCGTCGGCTCGGGCCAACGGCGCGGCATCGTCAATCGTAGCGTCAACAGGCCGCTGCGGACGGGGCGGGTTCCCCGCGTCGAGGCGGGTGGGCCCGCTACGCGGCGCGTCGCACGGTGTGATTCCCGTGCGCGTGGCCGTGCGCATGGCCGTGTGCGTGACCGTGCCCGTTCGGCGTCGCATGCACAGGAAGCGCGGGGTGGAACAGGCGTCGCCAGAAGGTTCCCTGGTCGCGCTCGTAGCGGACGAGTTCCTCGACCGCGTGCGGATCGAAGTGGACGCCGCCGCAGGCCGTGCAGCGGTCGGCCACCACGTTCTCGAAGTCCGCCTCCTCCATCTCGCCGCCGCACTTCGGGCAGTGCATCCAGTGCGTGGCCTGCTCCGACGCGCGACGCTCCGCCTCGAGGCGTTCACGCAGCGCGCGCAGTTGCGCGATCTCCTGTTCCTTGAAGGCGGCGGCCTCCATGTCGTAGCCGGTGTGTTCGTTGATCCCGATCATGGCGTACCTCACTCCATTCAGGGTGCCCGCGCGTGCGGCGGTCGGCTTCCTCCTGCCGGCTCTCGTCCACGCTTGACTTCGGATGGCCTCGATTGGCTCGGGGCCGCACCACCTCGCTGTCATCGTGCGGCGCCGCCGCCGCATGCAGCGCTTCGACGCGGGATTCGCGAGGTCGTGCGCGCCGCGGCCGCGCGTCTTGCGCAGCCGCTACAGGGCGAATTCTGCGCGCTGAAGCCCGCGCAATCGGCCCAGTCGTTCCAGACATGCGGGGATCGCGCGGGCGGACCTCGAAGCACCCGGTGGGCACGCGTCGTGCTTGACCGCGCGTGCCACGCGTGTGCGTGGTAGGCCCTCAGAGCCCAGCGCGCTTCGGTGGAGCCGGGAACCTGCTCGATGAAAGCGGGGTCCGGTGGCAAGACGCTCGATCGGCTACCCAGCCCCCCCCGAACAGGGAGGCTGGCGCTTGGAATTGCCGCAATCTCTCCGGTCGGCGAGCGCACCCACGCGGGGCTGGTCGTATCTTTGAAAGATTGCTGTCTTCGGGCGTGGTGCACGAAACAACAGAGCTTCGCCCGCAGTGAACCCCAGAGGTCCAGTATGCCGTCTCGATTCGATTTCCTCCGCGCCGCTTCGTGTGTGGCCGCAATCACCCTTGCCTTCGGGCACGCGCACGCCGACGAGTGTGCAGGCTGCAAGGGCGTGCCGACGGTCGTGGTCGGCGGCAATCCCATCACGGGCGAGCTGACTGGCTGTCATCTCGAGGCGGGCCTCGAGAGCGCCTGCATCTTCACTTCCTACAACACGAACTTCTTCGCGTTCACGCCGCCAGAGAGCGGCGCCTACCGCATCTCGATCTGCACAGGCGAGCTCGGCCCCGAGTGGACGCTCCTCTCCGTGCGCGACGGGTGCGGGCTGACGGGCTCGGCCCTCGCCTGCGCGGTGTTCGGCTGCCCTGACGGCCAGGCGTCGGGCGCGCGCCTCGACGGTCTCGAGCTGATCGGGGGGCTCACCTACTTCATCGGCATCGGCAGTTCATCGAGCGAGGGGTTCATCGAGAGCGGCGTGCTCGACATCGTGGCGGTCGATCCGCCGGGCGCGGGATGCCGGAGCGCGACCGTGGCCACGGTCGGCTCCAACCCGTTCGATACCTCAGAGCGCACCGAGACGATCGACCTCGCGGGCGAGTGCAACCCGTGGCCGCAGGGCGGCGGGCTCGATGATCGCATCTACTCCGTCCAGTACTTCGACTTCACCCCGCCCGCATCGGCGGTCTACAACATCTCGACCTGCGGCGGCGATTTCACCGCGCGACTCGCCGTGCTCACCGACTGTCTCGGCGTCGGCACGGTCGTGGCATGCTCTGAGTTCGGCTGCGCTGCAGAAGTCGGCGCACAGATCATCGGCGTGGAGCTTCAGGAAGGTGTCGAGTACAAGGTGCTCGTGGGTGGCTACCTCCCCGAGGCGAGCGGCGACGGAATCCTCTCGATCACGCCCCTCTCGCCATGTCCGTTACCGAAGCCGACCGTTCTCGAGAACGAGCCGTGCGGCGTCGGCCTCAATGGAGATTGCGCGGACGAGGCGGGTTCGTTGCAGGTGTTCGGGCTCGGTGACACGGTTCGCGGCACGATCTGGGCGGACGGCGGCAGCTTCGACCGCGACTGGTACCTGCTCGACCTCGCCGAGGGCACAGAGATCACGCTCGAACTTCGGTCTGACATTCCCGTGGCGGTGCAGATCGCGAACCCCGGCTGCAGCTTCGAGCTTCTCCCGCCGACTGCGATCAGCCTGGCCAGCGCGTGCCCGGGTGTTCCCGTCACCGTGTGCCTTCCCGCAGGTCGGCACCCGATCACGGTCGCACCACTGTCGCCGTTCGGGCTTCCTTGCGGCTACGACGGAGGCAACATCTACTCGTTCACGGTGACGGGCACGCCTTGCGATGCGACGCCTCCGCCGAACGACCGCTGCGCCGACGCAGTGGCGGCAACGCTCGGATCGACGCCGTTCGACAACTTCTTTGCAGATACCGAGGTGATCGATCCATCCGACTGCGGTCCGCTCAACCGCGACATCTGGTTCACCTTCACCGCCGCTGAGGGCGGCAACCACCGCATCTCGGTCTGCGGCGGTTCCCCGGTTGGCCAAGGCGGGCTCGAGGACGGCGGAATCGAGATCTGGACCGACTGCCCCGCCGACGGTGGAGTGGTCGTCGACTGCGGCACCGACGGGTTCCTGTGCCCCACCAACTCGCGCAATCCCGCCGTCCTGGTCTCGCTGGCAGCAGGACAGACGGTTCGCATCCGGATCGGGAACGAGCCCGCGCTCGGCCCCACCTTCTGGCCTGCTGGCGATGGCGAGCTGATCGTCGAGTACTTCGGAGCGCAGGCCGTGTGCGGCGACCCCGCTGCGGGCGACTGCTTCGAGGAGCGGAGTGCGCCCTTCTGCGAAGACCTCGTCTGCTGCAACTTCGTCTGCGCGTTCGATCCGACCTGCTGTGCAGAATCGTGGGACAGGATGTGCGCGGCGACGGCGGCGCTCCTCTGCGGAGAGCGCCCGACGAACGACGACTGCACCAGCCCGCGTGCCGCGGAAGCTGGTGTCAATGCGTTCCGCAACAATGGCGCCGAAGGCTCGACGCCGACGCCATGCGGAGCGCTTCGATTCGATGTCTGGTACACCTATGAGTCGCCGAGCGACGAGCCCGTGACGATCTCGTTCTGCGAGGCGGACGGCGGCTGGGCGCTCATCAGCAGCGGCGACTATGGGCCGCTCGACACGAGGATCGCCGTCTTCGAGTTCTGCGGCGGCCAGCTCGTCGCGTGCAGCGAGGACGACTGCGGCGAACCCACCGTCGGCGCGAAGGTCACCTTTACGCCGCAGGGCGGAACGACATACCTGATCGGCATTGGCTCGAATCCGATCGAGGAGTCGATCTACGGCCAGGGTGTCGGCGCGTTTGTCCTCTCGCAGGGCGGATCGTGCCCGGCAGACCTGAACAGCGACGGCATGGTCGGCGCGCAGGACCTCGCGGCGCTGCTCGCAGCGTGGGGCGGTCCGGCAGGCGACCTGAACGACGACGGCACGACGAGCAGTCAGGATCTGGCGGTGCTGCTCGGGGCGTGGGGGGCGTGCGCGCCGTAGGCGCGCGTCTCTCGCGACGGGGCGGTCGGCGTCGGTCGCCGCGCGATGCGACGCGTGCTCGCGGAGCTTCTGCCGCGAAAATGTGGTCGTAAATGTGTGGTACTTGGCGGTCGCCGTGTGCGGCGCGATATACTGCGCTCTCTTCGAGGGGCTGCGAATGGCTGTGCAACAGGGAACGGAACGCGCATGAGCGGGATCGCGCGTGCGGTGTGGTTGCATTCGGTGTGGCCGCATTCACCGATCAGGCGAGTTTCGGCGAGGGCTGACGGCCTCGTGCGGCGCGCGGGCCGGACGCGGAGCTCGCAGGAGGCCGGTCGCCGGCTCGAAGAAGGGAAGAGAGGCGGGAGGCGTGGAGCGACTGGGGAAGCGACTGGGGAAGCGACTGGGGAAGCGACTGGGGAAGCGACTGGGGGAACGATTGAGGGGACGATTGAGGGGACGATTGATGGAACGAGCCAAGGACCAAGCCAAGGACCAAGCCACGAAACAATCCACGAAACAAGCCACGGAACGATCGATCGACGGCAGCGGTGAGTCAACCTCAACGCAGGCGTCGCCCGCTGCGGCTCGCGTGCGCGTGCTCGACGCGCGGCGTGCGATCTCGGATGCGCTGTGTGAGGTGTTGTGCGAGGTGTCGTGCGAGGCATCGTGCGTGGCGTCGTGCGAGGCGTCGTGTGAGGCGGGCCGGAATGGCGGCTTTGGCGCGGCGGGCAGTTCGCAGGACGAGCGGGCCGACCGCGGCCCGCTTGACCTGTCCCGAACGATGGTGCTGGTGCCCGGCGGACGGCTCGCGTCTGCGCTGTCGCGTGGGTTGCTCGCGCGGGCGCGAGCCGAATCGCGCCCGCTGTTTGCCCCGATGATCGTCACGCCGAAGCGCTTCGGGCCGAACCTCGTCGAGCCCGTGCGGCCGATCCTCGGCGAGATGGCGGCCATGTTCTCGTGGCGTGAGGTGCTCGACCGCTCGGTCGCGGTGGGCGATGGCTTCGCGGTGCGGGTGGCGTCGCTCTTCGGCGTGGCGGCGGAGCCCGACGCAGCCGCGCGCATGCGTATCGCGCGGCGCGTCCATCGGCTCTCGAGCGAGGTTGCGGCGTCGATGTGGGCGCTCGACGAGATCGTCTCCAGCGCCGCCGCACGCGAAATCGTGCGCGCGCGCAGTGAACTCGCTGGTCGACTCGAGGTTCTCGCGGAGTTCGCGCGGCGGCGGGCGGCGCTCCTCGACGAGTGCGGGGTGGCCGACCGCGACGAATCGCTGCGCGAGGCGGTGCGCGCCGATGCGGGCCGAGTCGAGCGCCGTACTGCAGGCGGGGTCGTCGCCGACGGCATCGATCGCGTCGTCGTCCTCTTCGCAGACCCCGATCCCGTGCAGAGGGCGCTGCTCCGACGGCTGCGGGAACACGGCGTCTGCGTCGAGGTATGCGTCCATGGCGCCGACGATGTCGACGAGGACGGGTTCCCAATCGCGGCGCGCTGGGAGTCGCGCGCGTTCCCGACCGATCGCATCGCGCACGCTGCGATTCGGGTCGCCGACCGTCCGAACGGCGCGGCGGAGGATGTGGTTGCTGCGATTCGCGCGCTTCCCGTCGGGCCAGACGGACCCCGTCGCCCGACGAGCGACGAACTCTTCGTGATGGCGCCCGACGACGAGACGCGCCGCGCGATCGAGCGCGCGTTGGCGCTCGCGGGCACGCCCGCGGCGTCGGGCGAGGCACGCCCGTTCGGCGCCACGCGTCTCGGCACGCTTCTCGCGAGGCTTGCCGAACTGCTGGGCGAGGGTTCCGCGGAGTCGCTCGCGGCCTTCGTGCGCCATGACGATGTCGCATGCTGGCTGGCGCGCTCGAAGGAGATTCCCGACGCGGCCGACCGCGTCTCGGCCTACCGCGCCAAGACCTTCGTGGGCGCGTGGCGCGACGAGCCCGTCGGGTCCGTCGAAGGTGGCGGGTGGCGCGGTGAGGCTGTCGCCAGCGGCTACGCGGCCGTGCGCGGAGCGGTGATCGCGCTCTGTGGGCCGCTGTCGGGTTCGAAGCCCGTCTCCGCGTGGGCGCGCCCGCTGCGAGAGGCGCTGCGCGCCGTCGTCGGCGACGATTCGCGCGGGTCGTTTGCGGGCGAGCGCGTCGGATCGGTGCGTCAGCTCGACCGCGCGCTCGCGGAACTCGCGGAGATTCCGAAGGAGTTCGCAGCGCCGGTTTCCTGCGACGAAGCCATCGCGCTTCTGCTCGAACAGGCGGCGCGGCAGGAGATCCGCGGCACGGTCGAGGTCGATGGCGTGACGGTCGCTGGCTGGCTCGACGCGGGCATGGCCGATGAGCCGCACATCGTGCTCTCTGGCTTCGCGGACGGCGTCGTCCCGAGCGGAGGCGCTGGCGATTCCCTCTTCCCCGACGAACTCCGCATCGCGCTCGGCATGCCGTCGTCGCGACGGCACGCTGCACGCGACGCGTGGATTCTCGACGGGATCCTCACGCGCACGGCCGCGCGCGCGTCGAGCGGCCGCGGGGCGAGCGTCGGCTTCGTCGTCGCACGACAGACGGAGGAAGGCGATCCGCTCAAGCCGTCGCGCTTCCTGCTGCGGGTCGAGGAGGCCGCGCTCGCCGAGCGCGTCACGCAACTCTTCGCGTCCGACGCAGGCGACGAACGGCCGAGTGCCGTGGCCGACGCCGCGGCCGCGCTGATTTTCGTGAAGACGCCGCCCGTGTCGGGCACCGTGATCGAGGCCGTGAGCGTCACGGGGTTCAAGTCGTTCATCGAGTGCCCGTACCTCTTCCAGCTCAGGCACGACCCGCGGCTCAGGCTCGACGACCTCGATGAACGCGCCGTCGAGCTCGACGCCCGCGGGTTCGGCAACCTCGTCCACGCCGCCCTCGAGCAGTGGGGGCGCGAGGAGGCGGCCGCGGCGAACCCGACCGACGACGCGGAGGCGATCGAGCGCAGCGTGTGCGCGCATCTTGACGCGCTCGTGGCGATGCACTTCCCGAAGTCGCGCGCGCCCGCGCTGCGCATCCAGATCGAGCTCGCGCGCAGGCGCCTCCGGCGGTTCGCAGAGATCCAGTCCGAGGAGGCCAAGCAGGGCTGGAAGGTGCACCACGCCGAGCTCGCGTTCACGAAGGATGCGAAGCCCGGCGAGATTCAGTCGCCGCGGCTGCCCGCCAACGACGGGCTCTTCCTCACGGGGCGCATCGACCGCGTCGACCTGCACCTTCCGAGCGGGCGCTTCCGCGCGCTCGACTACAAGTCCTCGTCGAGCGCCGACCCGCCGCTCAAGACCCATGTCCACGGCGGAAAGCGCAAGAAGTCGACGAACGCGATCGAGTGGAAGGACCTGCAGCTTCCGCTCTACCGCGTGCTCCTCAGGTCGATGCCCAAGCCGATCATGGTCGGGTCGGCTGACCTCGGCTACTTCAACCTCGCGCCGAGCGCCGAGAAGAGCGAGATCGCCATGCTCGGCCCTGCGGTCGTGACCGACGCGGACCTCGATGCGGCCGAGGCGCTCGCGGTCGAGCTCGTCGGCCGCATCCAGCGCGGCGAGTTCAAGCCGAACGATCGGGTTCCCGTCCGCGACGGCGACGCGTTTGCGCCGATCTGGGGGCGCGGCCAGCGTGGGCTCGGCGACGCGGGCGGCGGCGACGGGCCTTCCGCAGGCGATGCATCGGAAGGGGGCGGGGAATGAGCGCTCTGGAAAGTGCCGTGGGCGAAGCCGCTTCGTCGTCGGGGCCCGCTCCGCGGTCGATCGTGATCGCCAACGCGGGCTCGGGAAAGACCTGGACGCTCGCAAACCGCATCCTTCGATGGTCGATCGACGAGGTCCGCGCAGGCCGCGCTCCGCAGCCCGCGCGCGCGCTCGCGGTCACCTTCACGCGCAAGGCGGCGGGAGAGATCCTCGCGCGCGTCCTCTCGCACGCGGCGCAGGGCGCCCGCGCGGGCGATGATGGCGCAAAGGCGCGCAAGGAGTTCCGCGCCGTCGTCGGAGACGCCACACAGGCCGAATACACCGCAGCGCTCAAGGCGCTCGCGGCCGACCTCCATCGCCTGTCGATCGGAACGATCGACGGCTTCTTCCACCGCATCGCGACCGCCATGCCCGAGGAGGTCGGGCTTCCCGCCGAGTGGACGCTCGCCGAGGAGCACGAGCTCGAGGAACTGCGCGCACTTGCCGCAGCCGAGATCCTCACCGACGAAAGCGCCGACGCGCTGCTCGACCTTCTCGAGCAGGGTGAACCGAAGCCGAGCGTCTCGAGTGCGATCGAGTCGCGGCTCGGCGGCGCAAGCGTCACGCCGCTCGACATGTACCGCGCGGTCGCCGTGAAGGGCGTGGAAGCCGTCGACCGCGTCTTCGGCTGGGCCGAGGAGCTCGAGGCGGACGCGCGGCTCACCCGCGAGGGATGGGACGCACTTCTCGCTCGCTGCGACGCGCTTGTGCCGCCGAGGAAGAAGGACGGCACGCCGTACCAGGACTTCCAGCGCGCATGGACGAAGCTGCAGGACGAGCTGCGGAACCGCGACTTCCGCAAGATCGCGAAGAGCACGCTCTTCCCGCGGATGGTCGAGGGGAGCACCTTCGGTCGCAACAGGATCCCCGAGGAGTTCCAGGAGCTCGCCGTCCAGCTCGCGCCCCATCTCCGCGCCGCGCTCGTCAAGCAGCTGCGCGACCAGATGCGCGCGGCCCGCGAGCTCCTGCCGAAGGCCGACGCCGTGCTCAGGCGGCTCCAGGCCGAGCGCGGGCTCTTCGGCTTCGCCGACATCACGCGCGGCGTCGCTGCGGCGGCCGGACGCGAGGACTCGCGCGTGTCCGATCCGACCGAGCTGCGCGCCGCGCTTGGGGTCGACCTGCGCGACCTCGCCATCGACGAGGCGCAGGACACATCCGTCGAGCAGTTCCTCTCCCTGCGGCCGCTCCTCGAGGATGTGCTCGGGGTCAAGGCCCCCGAGCGCGCGGGCGGGTTCCTGCTCGTCGGCGACCCGAAGCAGTCGATCTACGGCTGGCGCGGCGGAACGCCCGGCCTCATCGCCGAGATCGCCGCCAACTACGCCGCGCAACTCGGGCCAAGCGAACCGCTCCGCAAGAGCTTCCGCTCGTCGCCGATCCTCATGGACTTCGTGAACCGCGTCTTCGCCGACTACGAGTCCGATGTGCTCGCCCTCGCGAAGGACGACGCGAAGGGGGCGCTCACCAGCGACAAGGTCGATCTCGAGGGCTGGGTTGCGCGCACGGGGCTTCCCGCCGACTGCACCGCAAGCGCCTATTCCCGCGCGCTCCGCGAGTGGCGGTTCGAGCGGCACGAGTCCGCGAAGCGCTCGCTCGGCGGCCGTATCGCCGCCTACGCCTACGGCACGGTGACGGGCGACGACCGCGGCGACCCGAACGCCGACGACATCGAGGTCTCGCCTTACGCGGTCGCAGCCGACATCGCGGCGCGCATCGCGCGCGAGCACCCCGAGCGCTCGGTTGGCATCCTGATCCGCACCAACAAGGGCATCGCCGAGACGATCGCCGAGCTCAAGCGGCGCGGCGTCGCCGCGAGCGACGAGGGGCGAGCGATGCTGCTCGACTCGCCAGCGGTCGTGGGCGTCCTGGCGATGCTGCGTCTCGTCGACATGCCCGACGACCGCATCTCGCACTTCCTCGTCTCGCGCGGACCGATGGCCGTGGTCACGGCCCTTCCGCCGCTCGAGAGCCACGCCTCGACGCGCGTCGCCCACGCGCGGGCGGTCGAGTTCGCATCGACCATGCGCGCGCGCATCGCAGACGAGGGGCTTGCGGGAGTCGTCCGCTCGGCGCTCGACGCGCTGAAGGGCCTCGGCCTCTCCCCGATCGACGCGGGCCGCCTCGCGCGCGTCGTCGCGATCGCCGAGGACTTCGCAGACGCGCCGCCCGCGCGGCTCCTCGACTTCATCGACGCGGTCGAGGCCGACACAGCCGACTCGAGTTCCGCCGACCGCGTGCGCGTGATGACCGTCCATCGCTCGAAGGGTCTCGAGTTCGACGAGGTGATCTGCCTCACCCTCGACGAGAACTGGGGCGAGACGCCGAAGGGCTGGGGCGTCTATCGCCCGACCCCGAGCGAGCCGCCGCGGCTCGTCGCGCCGCTCTTCGCGGAGGAGGTCCGCGCGTGGGTGCCCGAGCTCGCCGTCATCGAGCGCGACGAGCGGCGCCGTGGCATCCTCGACGACCTCTCGACCTTCTATGTCGCTGTGACGCGCGCGCGGCGAGGGCTGCATCTCGTCATGAACCACGATGACAAGGGCGACTACCCGACCGCCGCCAAGCTCATCCGCCGCGCGCTCGACCGTCCGCCCGCCCGACCCGATGCGCTCGTCTGCGCCGACGAGCTGACACCCAAGTGGCTCGACACGGTGGCTGATGCCTCGGAAGCGGCGAAGGCCGAGCCTTTCTGGGAGTCGATCTACGCGGGCGAGGAGGTAGGCGAGCGTGCTGGCGCGGGCGCAGGCGCCGAGCCTCGCCAGCGCGAAGGGCACCACTCCGACGCGGAGTCCGCGCAGGCCGCAGGGCAGGAGTCCGCGCAGTCGCCGTCCGCCGATGCGCCTCTCGTGATCGTGACGCCGCGTCGACGCGGCCGCGCCGCACCGCCTTCGTCGCACGAGACGAACGCCGTGTGGGGCCTCGACCCGTTCACCGACGACGACATCGCGCTGCGCGGCGTGCTTGTCCACGAGTGCTTCCGCGAGGTCGAGTCGATCGAGGAGCTCGAAGACCCCGCGCGGCTCGATGCGATCGTCGCCTCTGCGCGGCGGCGCGCCGCGGTCGAGAAGGGCGAGCCTATCTCCGACGCGCTCGCGCGCGGAGTCCGCGAGATGCTGGCAAAGATCGCCGCCGATCGCGGGATCGTCGGTTCGGTCGGGCATGCGCTCGATGTGCGTGCGCGGCCCGCTGCATCCGGCGTCGACCGCGTGAGCGTCCTCACCGAGCTCGCGTTCGCTCGGGAGATCGACGGCGCGGTCGTGAACGGCCGCATCGACCGTCTCGTCCTCTCCGACCGTGGCGGCGTCGTCGTCGGCGCCACGATCATCGACTTCAAGACGGGCGCGGTCGACTCGTCGCATGCGGCGCTCGAGGCCAAGATCGAGGGATATCGCGCCCAGCTCGCGTCGTACGGCGACGCGGTGGCCGAGATGTTCTCGCTCCCGCGCGAGGCCGTTCGGCTCGAGCTTCTCTTCGTCGACCGCCGCGAGGTCGTGCGGCTCGGCCCCACCGACTGACCACGGCGGGATCCCCGAAACTTCTGTCCAACTGCGCCGCCTCGTGCCCAAGCGGGTTGGCCGCGGGTGGTCGCCCTGTACACTGCGGAGCGTGAAGATTCCGCGAAGCCCGGTCGTCGTCACGGTCGCGCTTGCCAGCCTTGCGGCTGCCAGCGCACTCGCTCCAGCGATCGGGAGGGGGGCGACCGCATCGCCCGCGTCCTTCGCGTCCACCGTGTCGCCGGCGTCGGGCTCGCAGCCATCGCCCGCCGACGGCCCGCACGCGCTCGAGCCCGCGCCGATCCGCTACGGCCGCGACATCCGCCCGATCCTGTCCGACCGCTGCTTCCTTTGCCACGGCCCCGACCGCGACCATCAGAAGGCGGGGCTCCGTCTCGATATCCGCGAGGAGGCGATCGCCGCGCGCGAGGACGGCGCCGCGATCGTCCCAGGCGACCCAGAGGCAAGCGAGATCTGGAAGCGCATCAACTCGCACGACCCCGACGAGGTGATGCCCACGCCCGAGAGCGGCAAGTCGACGCTCTCTCCCGCCGAGCGCGAGCTCATCCGCCGCTGGATCGAGATGGGCGCCCCCTACGAGGCGCACTGGGCCTTTGAGGCGCCCGCGGCGCCCGCCGTGCCGAGCGTCGCCGATCCATCTTGGGCGCGCGGCGACATCGACCGCTTCATCCAGTCCGAACTCGAGCGCGCAGGCACGGCGCCCTCGCCAGAGGCCGAGCCCGAGGATCTCGTCCGCCGCATCTACCTCGACCTCACGGGGCTCCCGCCGACGCCCGCGGAGACCGACGCGTATCTCGCCGACGCCCGCGCCGACCGCTACGAGCGGCTCGTGGCGCGGCTTCTCACCGAGGAGCCCTACGCATCACGCACCGCGGAGCGTCTCGCGGTGCCGTGGCTCGACATCGCGCGCTACGCCGACACGAGCGGCATCCACATGGACGCCGGCCGCCAGATGTGGCTCTGGCGCGACTGGGTGCTCGAGGCCTTCCGCACCAACAAGCCCTACGACCGCTTCATCGTCGAGCAGGTCGCGGGCGACCTCATCCCCTCGGCCACGATCGACCAGATCGTCGCGAGCGGCTTCAATCGCGCCCATGTGACGACCGACGAGGGCGGCGCCATCAACGAGGAATACCTCCTCGAGTACGCCGTCGACCGCGTGAACACCGTGGGAACCGCGTTCCTCGGCCTCTCGGTCGGCTGCGCCCGCTGCCACGACCACAAGTTCGATCCGATCACGATCGACGACTTCTACTCGCTCGTCGCGTTCTTCAACTCGAACGAGGAGCCAGGCATCTACTCGCAGGTGCCCGATGCGAACCGCGCGCTCGAGCCCTACATCGAGGTGCCGCGCGCAGAGGATGCGGGCCGGCTCTCGATCCTCGCCGAGGCGGAAGCGCGCGCCCGCGAGGCGCAGCGCGCCTCGGGCGAGAGCGAAGCCGCCGAACTCGCCGCGTTCACGCAGTCGGTGCGCGGCCGGTTCCACGCGGCCGAGTCCCGCGTCGTTTCCGCGACAAGCCGCGACGGCGCCGAACTCTCGATCGAATCCGACCGCTCGGTCGTCGCGCGCGGCGCGAACCCCGCCGTCGACGAGCA
Organism: Phycisphaera sp.; assembly: GCA_016124975.1. Lineage (GTDB taxonomy): Bacteria > Planctomycetota > Phycisphaerae > Phycisphaerales > SM1A02 > QWPT01. The sequence goes on along the minus strand of WGMP01000009.1, from coordinate 99,103 downwards.
TACGATCGTCCTCCGCACCGACGCGGAAGGACTCCGATTCGTGCTGCTCGAGGCGCTCGTCGATCCGTCGTTCGGCGGTGGCGCGCGCGTCGGGCGCGCGCCGAACGGGAACGCAGTCCTCGACGGGATCTCCGTGGAGGCCGTCTCGGTCTCCGATCCATCGCGCCGCGAGACGGTCGAACTCGCCTGGGCCTGGGCCGACGCCGAGCAGGCGGACGGCGACTATCGCGCGGTCAACGCGCTCGCCTCCGACGACGGCCGCCACTGGGCCGTCGGCGCCCACCAGTCGGACGGCGCCCGCGGCGCGCTCTTCGCGGCCGCGCGGCCCTTCGGCTTCGCAGGCGGCACGGAGCTCCGCATCCGCCTCGACTACGACTCGCCCTACGCGCAGCATGTCTTCGGCCGCGTGCGCCTCACGCCGATCGCGGCCGACGACGCCGCGGTCGCAGCGCTTCCCGAGGCCTCGAGCGCGTGGTACATCGCGGGCCCGTTCTACGGCGCCCCCGGCGACGCCTACCGCATCGACTACGGCCCCGAGAAGGAAGCAGGCCTTGCGCTCGGCAAGACCTTCGGCCCCGAGGGAAACCCCGGCTCGTGGCGGTACGCGCCGGGCGTCCTCGAGGCGACCCCCGTGCGCCTCGCGGAGTCGATCGGCGCCGAGTTCGTGGCGCGGCAGATCTTCTCGCCCGACGCGCGCAAGATCGATCTCTCGTTCGGCTCGGACGACGGCCTCGTCCTCTTCGTGAACGGCCGCAAGGTCTATGAGAACCAAGCCCAGCGCGGGGTCGCGCCCGACCAGGACCGTGTCTCGATCGACCTTTCGCCAGGGCAGAACTTCCTCGTCGCCAAGGTCGTCAACACCGGCGGCGCGGCTGGTTTCTACCACCGCGCGCTGCCGAGCGAGGGCGTCTGGGACCAGCGCATGGTCGCGCTTGGCCTGCCCGAGGGCACCGTTCGGGGCGAAGTCGTCGAGCGCGCGCGCGATGTCTGGCGCGAGCGCTTCTCGCCGACCTATGTCGCGGCCGCGAAGGAGATCGCGCGCATCGAGTCCGAGCGCGCCACGCTCCTCGCCTCGACGCCGCGCACGATGGTGATGCGCGAGATGGCGACGCCGCGCGAGACCTTCGTCCACGCGCGCGGGCTCTACGACCAGGCCGACCGCAACCGCCCCGTGTCGCGGCGCGTGCCGACGGTGCTCGGCGCGATGCCCGACGACGCGCCGAGGAACCGTCTCGGCCTCGCGGAGTGGCTCGTCTCCGACGAGAACCCGCTCACCGCGCGCGTGACCGTCAACCGCGTGTGGGAGCTCTTCTTCGGGAACGGCCTCGTCCGCACGAGCGACGACTTCGGCCTCCAGGGCGAGTGGCCCACGCACCCCGAGCTTCTCGACCACCTCGCCGTGCGCTTCCGCGAGGGCGGATGGGACATGCACGCCCTCGTGCGCGACATCGTCACGAGCGCGACCTACCGCCAGGCCTCGCGCGTGCGCCCCGAGATCGCGGCGCGCGACCCGGGCAACCGCATGCTTGCGTCGTTCCCGCGGCAGCGCCTCAGCGCAGAGGCGATCCGCGACCAGGCGCTCTTCGTCGGCGGCCTCCTCAAGGAGCGTCTCGGCGGGCCGAGCGTGAAGCCCTACCAGCCCGAGGGGCTCTGGCAGGAAGTCGCGATGCCGCAGTCGAACACCCGCGTCTACGAGCAGGGTTCGGGCGACGACCTCTGGCGCCGCAGCCTCTACACCTACTGGAAGCGCGCGGCGCCGCCGCCGACGATGCTCACCTTCGACGCGCCCACGCGCGAGTTCTGCTCGACGAAGCGGCTCGTCACGAACACGCCGCTCCAGTCGCTCGCGCTCTGGAACGACCCGCAGTTCGTCGAGGCCGCGCGCGCCGCGGCGTCGCGCGTGCTTGCCGATGCGTCCGACGACCGCGCGCGCGCCGCGCTCCTCTTCCGCCGCGCGACGGGCACGCAGCCATCGGCCGCGTCGCTCGAGCGGCTCCTCGGGACGCTCGCGGAGTTCCGCGCGCGCTACCACGAGGCGCCCGAAGACGCCCGTCTGTTCGTCTCGGTCGGCGCATCCACGATCGGCCACGACCTGCCCCCCGAGGAGCTCGCCGCCTGGACGCTCGTCGCCAACGCCATCCTGTCGAGCGACGCGACCATCGTGAAAGACTGACGGACGACGCCGCACCGCGCGCCTCGAAGCACCTGCCCACGCCCGCCCGCACTCCAGCCATCAGGACCCGAACCATGTCGAAGCAACCGAGGATCAGCGCGACGCCCGCGGACGGACTCGAGGAGTACCTCCTCAACATGACCCGCCGCCGCTTCTTCGGCGCGATGGCGGGCTCGATCGGGGCGGGCCTCGGAGGCGCCGCGCTCGCGTCGCTCTTCGGCACGCAGCAGGCCTCGGGCGCCACGATCCTCGCTCCGAACGGCCTTCCCGCCGCGCCCCTCGCGGGCGGGTCGCCTGCGCCGCACTTCGCCCCGAAGGCGAAGCGCGTGATCTACATGCACATGGAGGGGGCACCCAGCCAGCTCGACCTCTACGACTACAAGCCCGGGCTCGCCGCGCGCTTCAACGAGGACCTCCCCGACTCGATCCGCAAGGGCCAGCGCATCACCACGATGACAAGCGGCCAGGACCGCCTCCCCGTGGCGCCCTCGAAGTTCCGCTTCGACCGCTACGAGAACAACGAGGACGGCGTCCATCTCTCCGAGCTCCTGCCCCATACGGGCGGGATCGCCAAGGAGATGTGCCTGATCCGCTCGATGCACACGCAGGCGATCAACCACGAGCCCGGCATCACCTTCTTCCAGACGGGCTCCGAGCAGCCGGGCCGCCCGAGCTTCGGCTCGTGGATGAGCTATGGCCTCGGCAGCATGAACGCGAACCTGCCCGCGTTCGTCGTGATGATCACGCAGGGCGTCGGCAACATGCAGGCCCTGAGCGCGCGCTTCTGGGGCAGCGGGTTCCTTCCGAGCGAACACCAGGGCTGTCGCCTCCGCTCGGGGCGCGACCCTGTCCTCTACCTCCGCGACCCTGACGGCGTCACGCGCGAGGACCGCCGCCGCATGCTCGATCTCGTCGGCGAGCTGAACGAGACGGAGTTCACGGAGAGCCTCGACCCCGAGGTGCGTGCGCGCCTCGCGCAGCACGAGATGGCCTACCGCATGCAGATGTCGGTGCCCGAGCTCACCGATTTCTCCGACGAGGATCCCGCCACGCTCGAGATGTACGGCCCCGATGTCCACAAGCCAGGCTCCTTCGCGGCGAACTGCCTGCTCGCCCGACGCCTCGCTGAGAGGGATGTGCGCTTCATCCAGCTCTACATGCGCGGATGGGACCAGCACGGCAATCTCCCCGGCGAGCTCAGCGCGCAGGCGAAGGCGGTCGACCAGGCGCAGGCCGCGCTCGTGAAGGACCTCAAGCGCCGCGGACTGCTCGACGAGACCCTCGTCCTCTGGGGCGGCGAGTTCGGCCGCACGGTCTACTCGCAGGGGCAGCTCTCGCGCGACAACTACGGCCGCGACCATCACCCGCGCGCCTTCTCCGTGTGGCTCGCGGGCGGCGGCATCAAGCCGGGCATCACCTACGGCGAGACCGACGAGTACTCCTACAACATCGTCGACAAGCCCGTCGAGGTGCACGACCTCCATGCGACCATGCTGCATCTTCTCGGTCTCGACCACAAGAAGCTCGTCTATCGCGCGCAGGGCCGCGACTACCGCCTCACCGACGTGAAGGGCGAGCTGGTGCGCGGGATCATGGCGTGACGGAGACGCGAAGGCGTGCGACACGACAATCACGGGTGCCCTTGGACGAAGTCCAAGGAACGGATGACGCCATCCGTCGACTCCGACGCGTGTCGTTCCGCATGCTGAAGCATGCGGGCACCCCCGGCTGGGGACTCCGACGCGTGGATCGTCCGACACGACGATCAAGTGTGGGGACTCCGACGATCTGAATCGTGCGACACGACAATCAAGTGTGGGGACTCCGACGATCTGAATCGTCCGACACGACGATCATGTGTGGGGACTCCGACGATCTGAATCGTGCGACACGACAATCAGGGGTGCCCGTGGACTTCAGTCCGCGGAACGGATGACGCCATCCGTCGACTCCGACGGTTGTCGTTCCGCATGCTGAAGCATGCGGACACCCCTGGCTTGGGGACTCCGACGCGTGAATCGTCCGACACGACGATCAAGTGTGGGGACTCCGACACGCGTCATCCACGCCAAAGGAAGCCGCCGCGGCGGCGACCGCTCAACTCGCGCGCGCTTCTGCCGCGTAAATCCCTCATCCCGCGCGCTCGGAGCGCCGATATCTTCGCTCCATGGCCGCGTCTGCAACGACCCTCATCCTCGACTTCGACTCGACCATCGTGTCGGTGGAGGGTCTCGACGAGATCGCGCGCCTCGCGCTCGCGGACGACCCAGACCGCGACGCCAAGGTCCTCGCCATCGAGGGCATCACGCGAGACGGGATGGAGGGCCGCATCGGGATCGACGAGTCGCTCCGTCGCCGACTCTCGCAACTCGCCATCACCCGCGCCCATGTCGATGCGGTGATCAAGCTCCTGCGCAAGAAGCTCGCTCCGAGCTTCCGTCGCCACAAGGCCGCGATCCGCCGCAACGCCGCGCACATCTATGTCGTCAGCTCGGGCTTCCGCGACTATGTCGTTCCCGTGTGCGCGGAGCTCGGGATTCCCGCCGACCATGTCGTCGCGAACGAGCTGCACTGGTCGAAGGACGGAAAGACCGTCATCGGATACGACACGGACTCTCCGCTCGCGCGGCCGAAGGGAAAGCCCTCGGCGGTGCGCGCCCTCAAGCTCGCGGGCACCGTCATCGCGGTCGGCGACGGCGCCACCGACTGCGAGATCCGCGACGCGGGCGCGGCGCACGAGTTCGTCGCCTACTGCGAGAACATCGCCCGCGAGAACGTCATCGCGCGCGCGGACCGCGTGGTGCGCAGCGTCGATGAACTGCTCTGGATCTACGCGCTGCCGGGGGCCCCGAGCTTTCCGAAGTCGCGCATGGTCGCGCTTCTCCTCGAGAACATCCACGCCGACGCCGCGGACATGCTGCGCGACGAGGGCTACAAGGTCGAGGCGCTCTCCGACGCGCTTCCCGAGGCGGAACTGAGGCGCGCGCTGAAGGGCGTGTCGCTCCTCGGCATCCGCTCGAAGACGCGCGCGACCGCCGCGGCGCTCGACTCGGCCGACCGGCTGCTTGCGATCGGCTGCTTCTGCATCGGCACCGAGCAGGTCGACCTCGGGGCCGCGGCCGCGCGCGGCGTGGCCGTCTTCAACGCGCCCTATTCGAACACCCGCAGCGTGGTCGAGCTTGCGATCGGAGAGATCGTCATGCTCATGCGCCGCGTGGTCGAGAGCGACCGCGTTCTCCACGGGGGCGGCTGGCGCAAGAGCGCGCAGGGCTGCAGCGAGATCCGCGGAAAGACGCTCGGCATCGTCGGATACGGCCACATCGGCTCGCAGCTCTCTGTACTCGCGGAGGCGATGGGCATGCATGTCGTCTACCACGACACCGCCGAGGTCATGCCGCTCGGGAACGCGCGCCGCGCGAAGAGCCTCGGCGAGCTCCTCGCGAAGGCCGATGTCGTGAGCCTTCATGTCGACGGGCGCCGCGAGAACACGCATCTCATCGGCGAGCGCGAGCTGCGCAAGATGAAGCAGGGGGCCTATCTCCTGAACCTCGCGCGCGGCCACATCGTCGACCTCGACGCGCTCGCCGCGAGCCTGAAGGCGGGCCACCTCGCGGGCGCCGCGGTCGATGTGTTCCCCGCAGAGCCGAACTCGAACAAGGAGGCGTTCGACACGCCGCTGCGCGGGATCCCGAACGTGATCCTCACCGCCCACATCGGTGGCTCGACGGGCGAGGCGCAGCAGGGAATCGGCGCCTTCGTGGCGAACCGCCTCATCGAGCATGTGAACGCGGGCGCCACGGCGGGCAGCGTGAACCTCCCGAACATCGCGCTGCCGCCCACGCCGCGCGCGCACCGCTTCCTGCATCTGCATCGAAACCAGCCCGGCGTCCTCGCCGAGATCAACTCGATCCTCGCGCGGCGCAAGATCAACATCCTCGGGCAGTCGCTGCGCACAGACGAGGCGGTCGGCTACGTCGTCACGGACGTCAACAAGACCTACGACGACGCCGCGATCGACGAGCTTCGCTCGGTCCCGGGCACGGTCCGCTTCCGCGTGCTCTACTGAGCCCGCGAGGCTTGGCGGCAGGCTTCTCAGACCACGAACCCGATGGTGTCGAACCGTGCGCGGCCCGTGCCACGCCGAGAAACCCCGAAGTGCGACCCGCGGAACGCCGATCGGTATAGTCGCACCTATGCCCTCCGAAACCCCATCGAACCGCGTCGTCGGCGCCTCGCAACTTGCCATCGCCTCCTTGCTCGGGGCGGTGATCGCCCTCGGGGTCGGCACGGGCTGCGCCTCCCGCAACGCTGGCGGATCCGCGGAGAGCGCCGCGGCTCCGGAACAGGCGGCCTCGAACGAGAAGCAGGGCTCGGAGGCCGTGGCGGCACCCGCGCAGAACGAGCCAATCCAGGTGCTTTCGCGCAACGACACTGCGGCGCGCGCGGACGAGTCCACCGCGGCGTCCACAAAGGCGTCCACAAAGACCCCGACCACCCCGCCCGCGTCGAAGCCCGCACCCGCGCCGCAGGATCCAAATCTCAGCTTTGAGGCGGCCACGGAGCCCGTGATCCAGCGCGTGGCGCCTCGCGGTACGCCCGCTCCCGCGCCCGCCGACGGTGCGGGCGCCGCCCCTGCGGTCGCAATGCCTCCGATGATCGTCCAGGACGATGCCATGGCGATCGTGAACCGCGCCCTCGCGAATGTGAAGGATCTTCGCAGCCTCGACTGCATCACGCTCACCGAGTCGGTGGGCGTGCCCGAGCACATGCGCATGTCGGGGCTCGGGCTCAAGCGCCGCGTCCAGCTGCGCTTCGTGCAGCTCGACTCGATTTCGATGCCGAACTTCCGCATCACGCACCTCGACCCGGGGCCCGAAGGCGATGTGCCTGGGGCCGTGGCGCTCTTCGACGGGAAGCGCGCCATCCTCATCGACGACCGGTCCAAGACCTACTTCGACCCGGGCAGCGACTGGCTCAAGGTGGTCGGCCCGCACCTGCCCGCGATCCCGCGCTGGTACTTCGTCGAGCGCGCAGCCGCCAGCCGCATGCCCGACGAGGTGCAGGCCGCTGAGATCCTCCTGCCCGACACCATCGGCGCGCGCATCCTCCGCGCCGAGGAGCTCGACGGACAGGTCTGCGATGTGGTCGAGGTCTTCAAGAGCCAGAATGTCGTCGCAGAGGCGGACGGCGCTGCGGCAGGCAACAACGAGGTCGTCGACGAGATCCGCTACATCGAGACGATCCACTACGCCCGCTCGGACGGCATGCCGCGACGCGTCGAGATCCGCATGCTGAGCGGGCCGGATGGCGCGGTCACCCCTGGCGAGACCACAACCATGCACTACTGGGGCGTGGTCATGAACCCTGAGTTCGCGCCGTCCTTCTTCCGCGCGGAGCCGCCCGAGGGCTACACGGCCGTCAGCGCAAACTGATCGATCGCCGTGCGCGATCTTGGGGAAGGTTCCCGCGGAGCGGCGCCGCGGCGTCGCGCGTTTTCAGCACGATCTTCATCGACGCGCCGCACGCGGCGTGGTACCGTCCGTCGCATTCGCGACCGAGCGCGGCCGTGCCGCGCGCCACCTCCACCGAAGGAATTCCATGAATCTGCTCCGACGCAGCACGATCGTCCTCTCGCTCGCAGCCGCGGCGCTCGCCGCATCGCCCTCGCTCGGCCATTCGCAGGACGCCGCGAAGGACGCGCCGAAGCCGCCCGCCGTCGAGGCCACGCAGGCCGGGCCGATCGATGCGAAGGCATCCGCGATCTACGAGCGCGGCGTGCAGGCAGTGCGCGCCTACCGCACGATCGAGATGACGAGTCAGACCAAGATCGAGGGCATGGACGACATGGCGGGCATGCTTCCCGCAGGCTTCGACGCGAAGCACCGCGTCCTCTTCCGCACGAACGCGGCCGACGCAGTCCCGACGCAGATCGGCGGCGCGCTGCGCATCGAGCAGCTCGACGACACGGGTGTCGCGAACTACGCGGTGATCGACGAGCTTGCGGAGGCAAAGGCGATGCTCGCCGATCCCCGCGCGAAGACCTACTCGGCGCTCGCTGGCGAGGACTGGCCCATGGTGGTCGGCGTCAAGATGATCGCGGTGCCGAACTGGTTCTTAGAGCAGCGCATACGCGGCCGCGACGATGCGCAGGCGAACTACGGGTTCGGCGCGTCCACGATCAAGTCCGCCGCGATCGAAGGCGTGGAGACGCTCGACGGCGTCGAGTGCGATGTCGTCAAGGTGGTGCGTGAGCTGGCCATGGGCTCGGGCGAGGGAATGGAAGGCATGGAGGAGGCGGGCGCGATCCCGACCATCCGCATGAAGGAGACGATCGCCTTCGCGCGCACCGACGGGCTCCCGCGCCGCATCACCATGATGCCCGAGATGGACGACATGCCCGAGGGTGCGGACTTCCCCGTGCCTGTGACGGTCCTCACGGGCGTGAAGGTCGATGGCGAGATGGACGCTGCGCTCTTCGCAACGACCGCGCCAGAGGGTTTCGCCAAGGTCGAGCCGCCCAAGCCCGACTTCATGATGGGTGGCGACGAAGGCGGCGAACCCGAGACCCCGGCGCTGAAGGTCAAGGTCGGCGACGCGGCGCCCGACTTCGCGCTCAAGGACCTCGCGGGCGCCGAAGTCACGCTCGCGTCGCTGAAGGGGAAGGTCGTTCTCCTTGACTTCTGGGCGACCTGGTGCGGTCCGTGCAAGGCCGCCATGCCCGCGATCCAGAAGATCGCCGACGACTACAAGGACAAGGGCGTCGTCGTCCTCGGCATCAACACCTGGGAGAACTCGCCCGACGCCGCGAGGAAGTACATGGAGGACAAGAAGTTCACCTACCCGTGCCTCCTCGCTGGCGACCCGCTGGCGGAGGCCTACGGCGTGCCGGGGATCCCGACCATCGTCGTGCTCGGCAAGGATGGAAGCGTCGAGTTCCTCGAGGTCGGCATGGGCGGCGACGGCAAGATCCGCGCTGCGATCGACGCGGCGCTCGCGAAGTGAGCCGCCGCGGGCTCGAATCGCCCGCTCCAAGTCCGAGATCGACGCCCGGGTGTCGCAGCCCGGGCGTCTTCGTTGACACGGCCCTCAGGCTGGGTCATGCTATCCCCATGCCTTTCCCGACCCGTCCGTCTGCGACGGCGCTTCGACGCGGCTTCACGCTCGTCGAGCTCCTCGTCGTGATCGCGATCATCTCCCTGATCGTGGCCCTCATCGCGATCTCGATCCCGCAGGTGCAGCGGCAGTCGCGCAGCGTGCAGTGCCTCTCGAACCAGCGGCAGCTCAATGTCGGGTTCACGCAGTACTACGGCGACAACTCGGGGCGCTTCATGGGCGTCGACACGGGCCTCACGCAGTGGGACTGGGTGCAGGGGCAGGGCAACCTCAACGGAAACGGCTTCGAGACGATCAACGCGCTCAAGCGCGGGCGCATGTGGTCGTACATCGGGCAGAACGAGGCGGTCTACAAGAGCCCGTTCGATCCGTTCTCGAGCTTCCAGCGCCTCCGCACCTATTCGTTCAACGCGTTCATCTCGACGGGCGAGGGCCCGATGTGGGGCGGCCCGCCGAACTGGCAGGTCAACACCATGGGCCGCATCCCCGTGCCGTCGAAGACGATCGTGACGAGCCTCGAGTACGACCACCGCGGCTACAACATCAACGGCTTCGGCATCAGCGTCACGGGCAACGGCATCTGGGTCGACAAGATCGCCGCATGGCACCCGGGGCGCTGGAACTTCTCGATGGCGGACGGCTCTGTGTTCACCTACGAGCACGCCGCGAAGCAGAAGGACGTCGACTACTACATGACCTTGCCGCAGAACGATGTCTTCTGGCCCGGGCCCGACTACGAATGGCTGCGGCGTGCGATGGTCCCGGGGATGTTCCAGTGATCGACTCGCTGATCTTCGGCTGGCGCGCGCGCGGCGTCTCCGCGGCGCGATGGCTTGCGGCCTCGCTCTGCGGGGCGATCGCGCTGTCGGGCTGCAGCGACCGCGACTTCCCCGAGGGCTTCGAGGCGCAGGCCGCGCGCGACGAGTCGGCGTTCGGAGAGGCGTCCGCGCCCGCAGCCGCTGCTCCGCGCGGGCCTTCGCTTTCGGGCGGAGGCGCACCCGCTGGCGGCGGAGAGGACGGCGGATACGCGGCCACCGACGCGACGATCGCCGACGCAGCGTCGGGATCAGCGTCCGAGCAGCCGACCGAGGCCGACTCCTTCGAAGCCGTGCGCCGCGCCACGACCGCCGCGATCGTCGAGGAACTCAAGCTTCCGCCGCCGCCGCCTGCGGTGGTCGTCGGTGGCGAGGAACCCTACAAGCAGCACGCGCAGCACCCGAAGTTCGAGGAGTTCCGCCGCAAGGCGGGGCGGTACATCCAGCTGAAGCGCCAGCTCCTTCCGCTCGGGAAGAAGCTTGCCGACGGCACCGCCACTCCCGAGGAGCGCGCGCGCCACAACCGCATCGAGGAAGCGATGGCGCAGGAGTTCCGCCCGCTGAACGCCTACCTCTGGGACGACCGCTGGACCGAAGAGGACCGCGCGGCGATGGGGTGGATCCTGTTCGTGCCGCCGGAGTGAGTTCCCGCTGTGAGGCGCCCGCCCGCGTCAAGGTGATGGAAAGAACGCCGCCCCGGTTTCCCGGGGCAGCGTCGTGTCATTGGCTGAGCACCCGGGGGCAGAGCACCGGGGCTGAGCACCCGGGGGCTGAGCACCGGGTGTCGGCGACTCACTTCGAGTTCCACGCGCTCAGGAGCATCGCGAGGTCGTCGCCGTTCGTCGTGCCGTCGCGGTTGATGTCGCTGCGGCCCGAACCGCCCCAGTTGTTGAGGAGCACGGCGAGGTCGTCGCCGTCGATCACGCCGTCCAAGGTCTCGGAGAGATCCTCGCGGACGCTGCCCACGCACTCAGGGCAGAAGAACGCGTAGAGCTGGCCACCCTGGACGATCGGGTTCGCGATCGCGTAGTGGGCCTGTATGTTGCCGATGAACCAGCCGAGGCCGAGGGTGTCGCGCGCGTCGAACACGCCCGAGTTCTCTTCATCGCGGTTGAACGGGGCGGTGGCCGCGATGCCGATGTCGCCGAAGCGCGCCGAGTCGGACCTCATGATGACCTCGACCGTATCGGTCGCGACGGTGTAGAGGAGCGTCTTCGCGGAGTGCGGGTGGTTGCCCGGGTCTTCCTGGATCATGACGCGCGTGCCGCCCTGCAGGTCGTTGAACACGGCGACCTGGTCCGCCATCTCCATCACATCGGTGCCGTCAAGCAGGGCCTCGATCGTGCCGCCCGCGAGGACGTCGTTGACATCGCTGAAGCGGAGCCGGTAGAGACGGCTTGCGTGGGTCTGCGGGTTGCCCGACGAGCTCGTGCTCATGCGATCGGTCGTGACGAAGTAGAAGTCGGTCGGATTCGCGGGATCCCACGCGCCGTCCTCGGGACGGAGGAACGAGGTGCCCGCCGCGGTGCCGCCGGGGGCGAGCGTGAAGGTCGCGTTGTAGAGGGGCTTGCCGGCCGAGCTGAAGCCGAAGTCACGCGACTCGTTCGAGATGTTGACGCCGTTGACCTGCACCTGGATGCCGTAGGAGACGCCGTTCAGGAGGCCTGCCTTCTCGGCGGGATTGCCCGTGTCCTGCTTGGTGCCGACGTAGACGAACACGCGGTTCGCAGCGCCGTCGGAGAGGCCGATCATCACGGTCTGGTCGCCCGCGTAGGGGCGCGCGACGCCGTTCTCCCACGAGCCCTGCGACGCGTCGAAGGCGGGCATCTGATACGAGACGCCCGTCACGAGGTCGGTCGCCATCATGCGGCCCGTCGAGCCCGACTCCTCGCCGCAGACGAAGAAGCGGTTCTCGGTGCCCTTGCCCGTCTTCGCGTTGAAGAACGCGCTGACCTCAGGGACATCGCCCGAGCAGAAGCGCGCGAAGTTGTAGAGCGTGCCGCTGCCGTTGGTGGTGGTCGCGACCGACAGCATCGAGTCGCGGCCCGAGTTCACGCGGAGGAAGTCAGTGCCCTGCGTCGTGGTGATGTTCCACTGGCTGATGAAGGCGCCGCCCGGGTTCGAGATGCCCTCGGGCTGGTGTGCGCGGCGGATCAGGTCGCCTTGCGTCGAGCCGAACTCGTGGCAGATGAACACGTCCATCGCGCCCTTGCCCGCCATGAAGCCGCCCATGCCGTCGGGGATGCCGACGAAGAGATAGCCGCCGATCTCATCGCCGACGGTGAGGATCGAGTGGATGTCGGTGACCTTGCCGCCGACAGGACGGACATAGGGATCGGCCGAGGACGAAGGGCCCGTGACGATCGAGGTCTGGGCGAGGGCGACGGCCGAGGCCATGAAGGCGGCGGTGGCGCCGAGTGCGAGCGTGACGCGTGTCATGTGATTCGAGACTCCTGCTTGGCGGATTGGGAACGCCTTCCCAGGCGAGAAGGCGCAGACGAGGTCGTCGGGCGAGAACGCAACCTGACGACGGCACCGTCGCGCCCGCGTGCAAAGCGCAGTGAAGCGGCGCATAAATCGTGCTTGAGCTCTCTGTGCAAGCCGCGTGAGCCACGCGTTCAGACGCGCGGTCATCAAGAAGTGGTTCACTTCCTGTTTGCGGCGGCGGGACGCTTCTCGATCTGCATGATCTTCAGCATCTCCTTGCCGTCGCGGAAGAACCGGATCGGCACCTTCGTGCCGCTGAAGTAGTAGAGCGCCTGCTGGAAGTCGACGACCGACACGATCTTGGTGTCGCTGATCGAGAGGATCACGTCGCCTGGCTGGATCCCTGCCTGAGAGGCGGGGCTTGGGTCGAACACATCGTCGATGAAGAGGCCGTGGTCGGGCTTCGCGAGCGACTCGAACCTGGCGTCGTCGTTGAGCTTTCGCCGCTTTTCCTCGAAGGACAGCACGGAGAGCCCGAGCCAAGGCGAGTCGTTGGTGCGCTTGGCCTTCAGCGCCTCGCCGACGCCGAGCGCCGTCTCGATCTGCATGGCGAAGGTGGTGTGGGTCTCGGGCTTCGTCCGCTCGATGAGGTCGAGCGACGGCGTCGGGACGAGCATGCCGACGACTTCGCCGCGCGTGTTGACGAGCGCTCCGCCGACCGATCCGGGCGCGATCGACATGCTGGCGTGGATGAAGCTGCCCGTGAGATCCGACTGGTAGCACGCGGCCGTCGGCAGTGCCATGACGACGCCGGGCGCGAAGGTGCGGGTGGCGCCGAACGGATCGGCGGCCGCGATCACGGTGTCTCCGAGCTCGACCGTGTCGCCCTTGCCGATCGTGGCGGGAACGAGGTCGCCGAGCGTCTGGCCCTCGCCGAGCTTGATCTGCACGAGCGCGAGGTTGATGGTCGGCTCGCTCGCGATCAGCTCCGCGTCGAAGCGGTAGCCGCTCGAGGTCTCGATGTCGACGATCGGCGCGAAGGTTCCGTCTTCAAGCGCGAGCGGCGAGCGGCAGCAGAGAACGAGGCCCGAGTCGTCGAGGAGGATGCCGCTTGCGACCTGCTCTCGCGCGTAGCCCATGTACGGCGACTCGTCGGCGATCTTCCAGCGGCCCTCGACGAGCACGCCGTCGGGCACCTTGATGTAGGAGGTCACCGTCACGATCGATGGCGCGACCTTCTCATAGAGCGCCTTCCGCGCGGCGTCTTGCGCGGAAAGGACCTCCGCGTACCACGGCGTGGGCGCGGCGGAGGCGGAGGCGGAGGCTGAGGAGGCGGGCGCGGAGGGCGACTCCGCCGACTGCGCCGTGAGCGCTGCGGCGAGGGCGATGATCTGGATCGACATGCTGCGAACGCTCACGATCGCGCGTTCGCGCCGTGCAAGCGCCGTGTACGGATTCGATTCGTTCGCGCGCGACCCGCTCGGAAGCGCCACGCGGCGGCGTACCTTCGCGGCATGTCTCCGCTCGTTCTCGTCGGCCCCGTCTCTGCGCTGCTCGCGCTCGCCTCGCCGAGCGCCGGGGTCGATCCCCGGTCGTCTGCCGTGCCTCCCGCCGCGCCTGTGTCCGCCGCGCCTCCGATCGCGCGGGAGATGGTGACGAAGGCCGTCGTCGCGGCCTACTCCGCGCATGTGCACGCCGAGTATGCGGCGTCGCGCGAGGCCGCCGAGCGGATGCGCGCGGCCGTGCGCGCGTTCTGCGACGCGCCGAGCGAAGAGGCGCTCGCGCGCGCCCGCGAGACCTGGGTCGCTGCGCGCGTGATCTATGGCCGCACCGAGGTCTTCCGCTTCGGAAACGGCCCGATCGACACGACGCGCGGCGGCACAGAGACGCTCATCAACGCGTGGCCCGTCGACGAGGAGTACATCGAGCCCGCGGATCCCGCCGCGAAGACGGGCATCATCCGCGACCCCGTCAAGTACCCCTCGCTCGGTCGCGCCGTGCTGCGGCTTCACAACCAGCGCGGAGGCGAGACGCATGTGTGCACGGGCTGGCACCCGATCGCGTTCATGCTGTGGGGCCAGGATCTCAGCGAGACGGGCCCGGGCGCGCGGCCGGCGAGCGACTTCCTCGACGCATCCTCGCCGCATGCCGCGCGGCGCCGCGAGTACCTCCTCGAGATCACCGACATGCTGTGCGAGGACCTCGTGCGGCTCGAGAAGGCGTGGGCGCCCGACGCGGAAAACCACCGCATGCGCTTCCTCGCCGAGCCCGACCGCTCCATGCGCTCGATCATCACGGGGCCGTCGCTCCTCGTCGGCTTCGAGATGACGGGCGAGCGGCTCGCCGTGCCGCTCGAGACGCGCGACCAGGAGGAGGAGCACAGCTGCTTCAGCGACACCACGCACATCGACTTCACGGCGAACATCAAGGGCGTCGACGCGGTGCTGCGCGGGCGAGGGGGCCCCGGCGTGATCGAGGTGGTGCGCACGGTCGACGCCGCCCGCGCCTCGTCGCTCGAGGCGGCGCTGCGCGTCGCCTACAAGGCCGTGCACGAGATGCCTGTTCCCTTCGACAACGCGATCCGCGCGGCCGACGGCTCGGAGCAGCGCGCCAGGATGGAGGCTGCGCTCGAGGCCCTCGAGACGCTCGGCGAGGAGATCGCGCGCGCGGGCCGCGCGCTCGGGTGGTCGCTGCCGACGGAGCCGACGGGATGACACGGATCGCGCTGGTCTCGTCGTATGCGCCGCTCGGCCTCGCGGCGATGCTCGCCGCGGGCCTTGGCGCCGTCGCGACGAACACGGCGCGCCTCGGCGGGCCTGCCACCGTCGAGGCCGACGGCCCCAACGCATTCAGCCTTCCCGCGCCAGGAATCTCGCGCGAGGATCGGCGCGCCTTCAGCGTCGGCAACTCGTTCTTCCGAGACAACTGGATCGTCGCGCCAGGAAGCGCCGCGGGCCGCGATGGCCTCGGGCCGCTCTTCAATGCGACGAGCTGCAGCGCGTGCCACCCCGACGACGGACGCGGCCGGCCGCCGATCGCGCGCGGCGAGGCGGGGCTCGGGATGGTGGTGTTCCTCAGCGCGGCGGATGCGGATGGATTGCCGCACCCGGTCTACGGCGGACAGCTGCAGGACCAGGCCGTGCCTGGCGTGGCCGCCGAGGGGACTCCCGTCTTCACAGAGGAGCTGATCGCGGGCGCCTACGCGGATGGCGCGTCATTCGAGCTGCGTCGCTGGCGACTCGCGATCGAGGACGAGGCGTACGGGCCGCTCGGCGCGCTGCGTCTCTCCGCGCGGCTCGGGCAGCAGGTGATCGGCGTCGGCCTCCTCGAGGCGGTCGATGACGCGACGATTCTCGCAGCGGAAGATCCGCACGACCGTGACGGCGACGGGATCTCCGGCCGCGCGCACCGCGTGACGGGCGCTGACGGAACCAAGGGGATCGGCCGCTTCGGTTGGAAGGCGTCGCAGCCGACGCTCGAGGCGCAGGTCGTCGCGGCGCTGCATGGCGACATCGGGATCACGAGCCCTGCGCGGCCCGACGAAGACCTGACGAGCGACCAGCGCGCCGTCGTCACGGCTCCGTCGGGAGGTTCGCCCGAGATCGATGCCCACAAGATCGGCCGCATCGCGCACTATTGCCGCGTCCTCGCGGTGCCTGCGCAGCGCGGAGCGGGAACCCCCGAGGTCGAGCGCGGCCGCGCGCTGTTTGCGCGCGCGGGATGCACCGCATGCCACACGCCGACGCTTGTCACGGGTGCGTCGTCGCCGATCGAGCTCTTCCGGGGCGTCACGATCCATCCCTACACCGACCTCCTGCTCCACGACATGGGCGAAGGCCTCGCAGACGACCGACGCGACGGCGAGGCGACGGGCCGCGAGTGGCGTACGCCGCCGTTGTGGGGGATCGGTCTCCTCGAGACGGTGAACGGCCGCGCGCACTACCTGCACGACGGCCGCGCGCGCACGCTCGAGGAGGCGATCCTCTGGCACGGCGGCGAGGCGCAGCGCGCGCGCAATGCGTTCGTCGAGATGAGCGCAGCCGAACGCAAGGCGCTCGTGGCGTTCCTCAACTCGCTGTGACCGAGCGCGTGCGTGTGCGCGAGCGGCGTCGCGTCGCTGCGCCGAACAGCGCGGAAACCAGCAGCGCCGATGGCGCGGGTACCGCCGTCACGCCGAGGCCGAACGCGTAGGTGTGCGGCTCGCTCGTGTCGAGCTCCATGATCCACAGCGCATAGGTGCCCGCCTGCAACGGACCGCTGAACCCGACGGATCCGGGAGAGTTCGCCATGGTGGGCAGGAGATCGAGACCGATCTCCGCCGAACCGAAGTGCGACCAACCGAGGAGCGGCGACTCGACGGAGGTCCAGTCCGCCGGAATCGTGATGAACGGACCCGCCTCGAGCCCGACGAAGCTGAACGCGCCACCGACGCTCGCCGACTGCAGCACGAAGCTCTCGAGCTGGAAGCCCATCGGCACCGTGAAGGTGATGTAGTCGAGGTCGTGCACATCGGGCGTCGGCGACTGCCCCGAGAATCCGCGCAGCGTGTTCACGCCCTCCGTCAGTGCGACGGTCGTCGGCGCGAATCGGTCGTCCGAGGCGTCTCCGTCGCGGGCCTCGTCGAAGGCGACGATCTGCGCGGTCGCGGCGGCAGACGCGAGGGCGGTGAGGGTGGTGGCGAGCGCGGTGGCGGCCAAGAGATTCCGCGCGAGGGCGAGCGTTGGGGTCCCCGACATGTCGAGTACGGCACGGGAGCGGTGCGAACGCCCGCCTTGCGTTCGATGTGATTTGCGCAAGGGTCGGAGCCGTGCGCATGCCGTCACGGCGCGACACGGCGCGCCACGGCGTGCGGACACCGCGAGCACGCCGCGACGGCCGGCCTGGGATGACGATGGCCCCGAGGGCTGCGCCTCGGGGCCATGCGTCGACTCCAGTGGATGTCCTCAGGCTCGGCAGCGATCAGCAGTCGCCCCACTTGCCGAGCAAAAGCCCGAGGTCGCTTCCATCGACCACGCCGTCTGCGTTCAGGTCGGCGGCGCAAGGCGAGGGGCACGCGCCCCAGGCGCCGAGGAACTCAGCGAAGTCCGCGCCGTTCACGGTGCCGTCTCCGTTCAGATCCTCGGCGCAGAGACCGGCGCGCGGCTGCACCACGAGCTGCTGGCGCACCGTGATCGGACGCGCGATGATTCCCTGCGGATCGGCGGCCGCCTCGGCGGGCGTGTACCAGTCGACGCCGTAGGTCGTGATGGTGAGGGCCTTCGACTGGGCGTCGACCTCGAAGTCGCTCCAGCCGTAGTGGTGCACCGCGACCGGGCCGCCCACCGTGAGCTGCGCGTCGATCGACGGATCCTGGATGCCCATCGGGCTCAGGCCGTATCCCGTGACGACGCCGTCGAGCACGCCCGTGATGAACTGGTCCTTACCCGCGTTCGGGAGCGACTGGTAGAACGCGAATTGCTGGGCGGTGATCGCGCCGGTCGCAAGTCCGAGCTGCGCGAAGGTCGGCCCCGCGGGCGCGGAGTAGGCGACCGATCCCGTGATGATCTCGAACGCGCCTGTGAAGAGCTGCTGCGTGGGATTGAGCGGGTTCGGCACCGTGATGTCGTTGACGATCGTGCCGTGGAAGTCGGCGGTCACGAAGACGACATTGCGGATGCCGAGCGCCGCGATCTGCGAGAGGATGAAGGCGCGCTCCGCGGCGTAGCCCTCCCAGCGGTCCTCGGCCGCGAGCGGTCCGAAGCTCTGCATGGGCATCGAGGTCATCACGAACTTCCAGGTGACGCCCGCTGCCTCGGCGGCGGCGAGGTCCTGCAGGAGCTTCCCGAGCTGCGGCATGCCGAGCATCGTGCGGTTCGGGTTGAAGCTCGCCTGGATGAACGCTCCGACTTCGACGGGATCGAACGGGTTCGAGACGGGCGGGAGGCTCGCGTCGCGGAAGCTGCGCGCGTCGACCATGATCACCGCGGCGTCGCGGCCCCACTCGAACGAGCGATAGAGCAGAGGGCGCCCGTCCGTGCGTGCGTCGCCGAGCGCGGGCCAGGTGGTCGGGAAGATCGGGTTGTGCTCGACGAACGCCTGCAGGCCGTTCACATAGAGCGTGCCTTGGTTGTACCAGCCCGTCTTCGGGCTGAACGCGCCGCCATCGAAGTCGTTCGTGACCTCGTGGTCGTCGATCATGGAGAAGGTCTGCGTGCTCGCCGCGAGCTCGCCCCACGGATCGATGCCATGGGTCGGCTGGTAGTTCTCGATGTGCTTCGCACGGTATTCGTCGAGCGTGGTCGCCTGCGGAACGGGCACGGCGGGGCTCGCGACATCGGCGTAGATGGTGTCGCCGAGCTTGACGAAGAAGTCGAGCTCGCGCTCGTCGGCGTTGAGGATGGCGTTGTAGATCCCGACGTCGCCGCGCCAGTCGCCCGTGACTCCGAAGCGGAGGCCTTCGGGAGCCGAGCTTGCGCCGATGGGGGCGGCGCCTGTGAAGAAGGTGGCGACGCGCGTGAGCGCGCCATCGGTGACGCGGACGAAGTGACGGCGGTTGGCCTCGAGGCTCGAGAGGTAGATCTTCCCGGGCACCAGCGGGTTCGAGACCTGCAGCGACTGCGAGAAGTCGATCGTCGTGAAGGTGGGATCGCGCGCGACATCGATGGTGATCTGGCCCGTACCGGCAGCGGGACGAGCGAGGACGACGGCGTTTCCGCCGATTGCGTCACCGACGCCGAGTCGGGGAAGTGCCTCGGGAGACTGGGCGACTGCGGGCGCGGCGAGGAGGCCCGAGGCGAAGATGCCTGCGGCGACCGTGAGCGTGGGCGGACGGAACTTCGGCGACATGACTTGCTCCTGCGTTGGGTGCGGGACATCCCGCGCACGATGGACGGGACGGCGTTGGGCGAAGCGTGGCAGGTGGATCCTCAGGGGAAGGTGAGGGGCTCGTGCGGTTTGGACGAGGGTGATGCGACACCCGCGCGAAGGTCGTGCGAAGAGCGCGTCAGGGCGCGACGCCGCGCGGGGTAGCATGCAAGGATGCGACCGCACTCTCGTCCTGTGTCCCTCGTCGTACTCGCGTTCATCGTCCACGCGTTTGCCTGCCACGCATCGCGGGCGGTTGCGGCACCGTCGGCCGCATCGGGTCTGGGCGCGAGTGCATCGGGAGACCTTGAGGCGATGCGCGCCGCGATCGACGCTGCGCGGACGCGGATCGGGGCGCAGGCCGCTGAGTTCCACGACCCCGTGGGGCCGCGGACATGGATCGACGGCGAGCGGCTCTGGTATGCGGAGACGGCGCGCGATGGTGCGCGGCGCTGGTGGCTCGTCGATGCCTCGCAGACGGGCGATGCCGCGAAGGCGCCGCTCTTTGATCACGCTGCTGCGGCCGCTGCGCTTGCGGGCGCGGGCCGTGAGGCGCCGCCCGATCGGCTGCCCGTGCGCGGCGTGGCCGTCGAACCCGTGCGCGGCGGGGCGCCTGCGCGCGTCGCTGTCGCGCTCGAGGGACTCGACGCGCCGCTTGTCTTCGCGCTCGGCGGCGGGCGACTCGCCGACGACCCCGCGGCGCGCGCGCTGCTCGAGACATCGCTCAAGCCAGGCAAGCGCCGTAGCCGCGGCCAGGGCGCGTCAACGCATCTCGTCTTCGAGAACAGGCTCGACGAGGCGGTCGAGATCCTCTGGGTCGATCGTGCGATGAACGAGCGTTCGTACGGCGTGATCGAGGCGGGTGGCTCGCGGCGGCAGCAGACCTTCGGCGGCCACGCGTGGCTCGTGCGCACCGTCGAGGGGCGCGAGCTCGGGCATGTGGTCGCGGGCGAGGTCGAGCGCACGGTTGCGATCGGAGACGCGCCGCCCGCAGAGCCAGAGGCGGTCGACGCGATGGATGGGCAGAACGAGACGCAGGGCGGCGAGGATCACACCGAGGCGCCGGGTGGCGCGGACGCGGGCAGGGCCGAGCCGCCCGCGCTGCGCGTCGAGCAGGATGGGCCGAACCTCGTCGTCGCGCGCGAGGGTGTCGAGATCTTCCGCACCAACGACGGCGCCGCGGGCGACGGCTATCGCGCGCACTGGATCTCCCCGCGCCAGGACGCGGTCTTCGCCCTCAAGGTCAAGGATGGCCAGCGCCGCGCGGTGCATCTCGTCGAGAGCGCCCCGCGCGACCAGCTGCAGCCGAAGCTGCGCACGCTTGACTACTTGAAGCCCGGCGACCTAGTCGAACGCGCGTCGCCGCGGCTCTTCCGCCTCGCGCGCGATGGCGGTGGGCCAGCGGGCGCCGCGATGCGCGAGGTCGCGCTTGACGACGCGCTCTTCGCGAACCCCTGGTCGATCGACCGCGTGCGCGTCCTCCCCGGTGGCCGCGAGATCGCGTTCCTCTACAACGAGCGTGGCCACCGCGCGGTGCGGCTCGTCGCGGTCGATCTCGAGACGGGCGCCGCGCGCACGATTGCCGAAGAGTCGTTCCCGACCTTCGTCGACTACACGAACAAGATCTGGATGCACTGGCTCGATGCGACGGGCGAACTGCTCTGGATGACGGAGCGCAGCGGCTGGAACCACATCGTGCTCGTGGATATCGCGACGGGCGCGGTGAAGCGCGCCGTCACAGAGGGCGAGTGGCTCGTGCGGCGCGTGCACGCGGTTGACGAAGAGGCGCGCACGGTCGACCTCGCGCTGATGGGGCGCGACGCCGCGCAGGATCCCTATCACATCCACCATGCGCGCGTCTCGATCGACGACGGGCGCCTCACGATGCTCGCCGACGGCGACGGCACCTGTCGCGTCGACTTCTCGCCCTCGCGCGAGGCACTCGTCTCGGTGCGCGCGCGCGCCGACATGCCGCCCGTCTACGAGGTGCGCCGCGCGTCGGACGGGGCGCTCGTCGCGGAACTCGGCCGTGCAGACGACAGCGCGATGCGCGCGAAGGGCTGGCGCGCGCCGAAGCGCTTCCACGCCAAGGGCCGCGACGGCGCGACCGACATCTGGGGGCTCGCGTTCTTCCCGAGCGACTTCGATCCCACGAAGGCGTATCCGGTCATCGAGCACATCTACGCGGGTCCGCACGGGCAGCATGTGCCGAAGTGGTTCGAACTCGGCGGCCGCAGCCGCGAGTATGCCGAGCTCGGCGCGGTGGTCGTGCAGATCGACGGCATGGGCACCAACTGGCGTTCGAAGGCGTTCCACGATTTCGCAGCGAAGAACCTCGCCGATGCTGGGTTCCCTGACCGCATCGCGTGGATCCGCGCGCTCGCGGCGTCGCAGCCCGGGCTCGACATCGCGCGCGTCGGCATCTTCGGCGGCAGCGCGGGCGGGCAGAACGCGATGCGCGCGGTGCTCGACCACGCCGACTTCTACAAGGCCGCCGTGGCCGACTGCGGCTGCCACGACAACCGCATGGACAAGATCTGGTGGAACGAGCAGTGGATGGGCTGGCCGGTCGACGAGAGCTATGCGCGGAGCTCGAACACCGAAGACGCCGCAAGGCTTGGCGGCGCACTGATGCTCGTGGTCGGCGCGCTCGATGACAATGTCGACCCTGCGAGCACAATGCAGGTGGTGCAGAAGCTCATCGACGCGGGGAAAGACTTCGAGCTGCTCGTCGTTCCCGACGGCGGCCATGGCATCGCAGAGAGCGAGTACGGCAACCTGCGTCGCGCGCGGTTCCTGTTCCGCGAGCTGGCGAGGATCGACGGACAGCGTCGCGCTTCGGATTGATGACGAGGGGCTGCGTCTGGCACGGATGGTGAAGCCCCTTGCGGCCGTGCGGTGAAGCTCGTCCGAACCTCACGCGCAGGCATTTCGCCAAAAAGTCGGTGTCGCAGTTGCAGGCCATTCCGAGGCGGGATACATTCGTTGCCGAAAGGGTTGGAGTAATGGCAAATCGGCAAATCGGCAAATCGGCAAACGGAGTTGATCGGGTCTGGGCGTTCGTCGTGATGGCCGCCCTCGTCGGAGGAGGCGTGGCCGAAGCGCAGTCCCCTCCGGAAGGCCCAGTTGGCGGCGTGCATCACTTTGAGGTGACGGTGCTTGGCCTCGACCAGCAGGACCATGAGGCGAACGCCGCCTACGCGATCACGGATCACGGAGTCGTTGTGGGGCGAGTCAAGGATGGCGGAGTGCCGCGAGCCTTCGTGTACGCGCTCCGGGATCGGACGACTGACCTTGGCCTCGGGCTTGGGTCGTTTCAGCTTCTTCCGACGAGCGGATCGGGCGGCACCGTGGCCTATGCAGCGAACGACGCGGGCGTCATCGTCGGCGCGGCTGGGGCAGATGACTTTTCGGAGTTCGACTTTGTAAGACCGGGCGAGCGTGCCGCCGTCTGGCGGCTGGTCCAGTCGACGGGCGCGTCGGTTGCTGTCGTGGCGCCGCCGTCCCTGCCCGATTTCGTCTCGTACGCCCAAGGGGGCTATGGTCGGTTTCGATCGGTTGCCGCTGGCGCGTCTCCATGGGCTGGGGGCGCGTTCCGGTCTTCCATCAACTGCGGCTCGTCGCCGTTCACTCCCCAGCGCACCGCCGCGTCGGCGGTTCGATTGCAGCCTTCAGATCCCGGTGCGGCCGACTATCGATGGGAGCTTGCAGACTCTGCACGCGCCGAGGTGCGCGCGATTTCTGCTTCCGCCACCGCGCTCGCTGGCGTGCTTGAGAACTGTCCCACATGGATTCGGTCGGCACGGGGTTGGATGATCGGTGACGCGAGCAGCCTCATCGGGTTTGCGCGGCACTTCGATCCGGATCCGTCGTCCGCGACGATCGGGGAAACTCTCATCGACGCCGTGCTCGGCGATGGGACCGCCGTTGGATCCGGGCTCGATTCCTGGAGTTCCGGGCATGAGCTCGCGTTGTTCTGGCGTCCGAACGCGGATGCCGACGGAGGCCTGCTTCCGCCGGAAGACATCGGCGGTCATGGACTCAAGGGGTCGCGCGCGTACGCCGTCGCGTCTACGGCTGAATGGGACTGCGGCCTCGAGTCCGGCCGGTTCGCAGTCGGCCGTTACCGACCCGAGGTGGCGGCGCGGGGTCGAGTCTGGTTTCGGCCCGACTCGATGGGATCGAACTGGTCGACGGATTCATGGACCTACCGCGACGTGAACGATCTGGTCTCGCCCATTCAGTCCACCGTCGGGTCGATCGTTGTGACCGAACTGTTCGGAGTCAATCGGAGAGGCGACATGGCCGGGGCAGCCACGGTCACCACTCCGGCGGGTTCGCGAACCGTGCCGGTCGTTCTGAGGGCGGTGCCAATGCGGTGCGTTGGCGACCTCAATCACGACGGGACCATTGGTGCGCCGGATCTTGCGATTCTTCTTGGCAACTGGTGCCCGACCGGTGGCACCGGCTGTGAGCCGCTGGCCGATCTCAACATTGATGGCGTGGTCGACTCACAAGATCTTGCTGAGATTCTGAACAACTGGGATTCGACTTGCAGTTGCGCGAACTTGGGCGATGCTTCTGAGGTGCCCGAGGCCCTGGCGGTTGGCGCGAGGGCATCCCTTGACTTCTCGATTCAGTATGTCGGTCTCGTAGACGTCGCGACCTACAGAGAGTGGGCGGCGCAAGTCCCGCAGGAGCTTCGCGAACTCTTCGACCGGGTCATCTGGAGTGTCGCAAACGAAGGAGGCATCGACCAATGATGGGAGCCATCTGCAGCGCACTGAGTCGTCACTCTGCCGTCGGGCTGGCCGCGGCAGGCGTGTGGTCCGCCGGCGCATCGGCGTCGATCACGCAGTTCACCGACGAGGCTTCGTGGCGCGCAGCCGCGGGCGCGACCACCACGATCGGCGTCCCCGACATTCCGCCGGCGTTCCCGCAAGGCGCGTTTGCCGGAAGTGGCCTGCAGTCGGTCGTCCTCGGTGGCCTTTCGCTCGGGCTCGGGTACGAGGATGTCGCCTACGCGCTGGGCGTCCCCTTGGGCACGACGGTGTTTGCCAGCACCGCCGACTCGATCTACACCTTCTCGACGCCGATCAACGCCTTCGCGCAGCAGTGGCTGTACTACCAGCCGCAGACGCTCATCCTGCTGAACCAGGGCGCGATCGTAGGTTCGTTCCAGTGGTTTCCCGATCCACCGGATCCGTGGCCGGCAACCAAGTTCTACGGCTTCATGAGCACGGTGGCGTTCGATCAGGTGTACAGCTTCAACTGGAGCCTTCCACATTACGGCACGCAGATCATGTTCACCCAGATCGTGCCCGCGCCTGCGGGTGGGCTGTGCGTGATTTGGCTGCTGGCGGGCGCGCGGCGGCCTCGACGGCGCGCGTGAGGCGGAAACGGTGCGAGGCACCACCAAATCGGGCTGGCCCGGGATTGACAGTCACCGCATAAAGCGTACCCTTTCGCCGTCGGTTGGCTTACACACACGCACGCGGTGGGAAACGCACGCGCACGGTTGCGCGGGCTTCGCGTTGCGTCGTGCCATCGGCGGCAGGGAGGCGTCATGTCGGAAAAAGTTTCTTCAGAGAATGGCATGGATGGTGGTCTGGTCGCGCGCGTCGCCGCGTGGATGGGAAAGCCTGGTGCAGGCCTCTTCCTTCTCGGCGCGGCGCTGGCGTTCGGGGTGCTCGGTGCCAGCGAGCGGCTTGGAAGCGCGCTGCGCACCATGCGCCAGGACAACTCGATTCGTGTGAAGGGTGTTGCGGAGATGGATCTCACCAGCGATCGCGGTACGTGGCAAGGCACCGTGCGCGCGCGGGCGTCGACGCTGCCAGAGTCGTACGCGGCGCTTGAGCGATCGATGGACGCGCTGCGGGCGTTCGTCATCAGCGCCGGTATCAGCAACGATCGCATCACGATTGGAAGCGTCTCGATGTCGCGCAATATGAGGCGTGATGCACAAGGAAACGCGACGAACGATGTCGAGGCCTATGTGCTCACCCAAGGCTTGGTGTTCACATCGCCCGATGTGCATGTTGTCCGGCAAATCGCCAACGATGCCACCGCACTCATCAAGCAAGGCGTCGAGGTCGAAAGTGGCGATCCTGTCTTCAAGGTCAGCACGCTCGAGGAGTCGAAGATGGAGCTCCTCGAGAAGGCCACCGCGAATGCCTTCGAGCGCGCGCAGACCCTCGCGCGCGGCTCTGGCAACTCGATCGGCAAGCTCGCGAGCGCCTCGCAGGGCGTCTTCCACATCCTCGCGCGCGGCTCGACGAGTTCGAGCGAGTGGAGCGGCGAGTACGACACCTCCACGATCGAGAAGACCGCGCGCGTGGTGGTGACGCTCGACTACTCGGTCGAGTAGCGGGCTTCCCGCGCGAAACTCGTCGCCCTCCTCGCGTGGTACCGTGTGGCCATGAACGGTCGGACCGCGGGCGATCTCACGGAGGTCCTGCGCCGCGCCTCGTCGGGGGACGACGAGGCGCGCGAGTTGCTGTGGGAGCGGGTCTACGACGAACTGCACGGAATCGCGCGCGCCCTGCGTGCGGAGGGGCGCGGCGGCACGGCACCCGCGATTCCAGGGGCGACGACGATCGTCCACGAGGCCTTCCTGAAGTGCGACAAAGGCGGGCGCACCCCCGCGAGGGAGAACCGCGCCCACTTCTTCGGTTCCGCCGCGCGCGCGATGGGGCAGTTCCTCATCGACTGGCGCCGCTCGACCACGCGCCTCAAGCGCGGCGGCGCGCGCGGCGCGCATTCTCTCGACGACCTCGCGAGGCTCGGCGGCGACCTTCCCTCGTTTGAACCGCTCGACGACCCCGGCCGCGCGCTCGCGGAGTGGACGCCGCGCCTCGCGGCCGCGATGGAGGCCCTCGAGCGCGATGCGCCCCAGACCGCGCATGTCGTATGGATGCGGTACATGGTCGGCCTCTCGCTCGAACAGACCGCCGAGATCCTCGGCATCGCCCCCCGCACGGTGTCGAAGCACTGGAACCTCGGGCGGGCGTGGCTCAGGCGCGCGCTCGCC
Source organism: Phycisphaera sp. (assembly GCA_016124975.1). Taxonomy (GTDB): domain Bacteria; phylum Planctomycetota; class Phycisphaerae; order Phycisphaerales; family SM1A02; genus QWPT01. Next base: position 72,702 of record WGMP01000009.1, on the reverse strand, counting down.
GACGGAGAAGGCGCGTGAGCGCGGGCGGCGAAGAGGAGCTTGCGGACACGCTCGACCGCCTTCTTCGCGCGGAGGCCGGTCGCCGCGCGGAGATGCTTGCCGACATCGCCGCGCGGGAACCCGCGCGCGCCGCGGAGCTGCGGTCGCTGCTCGCTGCACTTCCCGACCCTGAGTTGATCGACGGGGCCGATGTGCAGGATGCACGCGAGCTGCACGGCGCACGCGAGACGCAGGCCGCGCGCGAGGAGCCCGCCCTCGGCGAATCGATCGGCGGCTGCGTGCTCGAGTCCGTGCTCGGGCGCGGCGGAATCGGCACCGTGTTCGCGGCGCGCCAGCTCGAGCCTCCGCGCGCCGTGGCCGTGAAGATCCTTCGCTCCGAGCGCGCGCGGCCACGCGACCTCGTGCGCTTCCGCGCCGAGGCAGCGGCGCTCGCCCGCCTCGAGCACCCCGCGATCGCCCGCCTCTACGCCTCGGGAATCGAACCGCGCGGCGCGCGGGCGCTTCCCTTCATCGTGATGGAGCGCGTGCCCGACGCGCGCGATGTCATCGCGTGGTCGCGCGAGACGCACGCCGATGCGCGAGCGATCGCGCTGCAGTTCGCGCTCGTCTGCGACGCGCTCCAGCACAGGCACAACCGCGGCATCGTGCGCCGCGACCTCAAGCCGTCGAACATCCTTGTCGACGGCGAGGGGCGGCCGCGGGTCATCGACTTCGGCATCGCGAGGCTCGCTTCGTCGCCCGAGGAGGGCGTGCACGACGCGCCGCGCGCCGTGCTCATCGGCACGCCCGCCTACATGGCGCCCGAGCAGCTGGGCGCCGCCGATGGCCGCGGGAATGGTGCGGGCGACGGCGCGCGCGCGCCCGACGAGGACCTCGACGCACGCGTCGACATCCACGCGATCGGCCTGATCCTCTACGAAGCGCTCGTCGGCCGTCGAGCCTACGAGCTTCCGCGCGACCTTGCGGGCCCACGCGCCCTCGCGGCGCATCCGGCGCTTGCAGGCCGCGCGCCGCCCGCGCCACGCGCGGTCGACTCGCGCATCGGCGCGGATCTCTCGGCGATCGTCATGAAGGCCATGGCCATCGACCGCGAGCGCCGCTACTCGAGCATGGGCGCGCTGGCCGACGACCTGCGCGCCTTCGCCGATGGCCGTGCGGTGGGCGCGCGCACGGACTCGCCCCTCGAGCGCCTCGCGCGCACGACGCGGCGCCATCCGCTCGCGCTGGGCGCGGTCGCGGTCGCCGTCCTTTCGCTCGCGGCGTCGCTTGCCGTGTCGGTCGTCGCGCTCGACGCCGCGCGTCGCCGCTCGGTCGCCGCGGAGATGGTGACGGCCATGGCGGCGGCGAGCGAAGGCGATGTCCGCGAGGCGACGGCGGCGCTCGAGCGGATGGACCCGTCGCCGCATCCTGTCCTTGCAGGCATGGTCGCGCGGCTCCTCGACGACGCCGCGGCGGAGCCCGTCGCGCCCGACATCGGGCATCTCGTCGGCGGCGCGCTCTCGCCCGACGGGACGCGCGTCGCGGTCGGTGGCGACGGCGGACAGATCGCGGTCGTCGATCTCGCAACGGGCGTCTTCGCCCTGGCGCGGAGCGGCGAGAAGAGCTTCTGGGCGACGGCGTTCTCGCGGGACGGCGCGCGCGTCTACGCGGGCAGCCATGCGGGAGAGATCGTCGAGATCGATGTCGGTGCGCTCGGCGACGACCCCGCCGCGTGGCCGCGCACGCTCGAGGCGCGCAGGATCGCCGCGATCGGCGGGCTCGTGCGCGGGCTCGCCGTCTCGCGCGACGGCGCACGGCTTCTCGCACTCTCTTCGCCAGGGGTGCTCTCGAGCATCACCCTCGCCGATGGCGCGGTCGCGTCCGCACCAAGCATCGTTTCGAACGGCATGGCCCGCTCGCTCGCCTGGACGGGCGAGGGCCGCGCCTATGTCGTCGGCGGCGCATTCGCCCTCGCTGCGTTCGAGGTGCCCGAGAGCGGCCCGCCGCAGCGCGCGGATCCTCCGTGGCTTGCGTCGACTGCGGCGCGCGCCGGGGCGACCGCGCTCTCGCGCGACGGCTCGCTTCTTGCGGTCGGCGAGGCCACGGGTCGCCTCGTCGTCCTCGACGCGCGCACGGGAGCGCAGCGCCTCGTCGCAGAGCTCGGCCACGACATCTGGTCGATCGACTTCGCGGCGGACGGTGCGCGTGTCGCCGCTGCGACCCGCGGAGGCCGCGTACTCGAGCTCGGGATTCCCGCCGTGGGCGGCGGCGAACCGTGGCGAAAGAGCCACGGCACGCTTCACCACGCCCCGCGTGGTTCGCGGCGTTCAGGCCCGACGGATCGCTTGTCGCGAACATGGGGCTCAAGGTCGTGCGATTCGGGCCGGGCTCTGCGTGGGCCACGAGGCCCGAGCCGTTTCCGCTCGGTCTTCCGCGCGCATTCGCGGTGGTCGACCGCGACGGCGCGTCGCCCGCGTTGCGGGTGGCCGCAGGCGACGGCGGCATCTGGGATCTCGAGATCACGCGAGGCTCGTGGACGCGCACCGCGCATTCGATCGCCTCGCCCGCGGGAACCATCGCCTTCAGCGAGGGCGGCGCCCGCGTCGCCGCGTGGAGCGACGCGGGACTTGAGATCCTCTCGCTCGTCGACGGGACGCGCGTCACGGCGGCGATTCCCCCGCGCGGGCGCCGCGAGCTTGCGTGGGACCCTGCGGGCGACGAACTCACGCTCGTCTCTGAGGGCGAGATCCACATCGTCGCGCTCGACGGCACGGTGCGCGCCACGGGCCGCGTCGAGCCCTCCGCGAACGGCCACGACGCGAGCTACGCCGCGCGCCGCGCGCCGCTCGTCTTTACGCGCTTCTCGACGCGCTCGCTCCTCTCGGTCGACGGCTCGGGCGCGATCGTTGCGCGGACGGCCGATACGGCGGGCGCCGTGCGGATCTGGCGGATCAACGGGCGCTGGTTCCTCCCGCAGCTGTCGGGAACGATCCTCGTCTCGCATCGGGGCGACGCGCAGACGCTTGGCCGCGCGATCGACGACTTCGCGGCCGCCCTCGTCGGCCACACCGACGCGGCGCACGCCCTTGCGCTCGCGCCCGATGGCCGCATGCTTGCGAGCGCAGGCATGGACACGCGCATCCGTTTCTGGGACATCGAGCGCGCCGAGCGCCTCGCGACCGCGCCGCTCTGCACGCGCCCTGTCCGGCTTCTCGAGTGGATCGACGGCGGCCGCGCGCTGCTTGTCGTCGACGCGGCGGGGGAGGTGTTCCTGCTCGACTCGGTTCCGCGCCGCACGCGCCTCGCGGCGGCGACCGCTGCCGCGCCCGCTCAGCTCTCGACGCGATAGCCGCGGCCCGCGTAGGGCCAGTAGCCGCCGCGCATGTTGAGCGCCGTGAAGCCCGAGCGCGCGAGGAACGCCGCCGCGCGCGCGCTGCGGTTTCCGCTGCGGCAATAGCAGACGACCGGTCGCGAACGGTCGAGCTCGTCGACCCGCGCGCGCAGGTGCGTGTAGGGGATGTGCGCGGCGTTCGGAAGGTGTCCCGCAGCGAACTCGGCGCAGGTGCGCACATCGAGGACCGTGGCCTCGCCGCGCTCGACGAGCTCGTGCGCGCGGACGGGCGAGATCTCGTCGACGCCGACCGTGGCGAAGGTTCCCGTCGCCAGCGCCGAGACGACGCGCGGCTCGACGAAGCCCTCGATCGCCTCGGGCGCGACGCCCACGCGCAGCAGGACGCGCACGATCTCAGGCACCTTCGCGGCCTCCGCGATGATCGCGATCCTGTCGTCCTCCTCGAGGTAGTTCGCGACCGTCGGCCCGAACGATCGCTCGAACGGGGCGCTGATCGAGTAGGGGAGGCGCGTGTCGAGATAGTCGTTCCACGGGCGCGTGTCGATCACCGTGAACTCGGGCTTCTGGCAGATCTCCGCAAACCGCTCGGGCGAGAGGGCGTGCACCTCGGGAAGCGTGTCGAACCCGCGCCCGCCGCGCTCGTTGAGGCGCTTCACGCGCGCGAAGTAGGGCGGCGGCGCCGCGTTTCCGTCGAGGACAGCGCCCTCGAAGTCGCCTCCTGCGGCCTGCGCGCGCATGGCGCGGTTGATGACGCGCTCGATCCCGATCGTGGTCGCGGGGAGGTTGCAGATCGACTTGCCGCACGCGCTTCCCGCGCCGTGGCCTGGCAGCACCTGCGTCTCCGCGGGAAGGTCGTCGATCGAGGCGAGCGACGCCTGCAGCTGCTCGACCGCCTGCTTGAGCGAGAGGCCGTCGGTCGCGAAGGCGCCGAGGTCGGGCCGGCCGACATCGCCCGCGAAGAGGAAGTCTCCCGAGAAGAGAAGCCGCGTCTGCGAACCAGGGCGCGCGAGCTCGAAGCACAGGCTCTCGCGCGTGTGGCCGGGGGTGTGGCGCGCGTGGAACTCGAGCGATCCGACGCGGAAGACCGCGCCCGCGCGCACGGACTCGATCCGCGCGCCCGCTGCGAGCGTCGCCTTCGTCGTCCACTCCTGCGCGGGTCCCTCGGCCGACACGAACGCGGTGACGGGGTGATGCGCGAGGAAGCCGCACACGCCGCTCACGAAGTCGGCGTGCACATGGGTCTCGGCCACGGCCACGATGCGCAGGTTCTCCTCGGCGGCGACCGCGAGGTAGCGGTCGATGTCGCAGGCGGGGTCGATGATGATCGCCTCGCGGGTCGCGGGGCAACCGACGAGGTAGGCGGCCTGCGCCAGGGCGGCATCGTAGATCCGGCGGAGAATCACGCGACGAGTCTAACGCCTGCGGCTCACCGTGTGCGCGGCTACATTCCCGCGATGGCCGCGAGGCGCAGCAAGGTCCCACCATCGAGCGGCGAGTTCGTGCGGCAGCCGATGCCCGCGGCGTCGGGTGCGCCCGTCGGCGACAGGCTTCTCGCCCAGTTCGCGCGCACGCTGCACGAGGCCGGCGCGCCCGCGCAGAGGCTTGAAGGGCTCGTGACGGCATGCGCCGAGCGGCTCGGCGTGCGCGCATCGGTCTTCTCGCTTCCGACCTGGATCCACATCGCGGTCGACCGCGGCGACGGACAGCGCTCTGTCAGCATCCGCGTCGATCCGGGTTCTCCCAAGCTCGCGGTGCTCGAGTCGACCTACGCGATTTCCGACCGCTTCATGTCGGGCGCGCTCGACGCGCGATCGGCGCTCGATGCGCTCGAGAAGCTCGAGGCGAGCCTGCGGCGGCCGCCTGTCGGCGCGCTCGTCCTCGGCTACGCGCTCTTCAGTGCGGGCGCCGCACGCTTTCTCGGCGGCGGCGTCGAGGAGATGCTGGTCGCGTTTCCCGTCGGAGCGCTGGTCGCGTTCTCGCTGGCGCTGGCGCGCGGGCGACGCGAACGCGAGCTCCTCTCGGAGTTTGGCGGCGCGCTCGTGGCGACGGTGGCCGCCGCGCTGGCGGTCATGTTCGCAAGCTGGTCGGGCCACGCTGCGTCGCTCCCGATCGTGTCGCTCGCGGGGCTCGTCACGCTTCTTCCGGGGCTTTCGCTGGCGACCGCGATGAGCGAGCTCTCGACGCGCCACCTCGCGTGCGGCTCCGCGCGACTGATCGGCGCGATCTCGACGCTCGCCGTCGTCGGCATCGGCGCGGCGCTGGGCCAGACGCTGGTGCAGCGCGCGGGCATCGTGCCTGCCGAGTCGCTCGCCCCCGAGGCGGCGGCGTCGGGGGCGCTCGACGGGCTCACGGCGGCCGCACTCGTGGCGTTCGCGGGCGGGCTTGCGCTCCTCTTCCAGAGCAGGCCAGCGCGGGCCCCCGTGGTGCTCGTCGCCTGCGTCATTGGCTGGAGCGCCGCGCAGTTCGGCCGCTCGGTCGTGGGCGTCCAGTTCGCGCCCTTTGTCGCCGCGCTCCTCGTCGCAGGCGCGGCCGCGCTCTATGCAAGGTGGCGCCGCGAGGCTGCGCTCGCGCTTCTCCTTCCAGGCCTCAGTTTCCTGCTCCCTGGCTCGATCGGCTTCCGCGGCGTGCAGGGCGTCCTCGCAAGCGACACGGCGGGCGGCATCGAGACAACCGTCTCCGCGCTCACCGTCGCGGCCTCGATCGCAGCGGGAATCCTCGTCGCGAACGCGATCTTCCCGCCGAAGCGGCATCTCTGACGGCTGCTGTGTGGCCTACGCGAAGATCTGCTTGACCACGCGGCCATGGACATCGGTCAGGCTGTGGTCGCGGCCGCCATGGTGGAAGGTCAGCATCTCGTGGTCGATCCCCATGAGCGCGAGGATCGTGGCATGGAGGTCATGCACATCGCACTTGTCGACCGCGGCGTAGTAGCCGTAGTCGTCGGTCTCGCCGTAGCTGAAGCCCGCCTTCACGCCGCCGCCCGCCATGAACATGGTGAACCCGTGCGGGTTGTGGTCGCGGCCGTCGCCATCCTGCGCGGTCGGCGTGCGGCCGAACTCGCCGCCCCAGAGGACGAGCGTGTCCTCGAGCATGCCGTGGCTCTTCAGGTCGCGGATCAGGCCCGCGATCGGCTTGTCGACCTCCGCCGCGTTGTTCGAGTGGCCGTCGCGGAGGCCGCCGTGCTGGTCCCACTTGTAGCTGTGCGTGCACTGGATGAAGCGCACGCCCGCCTGCGCGAAGCGCCGCGCGAGCAGGCACTGGCGGCCGAAGTTGTCGGTCTTCGGCTCGTCGATTCCGTAGAGGTCCTTGGTCGCCTTGCTCTCGCTCGAGAGGTCCATCACGGCGGGCGCGGTCGCCTGCATGCGGTAGGCGAGCTCGAAGCTCGCGATGCGGCCCTCGAGCATGCCGTCCGCGCCGACGCGGTCCATGTGGCGCGCGTTGAGCTCCTGCAGGTAGTCGAGTTCCTTGCGCTGGATGTCGCGCGGAAGGCCCGCGAGCATGTGCTCGAACTGCGCCTGCGACGCCGGCACGCCCGCGTGGCCGATCGGCGTGCCATGCGTCCACGCGGGAAGGAACGAACTCGAGAAGTTGTTCACGCCGCCGTGGCCGAGCGTGGGGCAGATCGTGATGAACGCAGGCAGATCCGCGTTCTCCGTACCGAGGCCGTACGACACCCACGAGCCCATCGACGGACGAATGAAGGTGTCGGTGCCCGTGTGGATCTTCAGGAGCGCGCCGCCGTGCGCGGGGTTCGAGCCGTGCAGGCTCTTGATGAAGCAGAGGTCGTCGACCACGCCCGCGACATGCGGGAAGAGGTCGCTCACCCACGCGCCCGACTGGCCGTACTGGCGGAACTTCCACGGGCTTGCGAGCAGGTTTCCCGTCTGCGCGAACTGGACGCGCGGCTTCGCGAAGGGAAGCGGCTTGCCGTGGTCGCGCGCGAGGAGCGGCTTGTAGTCGAAGGTGTCGACCTGCGACGGGCCGCCATGCATGAAGAGGAAGATCACGCGCTTGGCGCGCGGCTGGAAGTGGGGCGCCGCCAGCACGCCCTTCGATGCCTGCGCCTCGCGCGCGAGCATGCCCGCGAATGCAAGCGAGCCGAAGCCCGCGCAGAGGCTCGCGAGCGCCTCGCGGCGCGACATCGGGTTGTGGCGGTTGTTGCAGAGCATGTGGTCGAAGGGGAGGTGGCTGGAGGTGCGGCTCGCGCCGTTGTCGGGCGCGCGGCGCGCTACTCCATCGTGATGAACTCGTTGCTTGAGAGAAGCGCGTGGCAGAGCCGCGCGAGCGACTCCTTCGGCGAGAGCCCGCTGCGCCCAAGGTCCGCGAGAAGGTCGTGCGAGAGCTCGCGCTCGCGGAGGTCGGGCTCGCGCGCGAGCGTGCGGCGGAACGCCTCGCGGATGCGCGCCTCGGCGGAGGGCTCTTCTGTCGAGAGATCCTCCGCGATCTGCTGCGCCGCGCTCTCGACGAACGGCGCGTTCATGAAGAAGAGGGCCTGCGGCGCCACGACCGTGCGCGAGCGGCAGTCGATCGGCATGCTCGAGTCTGGGTAGTCGAACGCGCTGAAGAGGCCGAACATGGCGTTGCGGATGACGGGGAGGTAGACCGTGCGGCGCGGGCTGTCGTAGCGCGCGGCGTTGCCCGACTGGTCGTTGGTCACATAGTCGTGGTCGCCGACCGTGAGGAGCGAGCCGCCCATCGTGCGGTCGAGCGTGCCTGCGACCGCGAGCACCGAGTCGCGGATCGCCTCGACCTCGACGCGGCGGCGCGGGAAGCGCGAGAGCAGGCGGTTGTCGGGGTCGCTTGCGGGAAGCGCCTCGCGCGAGGCGCTCGCCTGGCGATAGGTCGCGCTCGTCATCACGAGCCGGTGCATCGCCTTCATGCTCCAGCCGTCGGCGACGAAGCGCCGCGCGAGCCAGTCGAGGAGCTCGGGGTGAGAGGGCGTCGAGCCGAGCACGCCGAAGTTGCTCGGCGTGTCGACGAGGCCCGTGCCGAAGTGCCAGGTCCAGAGGCGGTTGACGGCGACGCGCGCGGTGAGCGGGTTCTCGGGGTGCGCCATCCACCGCGCGAGCTCGAGCCTGCCGCTCTCTGTCGCGGGGAACGCGGGGCCGGGCAGCACGCGCTCGAGCACGGCCGGCACCGCGCGTGCGATCACCTCGCCCGTCGGCTGCGTGTGGTCGCCGCGATCATGGATCGGCGTCTCGTCGACCTTCGCCTCTTTCACGACGAGAACGCGCGGCAGGTCTGGGGGTTTCGCGGCCTCGTGCGAATCGCGCGCGCGCCTCGCCTCCGCCAGTGCTGTGCGCGCGGGGCGCTCGAGCGACGCCTCGCGCGCCGCGCGTGCGAAGAGGGCGGGGCTTGCGGCCGCGCCGCGCGGGTCTGCCAGCTGGTCGAGGAGGCGCGCCTGCGCGAGGGCGCTGCGCTCGGCCGCGTCGCTGCGTGCGGCCGCGTCGCGCGTGGCGTCGAGTTCGCGCGCGCGCGCCTTCCACGCCTCGCGCGCCCTCTCTGCGTCCGCCACCTCCGCGGCTGTCGCAAGCGGCCGCTGCGCCACGCGCCCGACCGTCGCGATGTTGTCGAAGGTCGACACGCTGCGGAAGACGCCCGAGATCGCGAAGTAGTCTGCATGCGACACGGGGTCGAACTTATGGTCGTGGCAGCGCGCGCACGAGATCGTCTGCCCGAGGAACGCCTTCGTCACGACATCGATCTGCTCGTCGACCACATCGACGCGCTCCTTCTCCTTGTCGGGCTCCGCGAGCATCTTCGGCCCGAGCGCAAGGAAGCCAAGCGCCGCAAGGCGCCCGCGCGTGCGCGCGTCGTCCTCGGCGGTCGGGTTCTCAGGCTCGGGAATCAGGTCGCCCGCGAGCTGCTCGATGAGGAACTCGTCGAACGGCATGTCGGCGTTGAAGGCGCCGATGACATAGTCGCGATAGCGGAAGGCGTTCGCGTAGGCGATGTTCTCGTCGACGCCGTTCGAGTCGGCGTAGCGCGCGACATCGAGCCAGTGGCGGCCCCAGCGCTCGCCATACATCGGCGAAGCGAGCAGCGCCTCCACGCGGCGTTCGTAGGCGTCGGGCGCGCGGTCGCGCTCGAACTCCTCGACCTCGGCGGCGGTCGGCGGAACGCCGATCAGGTCGAGGTATGCGCGCCTCAAAAGCGTGCGGCGATCCGCCTCGGGCGAGGGAGCGAGGCCGGCCTTCTCAAGCCGAGCCAGGACGAAGAGGTCGATCTCGTTCTCGGCCCACGACGCGTCCGCGACGACGGGCGGTGCTGGGTGTGCGATGGGCTGGTAGGCCCAGTGCGCGGCATAGCGCGCGGTCTTCTCGGGAAGCGGCCTCGGCGGCGGGGGGAGCGTGTCGTCGGAGCTTGCGGCGGCGACGAGTCCCGCCGCGGCCACGCAGGCCGCGACTCCGAGAATGCGGAGGCCGCGCATCGGCCGATGCGCTCGGGAAGGGGGGAAGGCCGCCTTCGGTTGCTCCACCAGCGCAGTATCTGCGCAGTCGCGCCGCGCGCAAGCGGGGCGGGGTGACCGAGCGGGAAATCGCGCGACTTTCCTGAAGTTTCGGAGGCGTCTCGGCGGTGTGCACGCAGCCGTGCGCCGATAGAAGCGGCATGCATCGGGCCGTGCGTCGGGCGTCGGAACGGCGTCGACGCCACCCATCTTCGTCGGCTTGTTTGGGATGTCGAAGGTGAATCACAGTCCGCGGCTTTCGGTTGTTCTGGTCGCCCACGCGCTCGACGCGCGCGCGGGGTTCGATATGCACGCGGGTCCCGTGATCGATGTCGCGCTGCTGTCGAGGGCGACGGGGATGGCCGCGCGCGAGATCGCAGGGTGTCTCCTGCACCTGCAGCGCATGCCGCATGACATGTCGCATGACAGGGCACATGACATGGCGCCCGAAGCGGCGATCGCGCGCGCCGTGCTCGCGGAGTCGCGCGCGGCGCTTCCCATTGACATCGCAGACTCCGCGGTGCGCGCGCTTCGATTCGACGCGCGCGGCGGCGAAGCGCTGCTCGCGCTCTGGGCGTTCGGTCGCCTCGCGTCTTGTCGCTCGCGCGGCGACTCGGACGCAAGCGCCACAGTCGCGCCCGCGATCCTGCGTGCGGCACACGAAGCGCTCGACTCGGCGCTTGCAAGCGATCCGCTCGTCGTGCGGCTCTTCGCGCAGGGCGAGCCGCTGCGCGCGGCCTCCGCGCGCGCTCTCGCGCAGTGCGCGGCCCGACGCGGCGATGCGGGCGCGGCCGCGGGTGTTGCTGTCACAGCGCTCCTCCCCGACCTCTTCACAGACGACGCGCTTTCCTCAGCGCTCTCCCGCTGCGCAGGCCGCGTCGCGAGGCTCGCACCGCACCGTGCGGCACCGAGCGACGCGGAGTGCCGTGCGCTCGCCGATGCGCTGCGCGGCGCGGGCGTCGTGATTGCGCGCGGCGGCGGTCTTCTCAGGTTCGACGCGGACGGGCTGCGTGCGTGGCTTGAGCGCGATGCGGGCGCGCGATGGCGCCGGCCGTGGAGCGTCTATCGGCTGCGTTGCGCGTGTGCGCCGCGGGCCGCGCGCGCGGAGCCTGCGCCGCGGCCGTCGCTCCGATGGCGCGACGCAGACCGCATCGACGAGGCGATCGCGCGCGCGATCGGTTCTGCCGCACAAGCGCCCGAGGCGTCCGCCTGCGAGGACGCGCTCGCGGCCCTCGCCCTCGCCATCGATCGCGCAGAGGCGCGTGCGGCCGGCCGCGATCGACGGAGGCTCGCTGCGATCGAGGCTTGCGCGGAACGGCTCGCGGAACGGCTCTCGACGCGGCACCCGACGGGCGAGGCTGCCAAGGAACTGTCGGCGGCTCGGTGAGAACCGCGCGTCGATCTCGGATTTCCCTTGTTCGCCGCCGCGTTCCCGCAGTACCTTGGCGTGATGCTCTCCAGCATCCTTGCAGCGTCTCTCGCGACCGTGCTTCTTCAGCCTGAGGCCGTCGCTCCCCGGCTCGCGACGGGCGCGTCCGTCACGCGCGGATTCAACCTCGATGCGCTGCTTCGCGAGCAGATCCTCGTCGCTCGCGGGAAGGGCGAGGCGCGCGCCATGCGCGTCATGGTTCCTCTTTCACGCGAGGGCGAGATCGCGCTCGAACTCCGGCCATTCTCCGCCGTCTCGGAGGGCCTGCGCGTCGAGCTCGGCGCCATGAAGCGCGCGGGCTCCGCCGACCTCGCGACGCTCGTCCGCGAAGTCGTCCATCTCGAGGGAACGGTCGTCGGCCTGCCGAACTCGTCGTGCTATCTCGCGCTCGGCTCGACCGGCGTCGCGGGATGGGTCGACCTTGGCGCAGGCGGCGGGCGATTCACGCTGCGGAGCACGGTCGGCGACGATCGCGGGCTCCATGCGGGCGCGGTCGAGTTCGTGCGCAGCGCGGGCACCGCGGCGCCCGATGTTCCCGCGTGCGGCGGCGCGCTTGCGGCGGGTGACGGCCATGGTGAAGGCCATGGTGAAGGCGATGGTGAAGGCGAGGGCGGCGTCGCAGGCGGCTCGGCCCCGCAGCCGGGCGTCTTCAAGGTGGCGCGCGTTGCGGTCGACACCGACGACGACTACTTCGCGATCTTCGCGCCCGCGGGCGCGGCCGCCGAGGCGGAGGCCGCAGAGTATGCAGGCGCGCTCATCGGCGCCGTCTCCGCGATCTATCGCCGCGACGCAAGCGCCGCGATCTCGCTCGCCTATCTTCGGCTCGCGCCGACGCCGTCCGAGCTCTTCAACGAACCCGATCCGCTCGGCGCGTTCCGCAACTACTGGAACGAGAACGGCGCCGACATCGACCGCGACCTCTTCACGCTGGTCACGGGGCGGCGCAACCTCCCGTACGGCGGCGTCGCGTGGGTGAGCGCGGCGTGCGGAAGCTTCGGCTATTCCGTCAACGGCTACATCATCGGCGCCTTTGCAGATCCCGTGGTCACGAACCCTGGCAACTGGGACCTCAATGTGACGGCGCACGAGCTCGGTCACAACCTCGGCACGCTGCACACCCATGACTACGGAATCGACGCCTGCGCAAGCGGCGCCGTGCAGCGCGGCACGATCATGAGCTACTGCCATATCGTGCAGGGCGCGGGCTCGAACATCGACCTGCGCTTCCATCGCGTCACGGCAGGGCTCATCCGCGAGTACACGGCCGCCACGGCGTGCCTTCGGAGCGACTGCAACGCAAACGGCACGCCCGACGACGCGGAGATCGCCGCGAACGCAGCGCTCGACGCGAACGGAGACGGCATCCTCGACGCGTGCCAGGACTGCAACGGCAACGGCATGCCCGATCCCGCCGAGATTGCGGCGGGCGCGCTCGCAGACCTCGACGGAAACCTTGTCCCAGATGTGTGCGAGGTCGACTGTGACGCGGACGGCGTGCCCGACCTGCGTGAGATCGGTGCAGACCCCGCGCTCGACGCGAACGGCGACTCCGTGCTCGACGCCTGCGAACCCGACTGCGACGCGAGCGGCGTCGCGGACAGCCGCGAGATCAACCTCGACATGACGCTCGACCGCTCGCGCGACGGCCGCATCGACGCGTGCGAGGACTGTGACGGAGACGGCATCGACGACTTCACAGAGCTTGCTGGCTCGCGGTCGCGCTGGGTCGCCAGTTCGGCCGACGCGTTCCTGCGCGAGCTCGATCCGCGCTCTGGCGTCGTGCGGCGCACGGTGGCGTGCGGCGCAACTGCCGCGAACGACCTCGCGATCGGCGCGGACGGACGCCTCTACGCCGCGGTCGGAAACCGTGTGTTCGCGCTTGACCGCGTGCTCGACGCGCAGGCGTCGCCCTGGTCTGTCGCGCTGTCGTCGACGGTGCGCGGCATCGCGGTCGCACCCGACGGCACGCTGGCGGCGCTCCTCTCGAACGGGCGCATCGAGCTTCTCGCGGCCGACGGCACCGTCGCGCGCACGCTTGTCGCCGCAGGCGTGGCCGCCGAGGCGCGCGACATCGTCTTCCGCATGCTTCCCGATGGTTCCCGCGACGCGCTTGTGAGCCACGACGGCGGCGTCATCGCGCGCGTCGCGTGGCCTGCGGGCGCCGCGGCCAAGCTTGCCACCGCGCCAGCTGGCGAGACCTCGCTGCGCGGGCTCTACGCTTTCGCGGACGGCTCGTTCCTCGTGATGAGCGCCGAGGCCCAGCGCATCCACCGCTACACGGCGGCGGGCGCGCGGGTCGGCGTCTGGTCGGTCGAGCCGGGGTCGCTCCTGGGCGCGCCGCACTCGATGTGCGACGCGGGCGACGGACGGACGGTGCTCGCGACGGGCGGTTCGAGCTCGTCGACCATCAACGGCTACAACCGCGCGAGCGGATATCTCGAGCGCACCTACCGCGTCTATCCGAGCGATGCGCCGAACGCGACCGCGATCGTGGTGGCGCCGCTGAGCGCGACCGATGCGAACGGAAACCTCGTGCCCGACGCGTGCGAGGCGGTGGTCGGCGACCTCGACGGCGATGGCGCCGTGGGCGCAGCCGACCTCGCGGCGCTGCTCGCGGCGTGGGGAGCGTGCGACGGATGCGCGGCGGATCTCGATGGAGACGGCGTCGTCGGCGCGTCCGACCTCGCCGTGCTCCTCGCCGCGTGGAGCTGAGCGCGCCGTTACACTCCGCCCGATGCAGGGGCACGACGCAGGACGCGACACCGAATACGCGGCGTGGATCGCCGTGGTGGTCGCGATCGCGCTCACGCCTGCGGCGCATGTGTGGCTCGATACGCGCGTGGCCGACTTCGCGCAGGCGAACAAGCTCGTCGAGTCGCAGGTGCTCCAGTGGACGACCGAGCTCGGAGAGTCGACCTGGTGGCTGGTGCCTTCCGCGCTGGTCTTCGCTGTTGCCGCCATCCAGAAGCGCCACAACCTCGCGCGCTGGGCCTTCGCGATGTTCGCAGCGGTCGGCGGCAGCGGCCTTCTCGCGGCGGGCGCGAAGGTCCTCGTCGGAAAGACGCGCCCGAAGCTCTGGTTCAGCGACGGCGAGTTCGGGTTCTATCCGCTGACCTTCGGCTACGACTACGCGAGCATGCCGAGCGGCCACGCGACGACCGCGGGCGCCGCCGCCGTGATCCTCGCGCTCGCCTTGCCGCGCTTCGCGCCTGTGATCCTGCCGCTCGGCTTCGCCCTCGCCTTGACGCGCGTCGCGATCCAGGCGCACTACCTCAGCGACATCTGCGCAGGCCTCGCGCTCGGCGCCTCCAGCGCGCTGATGACCATGATCGTGTGGCGCCGCTGGTGGCCCGCGAGCGTGCCGCAGCCTCGGGCATGAGCGGGGGCGACGGCGGGTCGCCAGCAAGAGGGGCCGCCGCCGCGGGGGGAGTCGAAGGCTGACATCATCCGTTCCGCATGCTGAAGCATGCGGGCACCCCTGACTTTCGTGTCGCACGATTCGGATCGTCGGAGTCGTTCACCCCTGACTTTCGTATCGCACGATTCGGATCGTCGGAGTCGACACCCCTGATTTCGTATCGCGCGATTCAAACCGTCAGGCTCATTCACCAGGGGTGCCCGCAGGTTTCAACCTGCGGAACGCAAATCGTCGGAGTCGAGGGCTGACATCATCCGTTCCGCATGCTGAAGCATGCGGGCACCCCTGACTTTCGTGTCGCACGATTCGGATCGTCGGAGTCGTTCACCCCTGATCTTCGTATCGAACGGTTCGGATCGTCGGAGTCGACACCCCTGATTTTGTATCGCGCGATTCAAACCGTCAGAGTCATTCACCAGGGGTGCCCGCAGGTTTCAACCTGCGGAACGCAAATCGTCAGAGTCGAAGGCAAACTCCTCCACCACCAGAGGGAGCCGCCGCAGCGGCGACCGCTCAAACCTCGTCGCTCAAACCTCGTCGCTCAAGCCTCGCCGCTCAGATCCGCGCCCCGCACTCGCCTGGCGCGAAGAGGTGAACATGCGCGGCGTCGAAGGCGACGCCCACCGCGTCGGTCTCGCGCACATGCGCTGCATCGTCTGCGTTCACGCGCGCGAGCAGCCGGCCCCACGGGCTGTCGAGCGCGATGTCGGTGCGGTCCCCGAGGCGCTCGACGGCGGCGACGGTGGCCGCGATCGAGTGGTCGGAGTTCGGGCGCACGAGCCGCATGCGGTCGGGGCGCACGCCGAGGGCGCAGCTGCGCGGCGCCATGAGGCGGCCGACGGGCATGCGCACGCCGTTCGACTCGAATTCGCCGCCCTCGACGCGGCCGTCGACGATGTTCATCGGCGGCGTGCCGATGAAGCCCGCCACGAAGCGGTTTGCGGGAAGGTCGTAGCACTCCTGCGCGCTCGCATTCTGCTGGATCTTCCCCTTGTGCATGACGACGAGGCGGTCGGCGAGGGTCATCGCCTCTTCCTGGTCGTGCGTCACATAGACGATCGTCGCGCCGAGGCGGCGGTGCAGCATGCGCAGCTCGGTGCGCGTCTCGATCCTCAGGCGCGCGTCGAGGTTCGAGAGGGGCTCGTCGAAGAGGAAGACCTTCGGGTCGCGCGCGATCGCGCGGCCGACGGCGACGCGCTGGCGCTGGCCGCCAGAGAGTTCGCGCGGATAGCGGTGGAGGAGCGTGTCGAGGCCGAGCGTCTTCGAGACTTCCGCGACGCGTGTCTTGATCTCCGCGGTCTCCGCGGCGCGCGCACCCGCTGCGCCCGAGAGCGCGGCCGCGAGCGCCGATCGGTGCGTGCGCCGCGTCTCGAGGCCGAACGCGATGTTCTCTCCGACCGTGAGATGGGGATAGAGCGCGTAGTTCTGGAAGACGAACGCGATGTCGCGATCCTTCGCGGGAAGGTCGTTCACGCGCGCGCCGTCGATCTCAAGGACGCCCGCCGTGATCTCCTCGAGCCCCGCGATCA
The DNA here is from genome assembly GCA_016124975.1 of Phycisphaera sp. Lineage (GTDB taxonomy): Bacteria > Planctomycetota > Phycisphaerae > Phycisphaerales > SM1A02 > QWPT01. The sequence goes on along the minus strand of WGMP01000009.1, from coordinate 56,547 downwards.
TGCGCAGCGTCGTGCTCTTGCCGCATCCCGATGGGCCGACGAGCACGCAGAACTCGCCGTGGCGGATCGCGAGGTCGACGCCGTCGACCGCGCGTACCTCCGCGCCGTTCGCGCCTGCGTAGACCTTGTCGACCTTGGTGAGCGTGACGGTTGCCATCGTGGAATCCTCAGCCCTTCACGGCGCCCCGCGCGAGGCCCTCGACGAAGGTCTTCTGCGCGGCGATGAAGAGAATGATGCAGGGGAGCATGGTGAGCACCGAGAGCGCCATCAGAAGATGAACATCCTCGAGCCCGCCGTACTGGTTCTTGAAGCCGTTGAGCGCAACCGCGAGCGTCGCGTTCTCGTCGGAGTGGAGGTAGATGAGCGGCGCGAGGAAGTCGTTCCAAGTGCCGATGAAGGTGAACACCGCGCAGATCGCCGTGACGGGGCGGCAGAGCGGCAGCATGATCTTCCACCAGATCGCGAGGTGGCCAAGCCCGTCGACGCGCGCGGCCTCGACGAGCGACTCTGGCACCTGCGCAATGAACTGGCGGTACATGAAGATGAAGAACGCGTTGCCGAAGAACGCGGGCACCACCAGCGGCAGGATCGAGTCGATCCAGCCGAACTGCCGGAAGAGGAGGAAGAGCGGGATCATCGTCACCTGCCCCGGCAGCATCATGGTGCCGAGCATGACGAGGAAGAGCGGCGTGCTGCCGCGGAAGCGCAGGCGCGCGAAGGCGTAGCCGACGAGGCTCGACGAGAGCACCGTGCCGATCACGACGAGCACCGTCACCACGATCGAGTTCGAGAGCGCGTCGATGAAGCCCATCCACGGCGTGCTGCCCGTCTCGCGGATCGCGTCGAGGTAGTTGGCGGGCTGCGGATCGGGCGGGAAGAGCGCGATGCCCGCGCTGCCCGTCACGGCGGCCTCCGCGCGCGCGGGAGTCTCGAGGCTCACGACCGCCATCCACCACAAGGGGAACACGAACGCCGCCGTGCCCATGATGAGCACGAACCAGAGGATGGCGCTGGCAAGCGGGGAACGCTTCATTTCCGCAGGCTTTCGTAGTAGACGACGCGCGCGCTCGTCTTGAGGATGACGCCCGTCAGCACAAGCACGATGAGCAAGAGGATCCACGCCATGGCACTCGCGTAGCCCATGTCGTAGAGCTCGAACGCCTTGTTGTAGAGGTAGAGGACATAGAAGCGCGTGAGGTCGCCTGGCTCGCCGCCCGTCATCACGAATGCCTGCGTGAAGACCTGGAACGAACCGATCACCGCCATGATCAGGTTGAAGAGGATCACGGGCGACAGCATCGGGATCGTGACGCGGAAGAAGCGGCGCACGGGCCCCGCGCCGTCGATCTCTGCAGCCTCGTAGAGCTCGCGCGGGATCTGCTGGAGACCCGCGAGATACACCATCATCGATCCGCCGACGAGCCAGAAGCTCATGATCGCAAAGGCGGGCGCGCCGAATGCGGCGGCGTCCTTGCCGAACCACTCGGGGCCCGCGATGCCGACGACTTCGAGCGCGCGGTTCAGGAGCCCGCCCTCCGAGTCGAAGATCCAGCGCCAGAGGATGGCGACGCCCACGCCCGCAAGCACGCTCGGCAGATACCACGCTGCGCGGAAGAAGGCGATTCCCCGCACCTTCTGCATCATCACGACCGCCGCGAGGAGCGCGAGCATCTGCCCGACGGGCACGGCGAGAAGCGCGTAGTAGAGCGTGACCTTGAACGAGGTGTGGAAGCGCGCGTCGCGCGAGAGAAGCTGCGCGTAGTTGTCGGTACCCACCCAGTCTGCGCTCGCGAGCGGGCCGATTCCCTTCCAGTTCGTCATCGAGAGGACGAGCGAGAGGAGGATCGGGAACGCCATGAAGAGGAGGAATCCCACGACCCACGGCGACGCGAGCAGGAACCCCGCGCGCTCCTCGCGCCGCGCGTTCATTCCCTTCGGCGCGCGCAGGAGCAGCAGCGCGAAGGCCGCCGCGAACGCGCCGAGCGCCGCGATGCCGATCGCGCTCCAGCGGCTCCACGCGACGGGCGGCGGATTCATGCCGCCCGGCACGAACTCGACATGCGTCCTCCACTTCGCGTTGAACTCGTCGATCGCCTCGCGCACGGTGAGATCGCCCGTCTTGAGCCCACGGTCCATGGTCGAGCCGAAGATCTGCTCGAAGGTCGGGTCTGCTGGCCACGCGATCACCGTCGCCTCGGGAATCGCGTCGAGATAGCCCTGGTTGTTCGCGGGCGGCAGCGTCGCATCGAGGAACGCGGGGCTCTCCGCCACCGACTTCATGGTCGGGATCGCGAGGCCGAGCCGCGCGTTCGCGGCCTGGCTCTCGGCGTTCGTGAGCCACTTGATGAGCTTCCACGACTCCTCGGGGTGCGGCGTGTCTCGCGCCATCGACCAGCTGACGGTGAGCACGCAGTTCGCCTCTGCGCTTCCGCGCGGGAGCGGCGCGAAGTCCCACTCGAAGCCGCCGTCCGCAGGTGACGGGATGCCGCGGTAGCTCGGCACCACCCAGCGGCCGAACGGGCCCGCCATGCCGACCTTGCCGCCGAGGAAGACGCTCGCGCCCGTCGCGATCCTGCTCTTGCCGCTCGTGAGCGTGCCTTCCTCGTCATGGCGCCACGCGCGCAGGGTCTCGAGCGCGCGGACGGCATTGGGCTCCTCGATGCGGATCTCCTCAAGCGCGTCGTCGATCGCCTCTGCGCCTTCGGTGCGCAGATAGGTCCGCACCATCACGGGCCAGGTGACGAACTCGCTTCCCGTGATCGGCTCGCCGTCCTTCGCCTTCAGTTTCGATAGCGCGCGGGCCTTCGCGATGAAGTCGTCCCAGGTCCAGTCGTTGGTCGGGAAGGGGATTCCCGCCGCGCGGAAGAGGTCCTTGTTGTAATAGAAGCCGACGGTCGTGAAGTCCTTCGGGACGCCATAGAGCGTGCCCGTGCCCACGCGCGAACCGTCGAAGCGGAAGGCGTCGACCGTCTGCGGGTAGAACGCCGCGAGGTCGAGCGCCGTTGCGTCGCCCGCGGCGCGCGCGGCCTCTTCGCGCGCCACGAACTCGTCGATCGGGCGCAGCAGGTCGAGGCTCGCGAAGTTCGCGAGGCGCTCGTAGCCGACATAGAAGACATCGGGCGGCTCGCCCGCGGCCATCATGGTCTGGAGCTTTGTGTAGAAGCTGCCCGCGTCGCCAGGGTTCAGGCGCTTCACGCGCACGCCAGGGTTCGCTGCCTCGAAGGCCCGCAGCGAGTCCTCGACGATCTTGTCCTCTTCCTGCCCGCCTTCGCCCGACCAGTGCATGACGGTGAGGACGATCTCGGCTGCGTCTGCGTCGGTGCGGGCGACGGCGCGGTAGGTGACGCGCGCAAACGCCGCGACGACGAGCAGTGCCGCGACCGCAGCAAGCATCGCCCGCACGGCGAAGCCGAGGGTCCATCGCGTTCCTGCGCGGTCGTCGGGCATGGGGGCGGAGTATAAATGAAGCATGAAGCGAACCGTGATGCGAATCCTCTGTGCGAGTGCGTTTGTCGCGATCTCTGCGATGGCCGCGACGGGCAGGGCGTCGGCGCTGGCCACGCCTCCTGAAGCGCCCGTGCTTCCTTCGTCGGTGGAAGTCGAGGTTTCGGCCCCCGGCCGTGCGAAGGTGACCTTCGCGCACCGCCCCGAACGCGCGGATTCCGCTGTGTTTCTCGCGGGCGAGTTCAACGGATGGAGCCCGACCCGCACGCCGATGGAGCGGATGGGCGACGGCTTCTTCCGCGTCACGCTCGAGCTTGAGGATGGCCGCTACCCGTACAAGTTCGTGGTCGACGGCGCGTGGATCGCGGACCCTGCGAACTCCGCGCGCGAGCCCGACGGCCACGAGGGCTTCAACTCGGTGCTGGTGCTCGGGCGCGCTGCGAGCGACATGCCCACGGAGCAGCGCGTGGTTGAAGGATTCACGACGCCCGACTGGGCGCGCGACGCGATCTGGTATCAGGTCATGCTCGACCGCTTCGCGAACGGCGACGACCTGAACGATCCGCCGAACACGCGGCCGTGGACGAGCGACTGGCGCGCGATGAGCCCGTGGGAGTCCGAGGGCGGACAGACCTTCTGGGAGTGGGCCGTGTTCGGGCGCCACTACGGCGGCGACCTCGAGGGCCTGCGCGCGCGCATTCCCTATCTGAAGTCGCTCGGCGTGAACGCGATCTACCTGAACCCCGTCTTCGAGGCGCCGAGCCACCACAAGTACGACGCGACGACCTTCGTGCACATCGACGACAACTTCGGCACGAAGGGCGACGCGCTGATGTCGAGCGCGAACGAGGATCTGCTCGACCCATCGACCTGGGGCTTCAACCAGAGCGACCGGTTGTTCCTCGAGGTGCTGCGCGAGCTGAAGTCGCACGGCTTTCGCGTGATCATCGACGGCGTGTTCAACCATGTGGGCGACACGCACATCGCGTTCGTCTATGTGCGCGCCCGCGGCAAGGAGTCGCCGTTCGCCGACTGGTTCGAGATCGAGAGCTTCGAACCGTTCAAGTACCGCGGCTGGGCGGGCTTCGGACAGCTGCCCGAGTTCTCGAAGACGGCGACGGGCTTCAAGAGCGATGCCGTGCGCGACCATGTGTTCGCAGTCACGCGGCGGTGGATGGATCCGAACGGCGACGGCGACCCGTCGGACGGCGTCGACGGCTGGCGGCTCGATGTGCCGAACGAGGTGCCGATCGAGTTCTGGCGCGAGTGGCGGAGCGTCGTGAAGGCCGTGAACCCCGACGCGTACATCGTGGGCGAGATCTGGAAGCGTGCGGACCGCTGGCTCGATGGCCGCTCGTTCGACGCGGTGATGAACTACCAGTTCGCGATGCCCGTCGTCCAGTGGGTGTCGGGCGAGATCAAGCCGAGCGAGCTCGATCGCAGGCTGCAGGCCGTGCGCCTCGCGTATCCCGAGCAGGCGACCTTCGTCATGCAGAATCTCCTCGCGGGGCACGACACCGACAGGCTCGTGTCGATGATCGCAAACCCAGGCCGCGGCTACGACCGCTCGAACAGCGAGCGGCCTGGTTCGGCCTACGACGGCGCAAGGCCATCCGACGAGGCGTACCGCCGCGCGCTTCTCGCGGTGGCCGTGCAGATGACCTATGTCGGGGCGCCCATGATCTGGTACGGCGACGAGGTCGGGATGTGGGGGAGCGACGATCCGTTCTGCCGCAAGCCGATGCTGTGGGCGGATCTGCCGCCGAACGACGACCCCGCCGAGCGGATCCGCGAGGGGCACCTCGAGGCGTATCAGGGCCTCATCGCGCTCCGGCGCGAGAGCGCGGTGCTTCGGCGCGGCGCATTCACGACGCTTGTCGCCGATGACGCGAAGAACCTGTGGATCTTCGAGCGCGCGCTCGGAAACGAGCGGATCATCGTCGCGCTCAACGGCTCGTCCGAGCCGCAGGCGCTTCCATCGATCGTTCCTGACCCTGCGTCCGGCGCGTGCTGGGCGGTTCCAGGCAGCGCACGGCCTGTGCCAGGCACGGATCGCCCGGCCATTCCCGCGCTCGGCGGACTGGTGTTCACGCCGAAGCCCCCGTCGTGAGCGCGTCGCCGCATGGTGCACGGCTCGGGCCGTGCGGTCCCCGTCGTGCGCTGGAGCCGGGTGGTACGGCGTGGGGGAACAGTCCGCGCGCCGCGGGCGCCACGGGGTCGATCGGCGCCTCAGGTCGGGAAAGGAATGCGAAATCTCGCGAAACTCGGGCTCGGAGAGCCACTGCATGACAAGATGCATGCGTATCCACGCACGACCCAGGCGGGTTCGCGCCACTCGCACCGCCCGTCCCTCCCGCGCGTCTCTCCTCGCACCGCTTTTCCCACCGCCCTCCACCATGCTGCGCGCCGCAACCATCGCCACCGTTCTCCTCTCGCTCAGCGCATCGGTTGCAGGGGGTGCAGCGACTCTTCCCGCATCACCCATCGCGCCGCCCGTCGCGCCCGACTTCCCTGCGCGCGTCGTCGTGAAGTTCAAGGACGAACTGCGGGTCCGTGCGATCGACGGGAATCTGACGGGCGCCGGCGCAGCAGATGCCAAACGAGCGGACGCGAGTGACACCGACGCCACGCACGCCCCGCGGCGGGATGCAGGCAGGAACCCGGCTGCGGCGCGCGACGCCGCGAACGATCCTCGACAGTTCGCCGATCGCCTCGCGGCGCTCGGACTCGACCCAGCGATCGAGTTCGTGCAGTTGCTGCAGCTTCCGCAGGAGAGGCTCGACTTCCTCGAAGAGCGCGCGCGCAAGGCGTCTGGCCGCGCCCAGCCCGACCTCGCGTCGATGATAGAGCTGCGCGGCCCGCGCGAGGCGATGGACGCGGCGGTCGCGGCGCTGCATGCGTCGCCGCTCGTCGAGTGGGTGCAGTACGAGATGCTCACGCCGCCGCCGCCCTTCGTCGGCGGCTGCGCGGACTTCGCGCCCGCGACTCCGTCGTATGTCTCGCTGCAGGGATACCGCGGCCCGAACCCGGGCCTCGACATGGACGCGCTCTGGGCCCGCGGCAACGCGCGCGGCGCAGGCATTCGCGTGGCCGACTGCGAGTACTGGTTCAACCCCGACCACGAGGACCTCTGCGGCGTCGTTCCTGAACCGGGCCAGACTCCGCGCTCCGAGATCATCAGCTGGGGCTGGCACGAGCACGGCACGGCCGTCCTCGGCGAACTCGTCGGCGCAGACAACGGCTACGGCGTCCTGGGCCTCGTGCCCGACGCGAGCGCCTACTTCTTCCCGGAGTGGACGGTGGAGGGCGGCTCGCGTCGCGCCACCGCAATCGCGCAGGCGGTCGCCACGGTCGACGCCGGCGATGTCGTCCTCCTCGAGATGCAGACGGCGCTCGCCTCGGGCGGCACGGCCTACGGGCCCGCGGAACTCGATCTCTCCGTGTGGACCATCACGAAGAACGCGACCGACGCGGGCGTCGTGGTGGTCGCGGCCGCGGGCAACGGAAACCAGAACCTCGACTCCGCCACCTACGCCTCCTATCGCGCGAGGGGCGACAGCGGCGCGATCATCGTCGGCGCCGGAAGCGCTACGCTCCAGCACAGCAAGCTCGGCTTCAGCACCTTCGGTAGCCGGGTCAATGTGCAGGGCTGGGGCGAGTCCGTGTTCACCACGGGCTACGGCAACTACGCACAGCTCGGAGGCGACACGCGACAGCGCTACATCGCCACCTTCAACGGCACGAGCTCCGCAAGCCCCTTCATCGCCGCATCGTGCGCCGCGCTCCAGAGCTACGCGGTCGCGAACATCGGCCGGCGCCTCACGCCGTTCGAGCTGCGCGAGATCCTCGTGGCCACAGGCAGGCCCCAGCAGGGCGCGGGGGGCGCGATCGGTCCGTTCCCCAACCTTCCCGCGGCCGCCGATGCGGTGCTCCTGCTTGGGCCGCCGTCACCCGACCTGAACCAGGATGGCACGGTCGATGGCGCAGATCTCGCGATCCTGTTGCAGGCATGGGGTCCTTGTGGGGGCTGCGGCGCAGACCTCGATCGAAGCGGTGATGTCGGTGCCAGCGACCTCGCGGCGCTTCTCGACGCGTGGGGCCCCGCGAGCTGATCGGCGGCGCGATTCTGCCGCGCGCCTATCCTCTCGGCCGCATGTCCGCGACGCCTCGTCCCACCCTCGGCTGGAATCTCGACCACTCCTACGCGCGTCTGCCCACCGTGCTCTTCGACGCGTGCGCCGCCGCGCGCTTCGAGGCTCCCGGGCTCGTGATCGCAAACCACGCGCTCGCATGCGAACTCGGCCTCGACATGTCGCTCGCGAGCGACGACGAGCTTGCCGCGATCTTCTCTGGTCAGTCGCTTCCCGACGGTGCGGCCCCGATCGCGCAGGCCTACGCGGGCCACCAGTACGGCCACTTCACCATGCTCGGCGACGGACGCGCGATGCTTGTCGGCGAGCAGATCACGCCGAGCGGCGCGCGGTTCGACATCCAGCTCAAGGGTTCGGGCGAGACCGCCTACTCGCGCCGCGGCGACGGCCGCGCGGCGCTCGGGCCGATGCTGCGCGAATACATCATCAGCGAGGCCATGCACGCGCTCGGCATCCCCACGACCCGCAGCCTCGCCGTGGTCGCGACGGGCGAGACGGTCGCACGCGGCGCGGGCAAGCCTGGCGCCGTGCTCGCGCGCGTGGCGGCAAGCCACATCCGCGTCGGGACCTTTCAGTTCGCGGCGGGGCTCGAGGAGATCGAGGTCCTGCGCGCGCTCGCCGACCACGCGATCGCGCGGCATGACGCGCAGCTCGCCGACTCACCCGCGAGGTACGCCGGGTTTCTCCGCGCGGTGATCGCGCGCCAGGCCGCGCTCGTCGCGCGCTGGCAGTGCGTCGGCTTCGTTCACGGTGTCCTCAACACCGACAACACCGCCGTCTCGGGCGAGACCATCGACTACGGGCCATGCGCGTTCATGGACGCCTACAACCCCGACACCGTGTTCAGCTCAATCGACCATCACGGGCGCTACCGCTACGCGCACCAGCCCGCGATCATCCAGTGGAACCTCGCGCGCTTCGCCGAGGCGATGGTGCCGCTCCTTTCCGACGACGAGCCGACCGCGATCGCACGCGCCAACGAAGCGCTCGACGCGTTCGCGCCGCTCTATCGCGCTGCGTGGCTCGCGGGCATGCGCGCGAAGCTCGGGCTCGTGCGCGAGGAGGCAGAGGACCTTGCGCTCGCGCAGGATCTCCTCGCCGCGATGCACGCTGCTCGCGCGGACTTCACCAACACCTTCCGCGCACTCTCGGAAGAGCGTGCCGTCGACGGACTCGAGCCGTGGACGCTGCGCTGGCACGCACGGCTCGCACGCGAGGAGCGCCCGCGCAGCAAAGCCCTGACGGCCATGCGCGCCGTGAATCCCGCCGTCATCCCGCGCAATCACCGCGTGGAGGAGGCGCTTTCCGCAGCAGAGGAGCGGGGGGAACTTGCGCCCTTCCACGAACTGCTGGCGGCTGTCTCAAGCCCCTTTGCGCTCTCCGCGAGCCGCGCGCACCTCGCCGAGCCGCCGCCACGCGACTTCGCGGAGTGCTACCGAACCTTCTGCGGAACCTGAACGGCAGGCCGGCGTGTCGTCGCTGCGCGCGTGATCGCGAGGCGCCGAAGCATGGTCGATTGGAACAGCAGACCCGCCGGGGGGCGCCCGACGGGTCTGCGAGATGTCTTCTCGGAATGCTCGTTGCCGGCGCGGCGTTCAGCGGCGACGACGACCGACCAATCCCGCGATTCCAAGGAGCGCGACGGCGCCAGGCGCGGGGACTCCATTGGCGGTGATCGTCCAGTTGCCGAAGATACCGAAGCTCTCGATCGTTCCGAACTGCCCTGCGGGAAGGCTGCTCAGGTCGTTGATGTCGACGGTCGTGGCGAAGCCCGCGTAGGATCGGTTCGAGACCGGTGCGGTATCGTCGAGCCCCGCCGGGAAGAGCGACCCCCCGGCCGGCGAGGTGAAGAGGAAGCCAACGGTGAAGTTGCCGGCAACGGCCACATCGGGCACGGCGATGTCGATGAAGGTGGCGAGGGAGGAAATGGTGCCGCTCGCCGACCAGACCAGTGCTCCATCCCAAGGCGTTCCGCCGTTCGCATCCGAGTAGAGCACCGCCGTGAAACCAAGGCCGAGGAGATTAGTCAGGCTCGGAATGCCGAACGCGATGCTGACCTGGTTGATCGCCGTGTCCGATCCGGTCAGGCTGAAGGTGTTGAGGTAGACGGCCTGCAGGGAGGACGCGTTGTCATTGACGCCGACCGCCGTCTCTGCCACGCCGTCGCCGACGATGTAGAAGTCGGCTGAGGCGGCACCTGAAACGAGCAGCGCGGATGCCGCGACTGCGCCCACGAGGAAATCGTGCTTCGACATAGGGATATCTCCATGACTCCGGAAGGTTGGGAAGGGACTTCGCGTCGTGCCCGCGAGGCTTGACCTCGAAGAAGGGCCGGCGTGCCTCAGGCACTCGCCGGAAGGACGGGATCCCGAACCAAGACGGTCGGCCTGGAGCGCGGGCCGTGGTCTGAGCGGGATTCCATCAGAGAGAGTGGGGCGGAAGCGGGGTAAGTCAAGAACTTGGGCGTGGTTTCACCCGATTTCGCAAAGCCCTCGAGCGCGGATCGCCCGACTCGATCGCGTCGCGCGACGCCGCCATCCGCGGAAGCGTCTTCCAGGCCGAGGTTTACGCTCGGGCGCCGTCTCGGCGCTTCAGGGGCGCGGTGTCGGCCGCCCCCTTCTCAGAGGGGCTTCGCCGCCGAGATCTCGTCGATCACGACCATCACATCGGCGAGCCGCTCGATCGCGAGCGGATCGAGCATGGACTCGTCGCGCTCGCGGGTCCCGGCGTAGCCCATCCAGTCGACCAGCCGCACGGTCGATCGCCATGCGTCGAAGTCGCCGCCTGCGGGCATGGCGCGGAGATCGATCCACCATGATCCACCCGAAGGCCCAGCGATCGCACGCGCGTAGCCCTTCTCGAGAAGGCCGCGTGAGATCACCTCGGCCGGCGTCGTGGCGTCGGGCATCGTGTCGCCCGATCGCACGACGACCCGCATGGTGCCGCGGTCGTAGTCGAAGATCACCGCGCGATACTGCTCGCCGAGAGCATCGCGGAGAAACGCGCCCGTGGGCGACCAGACCTCGGGTCCGGCCGCGACCCTTCCGCCGATCACATGGATGTTGTGCCCCCAGAACGCGCCGCGCTGCGCACCGTCGGCGAGGATGTTCTCCGCCATGAACTTGTCGCGCAGGCTCACATACTCGCCGTTGATCTTCGATCGGTCGCCGTCTGCGACCTCGAGACGGAACGCGAGCAGTCCTTGCCGTGCGGCGCGCGCAGCCGCGACGGCGCCTTCTTCGCCGAAGCGAAGGCAGGCGCCCTCGAGTTCGGAAAGCGCGGCGACGCCCGCCTCGAGCTGCGCCGTGTTGATCGCCTTGATGAGCTGTGGATGACGGATCGCGCGCGCCTTCTCGCCCGCGACGGGCTCGAGCCGGCGGCGGAGATCCGCCGCGAGCGCTGCGTCGCGCCGCGCCAGCGCGTCGAGCGCGAAACTCGCGTCGCGCGCGGTGTCCTGGCAATCGATGCCGACGATGCGCAGCCGCGCGCCGCGCCGCACACGAACCTACATGCCCGCGACGCATGCCGCAAAGGCCTCGGTCTTCAGCACGCGGAAGATCGCCGAGCCGCGCACCGCCGCAGCGACATCGCCTTCCTGCGACCGAATGAAGGCATCGAGCTGCGCCGCCCCCGCGCGGTTCGCCTCGAGATAAAGCGTGTCGACCGCGCCCGCGTCGATGAGGGCGAGGATCAGCTGCGTCTTGAGGAGGGCGTCTTCGTGCGTTCCGTGGGTCGCTTCGCCGAGGCCGACGATCCGCGCACCGTCGAGCGCCGCGAGCATCGCGGGGCTCGCGAGGTCTTGAGGGAAGCCAGCGCCAAACGGCTGCCTCGCCGCCTCGATCCATGATTCAGCCGTGGCCGCGCTCGATGCGAGCGCGGGGTCGCGGACCGTGGGGGTCGTCGAGCGGCACGCGGCGAGGATGGGAATGACGGCCAGTGCGATTGTCAGTAGCGTCGTGCGCATCCCACGATTCTACCAAGGCGCGCATCGCGGGCGATCCTTCAGTTCCGCGGCTTTGGCTTCCGCTCCTGCCTGATCGCGATCGGCACATGCCCGATCTCGAGGCCGGCGGGCGGCGTCACGATGAGCGCAGGGTCGATCGACGCAAGCGCGCCCGTCGTCGGCGGCGCGATGTAGTCGTGGTCCTTCGTCCACGCGCGGTGGATGAGCTCGATGCGCCGCTGCGCCTCCTCGCGCTCGGCGTCGGTGAGTCCCGCCATCATCATCGCGGGCTGGTCTGCGAAGCGATACCAGCAGTAGGTCACGGTGCTTCCGTCGCCGAGCGTCGTCTCGAACGGGCCCGCGACAGGGCCGGGCTTCTTGAACGGGCTGTCGGCCGAATCCGGCGTGACATACGCGCCCTCGCCACGCTCGCGCGGCGCACGGAAGCGCGCCTCGCCGAGGCCCGTCGCGGGCGGAAGTTCACGCGCTGCGATCGGCGTCCAGCGCGGCTTCTTCCCCTCGCGCACTTCATGCTTCCCATCGAGCCGGTAGTACTCGGGCAGCCGCACGCGCGCGCCCGGCTCGCCGTCGAGGCGCTTCACGAGATCCGTGTTCCAGAGATAGCCGTAGCTCGTCGGATCATGCGCCGTCGGCGTTCCGAACTGCTTCCAGCGAAGGTCGGCGCGGTCGTCGCGCTCGGTGTCGTCCGCGAAGAGCTCCCATGTCGACGCGCCGCCCTTCTCGAACTTCTGCACGAACGCGCCGCGCGCATCAAACGCGCCGCTCGGCGCGTCTCCACCCGCAAACCACGCGCGCACGGCGTCGGTGATCGCCGCGGCGCTGTACGAGGTGAGCCGATGGAGCACCACCGTGCGACCCTCTGCGTCGACGGGGAATGTCGTCGGCGCCACGCGCGCGTAGGTCGCGCCATCGGCCATCGGTGCCGCGATCGCGGCCGGAATCCACTGCGTCTCCATCTGGAACGCCTTGTTCGGGTCGGACGCGCGCGTGTCGAGGAGCTTCCCCGCGAGCTCGGGGCGCGCTGCGAGATTCTCCGCCCAGAAGTTCGGCGTGAAGAAGCAGAGCGGTCCCTTGAAGTTCTCGGTGTTGAGGAAGAGCGTCCAGCACTGGTCGCCCTTCGGGATGGGGCGCTCGGCCGACGCGGGCGTCGCAGGCACGAGCGGAAGCGGCACATAGCCATAGCCGAAGAGCTCGCCGCAGGTTCCCTGCGCGAGGTTGAGCCCGTCGGGCGGCCACACCACCCATGGGCTCAGCTGTGCGACGGCGTACTTGCCGAGCGGCTCATCCCAGTTGCGGCCCTTGCCTGCGCCTGGCCCGTTCGCCCACGCCGCGAAGTCTGGCGCGACGCCGCCCATGATGAACTTCGGCGTCGTGGTCGCGAAGCGCGTGTCGCGCCACCAGCCGAGGCCGCCCTCGATGTCGGAGTACATGTCGCCGGGCTTGTCCGCGGGGTCAGTCTCGCCGTCTGCACCGCGCGCCCACTGCGCGAACATCCAGGTGCCGAAGAGACCCGACTGGAAGTTCGAGCCCGGATAGCGCTCGAGGAGCGGCCACGCCGCCGCATAGAGCGAGAAGCCAGCGTTGAACTCCTCCGGCACACGCTCGACGGGAACGAGCATGTAGCCCGACATCTCTGCGCTCGCGGGCGCCGCGGGCGCGGGCGTCGCCGTCGGAAGCGTGGGCACGAACGCGGGTGCGTCCTTCACTGCGAGCGCGCGCATCGCCTGTCCGAGCGCCTCGCCCACGAGGAAGTAGGTCTCTGCGTTGCCGAACTCGTGATGGGCGTGGGTCGGGTTCGGCGAGTCCGCGGGGTCGCGCACGAAGGCGGCCGTCGGCACGAACGCCACGCGCGCCACGCCGTCGGCCGACGCGAGTTCCTCGCGCGTCGCCGCGTCTCGCTGCGCCTCGCGCAGCGCCTGCCACTCGTCCTTCGCCTCGACCCACGGCCCCGTGATCTCGCCGATCACCGCGGGCAGTTCAGGCGCGCCGAACTCGCGACGCACATCGAGCACGAGGTTGACGAGGTTGTCCTCGTACTGCGGAACGGCGTTCTCCGGGTCGCAGCCGTCGTTCCAGCCGTGGTACCACACGAACCCCGCGAGCTCGGGCTTCGCGCCCTTGAGCGCGGGAAACTCGTCGCCTGCGCGCGCAAGCGCCGTGCGGATGTCGTCGATCATGCGACGGTAGTAGGGGCCCGTCTCGCCGCCCGACGACGGCGGTCGGAAGTCTGCGTAGAGGCTCTTGCCGCCCCACGCGGTCTTGACGAGGAGCACGGGCTCGTCGATCGCGTCGCCGAGGACGAAGCCAAGCCCAAGCTCGGGGCCAAAGTGCATCCGCCCGTCGTGCGGCGTGAAGCCGATGCCGAGCGGCCCGATCTTCGCGGGCGCGTCTTCCGGCTGGTAGCGCACGAAGACATCGTCGCGCGTCTTCCACGAGCCGTCCGCGTTGCGAAGGTGCGCGACGCGCGCCGCCGTCTCGGGGCGATCCGCCACCCACGCAAGCGTGCCGCGTCCATCGTTGTAGTCCTTCGCAGCCTCCTTGCTCGGCAGGTCGACGACGCCATAGCCCTCCATGTTCGACTGGCCCGCGAGGATGAAGACCTTGAAGGAGTCTGTACGCGCAGGCGTCTCGGTACCCGCCGCGCCTGCGGGCGGCGCGAGAAGGAGTGCGACCCACCCGAGGTACGAAGCGACAAAGCGTTGCGACATCCGCGCATCGTACGGCATGCTCGTCACGCCCCCCAACGCACACTCGCCCCCGCGAGCGTCGGCTCACGGGGGCGAGGAGTGTGGGCGCCGACCGAAGTCGGCGTGGGTTCATGTGTCCTGCTCAGCGACGGCGTCGCGAGCCGACGAGGCCAGCCGCGCCGAGGAGCGCGAGCGCGCCGGGGGTGGGGACGACGGCGAAGGAGAGGTCAAACAGAGTGCCGCTCTCCGCGCCCATGGCAGCGGACCAGTACGCGAAGCGGTACTCACCGGCCTGGAGCGTGCCAGTCAGGTTGAAGGGGCCCGCGTCACTGCCGGAGTCGGCGAAGAAGATGCTGCCCTGGTGAATGATGGCTCGGCTCGAGGAGACCGGCAGATACCCCGTCAGCGAGAAGTTCACCGCCTCGGTCACGATGAAGTTCTGCTGCACGAAGAAACTCTGGTTGTTCGCCGCGGCGGTGCTGTTGATGCCCAACGAGAACCCGCTTCCGGTGAACTGGCTCAGGGTGATCGAGCCGTAAGTCGAATCACTGAACGACACAGCGCCCGCCATGGGGCTGCCGTATGCGCCAAAGAACTCGTAATTGACGTCAGCCAAACTCAGCGTCGCGGCCGAGGTGTTGCCCGGGATGCCTGTCACTCCGGCGTGTGCGGCCGAAACACCCAGCGTCCCACCGAACAGCATCGCACCCACGGCGCAAGACTTCATTGCATTGCTACGCATGTCAACACCTCTAGGGCTGTGCCCCGGAAACCGCCCACACCCCCGTGCAGGCCTTGCCATCACCGAAACCGTCGATGAAACGACCCTTGTCCAAAGCTCCCCGAACCTCGGCCAGCCACCCCGGCTTGACGGAGGAGTTCGTTGCGACGCGCGCCCCATGGATCCACCGCCGACGGCGCGCGCGCTCCGTAAACAGTGCGCAAATGGTGACAGAAACCTGTCACCGAACAGCTCACTTTCGCGAAATCGCATCGGTCTGAGGCGCGCCAGCTTCCGCCGTCAACCGTAGTGCGGCCACTGCACGGGCTTCAGGAACTTCTCGTACTTCTGCCAGCGGTTCACGCTGCTGGCGTAGAGCGGCTTGTTCACCTGGTCGTAGCTCAGCGTGCGCACGGTGCGCTTCGACTCGTGGAAGCGCGTGCAGCCCTCGTCCCACTCGAGGCCGAGGAACTCGATGAAACGCGGGAACTGCGTGCCCGAGTCGGTCACCACCTCCTCGTAGCGCACGTCGAGGATCGGGAGGTCCGTCTCGCGCTTCCAGTGCTCCATCAGGCGTCGGCTTTGCTCCCACGCGGCGGCGATCCATTCCACGCGGGCGGTCCAGGGGTAGAAGTCGTTGTTGAAGCCGCCCATGAAGCAGCTCACCGCCACATCGCGCGGGTCGCGAATGGCATGAATGATGCGCGTCTTCGGGAAGAGCCGCGCAAGCAGGCCGACGACGCGGTTGTTGCCCAGCGCCTTGTTCACGATCCGACGCGCGTTCGGCGCCTCCTTCCGGCACGCCGCGATGTAGCCCGCCGCCGTGTTCCTGAACGCGCGGTCGCGCATCGGGCCGAAGCTCTCGGGCGCGGGAAGGCTTGCGTCCCACACGCTCTCGAGCTGCCGTGCGAAGTGCTCGATGCCGGCCATCTCGCCCACGCCCGCAGCCTGGGCGTGCGCGTCGATGATCTGGTCGAGCAGGCTCGTGCCGCTGCGCGGCATGCCCGCGATGAAGACGGGCACATCGCTCGTCGAGCCGCTCGAGGGGAAGTTCTCCATCTCCGCGCGGGTCCAGTGGTTCATCAGCGCGCCCACGGCCTCCGCGTAGCCCTGCGGGTCGAACCGCGGGTCGCCGATCGCGTTCGCGGCGGCGGCGCTCTCCCACGCCTCGTCGTAGCGCTTCAGGCGGTCGCAGGCCTTGGCGCGGAGATAGAGCGCCGTGCGACGCAGGCCGTCGGGTCCGCCAGGCGTCAGCACCGCGCGGTCGAGGAGTTCGACCGCCTCGCCCTCGCGCTTCTCGTGGACCAGCACCGAGGCAAGCAGCTGCTGCGCCTGACGCTCGATTGCGGCGTCCTTTCCCTGCACCTCGTGCAGAAGCGGCTCGAGCACTTCGCGCGCCTCCGCGGTTCGCACGGCGCCCTCGAGAGTCTGCGCCATCAAGAGCCGCGTGTGGCGGTGGCCGGGCATCGCCGACAGGAGCCGTGCGCACTTCTCGAGCGCGTCGTCTGTCTGTCCCGCCATGGAGTTCGCCCGCGCGAGGAGATAGAGCGACTCGGGGTGCGACTCGATCCTTTCGGCTGCGCTCGCCCAATGATGCGCGAGCGGCAGACGCCCCGCGCGTTCCTCGAGCATTGCCCGCAGCCGCAGGAGCGCCGCGTCGCGCGGCTGCGACTTGATGCGCCCATCCGCCGCGGCGATCGCCTCGTCGACGCGGCCTGCGACCGCCAGTTCACGGATGCGCTGCAGTTCCCCGCGCGGGTCGGCGGGGGCTTCACGGCCTGGACGAGTGGGGCGCTTCGGCTTCATGGTGGTTCGACCTTCATCGGATGTCCGCGACCGACAACCATACACCGCGCCGATTCGAACGAGAAAGCCCACGCCGGAAGTGCGCCGGGGGCTTGGTGGTGCTGGATGTGCGGTCTCGGAGAGACGGTGCTCTTCGTCGCGCGCATGGCGCGACGCTGGTGCCGCCGCTCAGCCCCCTGGGGCGGTGCGAGCCCGCCAGTCCGCCGAGCCTGAGCAGCACGGCCGCGGCCGAGGCCGGGACTCCATCGATCACTGCATCGTCCATGAATGTGGTGTTGTTGCTTCTCGACCTCAACACGACCCGTGGACACCCATCCTGAGCCTGCCCGACCCTCGCGGCCGCCTCGCATGCCTCGGGGCTGATAGAGCCTCGTGAGTCGTGGCTCCTCGTCCGCTGGTATCCGACCTCGATCCACTCGAAGACCGCCAGCCTCGCCTCCTCGTGCGTGCGGAGGCGGCGGCCGTGTGCACCAGCTCCTTCTTCAGCGTCGCCCAGAGGTGCTCCATCATTGGAGAGGATGCATCGGACAGGGTGCATCGGACAGGGTGCATCGGACACCTGGCATCGCACGCGCCGTGCCCCGAGCGGAGCGTCCGCGTCCATGGCATCGCAGGCTGAAACCCGCGTGCCCGAGCTCCCACTCATGGGCGAACCAGAGGACTTCCATGCCATCCGATCTCCACGACAACATCGAGACCGCCCCAGTCGCCGCACGCGTCGAACCAGCACCCGAGCCTCTCCCGCAACCTCCCGCGAACCGCGGATTCGGTGCGATACCGGTCATCGGCGTCTGGGCGCAGCCCGCGGCATGGGGCGGATTGCTTTACTTCTGCGGCCTCGGCCTCGCGCTTGCCATCGCGTACTTCATATGGGCGGCGACACTCGGAACCCTCGCGATCGGGACCGCGCCGACCCTCGTTGGAGTGCCGATCCTGGTCCTGCTCCTGGCGAGCACCCGTGGCATCAGCCTGTTCCAAGGCAAGCTCATTGGATCCCTGCTCCGCGTCCCGATGCCGCAGCGCACGCAACCAATCGCCGGCACGACCGGCGTGGGATTCTGGCAGCGCATCGTCTGCTGGCTCCGCGATGGGCGCAGCTGGCTCTCGCTCGGCTACCTGTTCGGCAACCTGCCGCTGAGCATCCTGATCTTCACGATCATGATCACGGCTCTCGTCCTCAGCATGGCCTTTCTCGCGCTGCCCCTCCACTGGGTGCTCGGCATTCCGCTCGCGTTCCATGCGCCCGACAACGGCTTCGAGTACTGGTTCTTTGGACTTCAGATCATGCCCGACGCCGCTGGGAATGTCTGGCTACCCGGCGCGGCGGCTGTGCCTTCACTCCTCCTTGGCATTCTGCTCATGACAGGTACCCTGTGGCTCTCGCGGGGCTTCGGCTCGATCTATGGCCGCATCGTGCAGGGCATTCAGGTCGCAAGTCCGCAGCAGCGGACCGAATGATGCTCCGACCAGCTTGCCCGCGCCATAGAGCGGCTGCCTCCACCGTCTGAATCAAGCTCGGTTGCGAATGCTTCGGCCAATCGTCCGAGGCATTCGCGTGTCATGGCGGTACTGTGCAGCAATGCCCCCAGCCTCGCTCGCCGCCACGATGCTCTGCCTTGCGTTCGCCCTTCCGGCCGTCGCGGTCGCGCCGCCCGATGCGAAGTCCAACGACGGGCCCGACGAGGTCGCCGAGCTCGCGGCATGGTCCGCCACGCGCGACGCGCGCATGGCGTGGTGGCGTGAGGCGCGCTTCGGCATGTTCATCCACTGGGGGCTCTACTCGCCCGCGGGCGGCTTCTGGAACGGGAAGCGCTACGAGCAGCACTATGCAGAGTGGATCCAGCACTGGGCGGCGGTGCCGTGTGCCGAGTACGCGCGCGCGATGAAGCCGAAGTTCGCGCCCGACATCGGCTTCGCCGACAGGTGGGCCGAGCTCGCGCAGGCGGCGGGCATGCGCTACGCGGTGCTGACCGCGAAGCATCACGACGGCTTCACGCTCTTCAACTCGAGCGAGCCCTACTCGAAGGCGAACGATGTCGCGGGCGGCACCAACATCTCGCCCGCCGGGCGCGATGTCGCGCGCGAGTTCGCCGACGCAATGCGCGCGCGCGGGCTGCGCGCGGGGTTCTACTACTCGCTCCTCGACTGGCAGCACCCCGACGCCTACGAGATGGCGCTTCCTGCCTACCCGAAGACGGACCACGCGCGCGACCACGCCCGCTACCTCGCCTACATGCGCGGCCATGTGAACGAACTGCTCGCGAACTACGGCCCGCTCTCGACGATCTGGTTCGACTACTCCGACCCGGCGCGGCAGGGCGCGGCATGGGGCGCCGCGCAGCTCTTGGCCGACATGCGCGCGAGGCAGCCCGAGATCCTCGTCAACAACCGCCTCTACAACGGCCTCGAGAACAAGAACGGCGACTACGGCACGCCTGAGAAGTATGTGCCGCCGACGGGCCTTCCCGGCATGGACTGGGAAGTGAACCACACGCTGAACGAGAGCTACGGTTTCAGCGCGCACGATGCGAACTGGAAGGACACGGCGACGGTGGTGCGCCTTCTCTCGGACATCGTGTCGAAGGGCGGAAATCTTCTCCTCAACATCGGCCCCGACGCGAACGGCCGCGTGCCCGAGGCGGCCGAGCGCGCGCTGCTCGGCGTCGGGGAGTGGATGAAGGTGCACGGCGAGGCGATCTACGGCACGACCGCGAGTCCATTCCAGCGGCTCTCGTGGGGGCGCGCCACGCAGAAGGAAGGCGCGCTCTATCTCCATGTCTTCGACTGGCCCGCGGACGGCCGCCTCGTGGTGCCGATGCAGGGCGAGGTGCGTGCGGCACGGCTTCTTGGAAGCAACGCCACGCTCAAGTGGGGCGCGAGCGAGCAGGAGGCCGGGCGGCTCGTCGTCGAGCTTCCGCCTCTGCCGATCGATGCGGCGGTGTCCGTGGTGCGGCTCGACCTCGCGGGTGAAGTCGTGCCGATGACATTCCTCGTGTTTCCCGCGGCCGACGGCGCGATCACGCTCACCCCGCACGACGCGACGCTCGAGGGCCCGTCGATCCGCGTCGAGCGGGTCGGCGTGATCGGAGATGTGAAGCACAACATCGGCTACTGGCTCGATCCAGCGGCGACAGCGTCGTGGCCGATCGGCATCGGCTTCGGGCAGGAAGGCGAGTTCTGCGTCGAGGTCGAGCTCGCGTGCGCCGACGCCGCCGCAGGATCCCGCGTGCGCTTCGAGATCGAAGGCGGCGCGGGTCTCGTCGAGTTCGCGGTGCCCCCGACGGGCGGATGGCAGTCGTACCGCACGGTTGAGGCGGGCCGCGTGACCATGCCCGCGGGGTCGCATAAGGCGGTGCTCCGCGCGCTCTCGAAGCCGGGCGAGGCGGTGGTGAATGTGCGCTCGATCCGCCTCGTGCGGCTGCAGTGACCCGCCGCAAGGCAGCGCGCGGCGCATGAGAAAATCAGGGCAGGACGCGAAACCCGAGCTTGGACGGCGTTTGTCCATTGAGCGCGGAGGACGCGCTCCCCGCCTCGGCGAGATGTCTCGTCCGCGAACCCATCACCTCATCCACTTCCCGGAGTCCACCGTCATGCACCTCGTTCGAATCAAGCCGATCCCCGCGCTCGCAGCCCTCGCGTCGCTCGCGTTGGTTCCCGTGACAGCCACAGCGCTCGCTTCCGCTGCCTCTGCATCGTCCGCCGCGCGCGCGGCCTCGCCCGCGTCGCGCTCCGTGCAGGAGGACGGTTCGGAGCGGCGTCAGATCTACACCTTCCGCTTCGACGGCGGCACGGCACAGCAGTACTTCGAGCAGGCGCGCGCGCAGTTGACCGAGTGGGGGAGAGAGGAATGGGAGCAGCCGATTCCCAATCTCATCCTTCTTCCTGGCCTTGACAAGATCGAGGTGCCCGCCGTCTCGCTTGCGTTCGTGATCAGCGACGCACAAGGCCTG
The DNA here is from genome assembly GCA_016124975.1 of Phycisphaera sp. Lineage (GTDB taxonomy): Bacteria > Planctomycetota > Phycisphaerae > Phycisphaerales > SM1A02 > QWPT01. Next base: position 35,823 of record WGMP01000009.1, on the reverse strand, counting down.
ATGAACGCCGTCGGCGAGACTCTTGGGGCGATCACGGAAGTCGAGCTCCCGTCGGTCGACGGAACGGTCGCCACCATCCTGCTCAATGACAACACCGGTCCGGCGATTCGCATCGTCCCCGAGTTCCAGAAGTTCGTGGAGCCCGGGACCGGTGCGGTGCGTACAGGTCCCTTGCCTGCACCGCGCGCGACAAGCGACTCCGTCGTCGTGCTCTCTGTCGGTACCGTGGATCTCGAGGCCGCGCTTGGCGCCGCGTCGGCGGCCATCAAGCTCGCTGGGCTCGGCGACCGCACGGAACTCATGGTGCACGAGCAGAGCGGGACGATCCTCGCGCGCACCACGATTGAAGGTGAGGCGATCCTCTTCAAGGTGATCGAGGCCGCGAAGACCCAGCGCGAGTCGCTCGACAGGTCCCCGGCGATCGAGGCAGTGCGCAGGTATGAGATGCAGGTCGGGTCGCTCCAGTTCAAGATCGAGCGCCTTGAAGAGGAGAACCGACAGCTCAACGCCTTGGTGCAGGTGCGCGAGCGTGAGATCGTGGAGATGAACCGCGCGCTCGTCAAGCTCGAGACGGCGCTGCAGCAGGCCACGCAGACGGCCGCCGGAAAGCAGCCCTGATGGATGCGCGGCATGTCTCGACACGGTGACCTGAGCCGAACGCTGGAGCGCGATTGCCGACGGAAGATTCGCTCGTTCTCTTCTCGCGGCGCATCGCAGCGGGCGATCTCGATGCGTTCGCCGCGTTCTACAGGGCGTGGTTCGGCCGCTCGGTCGATCTCGTGCACCGCGCGACGAAGCTCGATCGCAGCGATTGCGCGGATGTCGTGCAGGGCGTCATGGTGCGGGCCGCAGACCGCATGCCTGTGTTCGAGTCGGAGATCGACGGCGAGCGGTGGCTGCGTCGCGTGCTCGTCAACGCCGCGCGCGACAGGCTGCGCGGCGAGCTGCGGCGGAGAAGCCGCGAGCGTCGGGCCGCGGAGACCCGCGGCGAGTCCGTCGACGCGCCGTCTGCGGCCTCCGCAGACGAGGTCGATCGGCTGCGACGCCAGCTCGAACGACTTGAGCGCGATGCAGCCGATCTTCTCCATCGTCGCTTCGCGCTTGGGTGGACGCTCGATCAGATCGCCCATGAACTGGGAATGCGCACGGGTGCGGTCGACGGCCGCATCCGACGCATCCTCGGGCGCCTGCGCGCGGCGTCGGAGGCGGCGCGCGACGGTTCGAAGCGCATCCGAGACGAGCCGAGAAGCGAGGAACTCCCATGACTGAGCGCGACCCGATCGATCTCTCGCTGCGAGCAGGCCGCGCCGCGCGCGATGCCGGACACGAGGTCGGACACGAGGTCGGACACGAGGCCGCGGAACGCATCGCCCTCGAGCGCTCGCTCGCCGACGCTGTCTCCGCCGTGCGGCGCGCTCGCACCGCTCGTCGCCAACGCAGGGCGCTCGTCGCCACGGCGTGTCTCGTTGCGGCCACGGCGGCCGCATCATGGCCGTGGGCCGAGCGTCCCCCGCGCGAGACGGCGCCGCCAGTGGTGCACGCGATCGAGGCGCCGGCGCCGATCTCGAAAGGCATGCCCAGGATCGTGCGGCTCGACGACGAGGCTCTCCTCGCGGAGCTCGCTGCCGCCCGTATCGACGCCACCCTCCGATGCATCCCCCGCGCCGCCGGACGATGTGAGCTCACACTGCTTGCCGGGAACCGCTGAGCGGTCGCCCCCGGAGGAAGCTTGTGTGAATCGCGCGGGCCGCAGGGCACGGAGGTAAGTCCCGATGGGCTATTCTCGGGTTTACAAGAACGCCGAGTTCCTGTCATGGACACCCCGCAGATCGGAGCCTCACACGGTGCCTAGCACGTGGCGTGCGGTGCCTGGCACCAGCTGGCACGTGGCTGGCACGAGGCGGGCACCGTCCAGTGACGATCGCGAAGGAGACGCAGATCATCGGCACCGGCACCGCTCGCGTGGCGACGCAGCCGAACCGCTCCGACGAAATCGTGACGCTGAGCCTCTACGGCGACATCATCTGCGACCTGACTGCGGAGCTCGCGGGCAGCGTCGGCATGGCGGGCAGCGAGGTCGTGAAGACGGAGAGTCTCTGCCACTTCGACGGCCTGCGCGGATTCGCGCTCGGTCCGGGCGAATGGCGGAGCGGCGAGAGGCAGGACAGCGCCGAGCGAGTGTGGTTCTCAGGGCTCTTTCGCGGCCCTGAAGTGATCCGCATGCGCGATGGCGTAGCGGAGCATGAGAACCCTGCGGTCATCGGGGTCCTTGTAGTAGTCGCTGGACGCGGCGTCGAATGGGATCGAATCAAGATCGCCGTCGTCCCCGGGAATGCGCGCCAGCTGGGCACGCCGAAGCGCGCTTTCCGTGCTCGGAGCGCGGCCTGGGAACGCGGCGAGCGTCTTGCGGAAGAGCGCGAGATCGCCGCTGCATCCGATGGCGATCAGCGCGTCCTGCGCGTTTCGCCAGTGGTCGCCCGAGGAGTTCAGGAAGTACTGGGCGAAGCCGCCGTTCTCGACCTCGCCCTCGAGCCGCGTGGCTTCGAGGATGTTGCGCTGGGGGACGGTGAGCGCGTCATCGCCAACACTGCGGGCGAGGTCCCAGACGAAACGATACGGTTCTTCGACCCTCGCGCGTGCGGCGAGCGCGAGCGCCGCGCCCTCGCGCACGTTCCTCCACGGCGACTGGACCCCGCGTTCGATCGCAGCCGTGGCAGCCTCTGATGAACTCGCGGCGAGGAGCTGGAGCGCCATCTTCACGGCCCGTGCGTTGTCGTCCGTCAGCGGATGCTCGTCGCGGATCTCGATGGAGTCGATGAGCTCGAGGAGCACGGTGCCGTCGACGCCGATGCCACGCGTGTGGAGCGCCTCCAGGATGTGATGGAGCTGCTTCGGTCTGCCAAGGAGCAGCGAGCGGCTCGCGAGAAGCGCCTCGCCGCGCGCACGATCGAGATCAAGGAGGATTCCGGGCGTCTGGTAGCTCCAGTCGCTCCATGCCGCAAGCAGGTCGAACATGCGACCTCGAAAGCTCGGGCCGGCTCGCCCGGTGCGCAGCACGACAAGAAGCCCGTTCTCCACGCCGTCCTCGTGCCAGGAGTCGCCTGCCCCGAAGACCGACGCGAGGCTTGGCAGCGCTTCGTCGTGTCCGCTTGCCGCGAGGAACTGCGCGGCGAACCTCCGGACCCATTCATCGGGATGATCGAGATGTCGCGCGACGAGAGGGACCGCCTCCCTCGGCGCCTCGCCCTCGAGGCATCTGATGAGCTTCTTCAAGGTCCTGGCGCGAGGACTGTCCTCGGCGTCATCGGGCTTGCGTTGCGCAGTGGCCTCTTCGAGCGCCGCCATGAGGAATGGGACGGCACGCGGACCGGCCTCCTTGATCGCGATCTCGTGGCCGTGCGTGTCGAAGTCGTCGTCGACTTTGCTTGTGCTCGACGCGAGCAGCTCGGCGATGAGCGCGTCCGCGGACATCGTGTCGATGCGCTCGCGCTCGCGCCTCTGAGCGGCGCGCGTGTCGGCGAGCAATCCAGGGACTCGGATGGCGTCGATGAAGCCGACGCCCCGACTCCATGGCGGAAGCAGTCCGATCTCGCGCCATGCCTGCGGTGTCGCGATTCCGCAGAAGAGAAGGACCAGCCCCGGCGACGCGTACGCAAGTGGCCAGAAGCCCGCGAATCCGCCCGGCTCCCAGAATGCGTGCAGCAGGTAGAAGAGGACGAGGCTGGCGAGGGCGATCGCGCCGCCGCCAAGCTCGCTTCGCCACGCGTGAACCATGCCGACCATCACGCCGATGGGGAACACGAGCTTCAGCGGCATCGCGGGCATGGTGGTTGGAATGCCCAAGACCAACTTCAAGAGGATGGGGCTCGCGATGCTCGCGACGGTGCCCGCGCGGGCGAGCCAGCGCAAGACCTTGATGGGACGAGGACCAGAGTTTGGCGCAAGCGGCATCGGTTCACGAATGGGAAGCGTATCACGGCGGATCGCTGTTCGGAAGCGATCGTGAGAGGCCCGTGGCTTCGGTGACACGCGCGCGCCTTGCGCACTACAGACACGGCGTCTCGCGCGTGCCGTGAGGTGCCTGGCACCAGCTCGCACGCGCCAGGCACCTTTCATTGCATCAAGCCTGCGGCGCGGAATCGCAGAGATTCACGCGGCCGCAAGCCTTCGCGACGCGCGCGCTGGCCGCGGAAGCACGGCGGCACCGCTGAAGAGGGCGCGCGCGGCGAGCGCGATGATGACGACGGCGACGAGCGGGATGGCCGTCCCCGCGAGCGACAGCGAGCCGCACGAGGTGCAGAGGCCCGCGACCTCCGTTCCGACGAGGGAGGCGGACGAGCAGGAGGGGCAGGGGCAGGTCTCGGTGTTCATGGAGATCGTCTCTGTCGTGTTCAAGAGCGGAAGAGGGTGTCGTGACCGGTGAACGGATCGGCGGTGCGGCTCATGCCGCGCAGGTGCGGCACTTCCCCGAGAGCACGATCGTGTGCTCTTCGAGCGTGAAGCCGCGGGGGAGAAGGCCTCGAAGGCCCCCGGGGCAGCCTTCGAGGTCGTAGACGCGGTCGCAGCCGCGGCAATGGAAGTGATGGTGGTGGTGCGACGCGATCTCGGCAAGCTCGTAGCGCGGCTGCTGGCCAGGGATCGACACGGCGTGGATCTCGCGGGCGGCCTCGAGCGCGCGCAGGTTGCGATAGACCGTGCTCTGGCTGATCGAAGGAAGCTCGCGCACCGCGAGCTCGTGCAGCTCATAGGGAGAAAGCGGCCGGGCCTCGCGCGCGATGATCGCGAGCAGCGCGCTGCGCTGGCGCGTGGTGCGGCCAAGCGCCTCCTGAGCGGACGCGGGCGGTCGGGCAGCGGTCGTGGCGCGCGGTTTGCGAGGGGCGGACATCGCCCCTACTATATGCAAATGAATTCCCAAGTGCAAGAGAGTTCTCGTCCATGATCGTCTCCGCGCAGCATGACGCCCGCCCGGCGGCCCGCCGCCTTCCCGTCACCGTCCTCTCGGGCTTCCTCGGCGCGGGCAAGACCACCCTCCTTGGCCATGTCCTCAACAACCGCGAGGGGCTCCGCGTGGCGGTCATCGTCAATGACATGAGCGAGGTGAACATCGACGCGACGCTCGTCCGCGGCTCGGTCGAACTGAGCCGCACCGAGGAGAAGCTCGTCGAGATGTCGAACGGCTGCATCTGCTGCACGCTGCGCGAGGATCTGATGAAGGAGGTGCGCCGCCTCGCCGACGAGGGGCGCTTCGACTACCTCCTCATCGAGTCGACGGGAATCGGCGAGCCGAAGCCGGTCGCCGCGAGCTTCTTTGTGCAGGACGCGGGCGGCGCCATGCTCGCCGATGTCGCGGACCTCGACACGATGGTGACCGTGGTCGACGCCAGGAACTTCCTCTCCGACTGGGACAGCTCGCAGCAGCTGAAGGACCGTCGCGCGCTCAAGGCCGACGGCGACGAGCGCATGATCGTCGACCTGCTCAACGACCAGGTCGAGTTCGCGAGCGTCGTCGTCATCAACAAGTGCGATCTCGTGACGCCAGCCGAAGTCGAGCGGCTCGAGGCGATCCTCACCCAGCTGAATCCGAAGGCGCGCTTCATTCGCGCCGACCACGGCAAGGTCGCGCCGCGGGACATTCTCCATACCCGCAGCTTCGACTACGAGGCCGCGCAGGCGAGCCCTGGCTGGGTGCAGGAGCTCATGGGGAACCACACGCCCGAGACGGAGGAGTACGGCATTTCGAGCTTCGTGTATCGCGCGCGCATTCCGTTCCATCCGAGGCGGCTCGGCCTGCTCCTTGCGGGCGGCATGAAGGGCGTGGTGCGCTCGAAGGGATTCTTCTGGCTCGCCACGCGCATGCGCGAGTGCGGCTCGTGGGCGCAGGCTGGCTCGTCGCTCACGATCGGCCGCGCGGGCATGTGGTACGCCGCGCTGCCTCGCAGCCAGTGGGAGGGAATCGGCGGACTCGCCGAATGGGTGAAGTCGAACTGGCAGGAGCCCTTCGGCGACCGAAGGCAGGAGATCGTCTTCATCGGCGCTGGGATGAGCCGCGAGGACCTCACGCGCGAACTCGACGCGTGCCTCCTCACCGAGTCGGAGTTCGCGGCAGGCCCGAAGTCGTGGGCGCGCCTCGAGGACCCGTTCCCCGAGTGGGAGACTGAGGAGACGGCGGGGACCTGAGCGGCCTGAGCGGCCAGGGCGGGCGCTCGATGAACGCCGTGCGCACATCAGGGACTCTCCGACATCACGCGTTGCGTTCGCCATCCCTCCGCATCACAGGGTCGTACACAGCCCGCTTCACCACCCATGCGACCACCGCGCCGACCATGGTCCACGCGAGGTCGGCTTCGTCGAAGGTCGCCCACGGCAACCAGCGCTGCAGCATTTCATATCCGAGCATCCCCACGGTCGGCGCGACGACGACGAGCGATTCGTTCAGCCTGTCGCGCCAAAGCGCGCGCGACTCGAGCAGCACCATCAGCGCAGAGACTCCGACCACGGCGGTCACCTGGGTGAAGGATCCTGCAAGCCCGAGGTCGATCGGCTGCCGCTCAAGGGCCCACGGGCGGTACACGAGGTCGAGCGCAAGGTGCAAAGGAACCACGGTTCCCCCGACCAGCGCCGCGCGGATGCGGAAGGAGGGCGCGTGGCTCCGAGTCGCTGTCGGAGAAGGAGAAGGAGTGGTAGCAGGAACAGGAGGCCCCGTGGTCTGATTCCGCGTGCGGCGCGCGTGGAAGAGGATCGCGGCTCCCCCGACGATCGCCGCGAACGCTCCCGCAGTCGAGGCCACGGTGACGGCGGCCATCACGGGCGTCGGTCGCAGCTCTGCGGACACGACGCGGAGCGACGGCCCGAAGAGCGGTTCCCACTCCGCGTTGGGGCGGTGCAGCACCTGCATGACGCGCCCCCGCGGATACTCCGCCTCGAGCCGCTCCTCCGTGTGCCGCAGATGCCGCGAGTCGTAGCGAAGCGCGATCGACTCCGTTCCACCGAGCACTTCTCCGACGGCGATCCATCGCCACGAGGACGCTCCGCGGCTTGCCTTCACCTGGCGCTCCACGCGCTCCACCACGAACTCCGCAGGGCTGTAGTCTCGCGCGTGGATCAAGACGCTCCACCGCACGAAGAAGGCTTCCGCAAAGACCGCGAGCGCGAGGACGCCGCCCCACACGAGCAGGGCGCCTGCGAGTTCTCGTGCGTTCCTTCGTGGACTCGACATCGGGCCTCGGATTCAGAGCGGGATCGTGCGGAGTTGTACTCCCGATCCCAAGTCGAGTCGAGGCGATGGGCCCAAGGGTGCACGGTGGTTGCCGCGCGGTGACAGGCCCCACCGGGCGCGTGACCGCGCCGTACAGGCCGCGCGGCCGTGTACCCGACCCTTCAACCAACGAAAGGGCCCTCGGTGCATCGACCGAGGGCCCTTCGCAATCACGCCGATGAGAGGCTGTCGTGCCGCCTCTGGCGCAAACTCACTGCGGGCAGGCGCCCCATGCGCTGAGGAGCGCGGCGAGGTCGGCCGCGTTCACCGCGCCGTCGAGGTTGAAGTCCGACCGCGAGATCGGCGGCGCGCCCCAGTCTCCGAGGAAGATGGCGAGATCCGGGGCGCTGACGACGCCGTCGCCGTTGAGGTCGGGCCGGCATGGAGGGGCCGACTGTTGCGGCTCGATCACGAGAAGCACCGAGCCGATGGCGGTGTTTGACGATGCGCCGCCGATGGCGACGAAGTATGTCACGCCCGCCTGCAGCTCGACGTCGGACACGAGGCTGGCCGTGCCCGAGAAGCAGCTGGGACCGTCGTCATTGCATGCGAGGACAGTGGATGCGTCGCCGCACACGGTCATCACGGCCAGTCTGGTGTCGAAGCTTGCGAACTGGCAGGTCGAGAACGAGTAGGTTCCTGACTGTGACGGGGTGAAACTGAAGTAGTTCGTGTCGAAGAGACGGTCGTCGTTCGACGGTCCGAGGTCGCAGACTCCCGTCAGGTCGAGCAGGTCGCCCGTGTTCTGGGTGAGGAAGAGATTCGGCCCGAGGACCGCCGTCTGCGCGGAGCCGCACGCGCTCCCGCCGCCACCGCCGCCTGTGCACGGTGCACCTGTGACCGAGAGGCTGTACGCGCCGAAGGTCTCGCAGGGGAGCGATCCGAAGGTGGGAACCGCAAACACGAAGTACTCGCCTGGCACGAGGCAGGCCGAGGTGGTGCCGGGGCAATCGCCCGAACTCGTCTCCGCGACGATGCCCGAGCATCCGGGCCTGACGATCGCCGCGAGCGCTGCGAAACCCGAGCGGATCGAGACCGTCACCTGCGTGTCCTCGGTGATGGTCAGGCGGTACCAGTCCGTGTCGCGCAGCGTGGCGCTCGAGAAGAAGCTCCCTTGGACGACGTCACCGAGCGAGATCGGCTCGGCCGGCGCGTCGGGGAGGTTGCAGCCGGCGTTGAGGTCGAATCCGCAGGGCTCCACCTCCGTGACGGTCGCGGTGGCCAGTGCGCACGACTCGTAGAGCCCGATGGTGAGGGATCCGGAGACCAGTTCGTTCGGCCGGATGCTGCCGAGCGCCACAATGTAGGTCGCTCCGCCCTCGAGGACGACCGACGGGATCTCGCTGGCGAAGACGCATCCTTCGCCGTCGTCGTTGTACGCAAGCACCTCGCCGCCGCAGTCCGAGTAGATCGCAAGCGCGGTGTCGAAGGTCGATCCGCAGGTCGAGAGCGTGTAGACGCCCGAATTCTTCGGTGTGAACGAGTAGTACTCGGTGTTGTAGGACAACTGCCCGAAGAAGGGAACGGTGCACTGGGTTGCGGAGTTCGAGAACGGATTCGCCCCGAGCGCGAGGGGCATGGCCTCTGCGCAAAGCTCGCTGCAGCTCGGTGGCGGGGCGCAGGGTGCTCCCGTCACCTCGAGCGTGTAGCTGTTCGAGATCGCTCCGTCGCACGGGACGTCGCCGAAGAAGGGGATCGCCGTCACGAGGTAGGTTCCCGCGGAGAGACAGACCGAAGTGATGGCGGGACAGCCCGCGGAGGTCGCGTTGCCGATGATCGAGCCGCAATTGACGTCGACGACCGCCGCGAAGCCGGGGATGTCCGAGCGGAGCGAAAGGGTCAGCTCGGTGTCCTCGTCGAGCGTGATGATGTACCAGTCGGTGTCACGATCGAGGTTCGTGGCCCAAAAGGTGCCTTGGACGGTGTCGCCGAGCACGATCGGCTCGCTGGGCGCTGCGGTCGAGTTGCACCCGCCGTTGAAGTCCTCGCCGCATGGTTCGGCCTCGAAGTAGTTGGGCGTCGCGAGCCCGCACGGCTCGACGAGCCCGACGGTGAGCGTGGCAGAGCCTGTCGCGATGCCCGCGTCCTGGGAGCCGACCGCGATGATGTAGGTCTGGCCCGCCTCAAGCGCGACCACTCCGATGCGGCTGCCCTCGACGCAGGACTCGCTCAGCGCGTTGCATGCGAGGAACGGTCCATCGCAGCTCGCGGCGACGGTGAGCACCGTGTTGAAGGTCGTGTCGTTGCAGGTCGAGAAGCTGTAGAGCCCCGTCGTCTTCGGCGTGAAGGAGTAGAACGCGGTGTCGAGGCACTCGGTCGCCGTGCAGCCGAAGGTCGGCAACTCGCAGCCTGTGAGCGTGTGCGTGATCGCATTCGCGCCGATGGAGAGCGGTGTGGGACTGCTGCAGCCGTCGCAGGCGCCGCCGCCAGAAGCCGAGGTCGCGACCGATGTCGCGAGAAGAGCCGAACCGATGAGCGTCCAGTGGGTCGAGTGCATGCTGGGTTTCCGTTCGAGAAGGCAGAGAAATTCTTTCCAAGAATATGGCGACAGTTCGCAGTGACGCCTGCGTGCAGATGCAACTTGCGGCCAGCAACGGCGAGATGCAGATGAGACGCCATTCCCGATCGGGGAGGGTCTCGGCGCACTCCGCGTCCGAGATCCGTCGACTCCGCGGGCGGGAGCTGTGTCGGCAGTTGCCTCCGAGGGTGCCCGACTTGCGCATTGCAGCGAGGCGAGCGGTTCCGCGCCGACGCGCGCCGTGCGTGATGAACTGGCGGCGGGCGCAGGCTCGATCAACTGGGTGATCATCCCCTCGGCAACAACGGCTGGGATGTGGTGTCGTCGGAGGGCGCCGCCGCGCTCCGTCCGCAGCTGAGCATCATGGTCGCCGAGGCAGCGTCCATTCCTGGTGACATCGACGGCGACGGCGTCGTGGGCGGCAAGGACCTTGCGCAACTGCTTGACGAGTGGGGCGGCTCTGGCGCGGGTGACATCGACGGAAACGGCGTCGTGGACGGCAACGATCTCGCGATCGTGCTATCGGCGTGGGGGGGCTGATCCGAGAGCCTGGTTGGCGTCACCCGGGCTGTCGACGGGCCATGTTGTTCCGACATCCACCGACATCCAACGCCCGGAGCGAGCCGTTTGCTCCGGGTTTTCACATCCATCAAGCGGGAGGGCTGCATGGCGCGTGCCGTGCGCCGGCGGGGATGAATCTCGTCGAACGCTGGTCAGCGCGTCCTTCGCCGCCGTCCAAGCGCCAACCCGCCGAGCACGGCGAGCGCGCCCGGCGCCGGGACAAAGCTCACAGAAAACGCGCTGTACCGGCCCATGGCGTAGCCGCCGCCCCAGTTGGGCAGCGTCGTGTTCGTCGCATGAAAGCCGAAGCGGATCGGCGCAGCTCCGGCAGCGAAGTCGGGATGCGCGGCCTGGGATGCGGGGTCCACCCCGAACGGCAGCATGAAGTCCGTCGCGGTCAGTGCCATGGTGTAGAGTTCCCACGATGCTGTGTTCGAGAAGAGGCCCGCGATCCAGAAGCGTCCGCCTTGCTCGACGGCAAAGCCGAGTTGCTGGCCCGAGTAGAGGATCCGCGCGTGGATGCTCATCGTAAGCTGCTCAAGAGGCTCGGATCCGTCCCAGCCCTGCGGCAGGAAGATGCTGATCGAGTTGATCCCGCTGCCATTGTCCGCCGTGTAGTTCTGGATGACGCGGGCATTCCCCTCGAAGCCAGGCGAGCCATCGACCGAGGCGCTGCTGTAGCTTCCTGGACTTCCATAGGTCGCGTCAGAGAGCGACCAGTTCGCGAGGTCGAACGTGTTGTCGGTGATCAGCGCCGCTGAAGCTCTGCCACCCGAAGCGAGAAGCGCGCCTAAGACGACAATCGGAAACGATGCCTGACGCATGGGAACTCCTCGCTCGAGTCTCGGGCTTGTGCCGCTCACCGCCCGCGGGCTCAGCATAGCACGCGGTGAGTCCCGGACAGAGAGGGTTGCGTGGGACATGCGCCCTCGGATAACCCAAAGAGCGGCGGAGACGGTCGCGCCTGAGTCGAGTCGCTCCCCCGCGATCCTGCGGCCTGTGCCCTCTGCCAAGGGTGCGCCTTCGGCGTTTACGAGGCCGCCGCGTCATGTCCGAAGCGCCGCGCCGCGCGCGCAACTGTGCGCCTGCCGGCGAACCACCAGTCTCTGTGCGAAGTCCGCGATCGAGCGGCGTCTATCCTCCGATTGATCCCGCGTGCACGGCACGTGCCAGTCAGTGCCAGGCACTGCATGGCACGTGCCGTGCACCGGTGGTCCACCGGTGGTCCACTCAGGACTTCGGCGCAGCAGCGCCGGCGGGTGCAGGCGCCGACGCAGACGCCTCCGCCGTCGCGGTCGCATCCTTCGCGGCCTCGCCGCGGCGGCGGATCGGAACCTGCACCTCGGACCAGCGCCACTCTGGGTCGATGAACGGCCCGTTGTAGACGAACATGCGCGGGTCGCCGGCGACCTCCCACTCGTCCTGCGACTTGAGCCACGAGCGGAGCGCGTCGAACTCCTGCGCGGGATCAAAGGCGCCCTTCGCGCCGATGCTGAGGACGGTCACGGGCGCGGCGTCGCGCACCACGATCTTGCCGTCCGCGCCGACCGGGCCGAGCTTCGAGGAGCGATAGAGGAAGCTCATCGTCGTCGCGCCTTCCTGCCCAGGCTCGTCCTTCATGAAGTCGCTGTAGAGGCCCTGGTAGTCCATCTCGACAGGCGCGGTCATGGCGATGTCGCGCTTCTTGATGTGGTTGAACAGCGGGAAGAAGCCCGTGACCATGCCTTCGCCCGAGTCGTCCTTCGAGGTCAGCTCGGCGCGGCGCACCGATGGGTAGTCCTTGATGTCGATCGCTCCGAACGGCGTCGGCTCGGGATAGCCGTCGGGCAGCGGCGACTCGATCATCGCGCCTTCGTAGCGGTAGACGCCCTCGACGACGGTGATCGCGATGTCGCGGTTTCCGCCGACGCGCTTGACGAGGTCGGGCGTGCGGACTGCGCCCTGACCGACTGAAGCCTGACCGACTGCGGCCGCGCCGGCTTCCGCAGGCTGAACCTGCGCAGGACGGCTCGGCTCGGTCGTGGGTGCGGCGGGGGCGCTCGGTTCCGTCTGTGCGAACACAGATGCGACGGCGGCGAGCGAAGTGCAGGAAACGAGAAGGATCGAAGAGATGTGGTTCATGCGGCCGTGATCGCATGCGACGCATCGACGGATGCGGCTCGCGTGCGGCTGCAGGGCGTTGAAGGCGGAGCGCCACTCCCGATCGGGGAGGGGTGCGGCGCATTCCTCGTCCGAAGATTCAGACTTCATGAAGCATCCACTTCACGGTCTGCGCCTCAGTGAGTGCTCGACTCGCGCTTTGCAGTGGGCCCGAGCGTCGCCCCTCGCGTGAAGGTGGCGCAAATGGATGAAAGACGGTTGCCGAGTTCCTCGGCTGTCAAGCGCCTGCACCCGCGTGCAGGCCACAAGCAGGGGCACAGCCCCAGGATGTTCAACATGCGAAACCTCTCGATGACTGCTTCGGTGGCCGCGATGCTGGTGGCAGGCTCCGCCTCGGCGAGCACCTTCCTCACCATGACGCAGGCGGCGAACCCGTCTGACACGAGCTGGACCACCACGACAGGCTCGGCGTTCACCTCCGAGTTCAACTACCAGAGCACCGGCAACAAGCTCCGTCTTTGGGACCGCCTTGGAAGTTCGAGCGCGCCGACCACGGGCGTGAACCCGGGCAACGAGTACTGGGGGCCGAGCTCGGCGAATCCTGCGGCAGCGCGTCCGCAGCGCTCGTGGGAAGTGATCTGGAACAACGCCACGGGCTCGATGACGACCCGCATCTACGACACCACGGACTGGACGGGCGCTGCCTCGGCTGATCTCTCCATGACGCTTCCAAACACGCTCTTCGGTGGCCAGGCCGATGCAGGCGGAGACTTCATCCTGCGCGGCGTCGCGCAGTTCGCCACGGGTGCTTCGCAGAACAGCGGCAGCTTCTACTGGCGCGTGAACGCCCGCGTCGACAACGGCACGAACAACCTCACGGGCATCAACTTCCTGGTCGCCCCAACGGGCGGCGGCGTGGACGCGAGCATCGTGCTGAGCGACATCCAGTTCAACGGCGGCAACGGCTTCGTGAACGTGGCTGGTGTGAACGGCACCTATGTTGCGCCGAACTCCAACAACTTCTACAACCTCGCCGTGGTTCCCGCGCCCGGCGCGCTTGCGCTCCTCGGTGCAGCAGGCCTCCTCGGCGGCCGTCGTCGCCGCGCCTGACAGTTCGACTCAGACACCACCTCCCGCCGCGAACAGCGGCGGGCCACACCCCAAGCCCCTCGGCGCTCGTGCGCCGGGGGGCTTTGTTTCGCTGCGCGCTTCCGCGTGGAACGGCGCGATCGCGCGCCGTGCACCGCATCGGTTTCGACGGCCACCCCCGAACGGGGAGGAGTCATGCGGATGATTCGAACACGCAATCTGAACGCGTGACAAAGCCGTGCGTCGGTCTGCGCCTCCATGGATGCAGGGCGCTCTCGGCCGCAGCCGCGAGAACACCTGCAGCGTGCGGCCTCCTGTCGAGGCGTCGCGCAGGCGAGGCGCGTGTCCGAAGTCTTCGGTCGCGTCTGCTGAACGGTGCAACAGTCATCCGGGCCGCGGCCCAAAGGAATCGAAGATGCGTAGCAATGCCATGAAGTCGTGCGCCGTGGGCGCGATGGTGGTCGGTGGCGCCCTCAGCATGACGCAGACCGCGTCGGCGGGGCTGACGTGGATCAGCGACATCCAGCCTCAGAACTGGCGCGCCGTCAACTATGCCTCGGTGTTCATTCCCAACACCTTCCCTCCCGTCGTGTTTCACAATGTGGAGTACGCGCCCGCCTGGAGCGCGACTTCGGGCTCCTATCAGAACTTCGCAACGGTTTCCTACTCGGCGACCACGGCGGCGGGCTTCTCGACCAGCCTGACGCACAACGGGCTCTTTGCAGGCACCATCTTCGCCGCGGTCGTGCGCCTGTTCGCGGTCACGGATCCCACTGCCGTCAGCTTCTCGTTGACGGAGGCAGGAAGCGGGTATGTGCAGTACACGCTCTGGAACATCACCACTGGGCAGGCCGTCGTCAATGGCTCGAACCCCTCGAGCTTCTCCTGGAGCGGCACGCTCGCGGCCGGCACCTACAGCCTGGCGATGGAACTCCAGACCGATGCGGGCGGCGCCGCGTACTCAGGTCAGGTCTTCTCGTTCGTGCCCGCGCCTGGAGCGATTGCGATGCTGGGCGCAGCAGGCCTCCTCGGCGGCCGTCGCCGCCGCGCCTGACAGTTCGACTCAGACACCACCTCCCGCCGCGAACAGCGGCGGGCCACACCCCCAAGCCCCTCGGCGCTCGTGCGCCGGGGGGCTTTGTCTCGGTGCGCGCTTCCGCGTGGAACGGCGCGATCGCACACCATGCACCGCATCGGTTTCGACGGCCACCCCCGAACGGGGAGGAGTCATGCGGATGATTCGAACACGCAATCTGAACGCGTGACAAAGCCGTGCGTCGGTCTGCGCCTCCATGGGTGCAGGGCGCTCTCGGCCGCAACCGCGAGAACACCTGCAGCGCACGGCCTCCTGTCGAGGCGTCGCGCAGGTGAGGCGCGTGTCCGAAGTCTTCGGTCGCGTCTGCTGAACGGTGCAACAGTCATCCGGGCCGCGGCCCAAAGGAATCGAAGATGCGTAGCAATGCGATGAAGTCGTGCGCCGTGGGCGCGATGCTGTTCGGCGGAACCCTTGGCGTGAACTCTGTCGCGTCGGCGGAAGCCGTGTTCACCTGGCTTCCGGGTTTCAGTGCGGGCAATGCGTACAGCCTGCTTCAGACGAGTCCGGATTCCGGCTCCATCGAGTTCGCCCCGTTCGCGTCGAACATCGGCTCGCGCACCCTGACGGACGGCGGAGCCTCGGCCACCTTCGTCAATTCGGCGCTCGGATTCTCGATCGGCGGCAGCGGGATGGCGACCTATGTGTCGGCCATCCGCTACCTGACGATCTCGGGCCTCGGCGTCGGAGAGACCGTGACGGCGAGCTTCTCGCTTTCTCTCACGGGCACGGCGATCGGCGGCGCAATCCAGACCTGGGATCCGAACCTCGATGGCGGAGCGTGGAGTCCGACCATCTACAGCACATCCGTGTCGAGCACGGTGCAGCTCTCGAACGGAACCTACGCGGTTTCCATCGGGGCGGGAAATGACTTGAGCTCGACGACCTGGTCGCTTGGGAGCGGCGGCACCTTCGGGTCGTTCGCTGTGCCCGCGCCTGGCGCGATCGCACTGCTCGGTGCAGCAGGCCTCGTCGGCGGCCGTCGCCGCCGCGCCTGACAGATCGACTCAGACACCACCTCCCGCCGCGTACAGCGGCGGGCCACACCCCCAAGCCCCTCGGCGCTCGTGCGCCGGGGGGCTTTGTCTCGTTGCGCGCTTCCGCGATCGGAAACATGCGGAGTTGAGGGCGAGGGCGGACGCGGCAACGACGAGTCTGTGCGAGAACAGTGGCGCTGTGGTATGGCCTCCTGGACCGGACTGAGTGTGATGACTGTCGTAGAGGCGGGTGCCGTCCGCCATAGACGAGGACTCCGAGTCGTGCGATCCGAGGGTGTCCACGGGTCGAGTGGAGGTCCAAGTTCCATTTCAGCCTCCGGCTGAAAGCGACAAAACCCAGCCTTGCGGCCGGGGTTTGTCTTGAAGTGGTCCTGGATCGACGCCGTTCGGACGCCCGGAATCCGTAGGTGCGAGTCCGTTGTCCGTCGTCCCGTGGACATCACCCGCCATCACGCCGCAGACGCATGGAACCGCACGCCGACTGCGCGCGCGACGCGCAAGATCGTGTCGAGGCTCGGATTCCCGTCTTCGCTGAGCGCCTTGTATAGGCTCTCGCGGCTCAGGCCTGATTGCCTCGCCACCTTGCTCATGCCGACGGCGCGTGCGATGTCGCCGAGCGCACGCGCGATGCCGACGGCATCGTCGGGCGCCTCGACGAGCCACGCCTCGAGATAGGCCGCCATCTCCTTCGGCGTACGAAGCTGCTTGGCGACGTCGTAGGCGACAGTGCGGGTGCGGCTGGCGGGGCGCATCTTCGCGCTGCTGCGGGTCGTGTTGGTTCGGGTGGTGCGTGGCATGGTGGTGCTCGATTGGAGGCTAGGGAAGGTTCCGGGCAAGCTCGATCGCACGCTCGATATCGCGTCGCTGGGTGGACTTGTCACCACCAGCCAGGAGGATGATCAGTTCTCCGCCCCGCTCCGTGAAGTACACGCGGTAGCCGGGGCCGACATCGATCTTGAGTTCCGACACGCCCTCGCGGAGGACGCGATGCGCACCGGGGTTGCCATGGACGAGCCGATCCACGCGAACCTGAATCCGGGCGCGGGCGCCATGGTCCCGCAGGCCGTCGATCCAGTCCCGGTAGACGGTTGTCATCCTGACGCGCATACGGAAAGTGTATCCCATGGGCTACGTGAGTCAATGGGGCCCTCTCAGCATTGTCCCCACACGATCGTCGAGCCCGGCGGGTGGGGGCACCCGCGGGTCCTCGTGTCGGCCACGGCTGGCGAGCCTCGGCGCCAGCCGGACGGTCGTGCGTGGCGGGGCAACGGTCGCGCGCGGCGCCATCACGCGCACCTCGGCGTCATCGGCCAGCTCCGCGGCGCGCCTCCTGGCTCGCTCGCTGAGGTCGCCCTCGGCGTTGGCCTGCAGGCGCCACGCGATCTTGCGGATCAGGTAGGCGCGGTGCCGCGTGCGGCACTCGCGGCGGTGGAGGCGCTCGTACTCGTCGGCCAGCTCGCCGGTGGTCATCCGGTCGAGGGCGCGGATGCGCTCCTCGATCCCGGCCTCGTCGGCCGCCGCTTCCTTCTTCTCAGGCATGGGTGTCTCCGTCGGGGTTCATCTCGTGCGTGCCACCATCGGCGGCGTGGCACACAGTGAGCCTCAGGTCGGGCGAGAGATCAAGGCATGCAGGCGCAGATACCGCGTGGATCTCTCTTGAAAGAGACCCGTCCTTGCGATGCCCGATGATGGCGCCGCGGAGCCCGCGGGCGAGGATGCAGGCGAGTTCGGCGCGCCGCTCGTCGGCGCTCATTCGGCCCGGGTCACGCCCGGCGTCCGGTTCGATGTCGTCGGGGTCGTTCATGGTCATCACGGCGACCCCGCGAAGCGAGGTCCCTCCGTGATGAGTTATGACGTTTTCGGGCGGGTGCTCCGCAAAGTCATGACCCGCGGGTCAACGGGCACTGGGCTCGTGGCCTCGCGATGCCGGATCTGCCGACAGCACATACCCCTCCGCGTGAGTGGAGGCAGAGGAGGTGGGTGCGATCCGCGATGGCTTCAGAACGCGGGTGGACCCGCTCCGCACATGGATGTGAGCTATCCTCGTCCGACCGGCGATTCGCGTGAAGCAGCAGGCGCACGTACGGGCACAAGGGGACCTTCCGATGCATCCACTGACGCGTGTTCGTGACCACCGACTCCAGGCTCTGTCCATCCCTGCCCTCGCTGCGGCACTCTTGGTCCTGCCCGGCTGCCTCGCCTTGTATGTATACGAGCCAGTCACGGTCACGGTGATTGACGCTGAGTCCAACGCCCCGATCCGGGGAGCCCAAGTCGAACTCAGCTACCCGCACGTGATGTGCCTCAACCCACCAAGAGACATCGCTTGCGAGACCGGATCAGACGGGCGAGTCGAGATCGAAGTGGCCACGTTCAATGTCAAGAGGTGGCTGGTCTCTTCTCCAGGCTACATCACTGACGATTCAGGCCACATCACTGACAGGCCCGGGGATGGCCGAGTGGGTTCGCCCGGAAATCCACATGAGTTCCGCCTGTACCGCGAACCCGAACCCGAGATCGTGGTGGTCATCCCCACTGGATACGTGGGTCCGGTCTTGATCGACTTCATTCCCTCCAAGACCTGGATTCAGGATGCTCCGGGATCCCGACGATTCAGGTTCGAGTCGTCGGCCAACGGCTATGTCCCGATCATCGCCAGTCCGCTCATCTACCGCGCTCGGTGGAGAAGCCCTCGCGTCGAGTATCGCGATGGAAGGCGGATCGCGCACGAGGGGGACGTGCACGACCACGAACTTGCGTTTCGCACGGTCCAGTTCTTCGGGAAAGACCTAGAGCATTGGTTGTGCCTTGTCGGCACATCTGCAGATGAGCAAGCGCTCCTCGATCGCGTAGCACCTCGCACGAATGGCACCCGCCACTGGAAGTGGGACCAAGCGACGAACGAACGGTTGCTCCTCGAACTCAAGCAGACGGGCATCGTGCCAGCGGCCCGCTAGCTTTGGCAGTACGACACGACTCGCCCCTCCGCGTGAGCAGAGTCATCACCCGCGGGTCGCAGTTCGCAACGGGTCGGGACCGAACCAGCGGGGCCTACCCCGGGGGTAGTGACCGCTCCAGCTAGACCGACCCTCTCTTAACCCGGCACCCTGCTCCGCGAGAGACCCGGAGAGACTTTCGGCCCATCCGGTCGGCCAGCGGGGGAGCCCGGCGACCCGGCGGTTAAGACTGCGAGACACCGCGCGACCTGCCGCCCTGGCCCGCCTCTCGAAAACGCTGCGCAGAAAGCGAAAGACGCGCCCTCATGGAGGACGCGTCTCTCGTGCGTTTGGCGAGGGCTGCTGTTCGCAACGCCTCTTGAAGTAGCGGGGACAGGACTTGAACCTGCGACCTCCGGGTTATGAGCCCGACGAGCTACCAACTGCTCTACCCCGCAGGCTGTGAGGATAGCAGGAACGGCGCACGAAGGCAAACGCAGCGGAAACGCGGCGCGCACGGCCCGCCGTGTCGCTGCGACCCCGCGCGAAATCGCAGCGATTCGCCGCTGCAAAACCGCGCGGTGGCTCCGTACGATTGTCGTTCTTCTCGAAACGCACGCACGGAACAGGGGTGGTGTCCACATGAGCAACAACGCAACCGACACGCAGCGCGTCATCTACTCGATGCTCGGCGTCTCGAAGACGATCGCGGGCAAGCAGATCCTGAAGGACATCTACCTCTCGTACTTCTACGGCGCGAAGATCGGCGTCCTCGGCCTGAACGGCGCTGGCAAGTCCACGCTCCTCAAGATCCTCGCGGGGGTCGACAAGGAGTTCGAGGGCAAGATCGAGATGGCGCCCGGCTTCCGCGTCGGCTACCTCGAGCAGGAGCCGCTGAAGAACGAGAAGCGCTCGGTCGAGGAAGTGATCCGCGAGGGCTGCACCGAGGTGACGAAGCTCCTCGACGAGTACGACCGCCTCAACGAGAAGCTGTGCGACCCGAACATCACGCCCGACGACATGGACAAGACGCTCGCGCGCGTCGGCGACCTCCAGGAGAAGCTCGACCTGATCGACGCGTGGACGCTCGACAGCCAGCTCGACATGGCGATGGACGCGCTCCGTTGCCCGCCGAAGGAAGCGACCTGCGACAAGCTCTCGGGCGGCGAGCGGCGCCGCGTGGCGCTGTGCCGGCTGCTGCTCTCGAAGCCCGATGTCCTGCTCCTCGACGAGCCGACCAACCACCTCGACCCTGAGTCGGTCTTCTGGCTCGAGCAGTACCTCGCGCGCTACCCCGGCACCGTCATCGCCGTCACGCACGACCGCTACTTCCTCGACAACGTCGCAGGCTGGATCCTCGAGCTCGACCGCGGCGTCGGCATTCCCTACAAGGGGAACTACACGGGCTGGCTCGAGCAGAAGCACAAGCGCCTCGCGCTCGAGGAGAAGCAGGAGTCGGTCCGCCAGAAGACGCTCGCGCGCGAACTCGATTGGGTGCGCCAGAACCCGAAGGGCCGTCAGGCGAAGTCGAAGGCGCGCGTCGCGGCCTACGAGAAGCTCCTCGCCGAGGACAGCGAGAAGCGCGCGAAGGAGATCGAGATCTACATCCCGCCGGGCCCGCGCCTTGGCAACCTCGTCATCGAGGCGAAGGAGCTCTCGAAGGCCTTCGGCGACACGCTCCTCCTCGACAAGGTGGAGTTCTCCATCCCGCCCGGTGCGATCGTCGGCATCATCGGCCCGAACGGCGCGGGCAAGACCACGCTCTTCAAGATGATCTGCGGCCTCGAGAAGCCCGACAACGGCAGCTTCAAGGTCGGCGACACCGTGAAGCTCGCGTATGTCGAGCAGACGCGCGACTCGCTGCCCGCGGGCAAGAACGTGTGGGAGGTGATCTCCGAGGGAAGCGAGGAGATCCGCCTCGGGAATGCGAAGGTCAACAGCCGCGCGTATGTCGCGCGCTTTGGCTTCTCGGGTTCCGACCAGCAGAAGAATGTCGACAGCCTCTCGGGCGGCGAGCGCAACCGCGTGCATCTCGCGCGGCTCCTGAAGAGCCACGCGAACGTGATCCTCCTCGACGAGCCGACCAACGACCTCGATGTGAACGTGATGCGCGGCCTCGAGGAAGCGCTCGAGAACTTCGCGGGCACCGCGGTCATCATCAGCCACGACCGCTGGTTCCTCGACCGCCTCGCGACGCACATCATCGCGTTCGAGGGCGACGCGAAGATCCACTTCCACACGGGCAACTGGGCGAGCTATGAGGAAGAGCGCCGCAAGCGCTTCGGCGACGACGCGCTGCAGCCGCATCGGCTCAAGTTCCGCAAGCTGACTCGCGCGTGAGCGGCGGGAGCCTCGATCGACGCATGAACGAAAGCGGCGCCCCGCGAGAGCGGGGCGCCGCGTTTCATGATCGCAAGGTCCAGGCTGGACGGTTCACTCGCCGCAGTTCGCGCCGAAGAACCCGAGCACGAGCGCGAGGTCGTTGCCGTCCGTGACGCCGTCGCCGTCGATGTCGGCGAAGGCGCACGCCGCGCCGCACTTGCCCCAGCCGTTCAGGACGAGCGCGAGGTCGGTGGCGCCGACGACGCCGTCCTGGTCGAGATCCGCATCCATGCAGGACGGCGGAAGCGCGACGGGCCGGAGGTTGTCGGCGGGGCCCTCGAGCACGACGCGGTTGCTGTAGCGGCGGAGCTCATAGCCCGTCACGGTGAAGTCGGCGTCGCCTGCGTTGAGGGGGAAGGTGTGCCAGTTCTGGCCCGAGATGCGGAAGCGGCCGTCGGGCAGGCGCTCGATGTCGAGCTCGAGGAAGCCGTAGTGCTTGCCGCCGCCAAGGAGCTGGTTGCCGCTCCAGGTCTCGGGCTCGCTCTGGTCGGCGGTCCAGACGCTGTAGGGGTTCGGCGACCACGACTGGCCCTCGGGATTGAGCGGATTGGCGCGCCATGCCGTGATGGCGCTCGCCGTCGCGCCCGCCGAATCCTCGACGCCGCGCAGACCGTCGCCCGCGGCGCCGACATCCCACAGGTGGACGCCGTAGCCATCGCCGTCGAGGTCGATGTAGCTCATCTCCGCGACCTCGCTGTGACCAGTGATGAGCGCGGCGACCCTGTACTCCTCGAGGAGAGGCAGGTAGATGCGCATCGCCTCGCCCGACTGCGTGCTGGTCACGCTCGTGCCGTGGATGCCGCGGCTGAACGGCGTGTGGTGCCACTGGACGATGATGATCTGGCCCGCGGCGCGCGCCGACTCGAGCTGCTCGACCGTCCAGTTCCACTGCGCGGTGCCGATGTTGAAGTCGGGCAGGTCGCCGAACGGATAGCCGAGGAGCCACGCGCGGTTCGTGTCGCGGTTCGCGGGGAAGTTCGCGCTGAGAAACTGCCCCTGCGGCGGCGCCACGTTGTCGTTCTCGCCGAGCGCGCCCACCGAGCAGAGCGTGAGCACCGTGATCGGCCCGTAGTCGGTGCGGAAGTAGAGGTCCTTCGCGGCGGGGTCGTTGTTCGAAGGGAAGTCGAAGTAGCCCGACCACTGCTTGCGCGAGTACTGGACGAGCGGGTTCGCCGTGCCGTTTCCGCCGCCTGCGTAGATGCAGTTGTTTCCGATCGCCGCGACGAACGGCACGCCGCTGAAGAGGTCGTCGTACTCGCCTGCGTTGTGGCGCCAGAACTCGTCCCAGCGGCGCTGCTGCTCGGTGCCCGTGCCCTCGACGAGGTCGCCCGCAAAGACGAGGAGGTCGGCCTCGCGCGCCTTCATGTTCTTGATGTTCTCCTGATAGCCCTTCGTCTCAGTGAGGAAGTAGGCGTCGCGGCCGCGGCCCGTGCCTGCGGGGCGACCCGTGCTGCCCGGGGTCTGCGGAGGAGTCCTCGACCACTCTCGGAACCGCGTGCGGCCGAGGACGAGCGTCTCGCTGTCGGAGATCGCATGGAGGCGGATGCGCCGCTCCGTTCCGACCGAGGGCGCCGTGCGGAAGGAGTTCGAGTAGGTGCTCGCGCCCTGCGTCACGGTGTAGGTGTATTCGGTGTCGGCCTCGAGACCGCCGACATTCACGCGGTGCCGCCAGTTGCGGGCGGGGACGCCCGGCGCCTCGAAGATGGCGGTGGTTGCGAAGGGGAACGCGCCGCCCGCGCTGAGCTCGCCCGCGATCTGGTAGTCGAGATCGGGAACAAGCACGGGCGCGCTCGTCAGGACCAGCGGCTGCTTGAGCCCGGGGCCCTCGATCGTGAGCGTGCCCGGGACCCCTGCGATGGTGAACCAGGTCAGCTGAATGCCGTCGAGCGCGGGGTTGAGCTGATAGGGAAGGACGCGGAACTCGCCGACCTGCGCCGAGGCAGGAAGGGCGACGCCGCTTGCGAGGAGCGCGCAGGCGCCGACGATGGCGGTGCGTGAGAGGGACTTGAACAGCATGGGATCCTCTGGTGTGACGATGTCACGAAGTCTCTGTGCGAGCGGCGCGCGCCGCTCTTTCGCGATGAAATGTCCGCATTGATCGTTATCAGGGCGTCGGCGCGCGATGTGGTTCGATTGTGCGAAGGATGAAGCGCCTGTGAAACGGAACGCTCTCCTTGGGGCGGCCGCACGAGGAGACGCGCATGTGTCTACGCCCTCGGGATGTGCCCAATCGGGGGGATGGCACATGGGAATCTGCGCCCTGAACGGGTGATGGGGTCTTCGCCTCTTCCGAGGAACCTCGACGACCCGTCAAGATGCCCGCGGCATCGACCGATGCGGATCAACCAATGCGTCCTGTCGACCCGACTTCCGCCCTTGCCGCACTCATCGCGGGCAACCGACGGCACCTCGCGCAGCGAGGCGCGCGCGCAGAGCGAGGCGAGCGGCAATCGCTCTTCGCGCCAAGCGCGCGGCCGTTCGCGCTCGCGCTGGCGGAGCGTTCGGTGGCCGAGGTCGCGGCCTCCGTTTTCTCGACGACGGAGCGCGACATCCATGTGGTCGACTGCCCCGTGGAAGCGGGCGTGCGCGCGGCGGAGCACGGCGTCGGACTCATCGTCGCGCTGCAACCCGTGCCGATGTCGGTCGTGGAGGTCGAGATCAAGCGGCGCGCTTCTGAGGACGCGGTCTTCGAGCGTCTCGCGGCCGCGCTTCGCGCGAGCACTCATCTGCGGAGGGCGATCCTCGATGGCCGCGTGCGCGCCGTGGCCGCGCTTCTCGAGGAGGAGTCGCAGCGCGTCCACTGGCTCGGCGAGCACCCGCAGCTGGCGGAACTGCTTGCAGAGTCGTCGGGCGGCGCGCCTTGAGCGCGGTGACTGAAGCGTCGTCGGCCGTCGCTCAGGCGCGCTGAGCGATGCGACCGTCTGGCGCTGCGGCGCTCGCGCGCTGTCGGTCGCGCATTCGCGCGGAGTACACTCCCGAGATGTCCACTGCGACCGTGCTGGCGGGTGTTCCCGCGACGAATCTCTCGCTCTACCGCGCCATCCGCTTCAAGGTCGGCGATCCTGCCGCGCTCCTCATCGTGCCGATCGCGGGGGGCGCCACGGAGCGCGTCCTGATCATCCGCGACATCGAGATGGAGCGCGCGAAGCGACATGCGCGCGCCGACCGCGTGCACTGCCCCGCCGACTTCGAGCCCGCGGGCGGGCTCTCGGGCGACCGTGAGACTGCGACGGCGCAGTCGGTCGCGGAATGCCTGCGCCGCCGCGGCGTGAACGCGGTGCGCGGCGACCGCTCGCTGCCTCTGATCTATGCGCATCACCTTCTTGCGGCGGGAATCCGCGTCGAATGCGACCCCGACCTCGGGGTGCTCGAGCGCCGCGCGAAGGACGCCGAGGAGGTGGCGCATCTGCGCGAGGCGCAGTCGGCCACCGAGCGGGCGATGGAGCTCGCGTGCCGCACCGTGGCCCGCGCCGCGTGCGCCGCCGACGGCACGCTCGTCCACGACGGTGCGCCGCTCACCGCCGAGGTCCTGCGCTCGATCATCGATGTGGCGCTCCTCCGCGAGGGCTACGAGAACCCCGAGTCGATCGTCGCATGCGGCGCGCAGGGCGCCGACTGCCACGACCACGGCCACGGCGCGCTCCGCACGGGCGAGCCCGTGATCGTTGACATCTTCCCGAGGAACAGGCGCACGCTTTACAACGGCGACATGACGCGCACGGTCGTGCATGGCGCCGTGCCGCCTGCGGTCGCCGCGATGCACGCGGCGGTGGCGGCGGCGAAGCGCGACGCGATCGCCGCGATCAGGCCTGGCGTGAGCGGCGACGCCGTGCATGCGGCCACGCTTGCGTCGCTCGCCGCGCGCGGATTCGCGTCGGGCCAGCCGAAGGAGACGGGTGTCGCCGTGATCAGCCACGGCACGGGCCACGGCATCGGGCTCGAGGTGCACGAGCCGCCCCTGCTCGCGCCGAAGGGCCCTCCGCTTGTCGTCGGCGATGCGCTCACGGTCGAGCCCGGGCTCTACGCGCTCGGAGTCGGCGGCGTGCGCATCGAGGACCTTGTGGTGGTGACGCCCGCGGGCTGCCAGAACCTCAACACGCTTCCCGAGGGCCTCGACTGGCGTTGAGCGCCCTTCGGGGCACCCTGTGTCGTCGCCCAGCGCGTGGCGCCGTCACTCGTCGGCCGCTTCATCGCCGGCGTCGATCGCAGCGTCGTCGGGCACGGCCGTGCTCCGTGATCGCGAAGCGGCGCGCGGGGGCGCCGTGGTTCCCGCATAGGCCTTCGCGGCGGTCTGGCAGGTTTCCTCGAGCGCCTGATGCAGCTTCTCGTGGTCTGGGAAGGCATCGAGCCGCTCGAGGAGCGCGTCGACTTGCCGCGCGGGCTCCGCGCCTGGGTCGATCGACTCGATGGCTGCGTCGCCGAGCTGCTCGCCCGCATCCGCAAACCATGCCGGGGTCGGCTTGTCCCAGTTCTTCGGCGGGTCGATGCGGGCGCGGATCGTCACCTGTCCGATCGCGACGATCGGGCAGAGACCAAGTTGCGTCCGAGGCTCGCGGCAGAGGACGAGCGCGGGCACCTCGCGTTCGAGGGCGAGCAGACGCAGCCTGCGCGCGTCTGCGCCGACAAGCGGCGGCTGCACGAGATAGCACACGGGCTTCAGCTCCATGTCCGCGGGCAGCGGCGACTCGAGGATGACGACCTTCTTCGAGTCGAGCGCGATCTGCATGCGCTGGCGCCTGGCCTCGAGGAGCGGCAGCACGATGCGCGCCATCAGGTGGAAATCGCCCTCGCCGCGCGCCATGTCGAGCGCCTTTGCGGCAAGCCGCTCAGCCTCGAACCAGTGGTTTCGCGACAGCGCCTGCTGTGCCTTCGTCATCAGCGTCTGAACGGAGGTGGTCTTCGCGGAAGGCATGGGAGTCTGGGGAGGGAAGGGCTTCGCGAGGTCGGAAGGTTCGCGTCAGGCGTTGCGCTCGCCGTGGCGCGACGCGGTCGATGCAATCGTCTCCGCCCGTGCGGCAAGAGATCGCAGCATCGAGGCGAAGCGTGCGCTGACGGGGGGGAACTCGTAGAGGAGGCAATCGCCGAGCGCAGCGAGATCCTGCGCGCCGACGGCGTCACGAACCGCGCGGAGCTGGCCGTCGAGCGCGGCGACCGCGCCGTCGAGATCGATCGGGTCGCCCGAGTCCGCGTGGGTCAGCACCTTGAGCTCGAGCCCGCGCGAGAGCGCCGTCTGCACGGAGCCCCAGAGCGCAAGCGCCGTGGCGAGGTTCGCCATCGCGTCGCCGACCTTACCCGCCTGGAGATGCTCTGCAGACTCGCGCTGCATGGCGTCGGCCTCCTCGACGGCGGTCCCGGCCTGCACGAATGTCTCGCGCAGCAGTTCGGCGGGGTGGATCGAGGTCAGCTTCAGTTCGCCCGCGGCGCGCCCGATGGCGTCCTCGGACGAGAGGTCCTCTTCGGACCAACGCACGCCATCCACCTCGACCTCGACGATCATGCGTCCGCGGCGCGCCACTTCGTCCGCGGCGCGCGACAGCGCCTCCGCGATGCTGCGGGCGTCGAGCGAAGTCTCGGTCTCGTCGAGAAGAATGCGCATATCGGTCCCTTCGTGCTGTTCGTCCACCTCGGAAGAAGGGACGGTCTCATGCTATCGGTCGGGTCGTGGGGCCGATTGAGCCAATCGCGCGGATTCGGCGGTTTGCGCGGGTCGCGCCGCCCTCGCCGTCGCCGTCATGCTTCGGTCATGGTTCGGCGGACGCGCCCTCTGGCCGCGCCGTCGGCTGCCACATCGCGGGCACGGAGCGCTTGTCGTCGGTCCGTGCGCGCTCCAGCGCGCGGCCGTGGACGCCCGCCGCGCTTGCAAGCAGCGCGTCGCACAGCTCATGCACCTCCTGGATCGCCGGGAACTGTGCGCGCAGCTCCGCGATCCGCACGGTCATGGTCGCGCCTGCTTCGCAGAAGAGGCGGCGATAGGCGGTGCGGATCGCCTCGATCGCGGCGTCGCTCGCCCCGCGCCGCGTCATCTGGATCTGGTTGTGGCCGCGGATCCGCGCGGGCGAACCCTCGACGATCAGATAGGGCGGGACATCCTTCGTCACGCGCGCAAGTCCGCCGACGAGTGAGGCCGCTCCGACCGTGACGAAGTGATGAAACGCCGCGTTGCCGCCGATCGTCGCGCCTGTGCCGACATGGACATGCCCCGCGAGAAGCACCGCATTTGCGATGGTGACCTCGTCGGCGATGCGGCAGTCGTGCGCGACATGCACGCCGACCATCAGGAGATTTCCGTTTCCGATCACGGTCGCGCCGCCGCCCGTCGCTGTGCCGCGGTGCACGGTGACCTGCTCGCGGAAGTGGTTGCGGTCACCGATCTCGCACCAGGTCTCCTCGCCGCGGTACTTGCGGTCCTGCGGCGTGCCGCCGAGGGTTGCGAACGGGTACACGATGTTGTCGGCTCCCATGCGCGTGTGGCTCTCGACGACCACATGGTTGCGCAGGATGCTGCGGGGGCCGATCGACACCTTCGGGCCGATCACGCACCAGGGGCCGATGCACACATCGTCGGCGAGTTCCGCGGTTCTATCGACGACGGCGGTGGGATGGATCGACGGCATGGGAGGGGAAGCGGGCGCCGCGGACCGTGTCTGGCCGCAGCTCGTGGTTAGGAACGATCGTCACTCGATGTCAGGGTCGACCATCATGAAGCGAAGCTCGGCCTCGGCGGCCGTCTTGTCGCCGACCATGGCGCGGCACCTGAGGTGACCTGTGCGCGCGGTGGCGCGGATGTTCTCCGCCTCGAGCACGACCTGGTCGCCGGGGACCACGGGCTTGCGCAGCTTCACGCGGTCGATCGAGAGAAGCACCGCGATCTTCCCCGTGTGCTCGAGCACGTTCGCGAGGAGGAGCCCGCCGAGCTGCGCCATCGCCTCGACGAGGAGGACACCCGGCATGATCGGCGTGCCCGGGTAGTGGCCCTGGAAGAAGGGCTCGTTGATGGTGACATTCTTGATGCCGACCGCGCGGCGCGAGCCGTCGACCTCGACGACGCGGTCGACGAGGAGCATCGGATAGCGGTGGGGCATCAGCTTCTGGATCGCGCGGATGTCCATCACCTTGCCGTCGACGACCGTGCGGCGCAGGTCCGCCGCGAGCATCTGCTCGCGGATGCGCATCGCAAGCTTGCGGTTGAGGCCGTGGCCCGAGCGCACCGCGAGGACGCGTCCCTGGATGGGCGCACCGATCAGCGAGAGGTCGCCGATCACATCGAGCGTCTTGTGGCGCACGGGCTCGTCGTCGAAGCGGTAGGCGTTGTCGATCGGCACGCCGTCGTCGCCGATCACGAGGATGTCGCGCGGCGTGAGGTGCCTGCAGAGGCCCGCGGCCTGAAGCGCCTCGGCCTCCTCGCGCAGGCTGTAGGTGCGCGCGGGCGCGATCTCCGAGAGATAGTCGCCTTCCGCCACGTTGTAGCTGAAGGTCTGGTGGCGGATCCTGTGGCCCTGCTTGCCGTAGTCGAGGTCGTAGACCACGCGCATCCCGGGGGCGTCGAATGGCATCGCCGCGATCATGCCCTCGGGCTCCTCGATCACGATCGGCTCGCGGATCTTGAAGTACTTGCGCGGCGCGTCCTGCTCGACGATGCCCGCCTCGAGGATCGGCTCGGCGAAGAGCGCGGCCGAACCGTCGCCGCAGGGCAGCTCTGGCCCGTCGATCTCGATGGTGGCGTTGTCGATTCCGAGTCCTGCGATCGCCGAGAGGCAGTGCTCGACCGTGTCGATCGTGACATCCCCCGACTTGAGCGTGGTGCGTCGCGGCCGCGGCGCCACATGCTCGACGGTCGCGGGGATTCGCAGCGGCGGCTTGAGGTCGGTGCGGAGGAAGCTGACGCCGCTGTTCGCGGGCGCCGGCTGGATGACCACCGTCGCATCCGCTCCGAGCATGAGGCCCTTGCCGCGCACGGTGACGGGGCGTGCGAGCGTACGCTGGCGGGGAGCCGCCGCGAGGCTCGATGCGGCGCCCGCGGCGGAAGCCGCAGTCCCCGACGCGCCTGCGGGAGTCAGGGCGCGGTCGGAGGGTCGATCAGGTGACTCAGTCTTCGATGCCACTCGGGGAGTTTACGGATCACCGCGAACTCCCGCAAAGTCGCCCGAAGATCCTGCGCGGGGGCGCCGCCCCAGGTGGCTCCCTCGGGGACATCGTTCATGACCGCCGAGCGCGCCGCCAGGCGGGCGCCGCGGCCGACGACGAGGTGGTCGGCGATGCCCGAGCCTCCGCCGATCTGGACGCCGTCGCCGATCCTGGTGCTGCCTGCGATGCCCACGAGGCCGCTGATGACCACGCACCGCCCAATCTCCACGTTGTGGCCGATCTGGCAGAGGTTGTCGATCTTGGTGCCCGCGCCGATCCTCGTGGCGCCGAACTTGCCGCGGTCGACGCAGGTATTGGCGCCGATCTCGACGTCGTCGGCGATCTCGACGAAGCCGATGTGCGGGATCTTGACGATGCCGCGGCCGTCTGGCGACGGGCGGTAGCCGAAGCCGTCGGTGCCGATGACCACGCCTGACGCGAGGATGACGCGGTCGCCGATGCGGCAGCGCTCGCGGATGACGACGCCCGAATGGAGGACGCAGTCTTCTCCGAGGATGCAGTCCTCGTAGAGCCTGGCGCCTTCGAAGAGCGCCGTGCGCGGCCCGACCACCGCGCCTCGGCCGACGGTGGCGAACGCGCCGATGCGCGCGCCTTCGCCGATGATCGCGGTCGGGTCGACGCGCGCGGTGCGGTCGACGCCCATCGGCGGGAGTTGCTCGCGCGGCGCGAAGAGCCGCAGCACCTCGATCATGGCGTGGTCCGCGCTTGGAACGCGCAGGATCGCGCGGCCCCGCGCCTCCTCGGGCACCTCGACCGACTCGCTCACGATCGCCGCACACGCGCGGCTTTCCGCGAGCATGCGCGCGAAGCGGGCGTTTCCGACGAAGGTGAGGTGCCTCTCGCCTGCGCGGTCGACGGTCTCGAGGCCCTCGATCGCCGCGGAGAGGTCGAACGATGCAGGCGCCTCGATGCGGGCGCCGATGAGCGCTGCGACCGACTCGATCGAGCGGGGATGGCGCGACGCGGCGTCAGCCACCCTTCGCAGCCTTCCACTCTTCGTTCATGAGCGCGATGAGCTGCTCGGTGACCTCCGACTTCGGCGAGGCGAAGATGAACCGTCGCGCGGAGATCTGCTGCATCGTGCGCTGCGCGCTCGCGGGGTCCATCTCGGGAAGCGAGTCGTCGAGCATGATGTAGTCGTAGCCCTCGCGCTCAGCGAGGCGGCGTGCGGCGTCCTTGATGGCGATGTAGGTCTCGCGGAGCGCGCGCGCGCGCTCGACCTCGATCTTGGCCCGCGCGAACTGCTCGACCGCGCGGAACTCCCCGACGGCGGCCTGCAGTTTCTGGATCGCGGCGGCCTGCGCGTCGGAGCCCGTCTGGTAGCTCTCGAGCTCGGCCTCGAGCTCCTTCACGGTGGACTCCGCCGACTTGACCTTGGCCTCGAGCTCCTCACCCATCGACTTGATCGACGCAAGCGTCGAGGAATATCGCTCGATCGAGTTGTAGGTCTTCTCGAGATCGATGGTGGCGATGCGCGACGGCTCGCTCGGCGCCGACTGTGGACGCATCCAGCTCGCGCCGATCAGCACGGCGCCGAGGATCGCCACGGCGAGCAGGTCGAGGCGGAAGGCGACGCGGGGGTTACGCGGATGGGTGGGGGACATGTGTGGTTCCTGCGTGCGTGGGCGCGGCGCTGCGGGCCGCACGGTGTTCGGTCGGCGAAGGCTTCAGCGCGTCGGTGCGGCGGGCGCCGCGGGGCGCAGCGCGCGGGCGTTGTTGATCTGCACGATCAGCTTCTCGGTGACATCGACCGTGCGCGCCGCGTGGAGGACGCGCAGGCGCTCGATCTGCGCCTCGGCCTGCTGCGTGAGCGGCGGCGCGTTCTGGCCGCGCTGCGTGCGGATCTCGAGCTTCGAGTCGTCGACGATGACGAGGTCGTACTTCTCCGCCTCGGCCAGTCGCTTCGCGCCATCGCGGATCGAGCGGTACACCGACTGCAGCTTGAGGCTCATCTCGCGGTCGACCTCGAGCTCCTTGAAGCCGAGCCACTGCTTGTTCTGCAGGTCCTTGAGGCGGAACGCGTCGATCTTGGCGTCCTTCTCGGGGCCATCGCTCATCGCCTCGATCTCGCGGCCGAGCGCCTCGAGCTCGTTGCGCCGCTGGAGCGCCTCGTCGTTCGTGCGCGCCTGCAGCGCCTTGATGCGGACATCCCACTCCGCGCTCTCCTCGAGCCTGTCGAAGACGGAGGCCATGTCGACGACGCCGATCGCCGTCGGCGGCGCGAGGAAGGCGGGCAGGCGCTTCGCGTCGGCGCTTCCGACGAGGAAGCCCGCGAGGGCGATGGCGGCGCCGGTGGCGCAGGCTGCGAGGGTCGATGACTTCATGCGTTGCTCTCCGGATGCGTTCGCTCGCGCGCCGCCCGAGGGGCGCGGTCGCGGATTGTACGGACGCGGCGGGACGCCGCCGATTCCTCCACGGCGCGTCCGCGCGGCCGCGGGTGATGCGTCAGAAGGGGATCTCCGCCGAGAAGCTGAACACCTGCGTCTCGTCGGTGTCTTCCTTCACGATCGGGAAGGCGAAGTCGAACGCGAGCGGTGCTGGGCCGAACTGCGGCAGATAGAGGCGGATGCCGAGGCCCGCGGAGACGCGGTACTGGTCGAGCCCGATCTCGTCGGTGACCGTTCCCGAGTCGACGAAGCCGACCATCGTGAAGGAGTTCTGGAAGATGGGCTGCTCGTACTGGAGGCCGAGCGAGAAGAGCCAGGTGCCGCCGACCGGGTCGTTCGAGAGCGGGGTCGTCGAGTCGATGTTCGCCCGCGACTTCGGGCTGATGGTGCGGAAGTCGAAGCCGCGGAAACTGCGGCCGCCGAGGTAGAAGCGCTCGTAGACGGGAGCCTCGTCGCCCACGATGTAGCCCACGTCGCTCGAGAGCCGCAGGGTCGAGCGGCGGCCGAGGAAGTCCTCGGTGACGGTGAAGAACTGCGTGTAGCCCGCGCGCAGGACCGTGAAGGGGTCGACATCGTCGAAGCTGACGAACTGCGTCGCGGAGAACTCGGCCGACGAGCCGCGGCTTGGGCGGAACTGCCGGTCCACATCGGTGCGGCGCACGCTGAAGCCGAGCGATGCGAGCGTGGTCGGCCCGCGGTCCTCGAAGACCTCGATCGGCGTGTCGGGATCGAAGTCGTCGAGTTCCACCGAGGTGAAGGCCGTGTTGAGGCTCACGCTCCAGAAGTCGCCGAGGCGGCGCGAGAGCGAGATGGGCAGGCTCGCGCGGTTCTCGTCGTAGTCTTCGTAGAGGCGGATCCTGTAGAAGGGGGAGAGCCTCAGCGAGTAGTCGGTCTCGAGGAGGTGCGGCTCCACGAAGTCGAGCGAGAAGTTCGTGACCTCGTTGCCCGGCGCGATCGAGGCGCGGAACTGCTGGCCGGCGCCGCGGAAGGCGCGGCCCGAGATCAGTTCGTCGAGCGTCTCGGGGGTGTCGGCGAGGTCGAAGTTGCGCTGGCTGACGCTGAACTCGCCGAAAACGCCCGAGTCCGTGCCGAGGCCGACGCCGAAGTTCACGCTGCCCGTGTTCCGCTCCTTGACCTCGACGAGGATGTCGCGGACATCGGAGCGGATTCGGTCGGCGCGTTCGGCCGCGACCGCGGGATCGTCGGGGCCGCCCGCCTGCGCGGCGGATTCGGCGTCGGGGGCCGCGCCGCTCGCGCCCGTTCCGAAGGGGTCCGTCAGCTCGAGGGCGTCCTGCTCGTCGTCGCGGGGGCGCTGCACCGTCACGCGGACATCGTTGAAGAGCTGGCTCGCCTCGATCCGCTTGCGGGCGTTCTCGAGCTCGCGGCCGTCGAGCGTGCGGCCCGGCTGAATGCGCACGAGCCTTCGCACGACCTTGTCCTTCGTGAGGAAGTTCCCCTGGATGTTCACGAGGCCCGCGATCGTCCGTCGCCCTTCGCGCACGGTCAGGACGAGATCGACCTCGGGCTCCTCGCCCACGCGCACGGCGCGGTCGGTGATCTCGACATCGACATGCCCGAGGAGGTGGTAGCTGTCGCGCACGCTCGCGATCGACTTGTCGAGCTTGAGGCGCGAGTAGATGTCGCCCGGCTGGATGGCGAGGAGATCGCGGATCTGCCTCGCGTCGAGCACCCCGAGCGGGCGCGGGCCCTCCGCGCCGCGGCCCTCGACGGTGATCGAGCGCATGCGGTAGCGCCTGCCCTCGCTGACCACGAAGACGACCTTGGCCTCCTTCGAGTCGGGCGAGATCTCGATGCGGCGGTCCGCGCGGACATCGATGAAGCCGCGGTCCTTGTAGAACTTGTCGAGCGCGGCCACATCGTCGATGAGAAGATCCTCGTCGAGCTCGCCCTTGACGAAAAGCGGCACCGCGGTGCGCGTTTGCACCTCGCCCGCGAGCTCAGACGCCGTGAACGACTCGTTGCCGACGAACTCAATCTCCTTCACCTTGACCCGTGGCCCCTCGACCACGCGCAGGATGAGGATGCCCGTGTCCTTGAGGCGCGTCTCGTCGACAGTGACCTCGGCGAGATAGTTGCCGCGCTTGCGGTAGAGGTCCTTGATGCGCGACACGGCCTGCTCGAGCAGGAAGTCGTCGCGCGGGCCGCCTGCATAGAGCGGGATCGCCTTGCGAAGCTCCTGGTCGGAGACGATCTTGTTGCCGACCACCTGGAGGTCGCGCACGATCGGCTGCTCGACAAGCGCGTAGGTGAGTTCGACCGTGCCGTCAGGGAGGAGGCGCACGAGGGCGTCGACCGTGTCGAACTGGCCGAGGCGGTAGAGCGTCGCCACATCGCTGCGCACCGCGGCGGCCTCGAAGGGCTGACCCGCGGCGACGCGGGTGTTGTTGAGGACCTCGCGCTCGGTGACGCGGGAGAGGCCCGTGAAGACCACGCGCGCGATCGGCCTGTCGGCGAGGGTCTCGTCCTCGATGGCGCTCGACTGCGCGAGCGCGCTCGGTGCAAGCGCAGCGCTCGCAATCGCGATGACCGCCGCGAGCGACATCGCGCGCATCGACCCGAGCCCGCGCGCGCCGTTCATCTGGCGACGGATCGTGCTCGCGTGCGGCGCTGGCGTGCGGTCGGACAGGGACATTTCCCGCAGGATAGCGGTTCCCGCGCGGCGCGTGTCCGAGCCGCCGACGCCCTCGAGGCGGTGGCGGGGCGTTCGGCGGGTCGATACCCTTTCGACCCATGACCACCGCCGAAGCCGCGCTCAAGCGTACGCCGTTCCACGCACTGCACCTCGAGCACAAGGCGAGGATGGTCGAGTACGCGGGCTACGAGATGCCGATCGCGTACGGCTCGATCATCGAGGAGCACAAGCAGTGCCGCGCCTCGGCCGCGTTCTTCGATGTCTCCCACATGGGGCGCCTCCGCTTCAGCGGGCGCCACGCGCGCAAGTTCCTCGACCATGTCTGCACGCGCCAGATCCTCGGGATGCAGCCGGGCATGGTGCGGTACTCCCTCGTGTGCAACCAGAACGGCGGCTGCCGCGACGATGTGCTCGTCTACTGCGTCGACGAGGACGAGTACCTGATGGTCTGCAACGCGGCGAACCGCCACAAGCTGCTCGGCCACTTCGCGGAGGCGAAGGGACAGTTCGCCTTCAAGCTCGAGGACGAAACCGAGTCGACCGCGATGGTGGCGATCCAGGGCCCGAAGGCCATGGACCTCATCTCGAAGATGTCGTCGACCATTCCCTCGATGAAGCGCTACCGCTTCATGGTGAAGAACCTCGTGGTCATCAAGCTCCTCGTCTCGCGCACGGGCTACACGGGCGAGGACGGCGTCGAGGTGATCCTGCCGTCGTCGATGGCGAAGCTCGCGCTCGGCATGGTCCTCAAGGACATGGGGAGCGAGACGAGCGTGGTGAAGCCCGTCGGCCTCGGCGCGCGCGACACGCTGCGCATGGAGGCGGGCATGCCGCTCTACGGCCACGAGATCACCGAGGAGATCGACCCCGTGTCGGCGGGCCTCGAGTTCGCGATCAAGTTCGACAAGGGGATGACGGGCGGCCCCGACGACGAGCGCACGGGCACCTTCATCGGGCAGGAGGCGCTGCGCCGCATCAAGGAGCAGGGACCCGCGCGCAAGCTGGTCGGGCTCTTCGTCGAAGGCCGTCGGTCGCCGCGCCAGGGGATGCAGGTCCTGTCGGGCGGCACCGTCGTCGGCGAGCTCACGAGCGGCTGCATCTCGCCGACCCTCGACCGCGGCATCGCGATGGCCTATGTGCCCGCGTCGATGACGGCGGAAGGGACGCAGTTCGAAGTCGACCTCGCCGGCAAGGGCACGACGCCCGCGGTCGTCACCAAGATGCCGTTCGTCTCGGGTATCTGAGCGACGGTTGTCGTCATCCGTTCCTTGGACTTCGTCCAAGGGCAGCGGTGGTTTGAGCGGTCGCCGCTGCGGCGGCTTCCTCTGGCGTGGATGACACCCGCCGGAGTCCCAGGTCAGGGGTGCCCGCATGCTTCAGCATGCGGAACGCCAACCGTCGGAGTCGACGGCTGACATCATCCGTTCCTTGGACTTTGTCCAAGGGCACCCGTGAGTGTCGTGTCGCGCGATTCGGATCGTCGGCGTCGCCAACCACGGGTGCCCGGGGACGAAGTCCCCGGAACGACACGCGTCGGAGTCGACGGCTGACACCCTCCGTTCCTTGGACTTCGTCCAAGGGCACCCGTGCGGGTCGTGTCGGACGATTCAGACCGTCGGAGTCGCCAACCACGGGTGCCCGGGGACGAAGTCCCCGGAACGACACGCGTCGGAGTCGACGGCTGGCGTCATCCGTTCCTTGGACTT
>WGMP01000035.1 GCA_016124975.1 Phycisphaera sp. | reverse complement strand
GCGGCGGTCGGACGAATCGAAGATCCCCCACTCTGAGACGAGCAGGAAGCCATGTGCCTGCGCAACCGCAGGCTCGGCGGCGAAGCCGACGAGGAGGTCGGCCAGCACATGCAACCGCGCGTTCGGCAGCGCCGACGCGTTCAGGGGAACCGCGATCCACGGCGTGCGCTCGCGGCGGCTTGCCGCGACATCGACCTGTGCGCAGCGCGCACGCCATGCATCGGGGGTGAGGAAGTTCATTGGGTGGCGCTCGGTGCGCGTGATAGCAGAATGGAAGGTGCAGCAGGTCAACCGAGCTTCCCGCCGAAGGCGAAGCGGAGCGCAGCCTGAGCGACCGATGTCCGCCGGCGACAGCCCTTGATGGGTGCCACCACTTCTAGTGGTGCGGAGTCGATGTGCTGTGGAACACGCGCCGTGCCGATACGCGCGCGAAACCACCACTGGAAGTGGTGGCACCCATGTTGGCTGTCGACCCGCGTGCAGCCTGCTCGGGCTGCGCGCTCGTCATGGCGCTCGTCATGGCGCTCGTCATGGCGCTCGTCATGGCGCCAAAACGCAAGCGACCTGCGGGTTCACCGCAGGTCGCCTGGTCATATCGTATCGCGAAAGGCGGCTGCCGCAGCAGCCAGATCTCGGGGTCGGCAACCCTAGCACCAAAGGCGGCTGCCGCAGCAGCCGCCGCTCAAATCACTTCAGCTGGCCTCCGCCCGCGGGTGCGCCTTGTCGTAGTCGGCGCGCATCTTGCCCTGCGCGAGGTGCGTGTACACCTGCGTCGACGACAGCGACTGGTGGCCGAGCAGCTCCTGGACGGCGCGGAGGTCGGCGCCGTTGTTCAAGAGATGCGTGGCGAAGCTGTGGCGGATCGTGTGGGGGCTGATGTCGGGGTCGAGGCCGACCTTCACGAGGTACTTGGCGACCTTGCGGCGCACCGAGCGGCTCGAGAGGCGCGAGCCGTGCTTGTTGACGAAGAGCGGCGCGTCGGGGCTCGAGGTGAGGCCCGCGGCCTTCATCTCGGCGTCGAGCATGTCGAGGTAGTGGCGCAGGCTCTTCAGCGCGTGCGCGCCGAGCGGCACCAGGCGCTCGCGTCGGCCCTTGCCGCGGATCACGATGCACTCGTTCGACTCGTTGAGGTCGCCGCGGTTGATCGCGACCACCTCGCTCACGCGGATGCCCGTCGAGTAGAGCGTCTCGAGGATCGCGCGGTCGCGCGCGCCGAGAAGGTCGTTGTCGTCGGGCGCCGAGAGCAGGCGCTCGACCTCGTCGACCGTGATCGCCTTGGGAAGCCGGCGAGCCTGCTTCGGGGTGCGGATCAGGGTCATCGGGTTCGACGCGGTGAAGCCGCGCTTCTCGAGCCACTTGTGGAAGCTGCGCAGCGTGGCGATCTTGCGCGCCATCGTGGCGGGCGAGTAGTTCTGCTCGGCGAGCTTCGCGAGGAAGCCGCGGATGCGCTCGACATCGCACGAGAGGATCGAGCCCGTGATCGACGCGGGCACGGCCTTCTTCGCGAGCGACGCGTCGAGGGCGGCCTGCTCGTTCTGCGGGTTCACCTTCACCTTGAGGTCGCCCTCGAGGAACTCGACGAACTGGCGCAGGTCCAGCCCATAGCACCGCGAGGTGTAGGGGCTGAAGGCGCGCTCATCGATCAGGTACGACAGGAAGCGCTCGACGATTGGCAGGTTCTCGTTCATGGCGTATGCCTCTCTCGTCCTGCGACCGCGGGGCAACGGGCGCAGATGGATGCCGCTGGCTTGGTCGAGGCGTTGTGGACCCACCCACAACGCGCTCGCGGGCGATTGCTGACTGTGCTCACAGGTCCGGCATCTTTCTGGCCGCCGCCTCGCACGAGGGCCAAAAGGTCCGCGTGCCGATAGGGCTATCGGCCTGATCGCTCCAACAGTTCACGAATTTTTACGCGCCACCTCCGTGTGGCCTTCCCGAGGGCGTCCGTGCGCCTCTCGCGGGCATGGGCGCGGGCAGAGGTCGAATCGACCTCGCGCGCCTGTGCGCCCTCTCCCCCGCTCCTAAACCTCACGCGGGAAGGACGATAGGCGTCTCGAGGCGCGGGCGCTGAACTTTCTCGGCCAATCCTCAGTCGCGCGCGGGCGGGCGCTCGGCCCTGCCGCCCGGGAGCGGGACCTCGAGCCGGGCGGCCTCCTGCTCGAGGAGGTCGCGCACGAGGACATAAGCCGCGAAGCCCGTGAAGAGGTCGAGGCGGAGCTCATACACCCGCGTTCCGAGCGCGCTGTCCGGGTCGGAGCGGCCCGTCGCATAGCGCTCGAGCTCGCGCAGGGTGGCGTTGTTGCGGCCGTCGAAGAGGCGCGAGGCCTGCGAGACGGCCACGCGCGAGGAGTCAAGCCCCCCGCCCGAGTCGGCCACGGGCATCGTGAGCTCCTTCAGGTCGAGCGCGCGGCCGTCGACATCCTCGAGGAGCGACACCACCTCGATGGCGGCGCCGAATCGGAGCGGCTTGTACGGGTCCCAGTCTGTGACGGTGCCGAGGACGAGCCCATCGGCCTGGAGGGCGCGCATCAGCGTGTAGACCTGCCGCAGGTCGGAGACCTCCGTCATCCCGAGCTGCTGCATGACCGCGAGCGTGCGGTTGAGCGGAAGGCAGCGGAGGCCGTCGACGCCTTCGATCTCCGACACGAACTTGTCGGCGATCGATGCGCCGTCGATCTTCGAGACCCCTGACTCGTTCGCAAAGGGCACGACCGCCCAGACGCGCTCGGTCGGATAGGGCGCCATCAGGATCGTCGGTTCGGCGCGCTTCGCACCGCTGCAGCCGACGAGCGCGAGGACATGCGCCGCGACCACGAGCATGAGCGCGCTGCGACGCGCGGATTCAGCCGCCGACGCAAGCACAGGGGCGAGGCGGAATGCAGGGTTTCGCGTGAATGGCGCAAGCGAAGGCATGGCGGGCATATCGGCCGCAATCGCCGTGCCAGCGCAGCAAGCGTTCGTTTGGCTCAACGGGCACGGCACACTTCCGCGCGCGGGCTCGTGTCGCACAGGCCGCTTGGGCGCTGTGGCGTTACTCCTCGATGCCGCCCGCGACGCGGTTCGGCTTCAGGAAGTCAGGCGCCGTCATGGGCGTGTTGGCCGTCGTGCCCGTCTCGGGCTCGGTCGGCTCTGCGAGGGGTCCCGGCGTCGGATCGGACTTCGGGGTCGCGGTGGCCATTGCGGGATTCGAGCCCTGCGGCCCCTTCACCTTGCGTCCTGCAGCGATCTCAGCCGAATTCTTCTCGATCGTGGTGCGATCTGCGGTCATCGCCCAGACATTCTCGATGCCGCTGCGGTTCGACACGAAGTAGATCCGTCCGTCCGCGGCCCAGATCGGCTGCATGTTGCGGTACTGGTCGTTGGTCAGCGCGCTGCGCGAGGTGCCGTCTGCGCTGATCACCCAGATGTCGGAGCGATCGGGCCAGTCGAAGTCAGAATCAGGGTCCGCGACGGTCGTGAAAACGATCTGCGTGCCGTCGGGCGACCAGCTCGGCTGGAGGATCGCTGCGTTGCGCGCGCTGAGGACTTCGGTCGGGTTGATGCCCTCGCCGCGCACGATGTCGATGGTCCAGATCCCGTAGAGCCGCGAGCCACGCTGGCGGGCGCGCTGGAAGAGGAGCTTGTCCGACGCCGCGTCGGGCGACCATCGCGGCAGGAAGCCCTCGCACACGAAGGTGCGCAGGCCAGGGGTCGTGGTGTCGACGATCCAGATCTCCCATGCGCCCGAGCGGCCGTTCTTGCGGCTGAAGGCGAGGCGCTTGCCGTCTGGCGCCCAGGTGGGCTGGACCTCTTCGTCGACATCGAAGGTGATCTGCGTGGCCGCGCCGCCGCCGACGGGCATCGTGAAGATGTCCCAGTTGCCGTTGCGGTTCGAGGCGAAGGCGATCTTCGTGCCGTCGGGCGAGATCGCGGGCATGAGGTCGTCGCTCGGGTCGGTCGTGATCTGCGTCACGGTGCGGCCGTCGACGGACTTCCTGTAGAGGTCGAAGGTCGTGCGGTGCTGCGTCGAGGCGAAGACGATGAAGCTGCCCGTGCGGTCGACATCGGGCGAGTAATCGCCGCCCTCTACCGCGAAGCTGACCTGCGAGAGGTTGGACGCGCCCTCGGAGAAGTCGTCGGCATCGGCCGACTTCGCAGGGGCATAGACGCCCGGAACCGCGAGGCTCGCGCGGCGGACCGCGGCGCTCATCGAGGCATCGGGAACGGAGAGCGGCGCGTTGACGCTGGCGCGGTGGCTCGAGGCGCCATCGCCGCCATCGGTGGCGAAATCGGGGGTCTCGGCGTCGAAGTCATCACCCGCGAAGGAGGGCGTCGACGCGCGCGAACGCGACACCGTGCCCATGCGCGCGGAAGAGGTCGACACAGGGGTTGCGCTCGCGGCGACGGTTCGTCGCTCGGGAACTGCGTCCGCCTTGCGCGTCGAAAGCGACCCGACGCCATCGGCGACGGACTGGACCGCGCTGCAGCCGCACAGGGCCACGACGGCCGCGAGCGACGCGACGGCGGCGCGACCGACGGTTGCGATGCGGACGGTGGCTGCGGGCTTCCTAAGGGCGCTTTCAACGGGCATGGGGATTCTCCGTACGGGGACCTCGCCGAGTCCTATCGGCTGTTCCGTCTGTGCGGTTGAGCCGCGCACTGGGATTCCCGCGCAGCCCGCAGGTGGCCCACGCGACACCCGCGCGAGGCCCCGCGCGAGGCCCCGCACGAGGCCCCGCCCGAGGCGGTTTGGGGCGGCGGCGCGGGGTTCGGCTACACTGTTTCTCTTCGCGATTGCGTAGCTCAGTCGGTAGAGCAGCGGCCTTTTAAGCCGTAGGTCCTGGGTTCGAGTCCCAGCGCAATCACTGGCGGCCGACCGGACGCCGACCAGTCGCGCTCGCCTCGCAGGAGGCGGAGTTCAGGGACACGAGAGAAGACGACAGAACACGGCAGACCACGACAGACCACGGCACACCCGCAGAGGAAGCGTTCCGCATCATGATCGTCCTCCACGCAGTCTGGACCAGCGAACGGCTCCACCTTTGGGCAGAAGACGCGAACGCCGCGACCCCCGCGCTTGCGGTTCTGCAGCGCGTGGCGGGCGACGCCGACTCCGAGTCATCCGAACCCACGGCGCCCGCCGCAGGCGCTTTCCGACATCCCTTTGCGTGCGACGCTGGCGCGCTGCGCGGGCTGTTGCTGTCGGCGGGAATCCTCGCAGGCGACGACCTCTGCGCCGAGCCGGCGCAGGTGCGCCTCACGCTTCCTGCGACGACGGCCGATGCGCGGGTGATGCCGCTTCCGAGCGATCGCCTCGCGAACGCGCTCGGCATGAGCGACGAACCGATCGCACACCTCGCGTCGGTCGAGGTGCCCGCGCTCGCCGTCGAGTGCCCCGCGGCCCTGCGCTTCCTGCTCACCGTCGACGACGACGAGCGTCCGCTCGCGCCGGGCCTCTTCGTTGGGCATGAGCTTCGCTTCTGGCGCGAGGTCGCCGACCTCGCCGCCGATCTGATCGCCGACCAGCGCGTGGTGCCGTCGCTCATCCAGGACAAGTCGGGACGCTTCCGCGCGGTGTGGCAGCCGTGGCTCGCCGACGGCGCGCCCGCCCAGCGGCTCGAGGCGCTTCTCTCAGCGATTCCCGCGAGCGTGCGCGCGGTCGACGACGAGTTCCGCGGGCAGCCGTGGGCGATCATCGAGGCCGCGCTCATCGGCTTCATCGACGCCGAGGTGCGCGCGGTGCTCGAGTCGGAGAGCTATGGCGACGCGATCGAGGAGCGCGATCCGTCTGTCGACCCGCATGTGGCGTGGCTCACGGGCCTTCTCGGCCGCGACGGCACGGTGGCGGGCCTGAAGAGCTCGGACACGCACCTGATGCGCGGCGCGCGGCAGTGGCTCTCGTCGCTCGACGCGGCAAGCGAGTCGCGCTTCGTGCGCCTCGCGTTCGAACTGACCGAGCCCGATCCGACGAGTTTCGACGCGAACGACGAGCTCGGCCGCCACGCGCAGTGGCAGATCGCCTTCAAGCTCATCACGAACGACGACCCGCCCGTCGTCATCGACGCCGAGCAGATCTGGGCGCAGGGCACCGACGGCCTGCGCGGCCTCCTCGCGCGCTTCGGCGGCGAAGACGAGCCCGCGGGCGATGTGCTCCTTGCGGAGCTCGCGCGCGCGGCGCGCATCTGGCCGCGCGTCGAGCGCGCGCTCGAGAGCGCGACGCCCGCGGGAATCGAGCTCTCGACGACGGAGGCCTACGCGTTCCTGCGCGACTTCCGCCCGATCCTCATGGAGTCGGGCTTCGTGGTGCTTGCGCCGAGCTGGTGGGGCCAGCCCGCGAGCCGCCTCGGTGCGCGGCTTCTCATCGATTCGGGCGACGGATCCGCGCCTGTCGGCGGCGGTTCGGGCCCCGACGGCGAAGGCAGCCACCTCGGGCTCCACAGCCTCGTCAACTACTCGTGGCAGATTGCGCTCGGCGACCAGACGCTCTCGATCGACGCGTTCCAGCGGCTCGCGGGACAAGGCTCGCCGCTTCTGCGCGTGAACGGCCAGTGGGTGGAGATCCGCCCCGACGACCTCCATGGCGCGGTGCGGTTCCTGAAGGAGCATCCCGGCGGCCAGATGACGGTGATGCAGGCGATCCGCCTCGGCAACGGCCTCGACGGCCCCGAGACGGGGCTTCCGATCCTCGGTCTCGACGCGCAGGGCTGGGTGAGCGAGCTCCTCGGCTTCAAGGGCGACGAGCGCTTCACGATCGTCGACCCGCCCGAGCGTTTCCAGGGCACGCTGCGCCCGTACCAGCAGCAGGGCCTCTCGTGGCTTGCGTTCCTCGATCGCTTCGGCCTCGGCGGCTGCCTCGCCGACGACATGGGCCTCGGCAAGACCGTGCAGCTGATCGCGCTTCTCCAGCACGAGCGCCAGCGCGCGCAGGGCCGCGTGGTCGGCCCGACGCTCCTCGTCTGCCCGATGTCGGTCGTCGGCAACTGGAACCGCGAGCTCCACCGCTTCGCGCCCGAGCTCGTGGTGCATGTCCACCACGGCCTCGAGCGCCCGATCGGCGAGAAGTTCGTCGAGACGGC
This sequence comes from Phycisphaera sp., assembly GCA_016124975.1. GTDB lineage: Bacteria > Planctomycetota > Phycisphaerae > Phycisphaerales > SM1A02 > QWPT01. The sequence goes on along the minus strand of WGMP01000035.1, from coordinate 60,146 downwards.
GCTCTCGTCGGATGTCGTCGTGACGACCTACGCGCTCGTCGTGCGCGACAAGGAGAGCCTCGAGCGCGTTCACTGGCGGCGCGTCACCCTCGACGAAGCGCAGCACATCAAGAACCCGCCGACCAAGCAGACCGCGTCGATCCGCGCGCTGCGCACGAGCCACCGCATCGCGCTGACGGGCACCCCCGTCGAGAACCGCCTGAGCGAGCTCTGGTCGATCCTCGAGTTCTGCACGCCCGGCTACCTCGGCACGCAGGGCGACTTCCGCAGGCGCTTCGCGGCGCCGATCGAGCGCCACAAGGACCGTCGCCAGGCCGATCGCCTCAAGAGCCTCGTGCGGCCTTTCGTGCTGCGGCGCCTGAAGACCGACCCGACCGTCATCACCGACCTGCCGCCGCTCGTCGAGACGCGTCAGAACGTCCCGCTCACGGCGGAGCAGGCGCAGCTCTACGACTCGGTCGTGAACGACATGCTGACCCGCGTCGACAACTCGGAAGGCATGAAGCGACGCGGCCTCGTCCTCTCTGCGCTCGTGAAGCTGAAGCAGGTGTGCAACCACCCCGCCCACTTCCTGCGCCAGGGCGCGGACGACGACGACGCTGTGCCGCTGCCCACGCTCAAGCCCGGGGAGAAGCTCTCCGCGCGCTCGGGCAAGGCGATGCGCATGATGGAGATGGTCGACGAAGTGATCGCGGCGGGCGACCGCGCGCTCATCTTCACGCAGTACCGCCAGATGGGGCATCTCCTCGTCGCGATGCTGCGGCAGGAGCTCGACACCGAGGCGCTCTTCCTCCACGGCGGCACGCCGCAGGCGAAGCGCGAGCACCTCATCGAGCGCTTCCAGTCGAACGACCCCGCGTGCCCGATCTTCGTCCTGTCGCTGAAGGCTGGCGGCGTCGGCCTCAACCTCACGGCCGCGAACCATGTGTTCCACTTCGACCGCTGGTGGAACCCCGCGGTCGAGAACCAGGCGACCGACCGCGCGTTCCGCATCGGCCAGCACCGCACGGTGAACGTGCACAAGATGATCTCGGAAGGCACGCTCGAGGAGCGCATCGACCAGATGATCGAGCAGAAGACCGAGCTCGCGCAGCAGATCATCGGCGCGGGCGAGTCGTGGCTCACCGAACTCTCGACGGGCCAGCTGCGCGACCTTCTCACCCTTCGCAGGGACACGCTGGAGGACGGCGAATGAGCGCTCCCGACGACACCACCCGCAACACGGCGGACGCTGCGGCAAACGCGGCGCAGCCCGCCGAGGTCGCGCCTGGTGCGGCACCCGCCGCGCCGAACCCCTTCGCGCGCAACTCGACCTTCAACGCGGGGCCGGGCGTGCGGCAGATGCGCAGGCCCGACACGCCGCGCCGCCTGAAGAACGGCATCCGCCTGCGCAGGCGCGAGGGAATCGACCTCCTCTCGTGGCCCGCCGACGCGTGGTGCGGCATCCTCCTCGATGGAATCGTCGACGGGGTGAAGGCGGAGGCGCTCGACTATGCGCGCGCAGGGCAGGTCGCGTCGCTGCAGATCACGCCTGCGGGCATCGAGGCGACCGTGCAGGGCCGTGCATCGCGGCCCTACGCCGTGCGCATCGCGCCCGTCGCGATCTCCGCGGCCGACTGGGACCGTGTGGTCTCCATCATGGCGCGTGAAGCGGTCTACTCGGCGAAGCTTCTCGCGGGCGAGATGCCGCCGCTCGTCGAGCAGCCGTTCGTGTCGCTCGGGCAGCAGCTCGTGCCCACCGATCCCGCGACCGTGACGCGCACCTGCACCTGCGACCTACCGAAGCCGTGCAAGCACATCGGTTGCGTCGGCGCGCTCGTGACGGAGCGCCTCTCGGGCGACCCGCTCCTTGCGTTCACGCTGCGCGGCCTCGACGGACAGCGGCTCCTCGAGCGGCTCCAGGAAGCGCGCGCGATCGCGACGCGAGGCGTTGCGCGCGCCCACTCGACGCCGCCCGCGGTCGAGCGCGCGCCCGAGGCGCAGCCGCTTGAGCGCTGCATCGACAGCTTCTGGCGGCCGGGACGGCAGATCGACGCGCTCTCCGACGAGACAGAGCCGTTCGCGCCGCACGCGCTCCTTCGTCGACTCGGACAGTCGCCCTTGCAGGGGAAGTTCCCGCTCGTCGGGCTGCTTGCGTCGATCTACGACTCGATCGCCGCGCGCGGTCGCGAGCTCAAGGACCGCGCCGCCGACGCGCCTGCGGGGCGCGACGAGGCCTCGGAATAGGCGTCGCGCGACGGCAGAGGCCGCAGAGACGGAATAGGCGGCACAGGTAGACGCCGCAGGGTTCCGTCTGCCTTGAGCGGGCGCCGCAGTCGTTGCAATCCGCAGGATCCGCGGCACCCTCGCGGCATCGAGCCGTGCGCGCTGCACGGCCGACGCACAACCAAAGAGGGGAAACAGATGTTCATCGATCAACCGAGACGCGCGCGGGCCATCGCGCACGCCGTCGTCCATCCGCTCGCCGCGCTCTTCCTCGTCGCCGCGCCGTCGGCGCATGCGGAGCTCGTCACCACCACGATCACCTGCGACAACCACTACGCGATCTTCACGCGCGCGGGGTCGACCTTCACTTACATCGGCGGCAACGAGACGGGCTTCGCGGGGAACCCGGGAACCTTCAACTGGTCGATCGCCGAGACCTGGAGCTTCGAGGCGACCGAGACGATCTACATCGCAGCGTGGTCGGACAACTCGGTCGCACAGGGACTTCTCGCGCAGTTCTCCTCGCCGTCGCTCGGCACGCTGCTGACGGGCGACGCGCGCTGGCGCGTCTATGCGACGAACACGGACCGAAACACGGGCGCGCCACATCCGCTCGCGTCGGAGATCGAGGCGCACATCGCGTCGGCCGACGGGCTCGGCGCGTGGGAACCGACCTATGTCGGCGAGCACAACGGCATCGCGCCGTGGGGCGTGATCGCGGGCATCACCACCGACGCGCGCTGGATCTGGCGGAACACGCCTGGCATGGCCGATCCGCTTCGGCCCGGCTCTGGCGCGGGCGAGATGCTGATCTTCACGGTGAACATCCCCGCGCCGCCCGCGATGGCGGCAGCGCTCGTCGGGATGCTGGCGGTGCGACGGCGTCGACGGTGACTGGTGCGTGGGCGTCGTTCAACTAGGGTGTCAACAGGTTTCAACCTGCGGAACGCAGCCCGTCGGAGTCGACGGCTGGCGTCATCCGTTCCGCATGCTGAAGCATGCGGGCACCCCTGATTTTCGTGTCGCGCGATTCAGGTCGTCGGAGTCATTCACCAGGGGTGCCCGCAGGTTTCAACCTGCGGAACGACACGCGTCGGAGTCGACGGCTGACACCACCCGTTCCGCATGCTGAAGCATGCGGGCACGCCTGATTTTCGTGTCGCGCGATACAGATCGTTGGCGGCGCGCTGGGGCTATCGCCCGCTGAAGAAGCTCTTGATCGCGTGCACCGTCACCGCGCGGCCGATCGCTGCGATCGACTCGGTCAGCGGGATCTCCTTCGGGCAGACCTTCACGCAGTTCTGCGCGTTGCCGCAGTCGTTCACGCCGCCCTTGGCCATCAGGACATCGAGGCGCTCCGACGCGAGCGCGGCGCCCGTGGGGTGGGCGTTGAAGAGCCGAGCCTGGGAGATCGCGTGGGCGCCGATGAACTCGCCGTCCCACTTCGACTTGTCCTCCTCGAGGTTGAACTGCGGGCACGCCTCGAGGCAGCACGCGCAGGTCATGCAGGTCGACAGCGTGTAGCGCGTCTCCTGGTTGGCAGGAGTGTCCTTCGGCCCCGCGCCGAGGTGATAGGTGCCGTCGATCGGGACCCACGCCTTCACGCGCTCGAGGTTGTGGAACGCGCGCGAGCGGTCGACCGCGAGATCGCGCACGACGGGGAACTTCGACATCGGCTCGAGGGTGATGGTGCCGTCGGGGCCGACGACCTTGTCGACGAGCGCGGAGCACGACGGGCGCACCTTGCCGTTGATCACCATCGCGCAGGAACCGCAGACCTCCTCGAGGCAGCCCGAGTCGTAGCACACGGGCGTCGTGGCCTTGCCCTCGGCCGTCTTCGACATGCGGGCGATCTGCTGGAGGCAGGCGATCACATTCGACCCCGGCTCCGCGTCGACGAGGAACTCCTCCCAGCGAGGTGCCTCGCCCGGGCGGTCCTGCCGCTTGATGCGGAATCGGACCGTGCGGCTGGCGTTGGCGGACGGGCGTGGGGCACTCTGGGTGTCGGAAACCATGGCGTGTTCTCGGAAGACGCGATGATAGTCGGATTGCGCGCTTCAGGGCGCGCTTGAAATGCCCCTTGGCGTGCGAACACCGCGCTTCTCGGCTGCGTTCGCACAGACCCTTCAGGACGCACCCGCCAAAGCGCCGATAGAACCGCACCGTGGCAGAGCCCCGCGCCATCCTCAAGCTGATGCGGCCAGGAGACTGGACGAAGAACAGCTTCGTCCTGCTGGCGTTCATCTTCTGGGCGGCGAACGCCGTCCGCACGGCGACCTCTGAGGAGCTCGTCGGGCGCGGGCTCGACGCGCTCCTCGCCTTCGCGGCCTTCTCGCTCGCGGCGAGCGGCTTCTATGCGATCAACGACGCGCTCGACGCGGAGAAGGACCGCCAGCATCCCGTGAAGAGGCGCAGACCTGTCGCGTCGGGCGCCGTGTCGCGGCCGTTCGCGGTCGGGCTCGGCGTGGCGCTCGAGATCGCGGCGCTTCTCGTCGCCGCGAGCGTGTCGATGGAGCTTGTCGGGGCGATCGCGCTCTACGGCGTCCTCCAAGGCCTCTACAACGGCAAGCTGAAGCGCGTGCCCGTGGTGGATGTGACGACGATCGCGACAGGGTTCGCCCTGCGCGCGGCGGCGGGCGCGGTCGCGATCGATGTGCGCATCAGCGTGTGGCTCGTCCTCTGCGTCTTCTTCCTCTGCCTCTACCTCGGCTTCATCAAGCGGATGTGCGACCTCGTGAGCGCGGAGCGCGCGGGGAGCGCGTGGAAGCCGTCGGCCGACTGGCGCGGGCGCGACGAGCTGCAGTGGCTCCTCGGCCTCTCCGCCGTGATGACGGTCCTGATGTACCTCTCGTACACGCTGAGCGAGCACGCGCAGGCCCTCTTCGGGTCTCGCGCGACGGGCCTTGCGCTGCTGACGCCGCTGGTGCTCGTCGCGATCCATCGCTTCTGGCGCCGCGCGAACGAGGGAAGCTCCGACAGCCCGCTCGAGGCGCTTCGCACCGATGGCGTCCTTCTCGCGACGATCCTGCTGTTCGCGGCGCTTCTCGGAGTCGTCCTCTTCGTGCCCGCCGTGGGCGCGATTCTCGACGGCGTGTTCCTCGCGCACGCGTCGGCGGGGAGCGCGTCGTGACGGCGACTGACATCGGGCGTCGCGAGATCCTCATGGCCGCGCTCCTCGCAGGGGCGCTGCACGGCGCGCTTGCGGTCGCAGGCGTCTTCGCAGGCCTCGAGGGAACCTACGCGCACTCGGACCAGGTCGCCTATCACGCGCCGACCATCGCGAAGATGGCCTCGGAGATGCCGAGCCCCGTGCTGTCGGACTACCAGTCCGCGACCGCGCCCGGGTTTCACCTCGTGATGTCGGCGCTGAGCTCGCTCGGGGCCGATGCGTCCGTGCTGCGCGCGCTGAACGCGCTCTTCGGCGCCGCGCTCGTCGCCTTCGCCACCGCGCTCGTGGCCGCGCGCGGCGGCGGTAGGGCGGCGCTCGCCTTCGGCGCGGCGCTTGCGCTCTCTCCCTACACGCTGAACCCGTCGATCTGGCTCGCGACCGACAACCTTGCGACGCTCTTCGTCCTCGGCGCGTTCGCGGCGGCGCTTCCGCTGGCCGCAGGGCGCGCGCCGCGCGCGGCGGTCGCGGGCGCGGCCGCGTCGATCCTCGCCGTCGCCGCGGTGGGCGTCCGTCAGATCATGGCCTACGCGGCTGCGTTTCCAGGGGCCGCGATCGTGGCGCGCGCGTGTGCGGAGCGGCGGATGCCGAGCGTGGCGTCGCTCGCGGGCGCCGCGCTTGCGCTTGTCCCCGCGCTTCTTCTCGTCGCGTTCTTCGCCTGGCTCTGGGGCGGGCTCGTGCCGCCGTCGTTCCAGCAGTACCACGGAAGCGGGGGAAACCCAGCGACGCCCGTCTACGCGCTCGCGCTCGTCGGCATCTGGGGGCTCGCGGCGTTCCTCGGGATTCCAGGCTATCTGCGCGAACTGCTGACGCCCCGCGTGGCGCTCGTCGCGCTGCTCGCGGGCGCGGCGTGCTGCCTCGTTCCCTCGAACTATGTCGTCCATGTCCGCTTTGGCGGTGTCCTGTGGACGATAGCGTCGAAACTCCCCTCGATCGCCGAGCGGTCGCTCTTCCTCGTGCCGCTTGCTGCGCTTGGGGCGGCCGCGCTTGCGGCGTATCTCAGGCTCTGGTCGCGTTCGCATGACGCCGCGGCGCGCGGCGTCGGCGCGTACGCCCTCTTCGCGCTCCTCGGAAGCATCGCCGCGCAGACCGCGAACAGCCAGTGCTTCGAGCGCTACCTGCAGCCGCCTGTCCTCGTCTTCACGGCGATCGCCGCCATGGCACTCGTTGGACGCAGCTACCGCGCGTGGCCGCTCGTCGCGGCCGCGGCGCTTTCGGCGGCGCTTTCCGCGATGAACATCCTGCGCGGCGGCGCGTGAACGGGAACGGACGGCGTCAGCCGCCGACCTTGCCGTAGGTGCGTGCGCGCGGCTGGACGAGCGGGAGGTCGTACGGCTCGAACGAGATCGACGGGCGCGAGCTCTCGGGGTCGAACTTCGCGACCGTGGTCTTCATGTAGTTCGCGTCGTCGCGCTGCTGGTAGTCGGTGCGGTAGTGGCTGCCGCGCGACTCCTTGCGCTCGAGTCCGCCCTCGATCATCGCCTCGGCGAGGATGAGCATGTCGCCCGTCGCGCGCGCGAACGAGAGATTCTGGTTCGTCCAGAGGCCCGTGTCGGAGATCGAGATGCGCTTGAAGCGCTCGCGGAGCTCTGCGAGCTTGACGCGCGCCTGCATGAGGCGCTCGGCGCTCTTGACGACGGTGCTTGCGGCCGTCATCTCCTCGCCCATCTCCTTGGCGATCGCGTAGGGGTTCTCGGGGCCCTTCGACTCGATGAGCCGCCGCTGCGTGTCCTCCTCGATCCTCTCGTTGTTCGAGAAGATCGCGGCGTCGGCGGCGTCGGCCGCGTTCTTCCTGTCGCGGGCGTAGTTCGCCACGCCCGCGCCGCAGAAGAGGCCGTCGAAGATGCACGAGAGGAGCGCGTTCGCGCCGAGGCGGTTCGCGCCGTGGTACTGGTAGTTCGCCTCGCCGAAGGCGAAGAGGCCGTCGATGTTCGTCATCATCGAGTTCGGCGCCCCGTAGACCATTCCCTTGCCGTCGGGCTTGGCGGTGTAGGTCGTCCACAGGCCGCCCATCGAGTAGTGGACGCCGGGGAAGATCTTCATCGGGAGTTCCGCGGGGTCCTCGCCGACGAACTTGCGGTAGATCTCGATGATGCCGCCGAGCTTGCGCTCCAAGTACTCGCGGTCGAGGTGCGTGAGGTCGAGGTAGACCATGTTGCCGCCGCCGACGCCGAGTCCGTCCTTCACGCAGATCTCGAAGATCTCGCGCGTGGCGATGTCGCGGGGCACGATGTTGCCGTACTTCGGATAGCGCTCCTCGAGGAAGTAGTAGCGCTCCTCGACGGGGATCTGGCGCGGGTCGCGGTTGTCGCCCTTCTTGCGCGGCACCCACACGCGGCCGCCCTCGCCGCGCGCGGACTCGCTCATCAGGCGCAGCTTGTCGGAGCCGGGGATCGAGGTCGGGTGCACCTGGATGAACTCGCCGTTGGCGTACCACGCGCCGAGCTGGTAGCAGCGGCTGGCCGCGCCGCCTGTGCACATGACCGAGTTCGTGCTCTTCCCGAAGATGAGGCCGTTGCCGCCCGTCGCCATGACGACCGCGTCGGCGGGGAAGGCCTTGATCTGCATCGAGCGGAGGTCCTGGGCGACGATCCCCTGGCAGGAGCCGTTCGCGTCGAGGATCGGGCGCAGGAACTCCCAATGCTCGTACTTCTTGACCTTGCCCTCGCTCTCGTAGCGGCGCACCTGCTCGTCGAAGGCGTAGATCAGCTGCTGCCCCGTCGTGGCGCCCGCGAAGTGGGTGCGCTTGTAGAGCGATCCGCCGAAGAGGCGCAGGTCGCGCTGCCCCTCGAAGGTGCGGTTGAAGGGCACGCCCATCCTGTCGAGGAGGTCGATGATGCGCGGCGCCCAGTGCGCCATCTCGTAGACGGGCGGCTGGTGCGCGAGGAAGTCGCCGCCGTAGATCGACTCGTCGAAGTGCTCGTACTCCGAGTAGCCCTGCTGGCGCGCGATCTCGTTGCAGGCGTTGATGCCGCCTTGTGCGCACACCGAGTGCGAGCGCTTCACGGGAACGATCGAGAAGAGGTCGACGGAGAGACCTGCCTCTGCGACGCGCACCGCCGCGGAAAGGCCTGCGAGTCCGCCGCCGACAACGATCACGCGACGCTTGGATGGGGCTGCCATGGTGGTACCTGCTCGTTTCGGGTGTCTGGAATCTGCTCGGTGCTTCGACGGACCTCGGCGCGGCGGTTCAGCCCGCGTCCGTCGCAGGGCTCAGGACGGCGACTTCCGTCTTCATGCGGTTCTCGATCTCTTCCGCCTTCGCAGGGTCGAGCGTGGTGAAGCCGACGATCGCAGCGACGCCCGCGCCCGCGAGGCCGAGGCCGACGGCCGTGCACACCACGCCCCAGCGCTGCTGCGCCTGCTTGCTGATCGTGAGGCCCCAGGTGATCGCCGCGGTCCACAGGCCGTTCGCGAAGTGGAAGACGAGCGCGAGCACGCAGACGAGGTAGAACGCCGCGTTGAAGTAGGGGAAGAGGCCCCCCTGGAGGTGGATCGCCGTGGTGCTTGCTGCGTTGTCAGGATCGAAGGAGGGCATGATGCCCCCGTAGGTCCAGCCCCAGCGCAGGCTCGAGATGTGCATGAAGAGGAAGAGGACGCCGAGATAGCCCGTGATGCGCTGGGCCGCGTAGCGCCAGTTGGCCTGGTAGCCGTAGCGGTCGGTGTTCACTCGGCCGCTGCGCGCAAAGTAGATGCCGAGGATCGAGTGGTAGGCGATCGGAAGCCACAGGACGAAGATCTCGATGAAGATCAGCGCGGGCAGGTTGTGGATGAAGTCGACCTCGTGCTGGAAGGTCGCGACGCCGCCGGCCTTGTCGCCGAGATGGCTGTACTTCGCGGCGTTGAAGACCTCGCCCCACACGATCGACGAGTTGGTCGTGAGGTGGGGGATCAGGAAGACCCCGATCGGAAACACCCCTGTCAGCGAGTGGAGCCGCCGCAGGAGGTGGTAGTGGCGCTCGAGGAAGGGGAGCTCGGTCTTGGGTCGTGCGGTCTGCTCGGACACGGGTTCGGTCTCCAGCGGGGTTGGATCGCGGAGTATAGAAGATCGCGCCTTGTTCTATCGGCGCGGTCCCCGTGGGCGGCTGAGGGTGTTGCGGGTGCGTCAGCGCAGCGCTCGGAAAGCGTCGCGTCAGTCGGGAATGATGAGACCGCTCGGTCGCTGCGCCGGCGCATCGGCTGCAGAACCCTTGCCGATGCTGCCCACGACGCCGAAACCCTCCGGCGAGCCGCCGACCGCGGCGCCCGCCTGCTCGCGCTGCATCTGCGACGCGACGAGCCGGGCGATCTGCACGAATCGGGCGCGGAGATGCGCGAGCACTTCGGTGAGCTCGGCGGATTCCTCCGTGGAGAGGTTGCCCTTGGTCTTCTCCTCGAGGACGCCTAGAAGATCGATCGCAAACTGCGCGCCGACGACATCGATCACGACGCGGCCCGTCTGGGGGTCGCCGTAGGCGCCGAGGCCCATCATGGCCTGGCTTGCGAGCGTGGCGACGAGCGTGCGGAAGTCGGCGGGGGGCATCTCCCCGCCCGCCTCGCCGCCGCTCGATGCGGCGCCGCGCGCCGACTCGCGCTCGGCCAGGCGCTCCTTCTCGGCCTGGGCCTGCGCCTTCCAGTCGGAGTCGATGTGCAGGCGGGGGCCGTTGCCACCAAGTGATGCTTCGTCGGTCATGCCGCGAGAATAGCCTCGCAGCGCCCCGCCGTGGCGTCGGCTCTGTAGGATTCCCGCATGTTCCGCACCCGATCCTCCGCGATCCTTCTTGGTTCCCTCGGATCGCTCGCGTCTCTCTTCGCGGGGTGCGGTTCGTCCGAGGAACTGCGGTCGACGACCGTGGCGCTTGGAGACTTCTCCAAGCCGCGCGCGGGAATCGATCCGGACGCCGTGGCCATGGATCCTCGTGTGCTCGACGGTTCCCGCGATCGGATCGACGGGGACGGCTCCGCCTCGGAAGAGCAGGGCGCGGCTGGAGCCGATGCGGATGCGGGTCCTTTCGGCGGCGCCGATGTCGCCGCATCTGGTGCCGCTGCTTCCGATCGACGCAACGGGGCGCAGCGCGATGCGATGCGCCCACCGCTCGACGAGGTGCGCGTGTGGCCGGTCGAGTCCCTCGTCGGGCAGGTGAACGGGCGTCCGATCTACGCGGAGGAGTTCTTCGAGCCGATCGAGGACCAGCTTCGCGTGATCGCCGCGGGCGCCGACCGCGCGCAGGCGCGCCGCACGCTCGAGGCGTTCGTCGCACAGCGCTTCAAGGCCGCGGTCGACAGCGAGCTTGTGGTGGCGGAGGCTGAGTCAAAGCTGTCGCCCGAGCAGCAGGCAGGTCTGTTTGCATGGCTTCGTTCGCTGCAGGAGGAGACCATCGCGCAGCGTGGTGGCATCCGTGCCGCCGCGGAGGCGAGCCTGCAGGAGGAGGAGGGCGGCTCGATCGAGGACTTCCTCCGCATCACGCGCGACACGCAGCTCGCGCGACGCCTGCTCAACGAACGCATCGAGCCGCGTGCGATCGTCAGTTGGCGCGATGTCGAGCAGGAGTACGAACGCCGCCGCAGCGAGTTCAACCCGAGGCCGCGGATCCGCATCGGCCGCATCCGGCTTGCCGTCGAGTCAGACGCCGCCGCGATCGAGCGGGTCAAGGCATGGGTGGCTGAGGGCAAGGACTTCGCAGCCATCGCCGCCGAGCTCAAGGTCGCCGACGGTGGACTTTGGAACGCATTCGAACTGCCTGAGAACGGCATCGCGGGCCTTGAGTTCTCTGACGCCATCAAGGCCCGGCTCGAAGGACTCGCCGAGGGCGCCGTGAGCCGGCCGCTTGAGTCGCGCGACTTCGTCTCATGGTACGCGGTTCTCGATGTCGAGACCCCCGATGCGCGCTCGATCTACGACCCCGAGGTCCAGCTCGCCATCGAGGACGAACTTCGGGCGCGCCGCAGAATCATCGAGCGCGAGCGCTACTTCGAGAGCCTTCGCAGCCGCTGGGTGACCGACGACATCTCGCGCATTGAGCGCAAGCTGATCGACATCGCGCTGCAGCGATACTGGCAGTGAGCGGCTGGGCTTCCGACTCGATGACCGCCTTGATTGCGGCCTTGTTGCTGCGTTGATTGGGCCTGGTTTCTGCCTTGTTTCTGCCTTGTCTCTGCCTTGTCTCTGCCTTGTTTCTGCCTTGTCTCTGCCTTGTCTCTGCCTTGTTTGCGCGAGTCTTCAGGCTTTCGTGTCGGCGAAGTGCCGTGGGAGCTTGTGCGGCCAGCCTGTGGCTGGCGGTCTCGGGGTCTCTTGCGGAGGCGTGGAGGCACGGAGGCAGACGGGCACTGAGAACGGGCCTGCGGAGAAACGAAGGGGACTTGGAACTGCCGCTGCACCGGCCAGGTCTCTCGGCCATCTCAAGCTTCGAGAGGTCAGGGACTCGAAATCTCGCCCTGAGGCCCTGAAGCGCTGAGACCCTAAGACCCTTAGACCCTTAGACCCTGAGACCCTGAGCTTCTAAGGCGCAGCGTCGACGAGACCAAGTCTCCCACTTCGGCCTACCTGCGTGGCGAGGAGAGAGTCTTCCGCCGTGCCTCCCTGCGAGAACGAGACAGCATCAGCCACACCGGCCACTCAAGGAGAACCGCAGCAGGGCGAAGGCAAAACGCACTGCGCGCTCCTGCATCGGATCGCCGACGGCACGGCGCGCCCTCCGCTGGGTTGCTTGCGGCGCCCACCGGACCGCGCCGCCGTCGGCCCGAGACGGAGAGGGGTGACCTGCCGCAAGACTTGGCAAGGCGCCCATGCAGCTGCCTGCGCGCGCCCCTGCAGCTGCCTGCGCGCACCCCTGCAGCTGCCTGCGCGCACCCCTGCAGCTGCCTGCGCGCGCCCACGCGTCACGAGCCTCCGCGTCGCGAGACCTCGCGCTCGAAGAGCGCGGTGACTTGGCGCGACACCATGGAATGGCGCGCCGAGCCCTCGACACCGACGAGGTCGACCCGGATGCGGCGAACAGCCGCGAGCCGAGGGGGATCTCCCCGCGCGGGTGCGCCTGTTCGCGCGCGGCGCACGCATTCCTCGAGATCGCAGAGAAGCCGCCACAGCACCTCGCGCTTGCGTCCGTCGACCCGTTCGAGCGCATCCCACGGACCCGCCGCCCGCTTTACCTCGACCACGATGAGGAGGGCGCCATCGGGGCTCAGGGCCAGGAGATCGGCCTCGTCGCGCCGATCGCGGGCGCTGCGCCAGTTCCGTGCGATGACTCTCATGCCCAACGCGCGGACAAATCGCTCCGCCGTGCGTTCTCCAGGGTCGCGGGAAAGGCGCGGCAGGAGGCCACGCAGCCTGTGGACGAGGTAGGCGAAGGTGACGCCAAGACCTTCGGAACGAATCGACGCGAGAGGCCCACCGATCCCTCGTGACGCTGCCGCGATCGCGAGGTGCCCGGCGGCGAGTGCGTCCCGCGCGGCGGCAAGAGCGCCCCGCGCCGCGGCAAGAGCTCCCCGCGCCGACAGACCACCCTCCGCAGATCGACTGGGCGGAACCTCCCCCTGCATGTTGCCTTCAAGCATGACTTCTCCCGCGGGCGATGCTGGTCACCCGCGGGCACATCATGCCACAGCCTTCCGGCACAACCCGGATTCACTGCACTTCTGCAGGACACTTTTCACCAGAATTCGTCGCGCGACGCGCGTGCGACCTCTGGCGATGCGACGCGGTCAGTTCTTGACGGGAACGTCGAGGCTCGCGCTCGCGACCCAGCGTTCGCCGAGCTTGACACCCACGATCTTTCGACCGACCGCGGGGGTGAACAGGGCGAAGAGGTCGTCGACGCCTGCGCTCGCGAGGTTCGGATAGCTGCCGATCTTGAAGAACTTGCCTGCGCGCTCGAGATTGATCACGACGCGGCGATCGCCGCCCTTGATCGCGTGCAGATAGCCGATCGGCCGGTAGAGGTTGCCCGCGTCGTCGACGAGCGCGAGCTCGGCTTCCTCACCGACCTCCTCGCGCATCTTGTCGCGGTCGTTCCAGAAGTCGATCGAGTTGCGCGAGCCGCGCGAAAGGTTGAGGCGGACCACGCGTGTGTTCGGCGGAGCCCAGATGCCCTTCACGACCACGCTCTTGTTGCCCTGGAAGCCGCCCGTCTCGTACTCGCCCGTGCCGGCGAAGAGGAAGTTGGTGTCCTTGACCTCCATGGCGCCGAGGTTGTTGAGGTTGGCGTTCGCGGGCATGATCGAGTCGTTCACGACGAGGTCGTCGCTCGAGATCGTGGGCGTTCCCGCGGGGACCTCGACGGAGCCCGTGCGTCCGCCGCGCTGCATGGCGAGCGCGTCCTGCTCGTTCGACTCCTGCGCGATGGCGGGGAAGTCGAGGCGAAGGCCCATCGCGTGGAGGTACTTCGGCGTCGAGGGGAAGTTGGCGGCGGGGTAGATCAGCGTGACGCCGAACGAGGTCGTTCCGGCGGGTGCCGTGATGTAGTTCGAGATGTCGTCGAAGCGGTAGAGCGTGCGTCCGCCGCCCGAGTTCGGCTGCGTCCACGCAACGGGGTAGGCGATCGGCGTCACGCCGCCGCGGCGCTCGCCGATGAGGCGCAGCTGCGACGCGGAGATCGCGAAGCCCTGCCCGAAGTCGCTCGCGCCCGGCTCAAGGTTGAGGTCGACCACATAGGCGCGCATCGGCGGCAGGTTGCCGAGGGCGTAGGAGCCCACGAGAATCGCCTTGTCGAGGCGGATCGAGCCAGGGGTCGCTACGGTGCGCGACAGCTTTCCAGCCTTCACGAAGGTGTCGCGCACCAGCGCGAACGACTGGTTGCCCAGCTCAGGCTGCATGGACGCAAGCGTCGGCGAGGTCAAGGTCGGGGTCATGGAGCCCTCGGAGACCCACGAGAAGACTCCCGCCGTCATGTCGTGGACGGGCACCCACAGCGGACTGGCCTTGAGATCGGGCTGCCCCTTTGCGGCTGAGGTGCGGACCACGCCCTTGACACCCATGATCTCGGTGGTCGAGTGGGTGTGTCCGATGCCGATCAGCGTGATGCCCACGGTGAGGATCGCCGCGACCAGTCCGACCGCGCCGCCAGCACCGAGGTTCACGACCTGCGGGAAGTTGAGGTTGTCGGGCGCGAGCTTGTCGGCGGCGACGCGAAGGACGAAGAGGTAGATCGCAAAGGGGAGGAGGAGCGCGACGCCCCATGCGTAGGGCACCAGCCAGTCCTGCGAGAGGCAGAGCCCCGCGATCGGCTCCCAGGTCGCGAAGGCCAGCACGCCCGCTGCGAACACGCACACGAGGTGGAGGATCGCGCTGAAAAGGCCCTGGTTCGCCCACCAGTAGGCGATCAGCAGGATGAATCCGATCACGAGGATGTTGAAGACGGTTTCCATGTTCGAATCTCGTTCACTGTGCTGGCTGGTGTCTGGCGATGGTCTTTCGAGGGATGTCGTGGAGCGGGGCGCGTTGCGGCGCGGGGTGTCGACCGTTCGTGTCGGTCCAAGCGGGTCGGCCGATCTCGATCGGCCCGCAAGGGTTCACCCGCGCTCATCACCCTTTGGCGGGCGACTTGCCGCCAGGAAGCGGCGGGGCGCCCGCTGGGAGCGGCGGAGCGCCCGCGGGGCGCGCGGCGGCTGTCTGCTTCGGCGCGAACACGCGCTGCACTTCCTCGAGGCTCGTGAGGCCCTCGCGGACCTTGAGGAGCGCGGCCTCCTGCAGCTGGATCATCTTGAAGTCGCGCACGGCGCGTGCGTAGGCGCTGCGGAAATCGTTCTCCGCGAGATACTTGCGGGCCTCCGCGTCGAGCGGCATGACCTCGAAGATGCCGATCTGGCCGAAGTAGGCCGTGCCCTGGCAGACGGGGCAGTCCTCGATGCGGTTCTTGACCTGGATCTTGCCACTCGGGCGGAAGAGCTCGACCTGCTTGCCGCTCGGGATGCCGAGCTTCTTCGCCTGCTCGGGCGTCGGCGTGAAGGGCGACTTGCAGTTCGGGCAGAGCTGGCGGATGAGCCGCTGGTGCACGATCGCGCTGAGTCCGCGCGTGGCGAGCTTCGCGTCGCCCACGGCCTGCATCCAGTTCGCGACCGACTGGGCCATGCTCTCGGCCGGCATCATCACGTAGACGAGCGGTCGCTCGAGTCCCATGAGCGTGGCGGCCTTCGCGCTGCCCGGCTCGGAGATGTCGGCTGCAAGGACGACATCGGGGTCGCGGCGCAGGATCTTCGTGAGCGCGGTCGCGTAGTCCTCGATGCCGGGCTCTGGCGCAAACGCCTTGTGCTCGACGCCCTCGACGCGGTAGACGAGCTCGCGCTCGAGGGTCTTGATGTTGCTCGTGTAGGCGTCGTGGCGCGCGATGAGCGAAAAGCCGAGCGTGGTGAGGCCCTGGCCCGGGGGCGTGCTGACGAGCACGATGCCGACGCGCTTCGCGGGATCCTCGAGCGCGCGCAGTGTCTCGAGCTGACTGGGCGCGAGGCCGAGGGTGTCGATCGACTTTCCGAGACGCGACTCGCGGTCGAAGTCGATCCGCACCGTCTGGCCGCCCGAACTTCCGATGGAGGTCACCGTGAGCGCGCTCTGGCCCGACTCGCCCGCGACCGAGCAGGCGCCCGTCTGGCGTCGCCTGCGGTCGTTGACGTCGAGCCCCGCGAGGCGCTTGACGAGGTCGATGACGGCGTTCCCCATGTCGGGGGGAAGCGGCTCGCGCTTGGTTCGGACGCCGTCGACGAGCATCGACACGGCCACGCCCTGCTGCGAGCTGACGAGGTCGACGCGGCTCGCACGGGCGATCATCGGCTCGACGACCACGCGCTCGAGGGCGAGGTAGATGCCGAGGGCGGGGTCTTCCTTCTGCGGAACAGGCTCCTTGGCGCCGCCCGCGCGGGTGAAGATGACGCTCGCGGCGCGGTCGGCCGCGGCCTGCCGCCGCGCGGCCATCGCCTTCGCCAGCTTGTCGCCGCCGAAGCGGAACTGACGGCCCTCGGGCACGCGCGCGTCGCGGAACTTCCAGTAGGCGTACATCGTGCCGCCGAGGATGAGGATCGCGACGGGCAGTCCGATGAAGAAGATCGGGATCAGCACCGCCGTCGCCAGCGCGACGATCGCCGCGCCGACGAAAGCGAAGTTCCACGGCAGCACGGGAAGCGTGTACATGCGCGCGTCGGCCTCGAAGCGGGCCACGTAGCGCATGTAGACGACGAAGGTCGCGACGAGGAGGATCGGCTTGGCGATGCTCATCAGGATCGGAGCATTGGCCAGCATCAGCGTCGCGGTCATGGTCGGGTCGTGCATGTCTGTTTCTCAGGGTGCGCCCGCATTGGTACGCACGGGTTCGTCACTGCTGCGTGTCCTTCGGTTGCTCGGCCGGCGCCGTCGGGGCGCGGCCCTGCGCGGTCGTCAGCCGATGCCCTTCAGGCGCATCTTCAGTTCCTCTGGCTTCGGCGTCGCCTCGAGCGCGACCCGCTGGTGGATCATGTTGTCCTCGACGAGCTTCACGAGCGAGCTGGTGAAGTCGACCATGCCCTCCTCGTGGCCCTGCTTGATGAGGTCGAGGAGCTCGCCCTCGCGGCCCTCGAGGATGTACTTCTGGACGGCGGGGGTGTTGAGCAGGATCTCGATCGCAGGAATGCGCGAGATGTGGGCGTGGAGCGTCGGGAGGAGCTTCTGGTAGATGACGGCACGCAGGTTGTACGCAAGAAGCTTGCGGATCTGGTCGCGCTCGTTCTCAGGAAACAGGTCGTAGATGCGGCCGAAGGTCTGCCACGCCGAGCTTGCGTGGATGGTTCCGAACACGAGGTGGCCCGTCTCGGCGGCGCGGATGGCGGCCTCGAAGGTCTCGTAGTCACGCATTTCGCCGACGAGGACGACATCGGGGTTCTCGCGCACGAGCGCGCGGAGGGCGTCGTTGAAGTTCGTCGCGTCGATGCCGATCTCGCGCTGGTTGATCGTCGCCTTGGCGTCGTTGAAGATGTACTCGATCGGGTCCTCGATCGTGATGATGTGGACCTTCTTGCGCTGGTTCACGTAGTCGAGCATCGATGCGATCGAGGTCGACTTGCCCGAGCCCGTGACGCCCGAGAAGAGGATGAGGCCCTGCGCCGACATCGACACGTCGCCGAGGATGGGCGGCAGGTAGAGCTCCTCGAACTTCTTGATCTGGCTCGTGATGAGACGCGCCGCAAGCGACGGATTGCCGCGCGCCATGAAGAGGTTGACGCGGAAGCGGCGAGTCGTGGCGCCGTCTTCGTCGCCTGCCTTGCGGTAGTCGTAGGCGAAGTCGATCGAGCCGTGCCGCGCAAAGTAGTCGAGCTGGTTCGGGTCGAGGATGTCCTTCGCGACCTGCATCATGAGGTCGGGCGTGCAGAGGTCGGTCTCGAGGTCCTTCAGCGTGCCGCGGTGGCGCACGCGGGGGCGCAGGCCGCTCTTCACGATCAAGTCGGAGCCTTCCACGCGAATGATGGCCTCGAGCCACGAGGTCCAGGCCTT
Source organism: Phycisphaera sp. (assembly GCA_016124975.1). Taxonomy (GTDB): domain Bacteria; phylum Planctomycetota; class Phycisphaerae; order Phycisphaerales; family SM1A02; genus QWPT01. The sequence goes on along the minus strand of WGMP01000035.1, from coordinate 42,345 downwards.
CTTGCCTTCACCCGCGGTGGTTCCGCGGTGGTTGATCGAGAGGGGAACGAGCAGTTCGTTGCGGACAGCGGCCATGGACGACCTCGGGGCCAGGCATTCCTCGTCTTCTGCGGCCGCGCGACGCCTGACCTGCGTGCGGCGGCCTCCGCGAACCAAGCGCGGAGCCGCGTACCCTACCTGAAAACATCCTTGACGGGAACGGCAGGCGGGTTTTCGGACGGGGTATTGACGGCTCCCGCTCCCTGCCGCATGATCCTCCGATGGCAGACCAGAACGACATGCAGGCGGCGTCGAAGATCGTGCTCGAGGGCATCACCTTCGATGACGTGCTCCTCATTCCTGCGCACAGCGCCGTCACGCCTGACCTCGCCGACACCGGCACCCGCCTCACGCGCGGCATCGGGCTGCGTATTCCTCTCATCTCGGCGCCGATGGACACTGTCACGGAGTCGACGCTCGCGCGGGCCCTCGCGCAGGAGGGCGGCATCGGCATCATCCACAAGAACATGCCCGCCGATGTGCAGGCGCGCGAGGTGGCGAAGGTGAAGCGCTCGGAGCACGGGGTCGTGGTGGATCCCGTCACGCTTTCGCCGCTCGACACGCTGGCGCAGGCCGCGAAGCTGATGGGCGAGCAGGGCGTCTCCGGCTTTCCCGTGACCTCCGATGGATCGCGCCGCGGCAAGGTCGTCGGCATCCTCACGCGGCGCGACATGAAGTTCCTCGAGGGCAAGGACCTCGCCGCGATTCCCGTGCATGAGGTGATGACGCGCGAGAAGCTCGTCATCGCCGCGCCCGATGTCCCCGTCGAGGAGGCCGAGCGCCTGATGAGCCGCGCGCGCGTCGAGAAGCTCCTGCTCGTCGACGCAGCGGGAAGCCTGCGCGGCCTTGTCACCATGCGCGACGTCGAGAACGTCCGCAAGCATCCGCGCGCGTGCCGCGATGCGCGCGGCCGCCTGCGCGTCGGCGCCGCCGTCGGCATCCGCCAGTACGAGCGCGTCGAGAAGCTGCTTGCGGCCGAGGTCGACGTGGTCGTGATCGACACGGCGCACGGGCACAGCGAGAATGTCCTCGAGACCGTGCGCGAGGTGAAGAAGCGCTTCAACATCGAGGTGATCGCGGGCAACGTGGGCACGGCCGACGGCGCGAAGGCGCTCATCGACGCTGGCGCCGACGCGGTCAAGGTCGGCATCGGACCAGGGTCGATCTGCACCACGCGCGTCGTGACGGGCGTGGGCATGCCGCAGGTGACTGCGATCATGGAGGCCGTGCGCGCGGCGGAGAAGGCGGGCGTGCCCGTCATCGCCGACGGAGGCATCCGCCAGTCGGGTGACATCGCGAAGGCGATCGGCGCGGGCGCCTCGAGCGTGATGCTCGGGTCGCTCCTCGCGGGGCTCGACGAGAGCCCGGGCGAAGTCGTCCTCGCGCGCGGCCGCCGCTACAAGACCTATCGCGGCATGGGAAGCGAAGGCGCGATGAGCGCGGGCTCGGGCGACCGCTACGGACAGGGCAACATCAAGGACACGCGCAAGTTCGTGCCCGAGGGAGTCGAAGGCATGGTGCCGTACCGCGGCGCGCTCGCCGACTTCATTTACCAGATGGTCGGCGGGCTTCGCAGCGCGATGGGCTATTGCGGATGTGCGACGATCGACGAGTTCCGCAGGCGATCGCGCTTCGTGCGCGTGTCGGGCGCGACGATCATCGAGAACCACCCGCACGGCATCCAGATCACGAAGGAAGCGCCGAACTACACCGTGGCGGTGCGCTCGGAGTGAGGCGGCCGCGGCCGAAGCCGCGGCCGCGCCGTCTGAATGCCGGTGACAGGAATCGAACCTGCAAGCCTTTAGGGGGCGGCGGATTTTGAATCCGCTGCGTCTGCCAGTTCCGCCACACCGGCTGGTGCCTCGCGATGCGCCTCGCTTTGAGGCCCGTGTCTTTGGGGGCGTGCCTCTTTGCTTCCGGGCGCGCGCTGCGATGGAAGAGGCGACAAGTCTATCGACTGCGACGCTGTGGCCGTGTCACGATCGATTTTGCTGAAAAAGGGCCGGAAGGTCTTGGCGGGGGCGAAGTCGGCTGTATACTAACAAACACCAAACATCTGGCTGAGACGGCGGGGCTTGTGATTTTCTGGGGGTTGCTTGAGGGCTCGTGCTTGAGACCTTTGCTTGAGACCTTTGCTTGAGACCTTTGCTTGAGACCTTTGCTTGAGGGCCTGTGTTTGGAGGCCTGTGCTTGAAGTTCGCTGGCGTTCTGACGTCGATGAATTTCTGGCGCAGCCACAATCTGGTGCGCGAATGGGCGAGATGAAGGGGTTTCGGCCAGTGTCTGGTCGTAACCCGCGTCTGTTCGCGCAACCCGCAACTTTAAGGCGTCGGGGGCTTCGATCGTGATGGCGATCGGCGCGTTATGGCGTGCGTGTTGCGCTCGTGCATCGGTTGGTTCGCGTCGGTTACCCGCGTCGGTTGCCCGCGTCGATCGCGCTGCCGTCACCGCCATATCTCGCATGTTGCAGTTCGCGACACGCATCGAAGTGGCGCTGCGCGACACGTCGTGAGGTTGTGTTTCAGTGTCTGGGGCGTTGAAGGCCTGGGGTGTTGAAGGCCTGGGGCGTTGAGGGTCTGAGGCGTTGAGGGCATGAGGTTGAGGGCGCAAGTTCGAAGAGACGAGTTCGAAGAGACGAGTTCGAAGAGACGAGTTCGAAGAGACGAGTTCGCGGCTGCGGATTCGAGGAGCGATGGTGCGCGCGGTCGCGCACGACGACATGACTCGACGACATGACTCGACGGCATGACTCGACGGCATGACTCGACGACCACAGACGACGCCAGGCGACGGCAAGAGGCGAGGAGCTGCTGCATGCGTCTGCATGCGGAGGGAATGTTCATGAAGAGAAGCATCGAGACAGGATTTTCGTCGTCGTTCCTGCCGGGTCGGCGGGGTGGGCGCAGGCCTATCCGAGACGCGGCATGCGTCGCGCGCGAGGTTCGCGTGCAGCTTGCAGCGCTCGACGCTGCGGATGCTTCGCCGCGGCATGGTTTGTCTCCGCCGCTCCATGCAGTGCCGCCGCTTTATGGAGTGCCACCGATTGGAGATGTCCCGCCGAAGGACGGGCCCTCACTCCGCGATGCGGCGTTGATGCCGGGGTTCTGCTCGGATCTTCCTGGTATCGGGCAAGAGGACCATGTTCCGATCGGTTCCGTCGGCGATGGCGTGGTTCTGCATGCCGGTGTCGGCGCACCGTTCCGCGATCGGCATTCATGTGAAGCTGGGCGTCCTGGCTCGGATCTTTCCAGTGTCGACGCGGCGCTCGGGGGCGGGCTCGTTCTCGGCGGCGTTCATGAGTTCGAAGGGTTGGTGCTCGATGAGGATGCGGGCGGGCTGTGCGACGACATTGCCGAGCCCATGGTCGGTTGTCACGGCAGGCCTGCATGGATCGTTCCCTTCGGATGCGTGCTTCATGTCGTGCATCGGGCCATGGCGCACCCTCGGCTTGCAGGTCGCGCCATCGCCTGGATCGGAAGCAAGGTCTGCCCGCAGCCCGCCGCGCTTCCATCGAAGTGGGTCGAGGCTGGCGGAGTCCATGTTGACGAGACGGTGCTTGATGGATCCATCTTTGTGCCCGACTTCGCGCTGTCGCAGGGGGCTCGGCAACGGACTCGCCTCCCGTGGAATGGTGGCTGCGATCGAGTTCGGGCGTTGCCGAATAGTGCGCAGACGGAAGCATCTCGGCTTGCCTGCGCCCGGGTGTGGTGCGCGGAGCAGGCGATACGCCTTGGAGCTGTGGGAATCGTCGTCCTCGATGGAACGGGTCTTGATCATGTCATGTGGCGGCGGCTGCAGCTGGCGGCGGGCTCAGGCATGCGCGACGACGACCATTCGGGCGAGGAAACGGACATGCGCGGACGAGATGAGTCGCCTCGCGGATCGGAATCGTCGTTGGGTGGAAGGCTGGTTCTCGTGGTGACCCCGCCATCGGGCTGCGATCGCATGGGCGGCCTGGCGCACGATTCGGCGGGCCGAGAGCATCGGCGCGGCCATCGGCGATTCCATGGCGCCAGCACCGTCTGGCGGGTGCGTGCATGCATGACGGCGGATGGCCCTCGCGCATTCGACGCGCCGTTCGGTCGCTCCCTCGGCTTCGATTGGCGCATGGAACTTGTTCACGCGCGGCCGAAATCGTCGATGGTGGCGCCCCGCGTGGTCGCCGCAACGCCTCGGGATGCCGAGGAAGCATCGTCTCGCCATGGTGTGGAGGACCGACATGAATGCGCGGTGCGCATCGCCAGATCGCCTTGGGCGGATGAACTTCACGCAGGCATCTCGGATGGCCGCCTGGCGGTCACCGTGTCGAAGCCATGCGACCTTGCCGAGGCGATGGTCGTGGACGCCGAGGCGCTGCGCCTTCTTGGGCAGTCAGGTGACGTGCGTGGCGCCGAGTATGGGCGCGATGCGTTCGAGGTGCGATTGGCGGAAAGGGCGAGAAGCGCATGACACCGCCACTGCAGCCTGCGAGGGTCATCGCTGCCAACGCCTCTTCGTCGCCATTGGTTCCTTGCCAAGCGTTGGTCGACCAGAGGCGATTCATCGCGCTTCACTTCACGCATTGGAGGCTTGACGCGAGCCGATCGATGCTGCGTCGTGCTCTGCTGCGCATGATGGGGGCGGCGGTTCGTCAGGAGAGCGCCCTCATGCGTCATTCCGCAGACGATGGGGAGGGGGGTGCCAGAAGCGACTCGGAATGCGATGCGGAATGCGATGCGGAATGCGGTGCGGGAGGCGGTGCGGGAGGCGGTGCGGGAGGCGGTGTCACGGCACTCGTCGAAAGCCCATTTTTGTTGGTCGAAGAGCATCGGGGCGCTGCGCGGATCGTTGCTGCATGCGCGCGCTGCGAGGCGCATGGCGTCCGCGCAGGAATCACGCTGGCGCAGGCGGAGGGGATGTGTCCGCCGTTCGAGGCGTCTTCGGCCGCGCGGGATTTGCTGGCAAGACTTTGCGCGATGAGCGGAGCAGGGCTTGAGTCTTGGTGGCGCCGTTGCGTGTCTTGGGGCGGATGCGCGCTCGTCATGCGCCTGGATCGGGTGCGGGAGCGCCGCCTGCTCGTCAGGCTGGCGCATTGCCTGGAGCGCTGGATCCCGAGGGTCGCGCTCGTCGGTCCGTCGGGCGATGTCGACGCCCCCGCAGACTCTCTGGGCAAGGGCAGCTTGGGGGCGCGGTCTTCAGGGGCGTCCGTCGCCAGCGTGTTTCTTGAGGGCGAGCATCAGGGAAGAACGGCCTCGGCGGAGGAACTCTTCGGAGGTGCATGCCTTGTCGGCGACCTGACGGGCTGTCAGAGGCTCTTTCGAAAGGAGCATGGCACGGAGCAGGCGCTCATGCGACGGATCGTGGAATCGTTTCATGTGAAAGGGTTTCGCATTCGTGCCGCGACGGCTTCGACGATCGGCATGTCGGTGGCGCGGGCGACCACGCGGCGCGTCGTGGGTCCGTCGCGATGCGCGTGGGTCGATGCCCGTGACGATGTCCCTCAGGAAGTCCGTCGGGACTTTCATGGCGACGTTCGTTCTGATGTTGATGACCGGGTCCAAGCGGTGCCCGCAGGGCGCGAGGCGGAGCATCTTGACCCTCTCCCCCTGGAGTCGTTGCGCATTTCGCCGGCGTCGCTTGGCGCCCTCGAGTCCGTGGGCGTGCGCACGGTTGGTCAGCTGATGCGGCTGCGTCGGGAAGGGGTCGCGGCACGCTTTGCAGGGGATGTGGCCGGCATGGCGCAGCCGATCCGACGGGGCGTGGCGCGCACCGGTCGTCGCCATGTGGCCTCGCCCGCACCGTGGGAGGCTGAGGCTGGGCTCTTTCAGGGAACGGGGGAATCAACGGAGAGCACCGATCCTTCTGGCCCAGGCCGCGGGACGCGCCCCAAGCGCCGTGGTGGATCCTCGCCACTGACGCCAGATGTGCTGCGCCGTCTCGATCAGACGCTCGGGATTTCGCCAGAGGAGCTTGTTCCGCTGCGCTCGTATGACGCGGTCGTCTTTCGAAGGGAGTTCGATGGGCCCGTCGCCAGGCGTGAGACGATGCTGGCCGCGTGTGGTGAGCTCGTCGATCGGCTGTCGCGCCATCTCCATGGGCGCGGCGAGGTGCTTCGGTCGGCGCGCTGGGTGTTTCGGCATGCCGACTTGCCTGCGGATCTTTCGACCGATGCGATGCAGGTGGGGCGTTCATCGGACGCATGTGCGCCTTCCGGGGCGACTGCAGGGCTCGAGTCCGTCGTGATGCTTGAGCTTTCGTGCCCGAGTGCGCGGCGAACCCAGCTTTGGCGGCTGCTGCATCCGCGCCTCGAGCGCGTGGCGCTTGATTACGGCATAGAGGAGATCCGGTGTCACCTCGAGGGTGCGGTGCGCCTTCGGTGCAGGCAACGGCGCCTGTTGGCGCGCGTCAATCCGTTGCCGTCTCCGCGCGAGCCTCATCTGGCTGAAATCCCGCCCGCGCATCGGGTCAATCCTGCCGCACACACGCCCCCGATCGTTGGAGTGGATTCCGATTTCGCCGCGGGCTGGGTGGAGGTTTGGGAGCATGGTGGCTTGAGGCATGGTGGCCTGAAGCACGGTGGCCTGAAGCACGGTGGCCTGAAGCACGGTGGCCTGAAGCACGGTGGCCTGAAGCACGGTGGCCTGAAGCACGGGGGTTTCAATCACGGGGGTTTCAATCACGGCACGCACGAGATCGCGTCTGCGGAGTCGGGCATCTTGCATGCCGAGACGCAGCAGTGGCTCGATCTCCTTGCATCGCGTGGTGGGCGCGCTTCCATCGGGCGACATGCTCGCCGCGACGGGCTGCATCCCGCCAGACAGCCTTGCGCGCGCGTGGATCATGTTGGGCCGAAGCGCATCCGCCTGCATGTCGAGCGCCCGTCCGTGGAGTTCGATCCTCCAGAGCCTGCGTTTCTCAGTGGTGGCGATGCCAGCCTCGAACTGTCGTGCTGCATGGCGCAGCGGACGGCATGGCGCGAGCGCCATGAAGGCGCAGGCGCCGCCGCATATGGCCTCAGCCACATCGGATGCCCGATCGTCAACGCTTCGGGAGCGAGATGGGGTGCCTTCTCGACGCCATCCGTGCACTGGCGGAGCCGGACATGGCGGTTGCGTGCGCTCGATGGATGGGAGCGGCTCGCGCCGCCATGGTGGAGCTGCGTGGACGCCAGCATCGGTGTGCATGAAGCGCAGGCGGAAGGGGGGCGTCTCCATGCACGCCTGTGCATCGGTGGCGGGCTCTGGGTCTTCGTGCGCTGGCCTGCGCGACTCAGGTGCAGCGCGGCGTCGGGCCATCCGCCGCCGCGTGCGACAAGCTCTTCCGCCGACGAGCCGTGGATCGCGCGCGGCACAGAAGCCATGCGTCGCGGAGTCGCGCTCGAGGTGCTCGGCGCATGGGGATAGCGATTCCGCCCGATCGATTTCGCGGCCCGTCTCCTCAATCGCTGGCATCTGTCGGCGCGCCTTCGGGCACGGAGAGGCGGAGCTCGAAGAGACGAGAGGTCTGGTGGGTTACGCACGATCGTTGCATGGCAGATTTCTCGAGGAAAGGAGGCCGTGTACATGCCAGAAGAACCGCCCCCCAAGCACAAGCAGCACCCGAAGCGCGTCATGAGCATGGACCAAGGAGCTTCTGCGGCAGTCGACGCGGATGGCCAGCTGCCACCGCAGGAGGGCGGTCAGGACCTTGATGCGGGTTTGTCCGTGCTTCGCCTGTCGGTCTCGCCTCGGGCGAGCTTGGAGCCAGCAAGTCCTCTCGCGCCAGACCCTGGCCCGTCAGGCCATCAACCGCCGCGCTCTCGCCCATCGCAGCGTCGTCCTTGGGGCGAACTTGCCGTGACGAGCAATCACACCTTCCTCGGGGGCGCCAGCCACCCCGAGGAACTCGTCGAGGCCGCGGTTCGTCTTGGCCATGCTGGAATGGCGCTCACGGACCTCGAGAGCGTCGGCGGCGCTGTTCGGGCGCATGTGGCCGCGAGAGACGCCGAGCGCTCCATGCCCCGACACGCGGGCGCGGAAGCGATCAGGCACAGGTCGGCGTCGTTGAAAGGCTTCCGTCTTGCCCATGGGGCGCGCGTGCGTCTTGCGATCGATGACGAAGACGAGCCTGTGCCGCCGCTCGAGATGCTTCTTTACGCCAGCGACCGTGCGTCATGGGCTGCGCTCTGTCGGCTGCTCACGCATGCACGAACGGCGGGCGGCGTCGGTCTACCCGAGGTGGCTGGCGAAGACATGCGAATGTACAACCAGGGCGAGGTGCAGCCTTCGTCCACAGGGCGACTGCAGCGAAGCAAAGCCCAGAGGATGGCATGCCTTCGGCTGCACGACCTTGTCGAGTTGCTGGCGGGCGGATCTCGTGCGCATCATGGTCATGCGGCGTCGGGTGCGGGTCTTCTCGGCGTTCTCCTTCCACCACGCATCCCGTCGCAGCGTTTCCTCGAGGCGGGGGCCGGTCTGGCGCGTCTCATGCCCGAACGGCTGGCGATCGCGCTCATGCGCATCGACGAGCCAGGTGGCGTCGCCCACGCCGAGCGAGCCGTGGCCTTGGCGGAACTGCTGCGCCTTCCGCTGGCGGCCGTCAACGACATCCGCATGCACGATCCGTCGCGCCGGCCCTTGCTCGATGTGCTGGCCTGCATCCGCACCGGAACAGACATTGATCGCGCGCGACATCTCTTGTCGTGGAATGCGGAGCGCAGGCTCCGGCCTCCCGAGGAGGTCTTCCGCCGCTACGGCGACAGGCCGGACGCCCTCGACACGGCATGGCGCTTCCTCGAGCGAGCGTCCGCCTTCTCGCTCGACGAACTGCGCTACGGCTATCCGCGGGAGATCGTCCCCGAGGGGCGCACGCCGATGGAGCACCTGAGGTCGCTCGTTTCCATCGGTGCGCGCGAACGCTATCCCCTCGGCATTCCACCCAAGGTGACGCGGCAGATCGAGCACGAGCTCGCCATCATTGCCGACCTCGACTACGCGCCGTACTTCCTGACCGTGCAGGACATCGTCGCCTTTGCGCGCTCGCGCGGCATTCTCTGCCAAGGTCGGGGCGCCGCGGCCAACAGTGCGGTCTGCTATGCGCTCGGAGTGACGGCGGTCGACCCGGACCGCATCGATGTCCTCTTCGAGCGCTTCGTGAGCCGCGAGCGCAACGAGCCGCCTGACATCGACATCGACTTCGAGCACGAGCGTCGCGAGGAGGTCATCCAGTACATCTACGCAAAGTACGGGCGTGACCGCGCGGCACTCGTCTGCGAGGTCGTCAGCTACCGCAGCCGAAGCGCGATCCGCGATGTCGGGAAGGCGCTCGGACTTCCGCTCGACGCCGTCGACCGGCTCGCGCGCAGCGTCGACCGTTGGTCGGGCGGCGGGCTCGGCCAGCGCGACGAGTCCTCCGATGCAGGCGATGCCTGCGCCCGCCTGCGTGCGGCCGGGCTCGACCCCGAGGCCCCGCGGGTGCGCATGCTCGCACGGCTCTCCGAGGAGATCCTTGGATTCCCACGCAACAGGTCGCAGCATGTCGGCGGCTTCGTCATCTCGGAGACACCGCTCTGCGAGACGGTGCCCGTCGAGCACGCCGCCATGGACGGGCGCACCGTGATCGAGTGGGACAAGGACGACATCGAGGCGCTCGGCATGCTGAAGATCGACATCCTCGCGCTCGGCATGCTGACGGCGCTCCGGAAGTCGATCGACCTGGTGAACGGCGATCGCGCCGCGCTCGCTGGCGGCGCATCTGCGCAGCCCGCGCACGATGCGCCTCGCGTCCGCGCGGACCTCGCGGGCAACCTGCCTTCCACAACAGCCCTCGTGCATCTCACGCCAGGCCTGCGGCCTGTGGCGCAGGGGGACGAACCACTGAGGTTCCACGCCATTCCCGCTGAGGATCCCGCGACCTACGACATGATCTGCCGCGCGGACACGGTGGGGGTCTTCCAGATCGAGTCGCGCGCCCAGATGTCGATGCTGCCGCGGCTCAGGCCGCGCCGCTTCTACGACCTCGTCATCGAGGTGGCGATCGTGCGGCCTGGGCCGATCCAAGGGGACATGGTGCATCCCTATCTCCGACGCAGGAGCGGCCTCGAGAAGCCCGTCTATCCCGACGACGCGGTGCGCGGCGTCCTGGGGCGGACGCTTGGCGTACCGCTCTTCCAGGAGCAGGCGATGGCGCTTGCGGTCGTCGCCGCAGGCTTCACGCCAGGCCAGGCGGATGAACTCCGCCGAGCCATCGCGGCGTGGAAGCGCAGCGGCAACCAGATCGCCCGGTTCCGCGCGGCGCTCGAGGAAGGCATGGTGACGCGCGGCTACAGCCAGGCCTTCGCGCAGCAGGTCTTCGAGCAGATCAAAGGCTTCTCAGGCTATGGATTTCCCGAGTCACACGCGGCAAGCTTCGCACTGCTCGTCTACGCCAGCGCATGGATCAAGCGTCACCATCCCGCCGCGTTCGTCGCAGCGCTCCTCAACAGCCAGCCGATGGGGTTCTATGCGCCTGCGCAGCTCGTGCGCGATGCGCAGGATCACGGGGTCGCCGTCCGTGCGGTCGACATCCACTGCTCGCTGTGGGACACGACCCTCGAGCGTGGCGCGGATCCCGTTTCCTTCCTCGCAGGCGACGGCGCTGGTCGCGGAGCGGGCACCCACGATCCGCTGTGCGCCCCGCGTCTGCAGCCGGTCGTGCGCGTCCGTGCAGGAGATGGTGCGCCTGAGCTCGAGCGTCTTTCCTCCGACGGAGGCACAATCCGCTGGCGCATGCTCGAGGCGCCATGGCTTGCGCGATGCGCGTCCCGGCCCTGCGGGCAGCGCCCTGCGGAGCCCCTCTGCGCGCCGGCAGAGGCCGCGCATGTAGGAGCGGGGCCGTCCGACGCGATGGCGGAGGCCACGCACGCGCCAGTGGAAGCCTCCGACGCGCGGGCAGGAACCTCCCGTCCATCGGCCGCGATCGGCGAAGACGGCGCTTCGCCGCCGACTGAGGCTCTCGCCACGCATGCGCGCTTCCTGGTGCCATCGCAGGCGGCCGTCCGTCTCGGCTTGCAGATGGTCCGCGGTCTCTGCGCAGAGGAGGCGGCGCGCCTCGTCGAGGCCGTGCGGCGCCACGGTCCGTTTCAGCGGCTCTCGGATCTCCGCGAGGCGTCTGGCGTGGGAACGCCCACGCTGCGCAGGTTGGCGGCCGCCGACGCGTTCCGCTCGATGGGGCTCGATCGGCAGCAGGCCTCGTGGCAGATCCTCGCCTTGCGGGATCGGGAGCGGCCGCTCTGGTCGTTCGGGAACAGGTCCGACGAGACCGAGACCATCTGGTCCTCCACCGCGCATTCGGGCAAACCGCCGACCGAGGTGGGCGCAGATTGGAGCGACGACACAGAGTCCGCGCTGCCAGCGGAGCCTGAGCTCGTGCAGATCGCATCAGATCTCGCTCAGACGGGTGTCTCGCTGCGCCGCCACCCGATTGCCTGCATCAGGCACAGCCTCCAGCGAATGGGTGCGGTGCCCTGTTCCTGGCTTCGGCACCCAGAGAGGACGCCAGCGGGCCGTCGCCTGACCGTCGCAGGCATCGTGCTCCTGCGCCAAAGCCCATCGACGGCGAAGGGAATCGTCTTCATGACCATCGAGGACGAGTCAGGCTCCGCCAACCTGATCCTTCGCCCGAAGACCTACGCGCGGCTCCGGAGCGAAGTCCGATCCGCCGCGCTCGTCGTCGTGAAGGGCACGGTCGAGCGGCGCGACGGCGTGGTGCATGTGCTTGTCGAGGGTGCCCGCGATCTCACCGTTCGCCTGAAGGAGGGGCTGCGACCTCCATGACCGCGAGTGTCCGACACGCAGGGCCCGGGCGCTGCTACCCTCCGCGCATGCTCCCCGCCAACGAGCGCACGCGACGCAACGGGCCCGCTTCCGCATTCGACGCACACGCCATGAGAGGGCGTGCAAGTTCGATCACGGGCGCGTCGGTCACCACGCCGGCCGCATCGATGCCAATCGCGCTCCCCCGAGCTGCGGCGGTGTTGGCCGCAGGGGCGCTGGCCGCCGTCGCGTTGACGCTCGCCTCCTGCGGCAGCGTGCGCGGAACCGACAGGCGTCTCCTCGAGCAGAACCCCGCGCCCACGGAGCTAGCGGAAGACGCAGAGCGCCGCTGATCGGCCACGCCGCCGCGACGATTCGGCCACGCCGCCGCGACGATTCGGACATCGCGGAGGCGGCCGCGTGCTGCCTATGGAACGGGCGGAACTCAAGGAATCGCGCGACGCTCGGCCACCAAGGAGGCGAGGCGCGGCCGGAACTGCAGCGATACAGCGAGTCGAAGCCGACGAAGACCGATCATGGCCAGCGGGGATGCCGCGCGGTTCGACAGTCCGCGATCCGTCAAGCAGGACCTACGACCCCGCGGCGCGCGGCTCCTCCTCCTCGAGCTCTGCACGAATGATGCCTTCGCGCGTCTCCGTCAAGTTGCGCATGCGCCGCAGTGCGGGGAACGCCACGGCCACGATCGCGGCGACGGCCAGTGTTCCAACACCGCCGCTGACCGCGCTGATGACTGGCCCGAACCATGAGGCGACCAGCCCCGACTCGTATGCCCCGACCTCGTTCGAGCACTCGATGAAGACGCTGTTGACCGCGGTCGTTCGCCCGCGAAGCTCGTCGGGCGTGCGGGTCTGCACCAGGATGTGTCGGATGACCACGGAGATGTTGTCCGCCGCGCCGCCGACCCCGAGCGCGACGATGGACAGCCAGAACGACGTGCTGAGGCCGAAGACGATGATCGACACGCCGAACACCGCGACGCTCAGGAGGAGCGCGCGTCCCGCGTGGCGGAACTTCGGCTTCGCCGCAAGCCACACGGCCATGCCGAACGCACCGAGATACGGCGCCGCCCGTAGCGCGCCGAGTCCGACGGGGCCACAGTGCAGGATCTCCTTCGCGTAGATCGGGAGCAGCGCCGTCGCGCCGCCGAAGAGGACCGCGAGCATGTCGAGTGTCAGCGCGCCGAGGATCGTCTTCTCGCGCCAGATGTGCTGTGCGCCCTGGAACATGTCCGCGAGCCTCGGCGGCGGCGCCCTGCGGACGACCGGTCTTGGCTTCAGGAAGATCGCCGCGACGCCCGCGACCGTGCACAGCGCCGCCGTCAGCGCGTAGACGACCCACGCGTGCCCCGACGCCGCGATCGCGAAGCCCGCCACGAGCGGGCCCGCCACGGCCGCGAACTGGAAGAATCCCGACTGCCACGCGACCGCGTTCTCGAAGCGCTCCCGAGGCAGGAGCGAGGGCAGCAGCGCGCCGCGGGAGGGCGCGTTGAAACTCCGCACGCATCCCGAGGCGACGAGAAGGACGAAGTACACCCAGATCGGCACCGCGGCATGGCTCGCAAGCGCCAGGCACAAAGCCACCCCCGCGAAGGCGATCTGGGTGGCTGAGAGGATCTTTCGCCGATCCCCGCCGTCGACGATCGTTCCCGCGGGAAGCGTGAGGAGGATCACGGGAAGCGCGCGCGCGAGCCCGAGGAGCCCGAGGTCGTAGGGGTCGCCCGTCCGCTCGTACACCTCCCAGCCGATCGCGGTCGAGAGCATCTGCAGACCCATGCTCGAGCAGAGGAAGGCCGCCGCGTACAGGCGGTAGTTCGGCTCGCGCATCGCGGCGAACGGGTCGTGCTGCGCAGGACGGGCGTCCGCCAGCCCCGACGGCTGCCCGGACGAGTCCGATGGCCCTGCAGACGGTTGAGGTCGCGCGGCGTGCGTCGGATCGCCTGTCGGATCGCCTGTCGGATCGCCTGTCGGATCATGCTTCGAATCGGTCACGGGTGACGGGTACTATCTGCGCCATGAAGCTTCCGCGCAATCCGAGGCAGGGCACGCGAACCGTCCCGATGGCACAAGGCATGCGCCGCGCCGCGCTCTTTCTCTCGGTGGCGGCGATCGCCCTCGGCGGATGCCAGAACCGCAAGGTCAAGGTCGAGATCGCAGCCTCCGGCGACGGCGCCACGCGCACCTTCGCCACGAACGACACCAGCGCGCGCGCCTTGGCGGCCGCAGCCGAGGCCTACGGGGGAACGGGGGAGCGCGACGCGGAGCTTGGACGCCGTTTCAGCGGCACCTTCGCGGAGAGCGCAATGCCGTCCGAGATCGGAAACAGGGGCGCGATCGGCAGGCTCGACTCGAGCCTCGGATCCGCGCGGGCCTACTACGAGCAGTTCGCGGAGCCCCGCGAGGAATGGACCGCCATGCGCGAGCGCGTCGAGGGCGGCATCCTGTGGATGCAGATCTTCGGCCGCTTCATCGAGCTGCGCAAGCTGAAGACCGACGCGGAGCGCGCGGACTTCGCGAAGTGGTGGAACGACGAGGCCACGCCGCTCGTCGCGGACGCCTACCTCATGTACTCGGGCATGCAGGCGGTCGCCCAGTCGCAGCGGATCGGCGCGCGCCTCCGTGGCCGCGACGAGGAAGGACCCCGCACCGACGACGAGACCTTCCGCATCTCCGTCTTCCAGCCGCTGGCGATCCTGCTCGCCGAGCGCGGCTGGCTCGAGCCTGCCGAACTTGCGGCCATCCAGATGACGGGCATGAAGGGTGGCGCCACGGCCCGCGAGCGCGAGTGGCTGAGCGAGCGGATCGTCACGCCCGCGGTCACGCGCATCGTCGCGCGATTCGACCCCTCGCGGAAAGACATGAAGCTGAAGGATTTCGCGCCGCTCGGGCTCGAGTTCCTGCTCTGGCTCAAGGTCTCGCGCGAGTACAGAGACCTCGTCCTCGCCTCTCCCGCGATCTCCGACGCGATCAAGGAGTCCGTGCGCAAGGGCGCGTGGGACTTCGAGCTGCCGCCGCCGTTCGGCTTCCGTCTCCTCGAGCGTCCGCAGACGACCGCGGCGGAGGTCATTCTCGACACGGGCGCGGAACCCTTCTTCACGAACGGCGTGTGGAACGCCGAGACGCGGCGCGTCGAGTTCAAGGGCGCGTTCTACGAGACGAAGTACCGCTATGCGCCCTACACGGCGCCGTACTACGCCTTCTGGTCGCTGCCCTCGCAGCGCCAGGAGTCGCTCTTCGGAGCGGTCATCCTCGAGGGCGAGGCGCTCGCCCAGTACTGCGCATGGGAGAACGCGCTCGCGGACGACGCCAAGGCCGGTTGGCTCGCAGCGCTCGACGCGCTCGGCGGGTCTCAGGATCCGGCGCCCGCGCTCGAGATCGTGCTCTCGCTTGCAAAGGATCACCCCGCGCCGCTCGCGCTCGCGCGCTGGCTTGCCGTGAAGGCGGGCCGCGAGATCCCCGAGCCGTTCCTAACGCCCGAGGAGCGCAAGAAGCGACGCGAAGAGGGGACTCGGCCCGCGCAGGGCGAAGGGGTCGCGGCAGCGGTTGCGTCGCGTGACGCAGCCTGATCCATGCGATCAGGGACCGCGATCAGGGACCGCGATCAGAACACACGCCTCAGAACACACGCCTCAGAACCCGCGCGTCAGAACCCGACGCTCGAGCGCGCACCCTGCTTCACGACCTGCGCCTCGCCTTCCCACACCGCACGGCCCGTGTTGGTGTTGGTCAGGCTCATCTGCAGCACATAGGCGATCTGCCGCGTGCTGCCCGAGCGTGCGCGGTCCTCGAGCAGCTTCGCAGTCAGCGTCGCGTCGGGCACGTTCTGCATGTTGATCTGGTTGTCGCGGCCCGACTGGAAGTCCTTGAGGGCCTGCGCATCCTTCGCGATCGGGTCCTCCGCGCGGCCGCCCGGGCCCGCGGTCATGATCACCTCCGCGCGGCCCGTCTGCAGGAGCGCGATGCGGATCTTCTTCATGATCGCATCGGTGTCGAACTGCTGGGTGGTCGTGTTGATGACGGGGTTCAGCAGGATCCCCGCAGGCTGGTTCGGAAGCCGCGAGAGCACGCCCGAGTTGACCATCGAGGCCACGACCTGGTCGGCGAGCAGGTTCCAGTCCTGGATGTTCATGCGGTCGACGCTGACGATGAGATCGTTCCCCTTCGGGTCGACGTACTGCGCCTTCTGGCAGCCGCCGAGGCCGATGGAGAGCGCGAGCGGAACGGTTGCCGTGAAGAGCGCGATGCTGCGGAGCGAGGTCGTCATGGTGTGTCTCGTCGGAAAGTCGTGATGCGGGCGATGGTGCGAGGAGAGGCCGTGTGCGCGGAGCGGTCTCGCTCCGCGCGCTGCGTCAGTACTGGGCGTCGAGGAAGGTCAGCCGCCACTCGACCGCCGCGGGCGACGGCGCGACCGAAGTCAGCGTGATCGTCTCCTTCGGCTTGATCGTGACGCTCGTCATCGAGCTCGTCGCGCTCGCGACGGGCATGCCGCCCGCATCGGTCCAGTCGAACCGATAGCTGAAGCGCTGCGTCGTGAGCTGGTCGCTGTAGACATCGACCGCGACGCGCTTCATGTCGCCGTTCACGGTGCCTTCGCGCACGCCGACTATGTTCGCCTTGTACTTGAGCCAGCCGTTCGTCACGATCTGCTGGTAGGGGACGGTTCCATCCGCGCCCGCGGGCCCCGTCGGGCGCGTCGTGTTGGCGGTGTTGCACCCGGCGAGGAACAGCACCGTAGAGGCCGTTGCGAGCGAGAGGGCGTGACGGGCGGCGCGGTTCGATGTGGTGGTCTGCATGAATCTCTCCATCGTGGCGGTCGGCATCAGGTTCGGGAACGGGTCGCGACGGCGCCCTGCGCGGACGGGAAGCGCATGGTACGCACCGCGGGGGCCACGCCTGCGCGAGGCGCCCGCACATGGACGATGGTCGCGCCGTTTGATTCCACCGAGATCGGGCCGATCCGCTGGCCACCCTCGAGGTCGATCTCGAGCGATCCGTCCGAAGGCGCAGGCAGGCGCGCATAGAGGACGCGCTTCGGAAGCGTGAGCCAGATGCGGAGGTCGGCGCTGTTCGTCCCGACCTGGTAGAGCGCGCCCGCGATGGCCACGACCCACGCAGCGTCGGGGTTCTGCTCGTACACGGCCTGCTGGGCGAGGTAGGTCGCGATGGCTTTGGTCGCGCTCGAGACGATCGTCAAGGTCACGATCGCGGGCAGCCTGCGGTTGAACTCGTCCGCGACCACGCGGTCCATGTCGGTGAGGACGCGCGAGGGATAGGCCTCGCCGCCTGCGCGGACCGTGAAGGCACCCGCGGCGCCTTCCTTGAACTTGAGGACGGGAAGCGCGATCCCGACGTACGGCACCTGCCGGATGAAGAGCGGGATGTCGAGGCGGAACTCGTCGAGCCACGGTCCGCTTCCCGACTCGACGATGACATGGACAGCGGGCGCGAGCGGGGCGCCCGACGCCGCCGACTCTGCCAGCTGGGCGTCGAGCTCGGCGTAGAGCCTGTCCTCCTCGGAGAGCATGCCCGCCGTGCGGCGGAACGCGACCGTGGCCTGCGCGAGCGCATCCGCGCGACCCGTCAGCTGCAGCTGAAGCGCCTGCAGATAGGTCGAGTACGGAACCGCGAAGTCCGCGTAGCCCTGCATCTCGCGCAGCGGACCATACGCCGAGTCGAGGCCGCTCTTGACGCCTGCATCCGACATCGCGGCCTTCGCGTCGTAGCCCTTCTCCTGCGCTGCTGCGTCGGCCTGCTTCTCGAGTTCCTCGATCTCCGCGGCGTTCTTCTCCGTCGCGTCGCGCTGCCATTCGTAGGCGCGCCGCAGCATCACGCCCGCCGCATCGAGTTCACCCGCCGCGAGGTGGTTCAGCGCCTGGTAGGTGCAGCACATGATGCGGTCGTAGGTGCGGCCGCGATAGGTGATCACCGTCTGGTTCGTGAGGATCGCCGCCGCCTCTTCCGAGATGCGCACCTCGGGCGACTCGTCGAGATAGGGCCACATGCGCTCGTCCGCTGCTGCGAAAGCCTCGATCGAGCGCGCGAGGTCGCCCGCCGCCGCGAAGACGCTGCCCGCCTCGAGTTCGTAGAGCGTGCGGTCCTTCTCGCTCTCGCGCCTGTCCTCGAGGAGCGGCGCGATCGCCTCGGCGGCGCGCGCATAGTCGCCAAGCTCGTAGCGCTCGATGACGGGCCGCATGCGCTCCTGATGCGAGCAGCCCGCGAGAAGCGCGGCCGCGATCGCGCACGGGGCGCAGCCGCGCGCGAGCCGTCGGCCCCGCGTCAGCGCACCCACGGCAGGCCCTGCCAGAAGCTGTTGTTCTCGAAGACGGGCGCTTCCTTCGTGTCGACCTTGATGTCGGTGCGCTCCTCGACCGAGTGCTTCGAGTTGCCGAGGAAGGCCGCGAAGCCCTCGAGCACGGACGCCTGCGCCTCGGTGAGCCGCTCCTCGCGCTTCAGGCTCGAGAAGAACGCGCTCATCTCCTTGACGCGCGCGAGCCCCTCGGCGTTGAGCCGCATCGGCACCCTGATCGGGCCCGTGCCCGCCTGCGCGTTGATGGTCGCCTCGAAGGGCTCGAAGTCGGGGCGCGTGACGCGCAGCTTGCGCAGCCCCTTCACGGCCTCGATGGCCGCTGGCGTCGAGCCCGCGACGACGCCGTCGATCTCGACGAGGAAGTCCGTCGGGGCGATTCGGTAGGTCCCGCCCGAGACGACGAGCGCGCCCGAGGCGTCGCGGACGATCTCGGGAATCGAGAGCTCGGAGGAGACCGCGTCGATCTGCAGCGGAACCCGCACGAGGGCTTCCGGCGCGGGCAGCGGCGTGCGCTCGCAGCGCTTGCGCATGGCGGCCGCCATCTTCGACGCGCTTGTGCGAAGCACTTCCGAGACCATATCTCGCTCGACCGCGAGGCCCGCGCCCTGGCGGATCGCGTCGCTTGCGCTCGCGACGCCCGATGCGACCGCGGCGCCCTCGGCGCGGCCGAGGATCCTGTACGAGGCGTCGAGGCGGTAGCTCTCAACATCGCTGCGCACGCCGCGCGCGGGGTCGTTCAGCGTGCGTCGGTCGATCGAGAGCGCGGTGATCGAGGCGATGAGCACATAGTCGGCGCCCATCGACCTCGCGAGCGCGACCGCGGAGGACTGGTCCGAAAGCAGCTTGTCAAGATCCGCGTCGGCGAGGACGCGCCCCGAGCCCGCGTTTGCCCCTTCGCGCGCATACTTCGCGACGGCGTTCACGGTGTCCTCGCGGCTCATCACGCGGAAGCACGCGCCGTCGAGCTCGCCGACGAGATAGTCCTCGAACGCGCCGAGCCGCTCGTCGTCGAGGCGCTTCTCGCGGCTCCGAACGAAGATCGCCGCGGTGTATCGCGGCGACTCGCCTGACTCGATTGCCTCGGCTTCCGCGGATTGCGCGCCGCGCGCAGCAGGGGCAGCCTGCGCGGGAGGCACGGGCGGCCCATCGCCATCGCGGCGCCCGCCACGCAGCGGGGGCGCTGCGTCGTCTTGCGGCAGTACGGGCATGTACATTCGGGCGGCGCCCGCGTCGTCGCAGCTCGACCGCGTCGTCTTGCGCAGGATCGAGTTGCGGGCGATGCCGCGATCGAGCCCGCAGATCTCGGCGCGCGAGAACTTCGGAGCGACCGAGATCACCCGCACGAACCCGACCGCGACCTCCTCTGCGCCGAGGTTCTCGCCGGTGTCCGGGTCGATGAGCGCCTCGCCTTGCGCAAAGACCTCCCAGATCTCGCCGACGGCGATGTCGGTGCCTTCGCCGCGGTTCAGCGTGACCACGCCGTCGCGCACGACGAGCACCTTGGCTGGGAACACGGTGTCGGTGATCTTCTGCGCGATGCGGTTCGCCATCTTGTCGGCGATCACGTTGACGACGGCTTCTGTCAGGTCGCCGCCCTTCTGGTCGACGACATACTGCGGGTTGTTCTTGAAGTCGAAGTCGCTGAGCGTGACGCGCGCCGACTCAAGGAGCGTTCCGCGCGTCGCGTCGAACACGCGGCACACGGCGCTCAGGCGGATCTGCCGGCGCGTCGCCTGCTGCCCGACGCCCTCGAAGCGAGCCGTCTGCACCTGATCCTGGAAGTCGTCGATCTGGACGAGGGCGAGGTAGGGAATCCCCGCCAGTTGGAAGGGCTTCGCGCGCGCGGGGTCGGAGAGATCGAAGTTGCCCGAGTCCTGCGCCTGCTGCTCGCCGATGATCTTGGCAAGCTCGGCGTGGGCGCGCACCTCGAACTTGCGCGTGTTCTGAAGCGCGTCGGCGAGCTTCGCGTCGAGGCCCTGGAGGATCTGGGCGAGCTCGTTGCGCTGGCCGTATCCCGCGACCTTCTCAACCACAGCGGGAAGCGCCTCGACCGCCGGCACCGCGATGGCGATCCGCGTCGGCGCGGGCGCGGCGTCGTCCTGGGTCGCGCGCGCGGCGGGGACGCCGAGGAGGAGGCCTGCCCCGAGGGCGGCGAAGAGTGCGAATGCGCGCAGGGAAAGCGACGATGGACGCAGGTTTCGTGTGCTCACGGAGTTCTCCCGGGCTCGGTTCCACTCGGTCGGACGAACGAGGCGCAGGCACGATACCCGCGGAGTCGCCCGCGGGGCGCGCCCGCTTCGATTCGGGCATAATCGACGGCCCGCGCGCCGCTCGGATTCCACCCGAGGCGACGCGGCATCGGAGCCCGCCATGCACGCCGTCCGCATCCTCCTCGATTCCGTCCTCGACTACGCGGGGCTCTTTCCGCCCGCGAAGCTCGACATGCGCACCACCGTGGCGAACTTCGCCCGCGACCGCCGAGGCGCGGACCGCTGGATGCTCGCGCGGCTGATCGTGCCCGTGACGCGCTTCCCCGAGTTCGTGGAGGCGGCCGATCCCGTGCTTCCCAAGACCGCCGACGCCGAGGGCGAGGAGCCGTGGCCGATGTCGGTGCTGGTCGCGCCCGCGTCCGACCGGCAGATCGTGGCGGACCTCGAGCGGATCGAGCGCTTCAACGCCCGCATGGAGGACCGCGAGTTCAGCCGCGCCCACGGCCGCGCCTCGATCGACACCATCGAGACGAAGGCCTCGACCGCGCACGAGATCGACCGCGCGCTCGAGTATGTGCCCGACGAGATCTTCGCGTACTTCGAGATTCCCGCCGATGCGGACCCGCGCGGGCTCGTCGCCGCGATGGCCTCGCTCGATGCGGGCGCCAAGATCCGCACGGGCGGCCTGACCGCGGACGCGCATCCGACGCCCGCGCAGGTGGCGCGCTTCCTCAAGGTCTGCCGCGCGGCCGAGGTTCCGTTCAAGGCGACGGCGGGGCTGCACCATCCGTGCCGTCATCTCGCGGCCGACCTCGGATGCATGCAGTTCGGGTTCCTCAATGTCTTCATCGCCGCGTGCCTGCTCTGGCAGGACGACGCGATGTCCGAGACGGAGATCGAGCAGGTGCTCGTCGAGGAGCGCGCGGCGGCGTTCGAGTTCGGGCCGACGGGCCTTGCGTGGCGCCGGCGCGCGCTTCGCTTCGACGAGATCGCGGAGGCGCGCGAGCGCTTCGCCCACAGCTTCGGCTCGTGCTCCTTCGAGGAGCCGATCGCCGATCTCCGTGCGCTGGGCCTGCTGCCGGCGCCGCAAGAAGAGGTGACTTCATGACGACGAACCCAACCATCGACCCGAACGATCCCGCGCTCCGCAGCTGGGTGCCGGGCGCGAACGACCCCGCGGGCGACTTCCCCATCCAGAACCTTCCCTACGGAATCGTCGAGGGCGCCGTCGCCGTGCGCATCGGCGAGCGCGTGCTTCCGCTCGGCGAAGCGCTGCGCGCGGGGCTCTTCTCCGAGGAGCTCGCGTCCGAGGAGTTCCTCGCGGAGTCGCTCGATGCGCCGTTCCTGAACCTCGTGGCGGAGCTGCCGCGCTCTGTGCGCGCGCTCCTGCGCAGCGAGCTTGCGGGACTCTTCGCGGAAGGTTCGTCGGCGCGTGCGCGCGTCGAGCCGCTCCTACGCGACGCGGCGGACGCGGTCGCCGAGCTGCCGTTCGCGATCGGCGACTACACCGACTTCTACGCGTCGCTCCACCACGCGACGAACGTGGGCTCGATGTTCCGCCCCACGAATCCGCTTCTTCCGAACTGGAAGCATGTGCCGATCGGCTACCACGGGCGCGCGAGCTCGATCGTCGTCTCGGGCACGCCCGTGGTGCGGCCGTGCGGCCAGACCGTGGCGAGCGACGACGGCCCGCCGTCCTTCGGCCCGTCGAAGCTCCTCGACTACGAGCTCGAGGTCGGCTTCTTCGTCGGTGAAGGCAACGAGCTCGGCTCGCGCATCGATGTGCGCGAGGCGTGGCGCCATATCTTCGGCTTCTGCCTCGTGAACGACTGGTCGGCGCGCGACGTGCAGAAGTGGGAGTACCAGCCGCTTGGGCCGTTCCTCGCGAAGAACTTCGCGACGACCGTGTCGGCGTGGGTGGTCACGGCGGAAGCGCTCGAGCCGTTCCTCGTCGCCGGGCCGATGCGCGGCCCGGACGACCCGCAGACGCTGCCGTATCTCGCGGACCCCGACGGCCGCAATGTCGACATCACGCTCGAGGTCTTCATCTCGAGCGCGCGCATGCGCGCGGAAGGCATTGCGCCCACGCTGATCTCGCGCGGCTCCTTCAAGGACATGTTCTGGACGCCCGCGCAGATGCTGGCCCACCACGCCTCGAACGGCTGCAACATGGCCGCGGGCGACCTCCTCGCGTCGGGAACCGTCTCCGGCCCCGAGAAGGAGTCGCGGGGCTGCCTGCTCGAGCGCACCTGGCGGGGCACAGAGCCTCTCACCCTTGGGGACGGCGCGGAGCGCCGATTCCTGCAGGACGGCGACGAGGTGCTCATCAAGGGCTTCTGCGAGCGTGAAGGGCGTCCGAGGATCGGGTTTGGTTCGTGCAGCGGGGTGGTGCTGCCCGCCCGTTGAGCGTGCGAGCCGCCCAAGCCCCGCGTGGTAGGCCCAAGCCCCGCACGAAAGGCTTGGGATGCGGGCTGCGTTCGGTTAGGATCGCCCCCGATGTGCGGGGACCCCGACGCCATAGAAGAGAAGTCGGAGAGCCCGCGGAGGGCCGTCCCCCTCGTCGAGGTGGTCTATTCGGAACTCCGCGGCCTGGCGGCAAGCTACATGCGTGGCCAGAAGGGCTCGCACACGCTGCAGCCGACGGCGCTCGTCCATGAGGCGTTCCTGAAGCTCGCCAAGGTCGACCCGAGGTCGTTCACCGACCGCGCGCACTTCCTCGCGGTCGCCGCCACGGCGATGCGCCAGGTCCTTGTCAACCACGCGGAGGCGCGCGCCGCGCTCAAGCGCAACGGCGGTCGCACCGCCGCCGAGCTTGGCGACGGGGTCGCCGCGCCCGACCTTGGGCTTGCGGAGATCGATGTGCTCATCGTCGAGGAGGCGCTTCGGCGGCTCGAGGCGCTTGACCCACGCAAGGCGCGCGTGGTCGAGGCGAAGATCTACGGCGGCCTGACCCACGAGGAGATCGCGACGGTGATCGGAGTCTCCCTGACCACCGTCGAGGGCGACTGGCGCATGGCCCGCGCCTGGCTTGCGAAGGAGCTGCGGGCGGGCGGCGCGGGCGGCGCCTGAGGATCCGCGGCATGGCCCGGTCGAGACAACGCCAGCACTCGACCGAGGGTTGCGCCGCTCGATCTTGTTTCCTGTCTCGGAGCCGATCCCCGAACTCCAGAGCACCGTGACCGACGACCGCGACCGATTCCAGCGACTCTCCGACCTCTTCGAGGAGGCGCGCGACCTCTCGCGGGAGGACGCGGGGCGCTTCGTGGCGGGCGTCTCCGATCCGTGGCTTCGGAGCGAGCTCGCCGCGATGCTCGAGTTGGACCGCAGCGGGGCGCCGACGGTGCGCACGCTCGTCGACCTCGGGCAGATCCTCGACGAGGTGGAGCAGCCGATCGAGGTTCCGAGCGAGATCGGCGAGTACGCGGTGCTCGGCGTGATCGGACTCGGCGCGAGCGGTGTGGTGCTCAAGGCGCGTCAGCCCGGCACCGACCGCATCGTCGCGATCAAGGTGCTCGCAAGCGGCGGATGGAACCCATCGGCCCTGACGCGCTTCCGACGCGAGATTCGGCTCCTCGGCAGGCTCGAGCACCCGGGGATCGCGCGGATCTACGGCGCGGGGAGCGACACCAGCACGATCCCGCATCGGCCCTACTTCGTGATGGAGTACATCGACGGTGTGTCGCTGACGGCGTGGGCCCGCGATGGGGCCGACGGAAGCAGGCGCAGCCCCGCCGAAATCGTGCACGCGTTCGCAGAGATCGTCGACGCCATCGGCCATGCGCACGCGGCTGGGGTGATCCATCGTGACCTGAAGCCGGGCAATGTGCTGATCGGCCGCGATGGCCACCCGAAGCTCCTCGATTTCGGCGTCTCTGGTCTTGCGGACGCCGCAGGCACCCTCGCCGGAAGCGTCCAGGCGGCACTGACGCTTGCGGTCCGCACGGGACAGGAGTCCGTGGTCGGCACGGTGCCCTACATGAGCCCCGAGCAGTTCGAGGGCGCGGGATCGGTCGACGCGCGGAGTGATCTCTACGCGCTCGGCGTGATGCTCTTCGAATGCCTCGCGGGAAGGCTTCCCTATCCCGTCGAGCGCCGCAGCCTCCCCGAGGCGGCGGCCCTGATCCGCGAGGAGCTGCCGACGACGCTCGGGCGCGTGAACCGCGCCTTCCGCGGCGACCTCGAGACGGTCGTGTCGCGGCTCCTCGAGAAGGATCCAGATCGGCGCTACCAGAGCGCGGAGGAGCTCGCCGCCGACCTGCGGCTCTACTTGTCGGGGAAGCCGACGCGAACGCGGCCTGTGTCGCGGCTCGAGCGGGCGCGCAGGTTCATGAGGCGATACCGCGGGCTGATCGCGGCCACCGCGGTCGCCTTCGCCGTGCTCCTTGGATTCCTCGGGTACACGCTGGTTCTCTGGCGCGAGTCGGAGCAGCGCGGTTCGGAACTTGCGCGCGCGCTCGAGACGAGCGAGCGGCTCGAGTACCGCCGCTCCATCCGCGACGCAGAGGCTGCGCTGCGCGCGGGCGTGGTGCTCGACTCGCGGCGCGCGCTCTCGTCGGTTCCGAAGGACCGTCGGGGCTGGGAGTGGCGGTATCTCGCGGCGCGCGCGGGCGCGGAGTCGGCGGTGACCCCCGTGCCCGAGATGCCGATTGCGATCAGAACCCACGGGGACTTCGTTCTCGTCGGTGGACTCAACGGCGGCGTCTTCCGATTCGAGTCGGGCCGATCCGAAGCAGCGTCGCTGGCGAAGGGGAAGGCGAGCGCGACCGAGATCGCTGTGTCGCCCGACGGGCGTGCGTTCGTCGTGGCCGACGCGGGCGAGCCGACCCTCCCCATCCGTTCCACCATCGATGGGGCGCTGCTACGGCAACTGCCGCTCCCGTTCGCAGGAACCACCTCCGTCGACTGGTCCGCCGACGGAGCCCGCATCGCCGTCGCGGGCAGTCTCGGAGTCGCCGCCGTGATCGACGCGGCGACAGGAGAGCCCGTGCGTTCGGCCCTGCGTGGGTTCGCAGATGTGCGCCGTGCAGAGGGCCTCGTGCGCTTCCTTCCCGACGGGAACGGCATCGTCATCGGGTGCCGCGCATCGCCCCATGTGGTGATACACCATGACCAGTCGGCCGCGCCGATTCCGCTTGATCTTGCGGGCGGTGTCGTCGAGCGCGTGGGCGTCGCGCGCGGGCGCGGCGGCGCCAGGGTGCTCGTCGGGCTCTACAACGGCGAGATCGCCGTGTTCGACGCGCGCTTTGGCGAGCCCGTTCGGCGCATCCGTGCGCACGACGGCGCGCTGCGCACGCTCGAGCCCGGACCTGGGCCGTTCGAGTTCACGAGCGGCGCAACGGATGGATCGATCCATGTGTGGGATGTCGACACGGGCGAACGCGTGGGTGCGGCGGTCGGCGCGGAACTCCAGGTCCGTGGCGTCGCCCACGATGCGCCGCGGCAGGAACTCCTCTCCGTCGGCGAGGACGGGTTCGTGCGTCGCTGGAGCATCTCGAAGGCCGTTCGCGAGCCTGTGCTCCGTGAGCACCGAGCGTGGGTGTACAGCCTGCTCTATCTCGACGACGACGAGCGGCGTGAGGGGACGCTTGTCTCGGGCGCAGGCGAGGCCCCCGCGCCTGACGGAAGGGTGATCTTCTGGAACCTCGCGGGCCGCAGCGTCGAGCGCGCCGCGCATCCCATCGGCGAGGGCGCTGTGAACATCGTCTGGTCGCTCTCCGCGGACCCGAAGGGCGGCGTTGCGGTCGCGAGCGGGAGGGGCATCCAGTTCGTCTCGCGCGATGGCGCCGTGACGGAGTTCCCGCTTCCCACCGCGCCCTATTGCGTCGCCGTCGTCGATGGCGGTGAGCGCATCGCCGTGCGCCGCTTCGAGTGCGCGGACCTCGAGCTCTACGACCGGACAGGCGCGCTGTTGCAGACGATCGGCCTCCCGTCCGCGGTGATGGGGGACATGCGGAGTCGGCAGGATGGGCGGACGCTTCTGCTCAGCGCGGGGGCGGCGCTGCTCAGGTACCGCTTCGAGGATGGTCGTCTGATCGAGGACCGTCGCGTCGAGTTCGAGGGAAGAATCACGAGCCTGTCTCCGATCGAGGCGTCCGATCGCGTCGCGGTCGGATTCTTCGGCGGGGATGTGGCGCTCGTCGACCTCGGTCGCAGCGCGGGGGACGAAGTCCTCTGGCGCACCCTCGCGAGCCCCGATGACAATGTCCGCGTGGCGCTGTCGCCCGATGGTGCGCGCGTCGCTTCCGTCGGCAAGGGCCCGCTCGTGCGCATCCTCGATGGATCGGACGGCGAGCAGGTGCTCGCGCTCGGCGGCCACGGCGACACAGTGATCAGCATCGTCTTCTCACCCGACGGCGGCACGCTCGCCACAGGCTCGATCGACGGGACGATTCGGCTGTGGCGCGCGGCGTCGAGCGGCTTCAGCTTCGGCGAGTGACGCGCGGGGCGCGAGGGATTGCCACTTGGAGCACCTCGAGAGCTGGCTCGCGAACTGCCCTTCGGATCGAATGACGACGGAGTCGGAGGCGATGCGACGGTCGTCACTTCGCGCGCGCATCAAGCGCGCGCCAGTCAATCGGCACGCGCTCGCCGACCTTTGGCTTGAGCCGGGCGATCGTTCCGGCGGGAAGCTCGATCACATACTTGACCTGTCGCTTCGATGAATAGCGCGGGAGCCTTGCCTCATACGCCTCGAGGGTCTCGCCCTTTTGCCTGAGCCGCTCGCGGCGCGCCTCGTACATCGTCGCGATGCGGCCGTTTGCGTCGACATAGACGATGTCGAGCTCGATGAGGCAGTCCTTCATCCAGTAGTGGAGAAGCCTCGGGCTCGGATGCACGAAGATCATCGCGGTCCCGTCGGGAAACTCGCTGCGCGCCCCCATGCCCGTCGAACGCGAGGTCTCGTCGAGACAGAGCTCGCAGCGGAACTCCTCGCCGAAGAAGGTGTAGGTCTCGACGGGAAGGCCTTCCTGCGGCTTCACATGGAGTATGTCGTTCTCCGTGGGAACGGTCGCGGGCCACGGCTTGCGCGCTCCGGGGGCGGACTTGCCGTCCTTCGGCGCGGAGGCGTCGTCCTTCGGCGATTCCTTCTTCGGGCCGTCGGCGGGCGCTTCAGCGGGCGGGGCGGCTCGCGGCGGCTCGGCCACGCCGACGGACGCGGCGCCCACGACGGCGATCAGCGCGGAGATCGTCGCAAGCGGCAGCAGCCTGCCGAGGGGGTGCAGGAGAACCGAGGTGTGCGGCGCTTCGAGGTCGTTGCGTGTCGGCATGGGGGCTCCTTCGCAGGGCGGCGTCGCGCGCGAGCCCCGCAAGAGTCTGGTGTTCGAGGACGCGTGCGGTCAGGTCCAGGTGTTCACCGCGCCGCCACGCTTCGGAGCTTCCGCGGTGCGTGCCTTCGCGGGGGCCTTCTGCTTCGCGCCCTTTGCCTTCCCAGTGCGGCTCGGCGCGGCCGCGTGCCCGTTGGCGGTGCCGTTGGTCGCGGCGGCGGCAAGCTTGGCGCGCTCCTCCGCGGTCCAGCCCGACTCCCAGCTCTTCGGGTAGTTCAGGTCGTCGAGCGCGAGCGCGGCCTTGGTCGGATAGAGCGGCGCAAAGGTGTCGCACATCACCGCGAGCTCGTTCGTGTGGGTCGCCCCGATCGACGCTTCGACGGTGCCCGGGTGCGGGCCGTGGGGGATTCCCTGCGGGTGCAGCGAGAGCGAGCCCTGCTCGATCCCGCGGCGGGCCTTGTAGTTGCCCTCGACGTAGTAAAGCACCTCGTCCGAGTCGAGGTTCGAGTGGTTGTAGGGCACCACGATCGCCTGCGGATGGAAGTCGAGCGGCCGCGGGCAGAACGAGCAGATGACGAAGTTGTGGGCTTCGAAAGTCTGATGGATCGGCGGCGGCAGGTGGTGCTTGCCGACGATCGGGCTGAAGTCGTCGATGTTGAAGCAGTACGGGTAGTAGCAGCCGTCCCAACCGACGATATCGAGCGGGTGGTAGCTGTACATGTAGGAGTGCACCTGGTCGCGGCTCTTGATGCGCACCTCGAACTTGCCCTTCTCGTCGAATGTCATGGGCAGCTCTGGGAGGCGCAGGTCGCGCTCGCAGTAGGGGGCGTGCTCGAGGAACTGCGCGGTCTTCTTCGACATGTAGCGCGGTGGCGGCAGGATGTGCGAGCCGTTCACGCTCTCCATCAGGAGGAAGCGCGGCTCTGGCTCGCCCGCCTTCGGCTTGTCGAACTCCATGCGGTAGATCGTGCCCTTCGGGATCACGATGTAGTCCTTCGGCCCGAACTTCAGCGCGCCGAACATGGTGAAGACCGTGCCCGAGCCGAAGTGGATGAAGAAGCACTCGTCCGCAGAGGCGTTCTTGAAGTGGTACTTCATCGGCTCGCGCGGCACGCACACGCCGATCTCGACGTCGTTGTTCCCGAAGAGGACGGTGCGGCCCGTCACGGGGTCGCCCTTCGGCTTCATGGGCATGCTCTTCACATGCCGCATGCGCATGGTGTCGCGCTCGACATACTCGACCTTGGTCGAGTAGAGCGGCTTCCAGCCGATGACCTGCGTCGGCGGGTTGATGTGGTAGAGCGTCGAGGTCGGGCCGACGAAGCCTTCCGTGCCGAAGACCTCCTCGGCGTAGAGCCCGCCGTCCGGGCGGCGGAACTGGATGTGGCGCTTGGAGGGAAGCTTGCCGAGCTTGGTGTAGTAGGGCATGGTGTCGATCCCGTGGTCGAGGCGTTCGAGAGCGCGGAGTGTACCCCGCGCACCACGCCGGGGCGAAGAAGGAAAGCGGCCCCGATCGCTCGGGGCCGCCGTGCATTCAACGATGTGGAACTCGAGACATCGCCGCTTGCGCGGATCGACGGCTCCCGTCGATCAGCCGATCGGCTCGTCGACGCCTGGCTCCGCGATGGTGACGCCGCCCTCCTGGCCGGCCGCGAGCGCGCTCTGCAGGCGGTCGCGGACCGTCGTCGTCGCGGTGCTGCCGCGACGCTCTGCGCCGAGCGCCTCCGCCTCTTCGGCCGCTTCCTGCAGCATCGCAGCGGCGGCCTCGTCGTCGTACGCCGACTCCTCGACGAGCCTGCGGACCTTGGCCTTCGAGTAGGCCTCGAAGCCCGTGCCCGCGGGGATGAGGTGGCCGAGGAGCACGTTCTCCTTGAGACCGAGCAGCTCGTCAGACTTGCCGCCGAGCGCGGCCTCGGTGAGGACCTTGGTGGTCTCCTGGAAGCTCGCGCCCGAGAGGAAGCTCTCCGCCTGGAGCGAGGCCTTGGTGATGCCGAGGAGCAGCGTCTTCGCGGTCGCGGGGCGCGGCTTCTTGGTCTTGCACACGGCCTTGCCTTCGGCCTCGGCGAGCGAGTTGGCCTCGCGGATCTCGTCCTTGTCGACGAGCGAGCCGACGGGGAGTCCCGTGTCGCCCGCGTCCTCGATGCGCATCTTGCGCGCGAGGGCGTCGTTCACGTCGCGGAAGACGAACTTGTCGACCACGTCGTTCGGGAGGAGATCGGTGTCGCCCTGGTTCGAGATGCGCACCTTCGACAGCATCTGGCGGAGGATGACCTCGATGTGCTTGTCGGAGATGGGCACGCCCTGCGCGCGGTACACGTTCTGCACCTCGTCGAGCATGTAGACATAGAGCGCGTCCTCGCCCTTGATGCGCAGGATGTCGGCGGGAATCATCGGCCCTTCGGTGAGGGCGTCGCCTGCCTCGACGCGGTCGCCCGTGTGGACGAGCAGCGCCTTGCCCTGCGGCACATGGTGATCGTGCTCGAGGCCCGCGTCGCTGACGACGCGGATCGTCATCTTGCCCTTGCGCTTGTCCGAGTGCAGCTCGACGCGGCCCGAGATCTCGGCCATGACGGCGGGATCCTTCGGGATGCGCGCCTCGAAGATCTCGGTGACGCGGGGAAGACCACCGACGATGTCGGCCGAGCGGGCCGCTTCCTTCGGCTGTCGCGCCAGCATCTGGCCCTGCGCGATCCGCTGACCGTCCTTCACCTCGATGCGCGCCTTCGCAGGCAGGTGGTGGAAGTCGAGGATGTTGCCGTTCTCGTCCTCGACCGTGATCTGCGGGTGCTTCTCACCCGTGTGCTCGATGACGATCATCTCGGCGCCTTCGCCCGCACCCTTCTTGGTGTCGATGCGGAAGGTCACGTCTTCGATGAGGTCCTTGAAGCGCACGATGCCCGACTTCTCGGCGAGGATCGGCGTCGCGTGCGGCTGCCACTCGCAGAGCACGGCGCTCTTCTTGACCGAGTCGCCCGTGCGAACGAAGAGCTGCGCGCCGTAGGGAACCTTGAACTTCTCGAGCTCGCGGCCGTGGACATCGACGATCGCGATCTCGCCGTTGCGCTTGAGGGCGACCATCGTCTTGGTGCCGTCGTCGTGCGAGACCTCGACCTCCATGCAGTCGCGCAGCTGGACGGTGCCGCCGAACGCGCTCTTGTGCTGGTTCTCCAGAATGCCGCGCGCCGCGATGCCGCCCGTGTGGAAGGTGCGCATCGTGAGCTGCGTTCCGGGCTCGCCGATCGACTGGGCGGCGATGATGCCGACCGCCATGCCGATCTCGACGGGCTGGCCCGTCGACATGTCCTGGCCATAGCACTTGGCGCAGACGCCGCGGGCCGTCTGGCAGGTGAGGGGCGAGCGGACATAGACGCTGGTCAGGCCGAGCTCCTCGATCTTGCGCGCGACGGGGTCGGTGATGACCTCGTTGCGGCGCACGATCACCTCGTCGGTGATCGGATTGATGATCGTCTCGACGCTGGTCCGGCCGCGGATGATGTCCTTCAGCGGAACATCGACTTCCTCGCCCTTGTAGATCGCCTTCTTCGGCACGCCCGAGGGAACGCCGCAGTCGTCTTCAAGGACGACGACCGACTGCGCCACGTCGCAAAGCTTGCGCGTGAGGTAGCCGGAGTCGGCGGTCTTGAGCGCGGTGTCCGCGAGGCCCTTGCGGGCGCCGTGGGTCGAGCTGAAGTACTCGAGCATCGAGAGGCCTTCGCGGAAGTTCGCGCGGATCGGCGTCTCGATGATCTCGCCGCTGGGCTTGGCCATGAGGCCGCGCATGCCCGCGAGCTGCTGCATCTGGCTCACGTTGCCACGCGCGCCCGAGTCGGAGAAGAGGTACACGGGGTTGAGGTACTTCGAGCCCTTGCCCTCCTCGATGGAGACCTCGGCGCCGTTCTCGTCGCGGCGGTCCTTCTTGAGAGCCTCGACGAGCTTCGCCGTGACCTCGCCTCGGCACTGCTGCCAGAGGTCGAGGAGCTGGTTGTGGCGCTCGCGCTCGGTGATGGCGCCGCCCTGGTAGGACTTCTCGATGCGGTCGACCTTCTTCTGCGTCGCGTCGAGCAGGGCCTTCTTCTCGGCGGGGATGCGCAGGTCGGTGATGGCGAACGACAGGCCCGACACCGTCGAGTAGCGGAAGCCAGTCTGCTTCATCGCGTCGAGGAGGTCGATGGTCGCGGCCTTCCCCTTGCGGGCGAAGGTGTCGTCGATCACGCGCGCCGCGCCCTTCTTGCCGAGGGCGCAGTTGTAGAACGGCATGCCGTCGGGAAGGATCTCGCTGAAGAGGATGCGGCCGAGCGTGGTGACGATGCGGCGGTTCGCGGGCATCGGCTCGGTCGGCTTCTTCTGGTCGTTGACGACCTCGCCGAACCGCGCGAGACGGACCTCGATCGGGTCATGGAACGAGATCCGGCGCGGGTCGCCGTGGGGGAGGTTCGCGCAGAGGAGCGCCTCCTCCATGTCCTTGAAGCGCCGCACGGGAGCCGTGGCGTCGCCGTGGCTCGTCGTGAGGAAGTAGACGCCCATGACGATGTCCTGCGACGGGCTGACGATGGGGTTCCCGTTCGCAGGGCTGAAGATGTTGTGCGTCGACATCATCAGCACGTGCGTCTCGGTCTGCGCCTCGACCGAGAGCGGCAGGTGGACCGCCATCTGGTCGCCGTCGAAGTCGGCGTTGTAGCCCGTGCAGACGAGCGGGTGGATCTTGATCGCGTTGCCTTCGACGAGCACCGGCTCGAACGCCTGGATGCCCATGCGGTGCAGCGTCGGCGCGCGGTTCAGCATGACCGGGTGGTTCTGGATCACCTGCTCGAGGATGTCCCACACCTCGGGGTCACGACGCTCGAGCATGCGCTTGGCGCTCTTGATCGTGTCGGCGAGGCCGTGCTCCTTGAGCTTGCGGATGATGAACGGCTGGTACAGCTCGAGCGCGATCTTCTTGGGAAGGCCGCACTGCCAGAGCTTGAGCTCGGGTCCGACGACGATGACCGAACGCGCCGAGTAGTCGACGCGCTTGCCGAGCAGGTTCTCGCGGAAGCGGCCCTGCTTGCCCTTGATCATGTCGGTGATCGACTTGAGCGGGCGGTTCGACGAACCGAGCACGGGGCGGCGGCAGCGGCCGTTGTCGAACAGCGCATCGACCGCCTGCTGCAGCATGCGCTTCTCGTTGCGCACGATGACCTCGGGCGCATTGAGGTCCATGAGCTTCTTGAGGCGGTTGTTGCGGTTGATGATGCGGCGGTAGAGGTCGTTGAGATCGCTCGTCGCGAAGTTGCCGCTCTCGAGGAGGACGAGCGGGCGCAGGTCGGGCGGGATCACGGGGATCACGTCGAGCACCATCCACTTCGGCTCGTTGTTCGAGCCGCGGATCGCCTCGACGATCTTCAGACGCTTCGAGAGGTCCTTCTGCTTCTGCTTCGACTTGGTGGCGCCGAGGTCCTCGCGGATCTCCTTGGAGAGGCTGTCGAGGTCAAGCTGCTGGAGGAGCTCGCGGATTGCGTCCGCGCCCATCATCGCGGTGAACGACGCGGTTCCGTTCCGGTCGACGGCCTGGCGGTACTCGTCCTCGGTCAGGACCTGCTTATGCTCCAGGTCGGTCGTGCCCGGGTCGGTGACCACGTAGTCCTGGAAGTAGATGATCTTCTCGAGGTCCGAGGTCTTCATCGCCAGGAGGTTCCCGAGGCGCGACGGCATCGCCTTGAAGAACCAGATGTGCACGATCGGCGCGGCCAGGTTGATGTGGCCCATGCGCTTGCGGCGCACGCGGCTGTGCGTGACCTTGACGCCGCAGCGGTCGCAGATGATGCCCTTGTACTTCGTGCCCTTGTACTTGCCGCAGCCGCACTCGTAGTCCTTCTCCGGGCCGAAGATGCGCTCGCAGAAGAGACCGTCCCGCTCGGGGCGGTAGGTGCGGTAGTTGATGGTCTCTGGCTTCTTGACCTCGCCGAAGCTCCAGCTTCGGATGTCGTTCGGGCTCGCAAGTGTGATCTTGACGGAGCCGTAGTCGTTCACGTGGTCGTAGACGCTCTCGGACATCGTGGTGCCTTCCAAGTTGACCCGCGTCGGCGGGGGGGTTCCTGATCTCATTCAACCGTCACGGTGCGTGCATCGCGGTCGCTCGGCGCGGCGGGTGAACCCGCGCGCCGCCGCCGTCACAGGAGCACGTTCGCGTCGGTGGTCTGCTTCTCGAGCTGGATGTTCATGCCGAGGCCCTTGATCTCGTGGCAGAGGACGTCGAACACGACGGGCATGCCCGCCTGCAGTGTGTTCGTGCCCTTGACCATCGAGTCGTAGATCTTCGTGCGGCCCTCGACGTCGTCGCTCTTGACGGTGAGGAGCTCCTGCAGCACATACGCCGCGCCGTAGGCCTCGAGCGCCCACACTTCCATCTCGCCGAAGCGCTGGCCGCCTGTGCGCGCCTTGCCGCCGAGAGGCTGCTGGGTGATGAGGCTGTACGGACCCGTCGAACGCGCGTGGATCTTGTCGTCGACGAGGTGGTGCAGCTTCAGGATGTACATGAAGCCCACGGTCGTCCGCTGGTGGAAGGGCTCGCCCGTGCGGCCGTCGTAGAGCTGGATCTTGCAGTTCTTCGGCATGCGCGCGAGGAGCTCGCGCGGGGTGCCCGGGTTCTTGCCCGTGGTCTCGAACTCCTTGAGACGCTTCTCGACATGGGCGTTCGCCTCGTCGATGGCCGTGAAGATCTCGCTCTCATGCGCGCCATCGAAGACGGGCGTGACGGCCTGGAAGCCAAGGACCTGCGCGGCCCAGCCGAGGTGCACCTCGAGGATCTGTCCCACGTTCATGCGGCTCGGCACGCCGAGCGGGTTCAGGAGCACATCGACGGGGTTGCCGTCCTCCATGAACGGCATGTCCTCCTCGGGAACGATGCGGGCGATGACGCCCTTGTTTCCGTGGCGGCCTGCCATCTTGTCGCCGACCGACAGGGTGCGCTTGGTGGCGAGGTAGACCTTCACCATCTCGAGCACGCCCGAAGCGAGCTCGTCGCCGCGCTTCATGTGGTCGAGCTTGCGCGCCTTCTCGGCGTTGGTGGCGGTGATGCGCGGCCAGAACTGGCCGTACACGACCTTGGCCTGCTCGCGCGCCTCGGCGGAGCCCTTCATCCACTTCTCGCTGAAGCCGTCGATCTGCTCGATGATGACCTCGGGGATGTCGCTCGCGCCCACGGTCTGACGGGTCGAGGGGTCGACCATGTCGGTGCCGAGGATGCGGTTGATCTCGCCGACCATCTTCTTGAAGAGGTCGATCCGCTTCTGGTCCATCATGGCCTCGTAGTCGGCCATGTCCTTCTTGAGCTGCTTCTTCTGCTCGTCGCTGAGGTGCATGCGGCGGCTGAAGCGCTTCGCGCCGATGACGACGCCCTCGGTGCCCGCGGGCACCTCGAGCGAGTCGTTCTTCACGTCCTCGCCTGCGCGGCCGAAGATCGCGTGGAGCAGCTTCTCCTCGGGCGTGAGCTCGCTCTTCGACTTGGGCGAGACCTTGCCGACGAGGATGTCGCCGGGGCCGACGCGCGCGCCGATCGCGATCACGCCGTTCTCGTCGAGGTTGCGCAGCATCCGCTCGCTGACGTTCGGGATGTCGCGCGTGAACTCCTCGCGGCCGAGCTTCGTCTCGCGGATCTCGACCTCGAAGCTCTCGATGTGGATCGAGGTGAAGACATCGTCCTTCAGCAGGCGCTGGTTGATGACGATGGCGTCCTCGAAGTTGTAGCCGTCGAAGGTGTTGAACGCGACGAGCACGTTCTTGCCGATCGAAAGCTCGCCCTGGTTGGTGCTCGCGCCGTCGGCGATGATCTGCCCGTCCTTGACCTTCTGGCCGAGGCGGACGACGGGGCGCTGGTTCTGGCAGGTGCGCTCGTTCAGGCCGACGAACTTACGGAGGACATACTCGTCCGCGTTGTCGATGATGATGCGCTCGCTGTCGACGAAGGTGACCGTGCCGCCGCGCGTGGCGGTGACGATCATGCCCGAGAAGGCGCCGACCGGCTTCTCCATGCCCGTGGCCACGCACGCGGGGTCGGTCTTGACGAGCGGCACGGCCTGACGCTGCATGTTCGAGCCCATGAGCGCGCGGTTGGCGTCATCGTGCTCGAGGAAGGGGATCAGCGACGCCGAGACGCCGACGATCTGCTTCGGGCTCACGTCGACATACTCGACCTCCGCCGAGGGGACCTCGGCGAGATCGCCGTCGATGCGCGCAAGGACCGTGCCCTCGAGCGTCTTCGAGTCGCCCTTGGAGGCGGCCTTCAGCACGTCCGAGGTGGCGAGCACGCGCTTGAGCTCCTCGTCGGCGCGGAGGCGCTCGATCTCCGAGCTGACCTTGCCGCCCTTCACCTTGCGGTAGGGAGTGAGCAGGAAGCCGTAATCGTCGATCTCGGAGTAGATGCCGAGCGAGGCGATGAGGCCGATGTTCGTGCCTTCAGGCGTCTCGATCGGGCAGATGCGGCCGTAGTGCGAGATGTGCACGTCGCGCACCTCGAAGCCCGCGCGCTTGCGGTTGAGGCCGCCCGGGCCGAGCGCCGACAGACGGCGCTCGTGGACGAGCATCGAGAGCGGGTTCGTCTGGTCGACCACCTGCGAGAGCTCGCTGCGGCCGAAGAAGAACTCGATCGCGCTCGAGATCGACTTCGAGTTGACGAGGTCTGCGATCTTGGCGAGGTCGCCCGGCTCGCGGGTCGACATGCGCTCCTGCACCGTGCGGCGCAGCTTGAGGAAGCCCTTGCGCATCTCCTCGGTCGCGAGCTCGTCGAGCGTGCGGAGGCGGCGGTTGCCGAGGTGGTCGATGTCGTCGACATGCGCCTTGTTGCGCTTGGCGCGCAGGTCGAGCATGTAGCGAATGACCGCGAGGAAGTCCTGCGCGCGAATCTTCTGCACGGTCTCCGCGGGGAGCTGCCCGAGCTTGCCGCCCTCGCAGTACTCCTTGTCGTGCTCGAACTTGCGGTTGATGCGGAAGCGGCCGACGCGGCCGAGGCGATAGCGGTTCTCGTCGAAGAACTTCTCCTGGAAGAGCGCCTTCGCCTTGTCGATCTGCGGCGGGTTGCCCGGGCGCAGACGGCCGTAGATCTTGAGGAGCGCCGCCTCATGCTCGGTCACGCCCGCGAGGAAGTCGAGCTTCTCTTCGGCGAGGGTGTTGAGGATGAGCGGGTCGCTCGCGTCAGTGATGACGCGGATCGTGCCGAGGTTCGAGGCCTGGATCGTGGCGCACATGTCGCCGATCTGGCTGCCGACGCGGCAGAGTTCCTCGCCCGTGTCCGAGTCGATGACGAGCTCGGCGGCGTAGTGCTCGGGCTTGAGCTTCGCGACCTTGATCTCCTCGACCTCGTAGAAGAGCTCGAGCAGGCGGTCGGTCGAGGAGTACTGCTCGTCGAGCGCGCGCAGGAAGGTCGTGGCCGCGAGCTTGGTCGACTGGTCGATTCGCATCGCCAGCACGTCCTTCTTCGTGACCTCGAGCTCGATCCACGAGCCGCGCTCGGGGATGATGCGCGCCTGGTGGAGCGGGCGGTCGCCGAAGCTCGACACGATCGAGAAGTCGACGCCCGGCGAGCGGTGGAGCTGGCTGACGATGCAGCGCTCGGCGCCGTTCACGATGAACTCGCCGCCGCCCATCATGATCGGGATCTCGCCGAGGTAGATCTCCTCCTCGGCGATCTCGCTCGTTCCCTCGCGCACGAGGCGCACGCCCACCCTGTACGGACGGCCGTAGGTGAGGCGCAGCTCGCGGCACTCGTCGGCCGTGTAGCGCGGCTCGTCGAGCTTGTAGTAGAGGTACTCGAGCTTCATCGAGCCGTCGTAGCTCTCGATGGGGAAGACTTCCCGCATCAAGGCCTCGAGGCCGAGCATCGTGTTGCGCTCGTCGTGCGCCTTGTCGAGCTGGAGGAAGCGTCGATAGGCGTCGGCCTGCACGCGGGTCAGGACCGGCACCGGGAGCGCATCGCCGCGCTTCGAGAAATCCCGAATCGTCTTGGACGACATCTGAGAGACCCCTACAAAGGAATGACACCCGACCGGGACAGTCCGGCCTGGTGCAGAATGGTCAGAGTGTGATCAGCGAATGGTTCAGCAAGCGAGCGCCGCGTTCCGACTGAAGACCACGGAGAGGGACGAGTGTAGACGCTGGCGGCAAGGGGGGCAAGTTCCCGCTGTCCGCCAACTTGCAGCGCCAAGGGAGCGGAAGGCTCCCGAGGATGCAGGCACCCGCCGCAGGGGCGACGGGTGGGACAGGCCGCGGGCGCCCGCCGCCTCCAAGCCCGCCGTGGGGGCGGGATGGAAGCGGCGGACGCCTGCAGGCCGTTCGAATCGGATTACTCGGCGACCGCTTCCGCGCCCGCAGCCTTGAGGGCGTCGACGAGCTTGGTCGCGTCTTCCTTGCTGAGGTTCTCCTTGACGGTCTTGGGAGCGCCGTCGACGAGAGCCTTCGCCTCGGCGAGACCGAGGCCGGTGGCCTCGCGAACCGCCTTGATGACATTGATCTTGCTCGCGCCAGCGGCCTTGAGGACGACGTTGAACTCCGTCTTCTCAGCGGCCTTGGCGGCGCCACCACCCGCATCGGCGGCGACGACGACTGCGCCGGCCGCGGGCTCGATGCCGTAGGTGACCTTCATGTACTCGGTGAGCTCGACGGCCTCCTTGATGGTGAGGCTGGCGATCGAGTCGCCGAGGGTGCTGATCTTCGCGTCAAAGGTCTTGGTGTCGGACATATGTCTTTCCTTGTGGCTCGCGCCACTGTCTTTCCTGTGGCTCTCGCCACGGTCTTGCCACCGAGAGGAGCCGCAACGCGCGGCATTTCATCCCGAGACTTCGGTCGGGGGAGGTCGTCCCTCGACTTCGTCTCCTGCGGGACCAGTCGGTGGCGGACTGGACTCGGGAAACTGGATTGGAGTGTGTGGTGATCAGGCGATCTTGGCGATCGCCTCGCCCTTCTCGAGCTTCTCCTGGATCGTCTTGACGAC
Organism: Phycisphaera sp.; assembly: GCA_016124975.1. Lineage (GTDB taxonomy): Bacteria > Planctomycetota > Phycisphaerae > Phycisphaerales > SM1A02 > QWPT01. The sequence goes on along the minus strand of WGMP01000035.1, from coordinate 3,794 downwards.
GCCCATGATGTTGCGCGCGGGGGAGAGTACGAGCGTGACGACCTTGGCCTGGGCCTCTTCCCTCGTCGGGAAGCTGCCAAGCTTCTTCACGCCTTCCTCGCCGTCGTAGTACTCGCCGTCGAAGAGGGCGCCCTTGAGAACGACCTTCTTCTCAGCCTCCGCCATCTTGACGATCTCACGGGCGACGAGCACCGCGCTCTCGGGTCCCGTCAGCAGCGCCGACGGCCCCTTGAGCGCCTTCTCGAGCGACCCGAGGGGGCTGCCGCGGAAGCTGCGACGCGCGAGCGCGTTCTTCACGATGGTGACGCGGATGCCCTTTTCACGGAGCTTTCCGCGCATGTTGGTCGTGGCCTTTCCGTCGAGACCTCGGATCTCGACGACCACGGCACCGGTCACGCCCTCGAATCGACGGCCGTACTCCGATGCAATCATGTCCTTGACTGGCTTGCTCATGATGTGTCCTTTCGGAGTTCGTCAGAGGGCGATCTGGACGCCCGGGCTCATGCACGCTGCCACGACGCACTTCTTCACATAGGTGCCCTTCGCGGCGGCGGGCTTGATCTTCTGGATGTTGGCGATGAACGCCTCGAGGTTCTCGACGAGCTGCTGGTCGGAGAAGCTGAGCTTGCCGATGACGCCGTGGACGTTGCCGCCGTTGTCGTTTCGGTACTCCTGCTTGCCCGCCGAATACTCGCGTACGGCGCCGATGACATCGGGCGCCACGGTTCCGGCCTTCGGCGAGGGCATGAGGCCCTTCGGACCGAGCACCTTGCCGAGCTTCGAGACCACGCGCATCATGTCGGGGCTCGCGACCGCGACGTCGAAGTCCATCCAGCCGCCCTCGATCTTGGCGACGAGATCCTCGGCACCCGCCTCGACGGCGCCCGCGGCCTTCGCCGCTGCGACCTTGTCAGACTGGCAGAAGCAGACGACGCGAGCCGACTTGCCGATGCCGTGGGGGAGCGAGATCGAGCCGCGGATGATCTGGTCGGCCTGCTTCGGATCGATGCCGAGGTGCATGACGACGTTGACCGTCTGGTCGAACTTCGGGGTCTTGAACGAGCGGAGCTTCGTGATGGCCTCGGCCGCGCTCATTGGGTTCTTCGTGGTTGCGGCGATGTTCGCCTTGCGTCGCTTGGAAAGCACTGGCATGGGTTAGCCCTCCACCGTCACGCCCATCGAGCGCGCAGTACCCGCGACGACTCGCATCGCGGCTTCGATGTTGGTGGTGTTGAGATCCTTCAGCTTCTCCTCGGCGATGGCCTTGACCTGCGCCTTGGTGAGCTTGCCGATCTTCTCGGTGTTCGGACGGCCCGAACCCTTCTCGACCTTGCACGCAGCGGCGATGAGCACCGAGGTGGGCGAGCTCTTGATCTCGAACTCGAAGGTTCGGTCGCTGTAGACCGTGATCACGCAGCCAACCACACGGCCGTTGAGGGCGCGCGTGGCGTCGTTGAACTTCGTGATGAACTGGCCGGGGTTGACGCCGTTGGCGCCGAGCACGGGGCCGATTGGAGGGGCGGGGGTGGCCTTGCCACCCGGCGCCATGATCTTGAACTGCTTTGTGACTTTCTTTGCAGCCATGGTTCCGGTGACCTCCCACCGAACTCAAGAGGTCGGGCGCACGCGGCCTTCGCTCCTGCGGACCCTGCGACGAGTTGGCGCGCCGCAGGGGTTCGGTAGTTCGAACGGTTTGAAATGTCGAGTCGATCAGGGTATCGAAAGTCACGCCCCGCTGCAAGCGCCTGTTCGGGCGGGTGCAGCGGGGCGCGCGGATGGAGTCTTTGGTTCGTCTTGAGGCCGCGCTTGGAGCGGCTCGTTTCCCGCCTCGATTGCGGGTGCGTCCGATTGGTTATAGCCCCCAGTTGGCGAGGAGCGTCGAGAGGTCCGCGGCGTTCACAGCGCCGTCACGGTTGAAGTCGGCGGGCGTTCCCGCGGCCACGGAGCCCCAGGCCGAGAGGAGGATCGCGAGGTCGGGGGCGCCGACCGTGCCGTTGCCGTCGAGGTCCAGCGCCATCAGTGTTCCGCCGTGCGAGTAGGCAGACGCGGGGATGATGGCGCGCGCCGTCCCAGGCCCCTCCCAGCGGACCACAAGCCCCGCGCCGCCGAAGTTCTCGAAGAACTCGACGCGGAACGGGTGCAGACCCGCCTCGAGGGCGACTTCGCCGAAGCGCTCGACCATCCCGTGAAGGCCATCGTTGAGGACCACGACCTGGTTCCCGATGAGGAGCCGCGATCCGTCGTCCGATTCGGTCGAGAGTTTCCAGGAGCCCGCGCTCGGCACGAGGAGATAGCCCTCGAAGACCGCTGCGACGCTGTCGGCGCGTCCGCTCGACGAGAAGTTGCCGCCCGTCGATGGAATGTTGATCGAGCCGAGCACCACGCTTCCGTACGGAGTCATTGCGCTGAAGTCGGGGAGCATCTGCGTGTCGCCAGCGAGCGCGTACCACGAGGTGCGCGCGCCCGCGGCGGCGCCTGCAACAAAGACGCGCTGGATGATCGGGTTGACCGTGACATGGACCGTCGCGGTCGAGAGCGCCGCGCTGTCGTCCTTGATCGTGTACGAGAAGGTGTCGGTTCCAGAGAAGCTGGCGGGCGGCGTGTAGCGGAGATCGGCGGCCGACCCAGCGACAAGCGACACCGAGCCGCCCGCTGCGGAAGTCGCCGTGAACGACTGCAGCGTCACCGCCGAGCAGTTCACGAACGCATCGTTCTGGAGCGGCTTGACCTCGACGGGCGTTCCCGTGATGGTCGTCGCCGCGTCGTCGACTGCGCGCACTCCCGCCTCGCCGCACGGCACATTCGCGAGATGACCCTGCATCGACGCGATCGAGAACGGGTGGAAGTTCAGCACGATGTTCGACATGCCGCCCGGGCAGCCGTGGCAGTACGACATGATCGTGCCGCCGAAGGCCTGCGAGCAGTCGTTTGTGCCGCAGCCGTCTGCCTGCGGGCTGTGATCGTGCGTGTGCGGGGCGCCGAAGTTGTGGCCGAGCTCGTGGTTCACGACCATCGGCTCCCAGTTCGAGTGGCTGTGGTCGACGAGCGGATACGGGAAGCCGTATCCGAGGCCCGAAGAGAGCCCGTAGGACCAGTCAGGCCCCGAGCATGCGACGCTGAGCCACGCGACGCCTCCGCCGAGGCCGCGGCCTGCGAAGAAGTGGCCGAGATCGCGCCCGACATCGCCCATGTTCGCCGACCAATGGTCGCGGTACTGGTAGAGCTGCTCGAACATGTCGGGGCCCGTCCAGATGTCTTCGCCGGTCCAGAGCCGCAGGTAGCTCACGGGAAGCCTGACGCTCACATCGCGGTCGTAGACCTGGCTTGCGGCGCCCATGAGGAGGAGCGCGTACTGCGCGGCGGCGACGGCGTTTCCGCCTTGCGCCGTCATGGTGAACTCGGTGTCGGTCTCGATCGCGATGCGGAACTCGCGGCAGCCTGAGCCGCCTGCCACGCCGCCATCGTTTGGTGGCGCGGGCGGCGCGTCGTTGCCTGCGAGCGCCATCGCGCCGCAGGAAAGTCCCTCGAGCGGGCTGTTCGCAAAGGCGCTGCGGTGCGCGATCATCGCGGGAAGCCCAGCGTCGCGCGCGGCTGCGGGGCCGCTCGAGATCCACCACGACTCGTCGCCCACGATCACCATGCCCGCGACAAGGCCCTTCGCGGCGCCCGTTCCGAAGCCGAGGTAGACGCTGCTCGACTCTGCGCCGCGGACGCGGCCTGCGTAGGCGTGCGGCAGCTCGATCGGCGCCATCTGCGTGACGACCTTGCCGCGGACGACCTGCGCCGTCTCGAGG